>NZ_JBIPKE010000012.1:0-337841 GCF_044005705.1 Marinoscillum luteum | reverse complement strand
GTTGATGAAGGAAAGAATAAAATGGCAGTCATAAATGCAGTTAGAAATAAAATTATCCATCGCGTCTTTGCTTGCGTTAGAAAAAATCAGAAATATGAAGAAAATTATAAGGGCC
Organism: Marinoscillum luteum; assembly: GCF_044005705.1. Lineage (NCBI taxonomy): Bacteria > Pseudomonadati > Bacteroidota > Cytophagia > Cytophagales > Reichenbachiellaceae > Marinoscillum > Marinoscillum luteum. Next base: position 337,726 of record NZ_JBIPKE010000012.1, on the reverse strand, counting down.
AACTTGCATAAGGCGTAGAAATCGCTGATCGGTTATATGTCTCCCGATAGCTCTCGGGAGTGCCTTCTGGCCGATTTCAGTGCAACTCTACTCTGCCCATTCTGGAAGTTCACCGCTCGTCTGAGGTTCTGGATCTTGACTTTCACAACACAGTATTTCAAAGAAACAGTTGTGTGGGTGGCGCAGCTTTGCTAGTTTAGTTTTCCATCAGCGGATCTCGGAACATCCACACTTTTGCTGATCGAGTTTATATGCGAATACTGCTCATTGTTCTCCTTCAGTTTACACTATGTGCGCTTGCCAATGCTCAGGAACTTCATATTGTAATGTCAAAAAAGGCATTCCTTTATGACAAAAGGATTAAAAAGGGAGACGTACTTAGATACTCTGATAAAGTTTTAATTAAACGGCACGGCTTTCTCACCGTCAGTGGGGCATCCTCAAAACCAATGAAACTCGATGAGGGAATGTATGAGATAGGTGTGGAGTATCAAAAACATCTTGAAAGATATCAAGAACATGATCGCATATTGAATCAATTAAAGTCATTGGGACTTGAGGACTGCCAATTTCCCTATGAGATCGTCCCAGTAAGTCATAATGCCCATAAACTATCGGGCAGAATAGAAATTGAAAAGGATTCAACAGTTAGTGAAACGTATAACAATACATTTTCCGTTGTTAACACAAACGAACGGAAATCAGTACAGGTCAACTGGACAAATCCTGATGAGAAATACCAAGAGAAATACTATATACTAGTTGAAGATCTTTTTGGAGATTTCTATGAACTCATTGAGACTGATGAAGACAATTTTCACTTCGATTTGTCCAACTATATCTCAGAATCTATTCCAATCTTATTCTTCACAATAATTGCAGAAGATTGCCGGGAAAGTTATCCAACAGCAGTAAGGTTAAGAATGGAATAACAACCAAGTCCGGCATTTGAAAAACTCAGCTATTTTAGACAACTTTAAAAACACGACAAGTCTCACACATGAACCGCACCCCGTAACCTCCATTCAATAACATGACCTACCAGGCCAAATCCATCCGCGCTTTTATAGGGGCCCGGGTCTTTGAAGAATCCAGACAATTTTATTCCCTCCTGGGCTTTGAGGAGGTGGTGATTGATGCTAGCATGAGCCTGTTCAAAGTCAACGACAAGCTGGCATTTTACCTGCAGGACTACTATGCCAAAGAGTGGATCAACAACTCCATGCTCTTTCTGGAAGTGGACGACCTGGACCGGTGCCGGGAGACGCTCCTGAAGAAAAACCTGCCTGCGAAGTTTCACTCGGTGCGGTTTTCTGAGATCAGAAATGAGGTCTGGGGTCGGGAGCTCTTTATGCACGACCCTTCAGGGGTACTCTGGCACTTTGGAGAGTTTAAGGAAGCCCCCAACTCATGATCCCCGCTTGTCGTACAAAGAGCCATGAAAGCTTTCTTCAAAGACATCTTTGAGTACCACCACCATTTCAATCAGCAACTGGTGGACCTACTCATCAGGGAGCAGGAGCGAATCAGTGCCCGAACCACCCCCCTCTTTTCGCATGTGATCAACGCCCACCAGATATGGAATGCCAGAGTAGTGCCTGAAAAACCTCTGGGAGTACATGAGCTCCACTCTTTGGAAACGTGCAAGGCCTATGACCAGTCCAACCACCTGCGCACTTTGCAAATCATTGCCGATGCTGACCTAAGCAAAGCCATCTCCTACCGCAACTCCAGCGGCAGCGAATTTGAGAATACCATTCAGGAAATACTGTTTCACGTGAGCAATCACACCACCCATCACAGGGGTCAGATCATCTCCGACCTCCGGCAGCAAGGCATAGAACCCATCGTTACCGATTACATCTTTTACAAGCGATGATGGGATGATCATCGAAACAGGAAAACCGCACCCAAACAATCAGTGACCTGTAAATAGAGAAAAATGAAAAACCTGTCTCTCTGTATGACCTCTGATAAGAGGACACTGATTCGCACCGTTCTTGGTTCATAAGTCTAAAAATTTGGAGAATGTGGAAAAAATGGCTCCCTTTAAAATAAAAAAAGATGGCCACCACAAACACTTACCTAAACTTTAACGGGACTTGCGAAGAAGCTTTCAATTTTTATAAATCAGTCTTTGGAGGAGAGTTCAACTACATAGGCCGGTTTGGGGAAATGCCCGAAAGCGATGATTACAGCGTTCCTGAGGGAGATAAAAACAAGATCATGCACGTTAGCTTGCCTATAGGCACTTCCATTCTCATGGGAAGTGACATAGGTGGGGACTGGGCACCCACGTTTATTCAGGGAAATAATTTCTCTGTCTCAATTACCCCTGAAAGTAAGCAGGAGGCTGATACTCTATTTAATGCACTCTCTAAAGGCGGGCAGGTAACTACGCCAATCCATCACTCCTTTTGGGGCGCATATTTTGGAATGTTCACGGACAAATTTGGCATCAACTGGATGGTCAACTTCGAGGAAAAAAAATAGGGGCCGCATCCCAGACGCGACCCCACCTACCTGATAAAAAACTCAACGCTAACAATTACCCTCTTTTGTGAGGTCGTCTTCTGCCCCGGGGTTCTACCTCTATGGTTTCGGTTTCACCATTGGTGGTCACCTCCGCCAGGTTATCACATTCACCATCACCATAGTCAATCACCACTGTGTTATCTCCTGACACGATCTCCAGCACACCCGCCACCGGGATGTGTACACCAGTTGCTTTGCAGCCTCTTTTGAAGATCAGGTCCTCCATGATGGTGGAGCTGTAGGTATTTCCATTTTGAAGGGTACCGCTGGCACTGCCAGATAGTGAAGCGTAGTTATCTTCTCTTTCTTCGCCTACATATAGCGTTCGCAGGTGCTCCGCTTCGCGGGTGATGGTGCTCCCATCAGGAAAGGTCAGTTTACCTCCCACCAATGATGTTTCAAAAGCAATCCCTGTACCGGAAGTATCCGTCACGTTGGTAATGGTACGTGTACCCTCCACCTGCACACTGTCCAGAAAGAAGTCTTCAAAAGTGACAATTCGATAAGCGCCGGGTACATACTTCCGCTCATTGTACTCAATCACGATTTTACCACTTCTCCAGGTTCCAAACCGGTCTTCACAGCCATCTCCAAAATCTATGGTGATCACATGGCTGGCGGTATCGTGTGCTATCTCAGCACACTCCAGCAAATGATCCCTAAGTCCCCGTCCAGAAGTAGCAAACAACTCCATCCCGGCATCAGCCAGTAGATCCACATCCTCCATACTGGAGGCCACCGCAGCCTCTGAGGTTACACTCACCGAAGCAGTCTCCGAAAGGGTGCTACTTTCCATTGCCCCTGAATCGTCCTGGCAGGCAGTAAAGAGCAGGGCAAAAAACAAGGCTGACAAAACGCTCACTAAAAATGATAACTTCTTCATGATACTATTCTTTTGATTTCTAAATTGATTTCGTACCCTTTGACAGCACATGGGAAGGATGGTTTAACGGGCTATGAAAAAAAATTAAAAAATTCTAACTTTGGCTTGCACTTTTTTAAGCCCTGTTTTAGATACATTCGTCATACAGGGTTTGCTTCGGAAGGTTGTTTTTCCCACAAACAAATAAATTATGCGCCATTTCATCACCGCCTTAATCATCTTTAGCGCCTACCTCTCTCATGCCCAGGGATGCAGCGATGCGGGATTCTGTACCATGGGAGCCATGAAGCCAGACCAGGCCTATAGCAAAAAGGTCAACTTCAAACTGAGGTCGCTGGAGCTGAACTACTACCGAGGTACCTCCCTCCTCACCCCTGTCATCACGGTCTTTACCTCAGACATGACCTTTGGGATCAACGACTACTACGCCATACAGGTGAAAGTGCCCTACCAGATGGTGACCGGTAGCCTGGGAGAGACTCAGGGACTGGGCGACCTCTCCATCAGTGCCTCCAGGTCCATCCGCCTGGCCAATGGCAGCACTGTAGGCATTACCCTTGGCGGGAAAATCCCCTCGGGAAAATCAGATATCGAAAACAATCATTCAGAATTTGGCAGCGGTGACCTGCCCATGTACTATCAGGTCAGTCTGGGATCTTACGACGCTGTGGCCGGAGCTTCCTATATCAATGAAAAGTGGCTGTTCGCCACCGGAATCCAGCGTCCGCTCATTCATCAAAACGAAAATGACTTCAGGTGGGGGAAATGGCCAGACTACCCGGATCCTAGCTATATCCGAAAATACAACCTCGCCAACGACCTCAAAAGAGGCACCGATGTGATGCTGAGAGCCGAAAGAAACTTCAGGTTTATCAACTTCAATTTTGGGATCGGGGCATTGGCTATCTACCGGATCACCAAAGATGAGGTCTACAACTTCAATGAAGATAAGCGCGAAAAACTGAACGGAACCACCGGTTTGGCTTTCAATATGCTGGCCAATGTTGGTTACCAGTTCAATATCAATAACAGCGTAAAATTGATCTACGGACAGAAATTCATGGATCGCGAGGTAAACCCGGATGGGCTCACCAGACACAATGTATTCAGCTTCAGCTACGTCTATCGATTTTAAATGATGAAAAGAATCCTAACCGTCACTTTCCTCCTGACCACACTGCTCACTGCAGCTCAGCAAGACCTTTTTTTATCAGGAGAAAACTATTTCCAACAAGGGCAATACATCCGGGCTTTTGAAAGCTACCAGGCAGCAAGTGTTGGATTTCAGCAGCAGCAAACCCTGGACCAGTACGCCTTGTGCAACCTCAAGATGGCCGAATGTCACCTGGAAACAGGCGCGCTCAACCAATGCATGAGTCAGGCCCGAAACACACTAGAGTATATCACAGACGTATTGCCACAGGAGAAGGTGCTTCAGCTACGGGCACAACTACTGCTGGGCGAGGCCTACCTCAAAGCTGGGCGCAATGACCTGGCCATGGAAACACTGACCAGTGCAGAACAGTCTCTGCCAGACCCTACAGACCTTTCCGCCGCAGAATGCTACAACGATCTCGGGGTGGTCTACTGGAACAACAAGAACAAGGAAACCGCCAAAAGCTACCACGAAAGGGCACTGAAGATCAGAAAAGCCCGCCTCAAGGGGGAAGATCCTCTTCTGGCTGATTCGTACCTGAATCTGGGACTGATTTACCTCGAAGATGACTTCCTGCAAGCCGTCATCAATTTTAATAATGCCCTGAAAATCTATCAGGCAGCATACGGAAAAAATCATCCCAGCGTAGCCCTTTGTTACGGGAACCTGGCCTTTGCCAACAGTGCCCAAAACAATTTCGGGGAGGCCCTCACCTACCTTGACCTTACCATGAATATCTGGGACAGTCATTACTCCGGTGACCATCCCAACAAGGCCTTTACATTATCCAACAGGGGTCGCATATTGGAGGCCCAGGGGGATTATCATAAAGCACTACTGACTCAGCAGGAAGCACTGCAGCAGTACATTCGCCTCTATGGAGTCAAGCATCCTGAGGTAGCCAACACCTTCTACCTGATTGGTTCTGTCCAGCTCAAACAAGAAAACTACAAAGAAGCGGTAGAGAGTTTTCAGAAATCCATCTATGCCAACCTGCAAAATCAGGAGTACACCTCCCTGTATGATTTGCCGGAGCTGCAGGACTACTTCAATGCCGACATTCTCCTCTCATCCCTGCAGTACAAAGCACAGGCCCTGGAAGCCCTTCATTTCGGAAAAACGCTCAAACCTTCGGATATCAAAAGCGCACTAAGCACCTACCTGAAATGCGATGACCTGATCAGCCAGATCAGGCAAAAGCGACTCACCGAAGGGGATAAGATCAGGATAGGGAGCATTGCGGCAGATGTGTATGATGACGGCATCCGAACGGCCCTGTATTTGAGTGATAAGACCTTTCAGAAAAAGTACTTTCGGGAGATCGCCTTTACCTTTTGTGAGCGCAGTAAATCAGCGGTGCTGCTGGAAGCTATCAATGAAACCAAAGCCAAAGCATTTGCCGGGATCCCCAACCACCTGCTCACACTGGAAGACAGCCTGAAAACGGAAATCAGCCTGCTGGAACAGCTTCTGGCTAACACGAAGGATGAGTCCAGACTGGGCTCCCTGCAAAATGCGCTGTTCGAAACCCGGCAATCCTACCGCACATTCATCACCAGCCTGGAGAAGGAATACCCCAACTACTTCAACCTGAAATACCGACAGGCGGATATCTCTGTCGCGGCGCTTCAGGAAAAACTGACACCTACAGCGGGAGTGTTATCCTACTTCATTGGTGAGGAATCCATTTTTGTCTTCCTCATTTCCAAAAAAGACTTTGAGGTATTCAGCCTGCCGAAAGCAGACAACCTGGTGCAACTAACCAAAGGGCTTCGCAATGCCATCAAATATCACATTCCATCCACCTTCCAGTCCTCAAGCATCAGTCTGTACAAGCAGCTCATTCCTGATCTACCAGATGGCCTACAGAGCCTTACCATCATACCTGATGGGCTACTGGGCACCATTCCATTTGAGTCTCTCCTCAGTGAGTCAAAGGATGGAGGAAACAATACCTACCTGCTGGAAAAATATGCCATATCCTATGACTATGCTGCCTCTCTCCTTCTGGAAAAACTGGACGCACCCGCAGGAACTGCCATGGGAATTCTGCTGACCGCTCCGGTTTCATTTGAGCAAAATGAACTCACCATGGCCAGTTTGCCAGGGTCCGAACAGGAAGTAAAGGAGATCAGGTACTTGTTTCTCTCTGGGGCAGACGCCCCCGAAATTCTACTGAAAGATCAAGCTTCAGAGGCGATGCTCAAATCTTCAAAATTGTCGGAATACAAGTATCTGCATTTTGCCACCCATGGCATTGTGAACGAATCCAAGCCGGCGCTTTCAAGAATCTTTCTCTCCCCCACGGAAAATGAAGATGGTAGCCTGTACTCAGGTGAGATCTATGGACTGAACATCGGCGCGGATCTGGTGACCCTCTCGGCTTGTGAGACCGGCCTTGGCAAAGTGGAAAAAGGCGAAGGAATCATCGGGCTCAGTCGTTCACTCATGTATGCCGGAGCCAAAAACCTCATCGTGTCGCTGTGGCAGGTTTCGGATGCCTCTACCGCACAGCTCATGATAGAGTTTTACAAACAGCACCTCAATCATTCTGGCAATATGATTTTTGCAGATGACCTTCGAAAAGCCAAACTTAGCCTGCTCAAGTCTTCAAGCTATAGCGATCCCTATTATTGGGCTCCCTTCATTTTGATAGGGCTGTAAAGCCAAAGGTGCTTTTAAAAGCAAAACGAGGTTCTCAAAAATTCCTAATGAGAGAACTTTCCTTCTCCTTCACCCCTTTCCAGGGAACTGAAAGCGGGATTTTATTACCTTTGCGCCTCTATGAAGCGAGTAGCCTTTTATACACTGGGATGTAAGCTGAATTTTTCCGAGACCTCCACCATTTCCCGAATGTTTGAGGACCGGGGATTCAAGAAAGTGGATTTCACAGACCAACCGGATATTTTCATCATCAACACCTGCTCGGTGACAGAGAATGCCGACAAAAAGTGTAAGAAGATCGTCAAGGAGGCTAAGAAAATCTCTCCAAAAAGCTTTGTGACCATCATCGGGTGCTACGCACAGCTGAAACCTAAAGAGATCAGTGAGATCAAAGGTGTGGATGCCGTACTGGGGGCTGCCGAGAAATTCAGGCTATTTGAATACCTCGATGAATTCATTGCGACCAATGAGCCCCAGGTATACGCCTCCGAAATACAGGAAGCGAAGCGATACAATGCCTCCTACTCCTACGGAGACCGCACGCGTACCTTTCTCAAAGTACAGGATGGCTGCAACTATGGGTGTGCATTCTGTACCATCCCTCTGGCCCGGGGCAAAAGCAGAAGTGCCAGCATCGCAGAGATCGTGGAGCAGGCCAAAGAAATCGCCGCATCAGAAGTGAAAGAAGTGGTACTCACGGGTGTGAATATTGGTGACTTTGGCATTCAGGATGGCAAGCGCAAGGAAAAATTTATTGACCTGATCAAGGCATTGGACGAAGTGGAAGGGATAGAGCGATTCAGAATCTCCTCCATAGAGCCTAACCTGCTTTCCACAGAGGTGATCACTTTTGTGAGCCAGTCCAAAAGGTTTGTGCCTCACTTCCATGTGCCCTTGCAATCTGGCAGTGATAAGATACTCCAAAGAATGAACCGGCGCTACCTGAGCGACCTTTACCAAGAGCGGGTGCACACCATCAAGTCGCTGATGCCACACTGCGGGATCGGTGTGGATGTGATCACCGGATTTCCGGGCGAAACAGAGGAAGACTTTCTGGAAACCTATCAGTTTCTAAACGAACTGGATGTATCCTACCTCCATGTGTTTACCTACTCTGAGCGCGCCAACACCCAGGCCCTGGAGATGGACGGAGTGGTTTCGCTAAAGGATCGGCAGAAAAGATCTAAAATGCTTAGAGCGCTTTCTGAGAAAAAGAAAAGATACTTCTACGAACAGCACGTCGATCAGATGCAGACGGTCCTGTTTGAGGATGATGTGGAAGATGGACATATGCATGGGTTTACCGAAAATTACATTCGCATCAAGGCCAAATATGATCCGGTACTCATCAATGAAATGAAGGTGGTAAAGATGGCCCGGGTAGATGCCAGCGGTCTGATGGAAGTAGAAGAAGTGGAAGAAATCCTCGCTCATTAATTATGAAAATCATCTGCATCGGTCGCAACTATGCCGACCACATCACCGAACTGGGAAACGAAAGACCAGAGACACCTGTGATCTTTATGAAGCCGGATACGGCCATTCTTAGAAACAATGACGCTTTCTACTACCCGGATTTCTCCAAAGACATTCACTATGAGTGTGAACTTCTGATCCGAATCAACAAAGAAGGCAAATCCGTAGAACCCCGGTTTGCGCACAAATACTATGATCAGATAGGCCTGGGCATAGACTTCACGGCGCGGGATCTACAGGCAAAAGCCAAGGAAAATGGACTACCCTGGGAAATGGCCAAGGGATTCAATGGATCAGCACCTACCTCGCCATTTATTTCAAAAGAAGGCTTCGACCTCACCAACACCCAATTTCAGCTGGAGCTCAACGGCCAGGTGGTGCAGGATGCCAACACCTCACTGATGCTCTGGCCAGTGGATGAGCTCATAGCCTATGTCTCCAAGTATTTCACCCTGAAAAAAGGTGATATTCTCTTCACCGGAACCCCAAAAGGCGTAGGCCCTGTGAAGATCGGTGATCGGCTGGTAGGCAAGCTTGCCGGCAGGCAGATGTTCGATTTTGAGGTGAGGTAGGTTACCTTTCAGTTGTTTCTAAAAATATTTATTCATAGCTTAAAACAGTTAACGCTAAAACTAACTGTCTTACTATGAAAAATTCACTCACCTACCTTACCCTATTTGTAATTGCCCTGGCTTATGCCTGCAATGGGCCAAAGTCTGCCACAGAGGAAGCATTGCCTCCTTATATCAATGTGAGCTACACCGTCCCCAAAGACCTGTCATCCGATGCCTCTCCAGAGCTTTTGGCGAAGTTTGCCTGGGAAGAACTTATTGCGCTCAACTGGAAATCATCTTACGACCTTTCACAGAAGCGTGGCAAACCGGACACCACCTGGAACTTTAGCCAATCTGGTGCTTATCCGGACCTACTCGTCTGGGAAACCTATGCGCACCGCTCTGAACTCCGTCCGTACTATGGCCAAATTCAGCCCTTTGACAATCCGCCACACTACAGCTTTGGCAATCAGCCCGCCCCCATTCCAGGCACCAATGCCCGCTTTGACCTATTCAATAACCTTGATGAATCTAACGAGATTGGTTCGTGCAATCTGTATGCCTACGACACAAGCCAGATGGTGCTCTATCAAGCCAAGGTCAACCGCTATGAGTATGACTACATCCAGCAATACTACGGTGACAGTGCATCTCTTGCCCAGGCGGCCGCCCGTACCCAGAACAACATCAACACTCTGAGTGCCTACTGTCCCGAATGTCCTACCAACTGCGACTGCCCTCAGGAGGCTGGAGTAATCTGTCTTCCCTGTGGTGGTGCCGAAAATGAAGGCAGCATAGAGGTGAAAACTGCCTGGCGCATGCTCACAGACCAAGATGACCATACCCGGTTTTACAAAGACTCGGTGATCTACTATGAAAAAGGAAATGATGGAGAAATCTACTATAAAAACGGTGTTTTTGGTCTGATCGGGATACACATCATACACAAAACCGAAAACTACCCCACCTTTATTTTCGCCTCGTGGGAGCAAGTGGATGTCACGGAGGCCAAAATGGAATTCATTTTACTGAACGGAAATGCCCAACCCACAGGTGCACCTCAAACCGTCAAAAGGCTACATGGGGTTCCTCCGGTAATCGACACGGTGAATAACAATGTGCATGCATTGCTGAAGAAGATCAACATGGAAAGTATCTGGCAATACTACCGACTCATAGGTGTACAGTCCCGCCCTGTCAACTCCATAGAAGAAGATCCGAATTACTACATGGCCAACTTCGTGATCGAGTCAGACTCCACGCTGGGTAATTTCCATGGAAGCTCTATTGGCAAACCATTTGACGGTGGAAATAACACCTTGTACAATAAAACTTTCTATAACATGGGTGGATGTATGGGCTGCCATGGAGCCACTCAGCTGAAAGGTACAGACTTTAGCTTCCTACTTGACTTTGCGGGTAAGCCGGTAAAGGATCCGGATGTCATCGATTTGATTCCCACAGAACCAAGTCCAAAAGTCAAAGCCTATATTCTGGGTATTCAATAAAATCACCTAAACAAGATAAGGTTTGGAAGCATGAAGCTTCCAAACCTTATCATTTTATTATTGGGGTCTGATGGCGACAGACCATAAAAAATCCACCTTAGTCATCCCCGCAAATACACTGTCCCCTATGTCAATAAATCCATCGGGTTGATAGGCAGGCGTATTGAAGTTTCCGGGAGCCCGGGCCGCCAGCCGATGACAGGTCATGCAATTACTATTAACACCTGTCCATGGGATACTATCCAAAACTCCATTTTTAGTCTTTATGGGAACAGTACCGAAAAGATTAGTTTCCAGGTAAGGATTAAAAGACACAAACGGCTCACCTGCTGCACTTCCTGCAGGGGTCACCATGAAGTAGGCCGTTCGCATATTATAGTGATCCCAGGGGGCCAATATAGATGTCGGCCTGTCTGCTCCGAAGAAAGGATGATCATTATAAGGTGACCACCAGAAGGTCTGCCATGTCCAGTTGTTAATCTCCTTGGAAGTAACATGCATTGCCATCAGCAAAGCATAGTTTCCCACCTTTACATTTTGATAGATGCTGGTGGAGTCCGTCATATTTCCCTTCCCCACGTCATCACCTGAAGTGGCCGCAAAGTCACTAAATTCCTTCACATCCTCCTCCGTCAGTTCAATGGCATAAAAATCTTCCAAACCAACCACCTGCAGCCACCTGGGAGGTTCGTTATTTACCGACATCAGGGCCGAATCTCCCGGTTTCAATACACCAGTAGGATCCACAATCACTCCCTGCCTCCAGGTATGTGGTTCAGGGTTTTTCAGATCTGTAGTGGTTTTTGGCGAAATGCCGTTCCAAAATGGAATGACCGTGGGGCCCGAACCATCAATGAACTGAAAAACCGGCTTGAGTACTATGGCCCGCTCATCAATAGAATCTGGAGTGGTTTGAATCTGACGAAGCGCAATCGGCGTTCCTGCCTGATCAAATGATCCATTGATCGAATCAAGAACCTCTGTCCGATTCAAACCAGACGAAACAATAAAATCCGCCACACTTTTAGTGTAGCGATTGAAAGAGGTAATTTGCTCGGGCAAATCCTGCGGGATAGCTCCTCCAATTACATTTTCAAAATGATGAAACTGCTTGGGTGATTGGAAATCTCTTACGATGTTGCGGGTTTTTATCCCCTTCTTCCCAGCCAGCTCAAACACTTCATAACCAGAATACCAGGTCTCCCAAACCGGCAACCCTTCCGGCCCTGGAGAGGTTATGGATCCCCACACGTCCCAGGCATGCGCTCGGATATTGGGTAAGTCCACTTCATCAATCATTTTTTGAATCTGATCTTTAGTAGCAGGATACGATCCAAAATTGGGAGGATCTGTATAGAGTTTATCGGTTATAAAGACAGCTTCCATACCCCGCCCCACCGATGAGGTGCAGGACGTGTGAACAAAAGCTAAAATCACAATGCCGGTAAGCAAAGCAATGAAGGCGGAGCGTAAATTTTCCATTAGCGTAGATTTGTTGTTGATCCGTTAAGTTACATTTTATATTTACAAAAAAGAAACCATCTCCTCTGAGCAATTAATTGCCAAAAACACGCAACATTTCACAGAATTCATCAGTTTTGTGATAGATTAAAAAAGAACATTTCAACGGCGCTATTTAGATGAGGTTTGGACTTCCTGTTTTATTCATTTTCTTAAGTATTCACGCATTCACCCAACCCTTCACCTCAGACAATTATTACCTTTTCCCCATCAATCCCGGTCAGCAAAATTTCCTGGCCGGCACCATGGGCGAGCTCCGCTCCAGTCACTTCCATGCGGGGTTAGACATCAAAACGGGTGGTCAGTCTGGCCTGCCAGTGCATGCTACCGCAGATGGATACATCAGTCGGGTAAGGGTGAACACAGGGGGCTACGGCTACTGCCTGTATATGACCCATCCCAACGGAACCACCTCGGTCTACGCCCACCTCAGTAAGTTTGAAGGACGCATAGCCAGGTACCTGCTGGACGAGCAATACAAAGCAGAAAGCTTTGAGGTTCAGCTGTTTCCTGACAAAAATCAGTTTGTGTTTAAGCGCGGTGAGATCATTGCCTACTCAGGAAATACCGGCTCCTCCAGTGGGCCGCATTTGCATTTCGAAATCCGGGATGCCAACCAACGAATACTGGATCCTTTAAAATTCAACTTCGCTGAGATCAAGGACAACATCACACCTCAGATGAAAAACATAGCCTTTGTGACCCTGGATGGTTCGGCGAGAGTGAACGAAACCTTTGGCAGGTTCGAATTTGATGCCATCAAGACCCATGACGTCTACCATACCCGGGTACCCATCAGTCTGAAAGGCAAAATAGGCATTGAGATATATGCTTACGATCTGTTGAACGGGGTGTATAACCGCAACGGAATTCCAGAAACTACCTTGGTCATCAACGGAGATACAGTCTTTAGTCAGTCCAAATCGAGTCTTTCCTTTGGCAAACAAAGAAACATTCTGGTACATATGGATTATGAAGCCTACAGAAATGGCGGCAAGAAATACAACAAGCTCTTTGTGGAAGATGGCAACACCAATGACTTTTACAATGTCTCTTCTCAGGGATTCAATTTCTCAGACTCTACCCACCTGATTCAGATCTATATGAAGGATAGCTATGGGAATATCTCCACTTTCGAGACGGAGGTCAACAACCGAAAGGTGGTCAATCTCCCAGACCCATACATCAACGAGTTCGAGATTTATCGTGATCACCTTCACTTCAAAAACATACATCAGGGGACTCCTGGAAAAATCTCTCTCTTTTTTGGCAATACCCGTAGACCCCTGGAACCTTACCGCACCGACAGAAGGGCCGCCTACTACCTGTGGAACCTACACGATGGCCTGCCTGATTCCATTGATTATGCTGGTAAAATCCTGAATACAGGCATTTATGCTGAAATTCCCTCTGGTTCTGAAATCAGTTTTTTCAACCATCACTCCGATCTGTTTTTCAAGCAATATTCCCTCTTCGATACCCTCTATCTAAGGTTCGAAAAAGATTATGACGCACAGCTGGGCCTGGAGCTATTCCGGTTTCCACACAATGACACCCCGCTGCGGTCCACGGTCAATATCCGATTGAAGCCAGAATATAGTTATCCTGAAAATACGGCTCGCGTCTACGCCGTTTATGGGAGTAATCTGAGTTATCAGGGAGGCACCTGGGAAGACGGCAATATCTCTTTTGACACCCGCGATCTGGTCACTTTCACCATTGCTGAAGACACCATACCGCCGGTCATCACGCCACGCATCATCAACTCCAGTGAGCTTTACTTCAAAATCAATGATGAACGCTCCGGCATCAAAAGCTTCAGAGCTACTCTGAACGGCTCCTTTCTCCTGATGAATTATGAATCTAAAAAAGACCTGATCTGGGCGGTGAGAAAAGATGAAAACATCCCGCTCAAAGGAGAGTTTATACTGGAAGTGGAAGACAACACTGGAAACAAACAAATTTACCAACGAAACCTCTAAGAAAATGAAACTACAAGCCGGCGATCAAGCTCCCGATTTTACCAGCATCGATCAGGATGGTAACCCAATCAGCCTCTCCGACTTTAAGGGTAAGAAAATTGTGCTCTACTTCTACCCCAAAGACAACACCCCGGGATGCACAGCAGAATCCTGCAACCTCCGCGACAATTACGCCAACTTGCAAAAGCAGGGCTATGTGGTACTCGGAGTAAGTGGCGACAGTGCCAAATCGCATAAAAAATTCATTGAAAAATTTGACCTTCCTTTTCCCCTCATTGCAGATGAAGATAAATCTGTACATGAAGCCTATGGCACCTGGGGAGAAAAACAAATGTATGGCAGGACCTATATGGGCACACTCCGCACCACGTTTGTCATCGATGAAAAAGGTATGATAGAAGAAGTGATCGCAAAGGTGAAAACCAAAGATCATACCGCGCAGATCCTGAAGTAAATTTGTATCAAGGGCCGATGGTCGACAAACTCTTGCCAGAAGCAGGGGAAGTTTAAATCCGTTTATTCTAAATTGTTGCAATTATTTTGACGCAACACATAAGGTAAACGGATACCACCTCTGTTTTCTGTAAGTACCAGCCAACCTATGCCACGAATACTTTTATCAGGCTTACTTCTCTTCTCACTGGGACTGCATGCGCAGAAAATTGCAGATTTCAGGTTTTCTTATGATCCTGTGGGGCAATCCCTCCCTACCCTTATCCATCAGGCCGAGAGCAACTTTCCCGTCACGGTCTTTTACAAAAAAGCCTGGATTGATAGCATTCGGGCTGTCTCAGTGCCGGACAATAAATTTCTCAGTATTCTGCAGGCCAGCCTGAGCAACTCGGGATTTCGTATCACCATCAAAGATGACTATTACCTATTCATCTATCCCGATGATGAGCTGATCACAGGTCTTGGCATCAATCCCTTTGAAGAAGCTCAGGTAAAGGAAACCTGGGTGGAAATCGGTGACCAGGCAAAAATGCAACCCGGAGTACCCACAAAGCTCACTGGCTATGTGAGTGATGCGACGGGCGAAGTGATCCCGGGGGTGACCATCAGCGTGGACGATGGCGGCAGTGGTACCATCTCCAGCCCTTTGGGCTACTATCAGTTGGAGCTGCTCCCCGGAAACCATGCCATCACCTACAATTACCTGGGTTTTGAGTCTGAACAGAAGAAAATCAAGCTTTACAGTCAGGGGACACTCAATATAAACCTGTATGAAGAAACCTCGGTACTGGAGGAGATTACCGTAGAGGAAGGCGGAGCCAGAGACAGGCTCACCAACACCAGCCTGGGAAAAAGTGACCTCAGTATCTATGCCATTAACAAAATGCCCGCGTTCATGGGAGAATCTGATGTAATCAAAAGCATCACCATCCTGCCCGGTGTGAGTGTGACGGGCGAAAGTAGTAGCTACATCAGCGTCCGTGGTGGCAACTACGACCAAAACCTCATTCTGATGAATGACATCCCCATTTACAACCCCTCGCATCTATTGGGTTTTTTCTCTGTGTTCAATCCTGACATGGTGAGCAAAGTATCCCTCTACAAGGGCAGCGTGCCCGCGCGCTATGAGAGTCGTGCGTCCTCAGTATTGGATGTGAAGCTCTCACCCCGGGCGTCCAGCCCGTTTATGGCTTATGGAGGCATCGGCATTCTTACCAGCTCACTTGGCGCAAAAGGTAAAGTACTGGACGACAAACTCACCTACACGGTAGGCTCCCGAGCCACCTATTCTGATTGGGTATTGAATGCCGTACCGGATAAGGATGCCAAAACCAGTGCGGCAAATTTTTGGGATTTCAACAGTGTGATCGAATATCAGGTCAATTCAAAAAACTCAGTAAAAGGCACCTTCTACAAAGCCAAAGACAGTTTTCAGTTTAGTGAAGACACCACCTATAGTTATGACCAGGTGGGATTTAGTCTGGCCTGGAACCATCTTTTCTCCAATGATCTGCTGTACAACCTCACGGTAAGCCACAGTGATTACCAGTATGAAACCGAAGGGGACGCACAGAATTATCAGTTTTTACTGAAAAATGGGATCCAACAATCGGGAATCCAGAACAACCTTACCTTTTCGAGAGGAATGCACGCACTGGAGGCCGGTGTACACCTCAACAGGTTCATCACCAGCCCAGGCTCCATGGAGCCGAATAGTCAGAACTCACTAGTGGTACCTACCACACTAAGTGAAGAACATGCCGTCACGGTGTCCGGGTACCTGGAAGATGAAGTGAAGCTCACCGAAAGCCTTCGGGCACGAGTCGGCCTGCGATATACCAACTACCAACTGCTGGGCCCACTGACGACCTACACCTATGCTCCGGATAGTCCCAGAAATGAAACCACCACCACCGGCGAAATCTCCTATGATCAAAATGAAAAAATAGCCAACTACCACGGAATGGAGCCGCGTGCTAGCATCAGTTATCTCTTCCCCTGGGCCACTTTGAAGCTTGGGTACAACAGACTTTACCAGTTTCAGCACCTCATCTCCAACTCCATCTCGGTAACGCCTCTGGACCAGTGGAAACTGAGCGACCAGTTTATCAAGCCGGTCATTTCAGATCAACTGGCTCTCGGAGTATTCAGAAATTTTCAGGATAACACTCTCGAAGCTTCTGTGGAGGGCTATGTGAAACACTATCAAAACCTGATAGAGTATAAAAACGGTGCTAACATCGTGCTTAATGAATCCCTGGAACAAGTCCTCATCAGTGGCGAAGGAAAGGCCTGGGGACTTGAGTTCTTATTGGCCAAGAACAAAGGAAAAACCCAGGGCTGGTTTTCCTATGCCTACTCACGCACGTTTATCAGAACTCAATCCCGACATATAGAAGAGCGCATCAACGATGGGGCCTGGTATCCCTATTATTCCGACAGACCGCACAATATCTCATTGTCTTTGGATCACAAAATCACCAACAGATGGTCTATGGGCGTCAACTTCAAATATGCATCCGGAAGACCAGTGAGTGCCCCGGCAGCCAGATTTGTGGTGGATAATGTGACTGTGGCTTATTTTAATGAACGAAACGGAGAACGCATCCCTGACTACCACAGGGCGGATATTTCACTCACCCACGAAAACAAAGTGAAGAAGAACCAGCAATTTCGAAGTAAATGGGTGATTTCGGTCTATAATCTATATGCCCGTAAAAACGCTTATTCCATCTTTTTCAAGAATAGTCCCGGTGCTCCAGCCCAACCATATAAATTGACTATTGCGGGCGCGATGATCCCTTCCCTTACTTACAAGTTTGAATTCAATTAAGTATTCAAACACCACTCCTTGCCTATTTTTAACAGTTAATGGTCTGATTGATAGTTGATTTTTTTCTGGTTATCAACACAGGAAAACCATATTTTTAGCCCGCCACTAACCTTTCCAACATGAAGACCGCTACCCTTCGGGTGTTTATCACAAACATCCTGACCGTACTATGTTTTACCCTCTATGCCCAATCTCCTGGCAACGTCTCCTCCAACCTCAAACTCTGGCTAAAAGCCGACGCTGGTGTGACTGGTACCAGTCCTGTTACAGCTTGGGGTGATCAGAGTTCCAGCTCGCTTGATGCGACAGCTTCAGGTAGTCCAGCATTGGTTACTGATGGTTTAAATTTCAATCCAACCATTGCTTTTGATGGGAGTGCGGATAGATTTATAACTGCCTCAACTTCATTATTTAGTTCTGGTAGTTCTCCTGCATCGTTTTTTATCGTCTTCGATACAGACAATGGTTCTAGCCAAAGATTTTTAGTCAACCAGAGATACAATAATAATTGCAACACAAACATTCAACTCGGCTATACAGCTGGAGGTTCTTCCAGAAACTATGGTCTTCATATAGGATGTGGACACGCAAGTGGAGCTCCAACAGGCACTATTCAAGATAATACCTTTTATCTGATGTCGACACTCCTGTTGAGTTCTGGAAATGCCCCGACCAACATCAATATTTTTCAAAATGGGGCAAGCCTTACTGTGTCCAATAATTCCAATGGCTTTACGGATGCCGGATCGTACGACACGCAATCTGTTCCTATAGATATTGGGGTTAGAAACGACGCTTTTGGAGGATCAAGTTTTGACGCTTACCATGATGGAGACATCGCCGAAATTATTGTGTACACCAGTACACCGACAGCTACAGAAAGGCAACAAATAGAATCCTATCTGGCCATCAAATATGGTCTCACGCTGGATCAAACCTCCCCCACCAATTATCTCGCCTCAGACGGAGGCACCATCTGGGATGGAACCGCTAACTCGGCCTACAACACAGACCTGGCAGGTATTGGAAGAGATGACAACTCCGCGTTGGATCAGCCAAAATCAAAAAGCGTCAACTCAAACGCGATTTTAACGATAGCCAATGGGGGTATTTATTCCCCTTCTACTTTGGGCGCCGATGACAGCTGGCTGGTGTGGGGGTCCGACAATGGAAGCCTTACCTTCTCCGAAACTGTGGACAACGTGACCTCCGGCACCTCCTCCAGAATGGCCCGAGCATGGAGGGTACAGGAAACTGGTACTGTGGGTGAAGTAGAAGTTGCTTTTCCGGTGGCTCACGCATCCGGCACCATCTCCATGCTCATTCACCCTTCAGACCCTGCCTTTCCAAATGACGCCAATCGGGACATCTTTGAAATGGAAAATGACGGGACTTACTATCGCGTCACAGTTGACCTGAGTAGCGGGGTTTATTTCTCTTTTGCGGCAGGGTCCGTGGATGCCAGCCCTGCGGTGTTGATCAACGAGATAGTGGCAACTCCCCGACAGGACTGGAGCGTGGGGAGTTTTTATAACCCCACTCCGGGCGGCGCCAATGGGTCAGATGATGAGTGGATAGAGCTTTACATTGCAGAAGATGGACTGGACCTCACGGGCTGGACCATTGAGTTTGATGATGGAGGGGAGGTCATTGGTGACCTCACTTCAAGCGGAGCATTTACTATTTCCAATTACCTATCACTACAAGGTGGATCCTTCAAAAACACCAAAAACGGGGATTTTCTGATCCTTGGTAATCCCATCGGATCAGAGCTCATCAATGCCACAGGAACCTCCCGTTTTTACCTGAGAGATGCCAGCGGCAAAATCATCGATCAGGTGACCACCTCGACGACCGAAGGCACCTTTTTCAATGCCAACTCCACAGGCACAACTGACGAATCCATTTCAAGAATTCCTAACGGAGGAGACACGAATATTGACCAGGATGACTTTTCGAAAACCAGGGCAACACTGGGCACGACCAACTCTCCGTCGGGAACGGTCAAAATCAATGAAGTAGTAACGGACCCTCAGCAGGACTGGAGTTCCATAGGGTTTAATGGTACTGCTCCCGGAGGAACGGGTGCGGATAATGACGAGTACATCGAGTTGTACATCGCTTCGGCCGGGCTTAACCTCACCCGATGGACGCTCGAGATGAAGGATGGAAGTGACGTCTCAGGAACTCTTTCCACTACCGGAGATGGGGTCTTCGCAACGGTCAATTACATCACTGCGGGATCCGGCTCCTTCATTGATACGGAGGTGGGTGATTACCTGATCCTGGGCAACCCCACCGGCGCTATGAACAATGATGTACTGATAATCCTAAAAGATGCCACCGGTACCGCTGTGGACAGCGTGCAACTGGGAGGAGCTGCCGGAGAAGCGCCTACCGGCAACGCTGCATCCGCAAACGATGAAGCCGTATCCAGATACGCCAACGCCGTTGATACGGGCGATGATGATCTGGATTTCGCACGTACCATAGCCTCTCCAGGCAGAACCAACTCCCCTACTGGTACGGTATTGATCAATGAAATTGTCACGGACCCCCAGCAGGATTGGAGTACCAACGGGTTTGACGGCACCATAGCAGGCGGCCTGGTTTCCGACGTGGATCAATGGATAGAATTATACATCGGAACATCCGGAATCAACCTCACCGGGTGGACCATAGAACTTACGGACGGCACAGACGTAATCGGAGATCTCACCTCGTCAGGTGCCTTTGATGTCTCTAATTATATTTCTAATACAGTTGGAAGCAGCTTTCTCAATACTGCCGAAGGGGATTATTTGATCCTGGGGAATGTGGACGGAACGGGAGCCACCAATGATGACATTCTCATCACACTCAAAGACGCTGCTGGTAACATAGTGGATCAGGTAGAACTGGGAGATGATGCCGCCGGTGACGGCACAGGAGACGGAGCCCCCGATGGTTCGTCAGTTGGCGGAGATGCTACAGACCTTTCTAATGAATCCATCTCCCGCCTACCAAACGGAACAGATACCGGAAACGATGTTGCTGATTTTCAGGCCATTTCAGCCACACTCGGACGAGCTAACTCTACGTCGCCCATCCCGGTCATTGGCAACGGACTATTATTTGACGGGATTGAGGACTACGTGCTGATAGCCAATGATGCTGATCTAGACTTTAATCAGAGTGGATTTACTGTTGAGTTTTGGGGATTTATTACAAATACCAGCGCTTTCCCACTGGCCAAAGGGACAGGTGGTACTGGTAATGAATACTTCTTTGAAGTGGACGCCACCGGAAAAATACGATTTGGGGTAACGCGGGACAACGACACCCAATACACCTCCGGGTGGTCTACCACAGATATCAGAAATGAATGGTATCATATTGTTGGGATTTTTAATGGTGGCTCGATCGATCTGCACATCAATGGGGTTATGGAAAACTCCACCAGCTGGGCAGGAAGTATGAAAACCGGACAAGGCGACTTCTTTATTGGAAAGCAGGCCACTGGTGATTTTGTGGCCGGAAAAATTGATGAGGTCAGAATCTGGAATGATGTAAGGGCTCAATCAGAGCTCTGTCAAAACATGAATAAAACCATGAATGGCAATGAAACCAACCTGGTTGCTTATTACAGATTTGATCAAGGTAGCGGACTTACCCTCCCGGATATTACTGTCAATAACAACGATGGTACTTTAAATAATATGACCAGCGCTGATTGGGTAGTGGCAGAATGGAATGCATTTTCGGATATGGGACTCATCCTTGATGGCGGGGGTTCTGATATATCTCCTGGTACATCCGCCAATCTTACCATCACCGATGTTGATTTCTTGCAAAACTTTAATGACTACCTCATTTTTGGCCATGAAAACAGTGACTTCAGTGAAGTCACCAGTGACCTTCCCTCTGGCACATTAGTGTCAGCACGATATGATCGAAACTGGCACATAGCAAAAAGTGATGTAGTAGGCACTGCAGGTGGAGATGTAACCCTCTCGTTTGATTTGGGGTCTACACCTAATTCAGACTACACTTATTACCTCTTGGAGCGTGCAGGCACTTCAGGAGATTTTTCAATAGTTCCTGTAGACGGCACCAATCCAAGTGGCACGAGTATCGTGTTTACCATCAACGCCTCACAAATAAACGATGACTCCTATTACACCATTGGAAGGTCAGATACTGGCGTAGGAAATGCACTGGATTTTGATGGAGTGGATGATTTTGTGACCATCGGGAATCAATCTGATTTTAAGTGGATGCATGGAGCCAACAACGCCTCAGCCTTCCAACTAACTCTTTCTTTTTGGATAAAAATGGAAGATCCCAACTTTGACAATCTTGCCTATCTAATCAGTACAACCACTCTGGCAGCTGCCCAGATCGGAGCAGGTATTCTTTATGATGACCGATCCAGCCAGGGCAAACAACGGAACTTACGGTTCTATGTGGTGGGCGGATCTGCCCCAGCCATTATTGATGATCCTGGCGTGACGGACATGTTTCCAAATGATACCGATTGGCACCATCTGGCGGTATCTTATGATCAAAGTCTGGGGTCGAATAATGCAAAATACTATATAGATGGGGTGTTAATCAGAGAGTTTTCTAAACTTTCAGGAACACCCACTTCCTCCAATTCCACCTCTTCTTTAAGTATTGGGGCTGGTGCCGATGGTACCACAGGTTTTTTGAATGGGCAAATGGATGAAGTGGGGATTTGGAACGTTGCCCTGAGTCAACAGGAAATCATCTCCACCATGTACACCAACCTCACTGGTGACGAAGCAAACCTAATCGCCTACTACAGAATGAACGATGGCATCGGGGATGGCAATGCAAGCTTGCCAGATCTTAGCGGAAACGGAAACAGTGGTACATTGACCAATTTTGATAACCTCAATGCCGCTACAGCGTCTTCAAACTACCTCACATCGACCAGAACAACATTTGAAAACACATCATTAATTGTCAACGGCGGTGCGCTTACGGCCTCATCAGACGAGTTGACTTTGACGAGCACACAAACAGCCGGCGATTTTCTACAAGACTCTGGCGATCAGATCATTTGGGGAAATGATGGCGGCAATTTTTCAGAAGTAGCCACAGACCTCCCCTCTGGAACCCTGCTCTCTAATAGAATAGACAAGACCTGGTATTTAGATAAAAATGATGCCGTAGGTACCGCCAATGGAAACCTCACTTTTTCATTTGACTTAGGCGCAGCGCCTAATCCTGATTATACCTATTACCTGCTCACCCGAGCCGGGACATCAGGGGATTTCTCCATCATGGAGGTGATTAGCTCAGTACCTAGCGCCAACAGTATCGAATTCACCGTGGATGGAGCTCAGGTAGTTGATGGAAATTATTTCACATTAGGACGTTCCGATTCTGGAGCAGGGAATGCTTTGGATTTTGATGGAACTGATGATTACGTGGATCTTGACAATTTGGGGTTAACATCCGGAACCATTGAAATGTGGATTTATGCCAATGATGTAATTGACAATAGAAGAATCTACAGTCAACTAACTGGAGCGACTAGTCAGGCGGGATCAATCGGTATTGATCCAAACAATACTGACGATTTCGGAATTTTTACTTGGACAGGAGCGGCCTGGCTGGAGTTAGTTGACGTTGGATCTGACTGGTCAGGAGCATGGCATCATTTTGCAGTAGTGTATTCTGGTGGAGTAGCAACTGCCTATTGGGATGGCGTTCCGCAATTGACCCAAACTACAAATTTGGACTTTAGTGGTGTGAGTATGGGTGTTGGCGCACAATATACTGGTGGAAATGGAACTACGTTCAATGGGAAAATCGATGAATTAAGGATTTGGGATGATGCTCGCTCACAGTCAGAAATTCAGCAAAACATGTACCGATCCCTGGATGTGGCGAATGAATCAAACCTGATCGCTTACTACAAATTCGATCAGGGTATTGCCGATGGTACCAATACAGGAATAAATCTCCTTACAGATCACAGTGGAAATGACAACTCCGGGGATCTTACCAACTTCGCCCTATCATCTACTACCTCCAACTGGGTAGGATCAACAGCAACAGTTGTGGACACTGCTTCGGCTCCAGCACTGGTAGGTCCGGGCAATGCTTTGGATTTTGATGGTACGGATGACTATGTAATGGTCTCGTCGCCATATACAGGGTTTACTAACGCTCTATCCGTAGAGTTTTGGGTAAACGCCACTGCAATGCCCCCTGGTTCTATATTGGGTCAAAGCACTTCCGACGTAAATGCCGCAGCAACCAATGTTTTCTTAATTGGAAATGATGGATCAGGAGGAGACATCACCTTTTATGTGGCGGATGGGTCAGGGTTTCCGGGGGTTGTAACCACCACTACGAATTTTCTGGGTACCGGCTGGCATCATGTAGCCTGTGTAAGTGATGGTGCAGCCACCAAAATCTATGTTGATGGTATTCTTGAAGGAACTGGAGGAGGTGTTCCTTCCATTAATTCAAACCTATCCGCAGCATTGCACATTGGTAAGGATTCGAGGTATTCAACCACTCGGTTTTTTGACGGAATTATAGACGAAGTTCGTATCTGGAATACCGCCCGAACGGCTACTCAAATCCAAAACAATATGTTTGAGGAATTGACCGGATCAGAAACGGGTCTCGTGGCCTACTACCGTTTTGATGAAGCTACTGGCTCCACCACCCTCCCGGATGAATCTACCAATAGCAATACCGGCACCTTGACCAGCATGGATGCCGCCACTGATTGGGTGACGGCTGCTGCGCGTGAGCCTTTCAAAACCCTCAATGGCGGAAACTGGAACAGTACCTCAACCTGGAAATCAGGAGCGGTACCCAATGCATCCACTGCCGTGTTGAACATCAAACATGACATCATACTGGATGCCAGTGTGAGTGCAGATATGATTAATATCAACGATGGAGTGACCCTGACCCTGGCCTCAGGGCAAACCCTATCGATTTCCCGCAATATCATTGACAATGGAACAATCACCGGAGACGGCTCCATCCTGCTCTCCTCTGGTACTCCAAAGCTCGGAGGTACCTTTGGCAACCTGACTGTGAACGGTGCGTCCCCTACACTAACAGCCAACACTACATTATCAGGCACTTTAACCCTGACCAGTGGCAACATCACTCTTGGAGACTACAACCTGACCATCAATAGTGGCGGGTCGATCGCAGGCGGAAGTAGCTCCAGCTATGTGCAAACACTGAACCAAAACACCGGTGGCGGAGCACTGCAACTGGAAGTAGCCAATGGATCCGGGCCTGTCATTTTCCCTGTCGGCACATCCACCTATACCCCATTCACCATGGTCAACCTGGGCGCCACCGCAGACTTTCAGGTACGGGTATTTGACGGTACCTTTAGTAGAGGTACCTATGGTACCGCTCATGTTACTGACCTGGAAATCAACCGGACATGGGATATCAACTCGGGCGACAGTGGCTACAACACCACCATTACCATACAATGGAATGCGTCAGAGGAGGATGCTTCCTTTAACAGAGCGGATATGTTTATCTCAAAAAATCGTTCAGACGGATACTGGCGAATCATAGCTGACAACCTCAGCGCTGCAGGTGCCAACCCATACACTGCCTCTGCCTCCGGGGTTACTTCATTTAGTCAGATAGGTGCTGGCAGTGATGGCTCACCTCTACCGGTTTCACTCGTTCACTTCAGTGGGCAAGTTCTGGAGACTGATGTATTGATCCAATGGAAAACTGCTACTGAAAGCAATAATGATTACTTCATCCTGGAAAGGGCTTCCTCTTCCCGAGAGTTTGAGCCCATCCACAAAGTAGAGGGTGCCGGAGACAGCGACCTGCTTTTGGAGTATGACTTTATGGATAGAAATCCTTTCGCAGGACATAATTATTACCGACTAAAGCAGGTGGATTTTGATGGAGCACATGAGTACTCCAGTACCATTCTCATCAATAATGAGTCCCTACCGAAATCCTGGTCAGTCTATCCAAATCCTTTTGTGGACGACATCACCTTCATTTTCGGAGGCGATCAGGAGGGTGAGGCCGAGCTGATTTTCTATAATTTGGCTGGCAAGAAAATCGATTCTTATCATTTGAATATGGTAAATGGCAGACTCAACATAAACCATCTACAGCTGCCAGATGGCGTGTATACTATGAAGTTGTTTTATAACGGTCAGGAGTTTACACAAAAGGTGATCAAAGAATAGAATATTCAGGTTCATTGATAGTGGAATTCGCATCAAGGGGTGTTCTTCTCCAAACAGGACATTTATTTACCTGTTTATCCTAAATTACGTGTTACAAAACACCTTGATTTGAGCCGGCATATTTTACAGGTCTTTTTGATTGTTACACTGATGCACTCTGCCGGGTGTGAGTCTCCCTATGATTTTGATAGTGAGTACACCGAATACCTGATCGTGGATGGGAAAGTCACCAATATAGGTTCGGAAGTAATCCTCAGTTATTCAGGGAAGTTTGATGCGAACAATTCTACCCTGAAACCCCTCACTGGGGCTGAGGTTTTATTGGAAGATGATGCCGGAGGCAGCTACACTTTCATAGCAAACACCAATGTGTATACACCCCCTCAGGGGTTTTCACCAAAAGTGGATGAAACGTATACTCTGAAAGTACTGGTGGCAGGTCAAAGCATTATTTCAGAGCCGGAAACCATCCATCCAGGGTTTTCCTTTCACCTGGAAGCAGAAGAAGTAACCCGCGAGGTTTTTAGCCCCTCTAAGGTGACTAAAACGATAAATGGTCTTGATATCATCGCGCGTATTGACAGTACCATCCCGGACAATACTTACGTAAAATGGGATTACATGGTCCTTTGGACGCATCCCTATACTGGCCAGCTGATGCGCGAATCAGGAGCCAGCCAGTTTAAAGTGATGTCCTCTGCTGACTTGAAAAGCAGTGGCTCTTCTTCCTTTTCGGTGCTCTTTTGGGAGGACGTTCAGCGGTATTTTTACGCTGAAGGCGTGGCGGGCCTAGAGCCTGTTGCCAACTTCCAGTACCACATCTTTGTCACACAAACTACGCTCTCTAAGCGGGCCTATCAGTACTGGCAACAGATTCACGCCCAGCTAAAAAACACAGGCGGTATTTTTGATGCCGTACCCGGCACCATCAGTGGCAATCTATCTATTCATGGGGCGGATCTCCCGGTTTTGGGATATTTCTCTGCTGGAACCGCCATCAGGCAGGAAATCGTACTCGATGACGTAATGATTCTCGTACCATGAGTCGCTCAGTCAACAACCATAAAGCTTTCCCGTTCCTCCTGGTTTTGTTAACCATCACCCTCCTCACTCCCGGCTGTGAAGAGCCATATCAGTTTGACAAAGAGTATTCCCGCTTCATCCTCATAGATGGGCGTGTCACCACCAATGGATCTCGTGTGATCGTGAGCTATTCGGGTGGGTATAATTCTGACAGCACCATTCTCACACCGATCACTGACGCCACCGTGATCGTAGAGAGTTTCAGCGGCCAGTACTACGTCTTTGAGAGTCTTCTCAATAATGTCTATAACCCACCAGAAGACTTTGACCCTGTGGCAGGAGAAACTTACTTGCTTACCGTGCAGGTGGGTGATAAGACCATTCTTTCAAGACCGGAAACAATGGTGCCTGCCCTACCCTTTGACCTCACCGCAACTTACGCGGAACGAACCGTATTCACGGCTAATAACGAAGCTGAAATCAGATATGGACATGACGTGACTGCCTCATTCGTGCGGTCCATTCCAGAAACCACTTTCTTGAAATGGAAATACGAAGGAGATTGGGAGCACCCCTACACTTATGTGGATTATCATGAAGTGACCGGCTCCCAGTTCAATCTGATGTCCGGATCTGAGCTCAACGCCGCTGGAATCTCCGGCTTTGATGTGCTCTGGTTTCCTAATCAAAACGATACCTACTCAGAGGCTCTGGATTTTGCCATTCAGGTAGAAGACCTGGAAGAAGACGATTATATTGGAACCCTCACACCCGAAAACCAACAGGAAATCCTGGATTCACTCACCCTTGTTAATGACACCACACCTGCCAAGCAATATACTTACACCTTGAGGGTTATCCAATCCACCCTATCCGAAAGAGCATACACCTACTGGGATCAGATACTCACTCAGCAGAGAAATACCGGTACCATTTTCGATGCACTGCCCGCTGAGTTTGAAGGGAATCTTTTCGTGCCCAACACCAATGAAGTTGTATTGGGTTATTTTTCTGCAGAAGATGTTGAAATGCGTGAATATGAGCTTTTTTATATAATGGATCGAGTCAAATGATGAATCAAGAAGTTAAATTCAAGTCCATTTCCATTTCCCATCTCAACTATTGCAGAATGATGAAAAATCTAATTTTCATACTGCTGATGCTGGTGCTGAGTGAGGCAAAAGCTCAGTCAATCAGTGAGGATCTGGAGGGAAAATTCATGCGATTCATTGAAAATCATCCAATTGAAACGCCCGTTCTCCATGTTGGTTCCCGTGTAGTTTTCACGGGAGATACCTTGAGAGTTTCGGGGATGGTTACCGATCTGTTTTTCAGGCCCACAGATGCTATCAGCCAGGTGATGAAGGTTTCGCTGGTAGATACGACAGGCCACGCGTTGAGGACGCTGAACTTCAAGAATCAGGCAGGTACTTTTTATGGATCCTGGTACATTCCTCACACCACTCCCACGGGAAGCTATTTTCTGGTGGCTCATTCAGCTTACATGCAAAACTTTGAGGAAGACCTGAGGGCCATCACTCCTGTCTATATTAAGAATATCTGGGATCCCGGAACCACCCAAAAGTTTACCAACATACAAGCCAAAAGGACTTTTTCAGTGTATCCCGAAGGTGGTAAACTGATCCCCGGACACAATCAAAAGGTTCTTATCTCAGCGCCTCAGGCAGATGCCACAAGCGGTAAAGTTATGAGCAAATCAGGAAAGGTGATCTCCGAGTTTCTATTCAATGAGGGCTTTGGAGTGACTTTTTTTACTCCTGACCGAAAAGAGGACTACTTCATTCAGGTATCCACATTGTCGGGAAAAACTCACCGACAGGCAATGGATATTGAGCGATCAGGAGCCACGTTCAAGGTATCTAAAGTTGGCAGTCGGTATTTCGTCAATGTCCTCACCACGGAGGCATCAAACCAGTTCCTGTCGATGGTTTTGGAGTCTGGCAATCGCCTCCAGTCTATCCTTCCGGTCACCTTCAACGACCAGGGCACAGCTACCTTTGTATTACCCTCCTCAGCGCTTCAAGGACATTTTCATACTGCCGCACTCCTGGATGATCAATGGAATGTGCTGGCGATCCGTCCCTTCCACACCCTGCCAAAAACAATGGCCCTTTCAGGGCCTGATACGGTGAAAACTGATACCCAAATTTCGTTCGAGTTTCCGTCCGCCTCCGGTACTGCATCCACTTTCTCCATGAGCATACCTGACGCGTTCAGCTCCAACACTTATTTACTCACGGACATGGCCCTGCACTATGCCTTTGCCCCGATCAGTGCCCGAGTATCTGCCATGGCAGGTACCTTAAGTATCGACGATCTGCTGATTTATTCCACTTCTTGGTTCAATCAGAAGTGGAACAACATCCTTTCGGGATCTAAGCCCTTTTCAATGACCACACCCCCTGAATTGGGAATAGATCTCAGAGGCGAAACCGAAACCGTTTTGCCAGAAGGTTCATGGATTCATTTCCATCAATGGAAAAACAAAATGAGCTATTCGCTTGAAATTATGGACGGCCGGTTCAACCTGCCATTGACGGATTTCTACGACCAGCAAACCTTTACTTATGGAGTAAAGGACTCTACAGGAGGGCCCATTCAGACGCAGGTGAAGTTTGAAAACCTGATTATTGACCTCCCGGAGATTGAATACATCGAAGAGTCAGCTACAGACTCACTGATCAACAAGGCAGTCGGACTGAAACGGGTAATGGCCCAATACCAGTCGGAAACCCTGCTCAACCGGCCAAGCTTATACGACCAACTGACATCCGATCGGGTATATGACATGACTGACTATGTCATCCTGAAGTCGTTTCATGAGGTGGTGGTAGACATTCTGGTGGGCATAGGTATCCGGTCTGTTAAGGGTGAGAAGGAGCTCAGAATCAATGATCCTGTTTCAGGTGAAACTTTCGATTATAAACCGACCATTATCATTAACGATCATCAGGTGGCCAATGATGATATGATCTGGACCATTCCGCCCATCTACATTGATGAAATTAAAGTGATCAGCAGCAAAGAGCACCTTGGTGTTTTTGAGGGATTAGGTGTGCATGGAGGTATACTCGGCATTCAGCTTCAGGATGATGCACCCGATGCGTTAATCAAAAATATTATTGATCAAAAAATAGAAGTGACGGGTTTTCTGCACTCGCAAAAAAGCCCGGCTTCAGATCTACCAGATTTCAGACACGAACTCATCAATACAGCTGGTAAACAGAATGATTGGACCGTGAAATCCTCCGACGAAACAGGAGTTTATCGCGCCCTTATCCAATGTCTCTCTACGGATGGCGCAGTGTCCATCGCAGAGAAAAAAACGGTGGTTATACTCCCGCCAAAGTGAGGTAAAGATATCTTCCGATACTGCGCTTTGAATCCTTTGTTACCTTTGCGGCATGATAAGCAACCGACAGCTCTTCCTTAGCCATCTGGCCCAAACCACGGATTTCCCACTGCTCGTAGAAATAGAAAGAGCCGAAGGCATTTACATGTACAGTCCCGAAGGCAAAGCCTACATTGATCTGATCTCCGGCATAGGTGTGAGCAACGTAGGGCACTGCCACCCCCACGTGGTGAAAGCTGCCAAGGACCAGATAGACAAATACATGCACCTGATGGTCTACGGTGAGTATGTACAGACCCCGCAGGTCAAACTTGCTGAGGCCCTTGTCCGAACACTCCCGGCACCATTGACATCAGTCTATCTGGTAAACTCCGGCAGTGAGGCCATAGAGGGCGCCATGAAGCTAGCCAAGCGATTCACCGGGAGGCCTCACATCATTTCCTGCAAAGATGCTTATCACGGGTCGTCACAAGGAGCCTTGTCCGCTGGAGGCAATGAGTTTTTCAAGCAAAACTACCGTCCGCTGATTCCCGGTCACCTGCATATGCCGTTCAACAGCTTGCCAGCGCTGGACCTGATAGATCATCAGACTGCTGCCGTGCTCGTAGAGACTGTGCAGGGTGAAGCGGGAGTACGCATAGCCTCTCCTGAGTACTTCGCAGCGCTGAGGGCTAGATGTACCGAGGTAGGCGCCCTATTGATTCTCGACGAAATTCAGGTTGGTTTTGGCCGTACGGGCAAATTCTGGGCTTTTGAACATTACAACATAGTACCGGATATCCTCGTCAGCGCCAAGGGTATGGGCGGAGGTATGCCCATCGGTGCCTTCATCAGTAGCAAGGAAATCATGGATGTACTCAAAGACAATCCCATCCTGGGGCACATCACCACTTTCGGAGGACACCCGGTAAGTGCTGCTGCCTCTTTGGCTACCATTGAGACCATAATGAGTGAAAATCTACTGGCCGAAGTGGAGGCTAAGGCCGACTATTTCAGGTCGCTACTGGTGCACCCCAAGATCATCAACATCAGAAACAAGGGACTTATGATGGCCGTAGAACTGGAGTCATTTGAACTTCTGAAGCCGGTTATAGACAAGGCCATCGAATTGGGGGTAGTCACGGACTGGTTCTTGTTTTGTGACAATTCTATGAGAATAGCCCCTCCGCTTATCATCACTTTTGATGAAATAAAAAAAGCCTGCAATATCATTTTGCAGGCCCTTGATTCGGTTTAGTTAAAATCTATACTTTCTAAAGCAGCGGCTCAAGATTGAGCGATGCTTTTGAGGTGACCCCCTCCTGGAGATATTCCAAAGTGACTGTTTTATTGTCTATGTCCTTGAGCATCTTCCTGATCTCTGGAAGCGTATAAGTGCTGATATCCGTGCCGTTAATCGAGATAATCTCAGCATTTTCTTTTATCCCTGCAGCTTCTGCCGGACTCCCTTCAAACACCCGGTGAACCAGCAACTTCTGGAGATCCTCTCCATACTGAAGGTTCAGCCCGCTTGCATTTACTAAAAATGGCTGCTTATTGAAGTCATTGGCTTCAAAATAGGCGGTGCTGGTGCTGTAATTAAATGTGATATTAAAACGCTGAAGCAGATTGTTGCCCAAAATGCCCGCCACCTTTTTATTATGCTGGATGCCATGCTTGGCCTGACTAATGCCCACTGGCATTTCATCAAACTCAAAACTACCAACGCTAAATTTCTTTACTCGCCCTTCGTAGTGCATGGTCTCCTGATCTGCCAGACCCGCCACAGGATACGAATAGTGATTTCCGGTCTTAGAAATCACGTCGTGCTTGGTCGCAAAAAAAGTGTTGAAATCCATGCTGGTACCGGCTCCGGTATTGATGAAAAAGTAATCCTTGTATGACTCTCCATTATTCAATGTTACACTGGCCTCTATCGTCGGGATATAATTCACCAGTTTAAACTTGAAGGCTTCTCCCTCTCCCTGATAAGCAAATCCCTCTGGCTGATACAGGTTCATGACCATCTCATCATAATTCAACTCAACCACATAATTCTTAAGGAGGTCATAGCCTATAATTCCATCGATGTTTCTACCGATCGTACGTTCCAAATGACGCAAATTGGTGGTGTAGAGCTCAATATCATTCACCTTCACATCGCCTATCTCTACCTTATTGTGGGCAATCAGTGCCCCGCTGATGGTCCCCTGAGCACTGGTTTTGGACTTTTGATGATCCGTTTTTAGATTCAACTTCTTGGCCAAATCGATATCAATCACAGCCAGTCCATCTCCCGTATCAAAAATGAAATCCACCGGCTCAGAGTCATCCACACTCAGAGAAATAAACAAATGATTTCCGAATAACTCAAAGGGTGTAGAGGTGATCAGTTTCTGAGCAGAAAGCCCAAAAGAGCCAAAAATGGTAAGTAGCAGAAAAATCCTTTTCATGTTTTGTAGGAATGATTGATTTGGTCGGTCAATTTAAAAACAGATTTCCTTCTTTGCTATAAAAAGTCTTTAATTTTCACCCCAAATCCGGTGACTATGAACTCAACCAAAACACGAGCCTTCTGTGTCGTAACACTCGTCATTGCCCTTTCTGGATGTACGAATCAGGAAGACCCCAGGCAAACCCTCTTTACGAAAGTAAGTCCCGCCGAATCAGGAGTGGATTTCATCAATGACCTCAACGAGCGTAAAGACTTTAACCTGTTCACCTGGAAATATATCTACAACGGAGGAGGCGTCGCCATTGGTGACATCAACAATGATGGTTTGGCTGACCTCTACTTCTCCGGAAATGCCAATGCCAACAAGCTTTACCTGAATAAAGGAAACTTCAAATTTGAAGACATTACGCTCAGTTCGGGAACCAAAGCTGCACAGGGTTACAAAACAGGTATTTCCATGGTCGATATCAATGGAGATGGTTGGCTGGATATATATGTATGCAGGGACGCGCACCCCAATGAAAACATTCGAAACAACCTGGTTTTTATCAATAACAAAGACCTGACCTTCACTGAGCAAGGTAAAAATCTTGGCCTTCAGGATAAGGCCTACAGTACACAAAGCGTATTTTTTGACATGGACAGAGATGGTGATCTGGATCTCTTCCTGGTGAATCACCCTGCTGATTTCGACAAGGCCATACAGATGCGGGTATCTAATGAAAATGGAGACTCCCGACGCATCACAACTCCCGAAAGCAAAGAGCAATCCTATCACCTCTATGTAAACAACCAGGGGCACTTTGAAGACATCACCTTACAATCAGGCCTCGCCTACCATGGATTCGGCCTCAGTGCCCTGGCGGCTGATTTCAATGATGACGGGTGGCTCGACCTGTTTGTGGCCAATGATTTCATAGAACCGGATGTAGTCTTCCTCAACAACGGAGATCAGACCTTTACACCATCATATTCAGGCTTTGATCATATGAGTCAAAATAGCATGGGCTCAGACCTTGGGGACATGAACAATGATGGAGAGCTGGACCTCATCGTGCTAGACATGCTGGCTGCTACCAACGAGCGACAGAAAATATTCGCCACCAATATGACCCAAAATCGATATGAAAGACTAGCAGATATGGGTTACGGAAAACAGCTCATGCGCAATGTCTTACAACTTAAAACTGGCCCCAACGCATTCTCTGAAATTGGTTGTCTCTCGGGCATCGAAAAAACAGACTGGAGTTGGTCGGCACTCTTTGCAGACCTCAACCTGGACGGTCATCAGGACCTCTTCATTACCAATGGTATCAAGCGTGACATGTCCAACAAAGACTTTATTGATTTCAATTCTGACTCCATACAGCGCGCCAGGCAACAAGGCGTCGATGTTTTCAACAGAGAAACCGTACTCGACTGGATAGACCTGATTCCATCCACTCCCCTCCCCAATTACCTTTACCTCAATAATCACGATTTTACATTTACGAATATCGCTCAGCAAGCCGGACTTTCGGAAGCCACCTTTAGCCATGGTGCGGCCTATGGGGACCTGGACAATGATGGAGATCTGGATTTGGTGGTCAATAATATGGACCTGCCAGCTTCTATCTACCAAAATAATAGCATCCAACAACAGCCTGGCAGTCACTTCCTAAGAGTGAAATTGCATGGCCCTGAAGGCAATCCTTTTGGACTGGGCGCTCAGGTTATATTCCGATATGACGAAGTGCGGCAAACGATCATTCTGCAATCCTCAAGGGGTTATCTCTCCAGCAGTGAGCCCGTCGCACACTTTGGACTATCCTCCGAACCGAAAGTGAAATCCATTGAAGTCATCTGGCCAGATCAAACCGTTCAGACCGTAACCGATTTTGCCCTTGACCAAACCCTGGAGATCGGGTATCAACCAAAAGAAATACCTCAGACATCAGTCAAAAAGCTCTTTGAGGAATCTGAAACAACACTTTTCACCCATCAAGACGGCACTTTTAACGACTTCAAACAAGAGCCGCTTCTATTCAAACCACAATCCCGCAAAGGGCCATATATGACACTTGGAGACCTCAATGGGGATGAACTGGAGGATGTTTTCGTGGGAGGCGGAAGTGGCCAATCAGGAGCCATATTGCTTCAAAAAAAGGATGGAGCATTCCAGAGAATAGAAGAAAAAACTTTGACCCTGGATCTGGAACCTGAAGACCTGGGGGCAGCGCTGGTGGATCTGGACCTGGATGGAGATCTTGATCTGTACGTGGTTTCCGGAGGAAGCTCATTCCCCAAAGGCAATCCAACCTACCAGGACCGTTTATACCTAAATGATGGTAAAGGCCGTTTTCAAAAAGGCACCTTACCCAAAATATCTCACTCCGGCACCGTGGTAAAGGTTTCCGATTTTGATCAGGACGGAGATCCTGACCTCTTCATTGGGGGTGGTGCGTTGCCTGGGCAATACCCGAGCAGTGAACCTTCAATACTTCTCGAAAACAAAAACGGTCAACTGGTCCGAAGTACCCTGCTACCTGCTGTGGAGGGGATCGTCAATGATGCCCTCTGGTGGGATTACAATGAAGATGGATACGATGACCTGATCCTGGCTGGAGAATGGATCCCCATAACCATCCTCAAAAACCAATCAGGCAAGTCCTTTGAAAACGTAACAGAAAAAATGGGACTGTCGAAATCACACGGATTATGGAATTCGCTGGTCGTGGTGGATCTTGATGGCGATGGGAAAAATGAACTCGTGGCCGGAAATCTTGGGCTCAACCACCTTTTCGAAGTTTCTTCATCGGAGCCCATCACCGCCTATCAATCTGATTTTGATCAGAATGGTCAGAAGGAAACAATCATCACTCATTACCTGAATGGTGAAAGATGGCCACTCCCAAGGAAGGAAACGATCACCGGGGTATTACCCCATCTCAAAAAGAAGTTCATCAACAACCAGACCTACGCAGAAGCCCGGTTAGAAGATATTTTCTCCTCTGATCAGCTGGCACAGGCCACAACTTATAACCTCTATGAACTAAGGTCTGGATACTTCACCCTTAGGGAAGACTCCATGATCTTCTCTGCCTTCCCCACGATCGCACAATCTTTTCCCATTTACGACATGGTCTTTCTGGACCTCAATGGGGATCAGGTCAAAGACCTGCTCCTTGGTGGTAATATGAGCTATTCGGAAGTAGAACAGGGACCATATGATGCCGGAGGAGGGCTTATTTTGTGGGGTACTGAAAGGGCTCTGACATTTGATGCAAACAACTTTCAATTCCTGAACTGGACGGGCGATATTCGTAAGATGAGTATTCAGCACGTCAATGAAACCCAAATGCTCTGGGTGGTTCAAAACAATGGGCCACTTAAAAGCTATAACCTTGTCAAGTAAATGATTGAAAAAGTAAAAGAAACGGTTGCTTTCCTTCGCGAAAATGGATTTGATCATCCGGAATTGGGGATCATCCTGGGTACCGGACTCGGAGCACTCACCGCACACATAGAGGTCATCAAAGAAATCGGTTATGACGAAATTCCGCACTTCCCCATTGCCACAGTGGAGTTTCATAAAGGAAAGCTGATCTACGGTAAGCTCGAAGGCAAATGGGTGATCGCCATGAGCGGCAGGTTCCACTACTATGAAGGATACAGCATGATAGAAGTGGTTTTTCCGGTTCGTGTGATGAAATTCCTCGGCATTCAGAAACTTTTGGTGAGTAATGCAGCAGGCTGCATGAACCTCTCCTGGAAAAAAGGCGAGCTCATGCTCATTGATGATCACATCAACCTGCAGCCCGACAACCCACTGCGAGGGAAACAGGCCGCTGATTTTGGCCCTATCTTTACGGACCTCAGTACACCGTATGATGCAGAAATGAACAAGCTCATGAAGAATCTGGCCACGAAAGAAAACATCCCGCTTCATGAGGGGGTCTACGTCGCAGTATCAGGGCCGCATCTGGAAACGAGGGCTGAGTATCGATACCTGAGAAATATTGGAGCTGATGTGGTGGGCATGTCCACCGTACCAGAGGTGATTGCCGCCAATCAACTGGGCCTTCCGGTGAGTGCCGTATCAGTGCTTACAGATGAATGTGATCCTGACAACCTTCATCCGGTGGACATCAACGACATCATTAGCACCGCTCAGAAAGCTGAAAAACACCTGGTGGCGCTATTCAAAGAAGTAATTAAGAACCTATAAACACCCCCAAATGGAAACGAAAGTAATAAACGGCTATACCCATCTCAAATACCATAGCATCAGCCTGCAAGAACCTGAAATGCTCCGGCGGGCAGAAGAATTTCACCAATACATGGAGCTTAGAAGGAGCGTCAGGGACATTAGTAACAAACCCGTCCCTCAGGAGCTGATCGAGCACATCATTATGACTGCCTCCACTGCGCCTTCCGGTGCCCACAAGCAACCGTGGACATTCTGTGTGGTGTCCAATCCCGAACTGAAGTCAGAAATCAGAAAAGCCGCAGAACGCGAAGAGTATGAAAGCTACAACGGCAGAATGAGTGAGCGGTGGCTGAAAGACCTGGAGCCCATAGGTACAGACTGGCACAAGCCCTTTCTTGAAAAAGCCCCGTGGCTCATCGTTGTATTTAAGAAAGCTTATGCGGAGGTAGATGGAGAGAAATCCAACTACTATTATGTCAATGAATCTGTGGGCATCGCCTGTGGAATGCTCATCACTGCTATCCATCAAGCCGGGCTTGTCACCCTTACCCATACCCCTTCACCCATGAACTTTCTCACACAGGTACTGCAAAGACCTGCCAATGAACGCCCTTTTCTACTGCTACCTGTGGGTTATCCTGACTCAGATGCCTATGTACCAGACCTCAAAAGGAAACCGCTGAATGAAGTAGCGGCTTTCTACTCATAAGTTAACAAACAGCGTTTGAGCCCTTTAAAAGCACCATCAAACGGCAATTTGGCAGTCTCGTAAAGCTTTTTGGCAGAATTTCGACATAAAAAAGCTGCAACTTAGCAATATTATAATTCACGAAACAACTCCTGTTATACAGGATCTTGTCTATAGCTGGTTGGAACCCTGGAGATTAAATTTCCAGGGTTTTCTTTTTTAATAAATCTTCCCACCTTTACTGCAACCAACGCCCTTAGTCATGAAAGCCCTCATGTACGTGATATTTATCATCCCAATGGTCTGCTGGTCACAACTGCCCGGCAACTCTGAAAGCATCAACAAAAAAACTCCTGCCAAATATCCTGTTCAAAGTGGCATCATCTCCTATACTGTCAGTGGTGGAGCCACAGGCACAGCCACGCTATACTTTGACAGAAATGGATGGAGAGCCCTGGAACACCGCACGATTCAAATCAATCGCTATAGCACAGTGAGTACTGAGGATAGAAAAGAACTGACAGATGGAGATTATATCTACAAAATTAACCTCACCTCAGGCTCGGGCGAAAAAGCCAAAGACGAACGGTGGAGTGGTCTGATGACCTACAAATCAAATGCTCAGGCGTTTGAGGCCATCATGGTGAGCAGAGGCGGAAGTAAAGTGGGTACGGATACCTTACTCGGAAAACCATGCAACAAATGGGCGTTTGACAAGGGGCCGGTTTCTCATCTTTGGGTATGGCAGGGCATCCCCTTGAAAGTCATCAAAAAACTACCTGGTCTGTCCTATGAACAGACGGCCGTTTCATTCACTGAAAATCCGCAAATAGAGGAAGCGACATTTACACTCCCTGAGGAGATTACCTGGAAATAATAAGGGAGGAGCCTCTTAAACAACAATCAAATCCTTGTACTTACCTTTTTCATAAGTCTTGCAGACCATGGCATGTCTCAATACCGCAGGCTTCAGCATAGACTTCCCAAGTAGCATACGACCACATTCCTGAATGCCCTCTATGATCGACGGGTGAGGGTGAATCAATTCGGCAAGCTCACGTATGCCCCGATCCATGGAAATCAGTAATGCTACCGCCTGTATAGCGCTGGAAGCATGCTCACCAACCACACGCATCCCGAGAATTTTCTGATGCTCATCGTCCGTCACCATGATTTTGATAAAGCCCTGGGTGTTACGCATGGCAATGGCCCTGGGGATGCAGGAGTAATCTATGCTCACCACCTTATAACCCAACCCACTATTTTGAGCCTGAATTTCATTCATACCCACTCCTGCTACTTCCGGTGACAGGAACATAATGGTAGAAATGTTTTCATAAATCAGCGGCCGCTCCGGTTTGCCGAAAATTCGCTCTATGGCAAACCTTCCTTCCAGCTCTCCTACATTTACAAGTGAAATATCCGCTGTGATGTCCCCTACTGCATAGATATTTGGAATGCTCGTCTGAGTGAGATCATCTATAATCCCTCGGCCATCTATTTTGATGTCCATATTACTTTCAAAGAGGTTCTCATATCGGGGCACTCTGCCTACGGAGACCAAAGCTTTCTCCACACGAAAGACCTCCTTGGAGCCATCTGTATACTCCAGGGTATAGGCCACCATCTGACCTTCTTTACGCATATCTATCAATCTGGAGTTCCTGTGAATCAGCACATTCTTGGCCTCCAGATTTTTCTCAATTACCTTCACCACATCTTCATCTTCGAAAGGCAGTATCCGGTCACCTTTATCAATCAAGTGCACCTTGGTATGGCCAAAATTGGAGAAGATGGTTGCAAACTCGCAACCAATCACCCCGGCCCCAACGATCACCATGCTTTTCGGAAACTCCTCTAACTTATCCAGACCATCGCTGGTAAAAATACACTCCTCGTCAATGGGAATTTCGGGTAATAACCTCGGGCGGCTGCCAGTAGCAACAATGATATAGTCTGCGGATATTTGAGTGGTCTCCTCAAAATTTTGAATTTCGACTGTGTTAGGATCTTTCACTTTGGCATTGCCCTGGATGTACTCAAAGAGTCCTTCCTCTATCGATACATTGATATTGTGCATGTGGTGCTCCAGCTGATCCATGCGCTCCTGCACAGCTTTCTGCACTTCAGACTTCAGCTTTTTAAAATTAAACTGTACACCACCAGTATTGAGGGCTTCGCCGTGTTTACGCAGAGAAAAGGCTTCTCTGCTGAGCTCCCACCATGTTTTACTCCAGAGGGCTCCGTGGTGTATACCTGCACCACCTAATTGTTTTTTTTCTATGAGGGCTACTTTCTTCTTGAAATCTACTGCGCGCATGGCGGCTGCATAGCCTGCAGGGCCAGCACCAATGATCACAACATCGTATTTTTTCATTACAGGTCGGCTTGATTGACCTTAATCTATGAAAAAATTAAGCAATCACGAAGCCTGATGCCTTGTTTTCAGTATTTTCACCACATCGTCTAAGGAAAAATCCTTATACGAAAGTAAAGCCATCAGATGAAAGAGCAAATCTGCTGATTCATTCAGAAAAAGCTCCGCATTATCATCCTTAGCTTCAATCACAACTTCTACTGCTTCTTCTCCAACTTTCTGCGCTACTTTATTGATCCCTTCTTTGAACAGGCTGGCAGTGTATGACTTATCCGAAGGGTTTTTCTTCCGGTCTTCTATAATGTCACGTAAGTGATTAAGAAAAGTGATTGGATTACTGTTCACTTCATCGAAGCAAGTGTCGCTCCCCGTGTGGCAGACTGGTCCTTTGGGGAGTGCCTTAATCAGCAGTGTGTCTCCGTCACAGTCTTCCAGGATTTCCCTTACCTCCAGAAAATTTCCGGAAGTTTCTCCTTTCACCCATAACCGTCCTTTGGATCTGCTGAAAAAAGTCACCTGTCCGGTTTGTCTGGTTTGTGCGAGCGCCTCTTCATTCATGTACCCAAGCATCAGTACTTTGCCCGTCTGATCATCCTGAATCACTGCCGGAATGAGTCCGTCTCCTTTTTGAAAATCCAATGCCATTACTTTCTTATTGGTAGGTTATTTTTAATCAATTCGTCCTTCAAATGCATGATTTCCACTTCCTGATAGTGAAAAATGCTGGCCGCCAAAGCAGCATCGGCCTCCCCTGCTCCAAAGATCTCCACAAAATGGGACTCGTCCCCCCCTCCGCCGGAAGCAATCACTGGGATGTTCACCGCCTGGCTCACCCTCTGGGTCAGATCCACAGCAAAACCGGCTTTGGTACCGTCATGATCCATGGAAGTCAGTAGTAGCTCCCCGGCTCCCCTTCTGGCCACTTCCTTTGCCCAGGCGATCGTCTCCAGCTCAGTAGGCCGGGTGCCTCCATGGGTATGTACCCAATCAGTGCCATCCACATTGCGACTATCTATGGCCACTACAATGCACTGGCTACCAAACTCGGCGGCCAGTTCATCTATCAGGTCTGGGTTCCTCACCGCTGATGAGTTGATGGATATCTTATCAGCACCTTCATTGAGCAACGCCCGCACATCTGCAACGGAACTGATCCCACCTCCTACGGTGAAAGGAATATGAATGGCTTCAGCCACCTTTCGCACCAGCTCCAAGAGCGTCTTTCGCTTCTCCAAAGTGGCAGAAATATCCAAAAACACCAACTCATCGGCACCCTCACGTGTATATCTTTCTGCCAGTTCCACAGGGTCACCCGCATCCCTCAGGTCTACAAAGTTCACGCCTTTGACGGTGCGTCCGTCCTTTATATCGAGGCAAGGTATGATTCTTTTTGTGAGCATCAGATGGTTGTCAATTCTTCCAAAGTTAATCTTCCTTCATAAAAAGCCTTCCCTACAATAGCACCATAGAGGCCTT
The DNA here is from genome assembly GCF_044005705.1 of Marinoscillum luteum. Classification (NCBI taxonomy): domain Bacteria; kingdom Pseudomonadati; phylum Bacteroidota; class Cytophagia; order Cytophagales; family Reichenbachiellaceae; genus Marinoscillum; species Marinoscillum luteum. The sequence goes on along the minus strand of NZ_JBIPKE010000012.1, from coordinate 296,388 downwards.
GTCTTTTCAATCTTATGAGGTCATCCTTTCCGGAAACACCCCCACTGGCAATCAGGTGAAGCGTTGGGAATCGCAGTTGTATGGCTTCATACAGCTCAAACGACGGCCCGGCCAAGACTCCATCTTTGCTGATATCGGTACAGATGACATATTGAATACCCAACTGCACATAATAGTTCAGAAAGTCCATCAGCTCCTCTCCTGAGGATTCCTGCCAGCCCGAAACCATTACCTTTCCATCCAGAACATCCGCTCCAAGAATAATTTTATCAGGGCCAAATTCTTCAATCCACTTTTTGACTTCCTCCTTATCACTCACCGCAATGCTTCCGGCAGTCACCTGCTTCGCACCTGCCGCCAGCACCAGTTCCAGATCTTCCCTGGTCTTCACTCCCCCGCCAAAATCGACGGAAAGCCCAGTGGCCGAAGTGATGTTTCTAAGGGTATCAATATTCACCACATGCCGGGCTTTGGCTCCATCCAGGTCCACCACATGAAGTCTGGAAATTCCCGCCAGTTCAAAATCGCGGGCTACCTGTGCCGGATCATCCGAATATCTGGTGACCTGATCATAATCCCCTTTGGTAAGGCGGACACACTGCCCGTCAATGATGTCAATAGCCGGAATAATTTCCATCCTTATAGTTTCAAAAAGTTATCCAATAGTTTCATACCGGCATCAGCGCTCTTTTCGGGGTGTGGCTGAATGGCATAATAATTATCTTTATGAAGTGCAGCGCTAAAAGGCTGTGGATAAGCACAGGTAGCAATGGTATACTCACTCAGTGGCACGTAATAACTGTGCACAAAATAGAGATAACTATGCTCATCTATCCCCTGCGTCAAAGGTGACTTCAAGTCGGTAATGTCATTCCAACCCATATGAGGCACCTTCACCGAAGGATCCGCGAAACGAAGAACCTTCTCGGGTATTATACCTAATCCTTGTGTATCATTCTCTTCAGAGGAAGTACACATGAGCTGCATCCCCAGACATACACCCAAAAAGGGTTGCTTGAGCTGTCTGAGTACCTGATCCAACCCGGCTGCCCTCAGGCTCCTCATGGCCGAACTGGCCTCTCCCTGCCCAGGGAATATTACCTTATCGGCAGTCAGGAGTATTTCCGGGTCATCAGACAGCACCGGAGTAGTCCCCAGCCGGTTCAGGGCAAAAGTCAAGGACTGGATGTTTCCAGCGTTGTATTTTACAATGGCTACTTTCATGCTATGAACAAAAAGAAACCGTCCCAAAAGATTTTCATGATCAATTGAGACGGTCTTTTATGAAAACAAATTTATATCCTAAATGCTAAGCAAGCACACTTTCTTCCTTTCTTTTCTCCACCATTTCAGCCAAAACTTCTTTGATCTCCGGTAGACTCTGGTACAATTGCTCAAAGGATTTGATTACAAAATATTGTTCCTGAAACACATCCTTCCTGTAATCTGTCTGTGCGATAGTCCGCACATCAAAATCATGCTTCGGAGGCTTGTCCGACAGGCAAAATTTAGTCTCCCCTGCTGAGGACAATATGCCCGCACCATAAATCCTCAATCCCTGCTGCTCCTGAATCAAACCAAACTCCACTGTAAACCAATAGATTCTGGAGAGGATTTCGATGGCATAGTCATTTCCTACATAGCCAAGACCAATCTTACTCAGCTCCTGCAAGAAGTCCACAAAGGCCTGATTAGTAAGCAATGGAACATGGGCAAAGACGTCATGAAACATATCAGGCTCCTCCAAATAATCCAGCTCTTCCATCTTCCTGAGCCATGTGGTGGCCGGAAACCGTCTGTTAGACATCAGTTCAAAGAAGGTGTAATCAGGGACGATACCCGGTACTACAGCGAGTCTCCAACCAGTGAGCTTTTCCAAAATTTCATTGGTACCGTCAAAATGGGGTATTTCTGAAGGCACGAAAATTACTTTTTCCAAACCTTCCATGTGGGCGTCACAAGCCGCCTCCGGAAGGTTCTTGATCTGACGCTCGTATAAAATCTTCCATACCTGGAAGTCCTCGTCAGTGTAATGTCCATAAATCTGTTTCATACAATACAAACTTGGGGTTTTGGGTTATTGTTCCCTGCAAAGATAACAATAAGCCAGGGATCGGATAAAAGAACCTTCATATCACCAATTCGTTATATGAAAATATATCATATCAAATGACGGTCGAAAGATGGGTTTGGATAAAGTACTGTCTTACGACTAATGGCAATGATCTCCCTTTGAATAACCCATTTCTGACGATCAAATCCCCTCACTCAACGAGTTTTCAATAGTAAGACCTTTTTTAATGGTTGATTTGTTTGAGATTAATTCAAGCGCCTATGCATGATATTGTCAAATCCAAAGGAAACCACCCATTGATAAAAAATGGGATTCTATCCGTATTCCTGATTGACTCCAATGGAAGTATCCTTGAAGCCAATGAAAGGGCACATCAGTTAACTGGTTTTAAGTCATTATGTGACACTCCAATTCAAACCATACTCAGAACTTCATCGCTGGATATCTCTAAGGAAAGCGAAGGGGTAACCTTCGTATCCACTGCACAAGGAGAAATGGTTCCTTGTGAGTATTCTTTTACACACGAAGGTGAACCCTATACAGAAACTTTTGTGGGATGCCTGATCGCTATAAAAATGCCTGATCTGATAGGTCAACTATCTGAAGATTCCTTATTTCATAAAACCTTTCACTCCAACGTGATAGGAATGGCTATTTTGGACGATCAGCATAAAATCATTGACATCAATGAATCCCTTTGTCAGATCGTAGGCTACGAAAAGCTGGAGCTCATTGGGAAAACCGCTCTCGAGATTGGACTTGCGACAGAAGAAAATGCGGAAAACCGAGAAGAGATCCTCAGGCATCTGGCCAAAGGCAACAGCATTCGTGATTTGGAGAGAAGAGTACTAAGCAAAACGGGATCTTATATTACCTTTTTACTTTCTATAGAAATCTTTGACCTCAATGGCACACCTCATCACCTGGTCACCGCGAATGACATCACCAAGACCAAAACTGCTGAGAAAGAGCTCAAGGGTGCTTATGAACAGCTGGCTGGCCACCTCAGCAATAGCCCACTGGGTATAGTAGAATATGATCAATCGCTAACAGTAACCCAATGGTCCTCCAGGTGTGAGGAGATCTTTGAATGGTCAAGTGAGGAAATTCTCAGCAACGACATCACTGCTTTCAATCTCATCTATGAAGAGGACCTGGAAAAAACCAGCAAAGTAGCAGTTGATTTGATGTCCGGAAAAGTAAGTGGAAACGTCTCCATCAACCGAAATTACACCAAATCCGGCAAGATCATAGACTGTGTTTGGTATAACTCTACTGTAAAAAACGAACGAGGAGAAGTAACCTCCGTGATGTCATTGGTCCAAGACATCACGGAGAACAAAAGGGTGCAAAATGACTTGCTAGAAAGCAAGAAGGAACTTGACCTCTTCTTCAACAACTCCCTATCCGGATTTTTCTTTATGATGCTGGAGGAGCCAATAGAATGGAATGATCAAACTGACAAGGGTACCGTCATGGAATATGTCTTTGACCACCAGCGGATCACCAACATCAATCAGGCCATGCTGGATCAGTATGGTGCCCAAAAGGAGGATTTCATTGGCCTAACTCCCCGAGATTTTTTCGAGCACGACCTGGAAAACAGCAAAAAGATTTGGATTGACTTCTTTGACAAGGGTAAACTGAGAGTGGATACCGATGAGCGGAGAATGGATGGTTCTAAATTCTGGGTAGAGGGTGATTATACTGTACTTTATGATGAGGAAGGAAGAATCATAGGACATTTCGGTGTGCAGCATGACGTGACCGCCAGGCGAGACGCCCGGAAAAATATAGAAAAGAGTGAACAAAAGTTTAGATCTCTATTTGAACACGCATCTGATGGTATTTTCATTACTGATACCAAGGCATGGATTATCGACGTGAACCAAAGTGGCTTAAGGATGACGGGATATTCTGCCGAGGAGGTAAAGAAACTCGGTATCCTGGATTTGATAGAGGCAGATGACTTACCCGAGATGATGCAAGACCTGCTCTCAGGTACCCATCGGATGGTGGAGCGCGTAGCGATGAGAAAGAATGGAGAGAAGTTTCAGGTAGAAATCAGCTCCAAGCTCACAGAAGATGGAAACATCCAGGCGATCGTTAGAGACATCACTGAAAGAAAAGAAGCTGAAAAAGCGCTGCGGGAAGGGGAGCAAATCCTCCGGGAAGTTGGTCGCATTGCAAAGATCGGCGCCTGGGAGTTTGAAATTAATTCAGCGGCCAAGGGGATATGGAGCCCAGAGTTTCTTGAAATACATAACCTAAAAGAGAATATACCTTCAGATCAAGAGTCCTGGATCAACCTCTACTCATCAGACTCACAAAAGAAGATTCAAAATGCCATTTATGATGCCATCAAAACCAAGAAGCCCTATGATCTGGAAGTTCAGCTTCTGGACTCTGACAAATGGCTAAGGGTGATCGGACAGCCGGTGGTTGAGGGTGGAAAAGTGGTCAAACTCAAAGGAGCTACACAGGACATCACTGCTCAAAAGCTCTCCGAGAAAAAAATTATCGACGAAAAAGAGCTCTCTGACAACATTATAAATAGTCTCCCCGGTGTGTTTTACTTGTATGATCAAGAAGGAAAATTTCTCAGATGGAACCGCAATTTCGAATCCGTAACGGGCTACACCGGTAATGAAATCATCAAGATGCATCCTATCCAGTTTTTCCCAGAGGATCAGCAAGAGTTACTTGCAGAAAAAATTGGGAATGTATTCGTATCCGGTGAGGATAATGTGGAAGCAGACTTTTTGCTGAAAAATGGTCAACGAGTGCCCTACTACTTTACAGGAATTGCCATACAGTATAACGATGAAACATGCCTGATGGGTGTTGGGATTGACATTAGTGAGAAAGTGAATGCCGAGAAATCTCTCCAGAAGTCTCACAAACAACTCACTACTGCTCAGGAAATAGCCAAGTTGGGATACTGGGAATGGAACTGGGACACCAACGAGACCTACTGGTCAGATGAAATGTACAAAATCTGCGGATCGAATAAATCGGATGGCCCTATACCTGAGGAAACCTTCAAAATGATGATCCACCCTGATGACCGACAAAAAGTATCGGCAGACCGACAAGCCATGGCCAAAGACGGAATGGGGCGAGAAACTGAATTCCGATTCATTACAAGTAATAGAGACGTGTGCTACATACAAGCCGTAAGTAGTATTAGTTTTGATAAAAACGGAAAATTGATTCGTGTAGAAGGAACGCTACAGGATATTACAGAATCCAAAAAAAGAGATTTGAAGTTGCAGCAATCCTATGAGCGCTTCGACCTCATAGCCAAAGCCACCAACGATGCACTGTTTGAATGGTGTCCGTCCAGCAACAAAGCCTGGTGGAGCGATAGTCACTATCTCCTTTTCGGTTTCGATCGTGCCAATGGCCTCCCCTCTTTTGACGAATGGCTGGAGAAAATCCACCCTGAAGATCAAGGGAAAATCCTGGAAAAATTAGAACAAATTCAAAACAGAAAAGCCACAGGCTGGACAGATGAAATTCGCTATGAAATTGCTTCAAACAAGTACGGAACGCTTCTGATCAGATGTTTCGCCTTTATGGCTGCACCCGACGAGCAACTCAAAATTCTGGGCTCATTCCTGGATCTCACAGAGAGCAAAAAAGCCGAAGAAGCTATTCGGAAATCTAACGAACGCTATGAACTGATAGCCAAAGCCACAAATGATGCTGTCTGGGATTGGGACATTGTAAACAACACATTAATTGGGAATGATCAGCTCTATTCTTTCTATGGAAAGAACAGAACCACGGACTTTCTAAGTGATGAATCATTCTTCTCCAGAGTGCATCCAGATGATATAGACAAACTGAAAAAATCGATGAGTGATGCGTTGCGCCATGGAAAGACTTCTATTATTGAAGAGTACCGCTTCAAAGACCCCGATGGTTCATACCGCTCTATCCTGGACAGATCATATGTCATGTTCGATGACAATGGAATCCCAGTGAGGATGCTGGGAGCCATGCAGGATGTCACGGACCAGAAAAAGGCTGAAAAAGAGCTCCAAGAACTTTCCAATCGACTCATTTTAGCCACTACCTCTGCTCACATGGGCATTTTCGATTGGGACATCCCAGATAACAAAATGGTCTGGAACGAATACATGTTTGGCATGTATGAGGTTGGCTTTGATGATTTTGATCACAAATATGAAGACTGGACTAAGTGCATACATCCAAGAGATGTGGCCAGCTTTGAAACCAAGGTGAAAGAAGCCATGAAAACGGGCCACTTCAATGAGAAATTCAGAGTGGTCTGGACCAACAGTGACATTCGTCACATCGAAGCTCACGCAATAGTAACTAAGAATGAAGATGGGGAACCCCTATCAATGATTGGGGTGTGTAGAGACATTACAGAAAGAGTCACTGCTGAACAGAAGATCGCCAAGGCCATTATCAATACCCAAGAGGAAGAACGTTATGAACTCGGACGGGAACTTCATGACAACATCATTCAGCTATTGGTGGCATCCGTCATGAACCTTAACCATCTTCAGTCGATTCCTGGATATGATCACCAGAGTATAGCCAAAGCCCACTCCTATACGGACAGTGCGATCAATGACATCCGAAAGCTCTCTCACCGTCTGGCTCCCTCCAACATGGAAGAGACTCCACTGGAAGATGCCATGCATAAGCTCCTACAAAGCATTAATACGAATGATCAGTATGAGATTAATTTTGACACTCAAATCTGCCCTGAGGTGGAGTTAAGTGCTGTAATCAAGCTGAATATTTACAGAATTCTACAAGAGCAACTGAATAATATTCTTAAGCATTCACAGGCCACAAAACTTGACTTCTGGTTTCAAGTCAACGAGTTTAAACTACAAATGATCCTGCAGGACGATGGAAAGGGATTCAATCCTAAACATGACGGTGAAGGGATCGGCCTTAATAATATAAGAAGAAGGGTAGAGATGTTTAATGGAAACATGGAAATCCATACTGCGCCGGAAGAAGGATGTCAAATCATCATTGAAATTCCGATGACAGACCACTAGTGATGAAGTAATCAGGGGATGTTTTGATTAAACACCCCCTGATGTTTCATTCCAGCTCTTTCAAAGCTCGCATCTTCCTGATCAACTTGGCAGACTCTTCAAAGTCGAGGGTTTGCTGACCATCAGAAAAAGCCTTTTCGGGTTTCTCATGGATCTCAAAAATCACCCCATCGGCACCAGCCACCGTAGCAGCAAGGGCCACCGGCTCCACATAATCTCTGATGCCAACCCCGTGAGATGGATCTGCAATCACCGGCAAATGGGTTTTCTCCTTCAGGATAGGAATGGCGTTGATATCAAAGGTGTTTCGTGAGGCTTTCTCATAGGTCCTGATGCCTCTTTCGCACAAGAGGAGTCGCTCATTACCTCCCGCAAAAACATATTCCGCACTGTACAGCAGTTCATCAATAGTGCCCGAGATTCCTCTCTTGATCATCACAGGTTTATCCACTTTGCCAAGCTCATCCAGCAGGTTAAAGTTTTGAGTATTTCTGGCACCCACCTGATAGATATCTACATAATCGTACATCTCAGCTATCTGCGACACCTGCATCACCTCAGTCACGATTTTGATACCATTCTCTCGGGCAGCTTTGTACCAAAGTTTCAGCCCGTCGATGCCCATACCCCGGAAGGAGTATGGTGAACTCCGGGGCTTATATACCCCTCCTCGCATGATTTTAATGTCATTCTCCTTCAGGTGCTGGATGGTCTTTTCGATGTTCTCCTCACCCTCAATACTGCAGGGTCCGGCCATCATGGCAAAGTGCCCATCTCCTATCAGCACGCCATCGCCCAGGTCTATGGCCGTTCGGTTCACCTTCCATTTGCGCGAGACCAGTTTGTAGTCATCAGATACTATATGAATGTCCTTGATGCCAGGCAGGTGTCCAATGTTCCGCACATCAAACTTTTCCTTACCAATACCAATGATATACTCCCTCATTTGGGTTTTCACATCATTTGTTTTGTATTTCAACGAAGCTATCTGGGCTTTCAGCCCTTCCTTCTGTTCGGCAGTAATATTTGGTTCTAGCTGTATGATCATGACTGGGGATTTTTGAGTTGATGAATGTAGTTGCTAATAGATGCAGCAGATTTATCCTCTGCCAACAATTTAATAAATGCACTGCCTACGATGGCCCCATCGGCATATGCACAGGCCTTACTGAAAGAAGCATAATCGGAAATCCCAAAACCAATGAGTTTCCTGTTCTTCAAATTCAGGGCTTTGATTCGCTCAAAATAGGCGATCTGCTCTTCGCTAATACCGGATTTGGCTCCTGTGGTACTGGAAGATGAAACCATGTAAATAAACCCTTTGCTTAGCTCATCTATTTTGCTGATCCTGTCGCCCAATGTTTGAGGGGTAATCAGAAAAACGTTGTAAAGGCCATATTGATCCAGCACCTCTTTGTAGGTCTCTTCATACTCATACATAGGCAGATCCGGCAGGATCAAACCATCCACACCCACTTCCTGGCATTTTTTGCAAAACGCCTCAAAACCAAACTGAAGAATTGGGTTGATATAGCCCATGAGTAACACCGGCACCTGTACAGTTTTCCGAAGGTCTTTAAGCTGCTCAAAGAGTAAAGCGAGTGTCATTCCATTCTCCAATGCCACGTGCGAACTCTCCTGTATGGTCGGGCCGTCCGCTATGGGATCAGAAAAGGGCAAACCTATTTCTATGAGATCCGCCCCACCATCATTGAGGTGCCTGGCAATCTCAAGTGTATCATTAAGTTCGGGATACCCGGCAGTGAAATACACATTCAGCAGGTGATCCTTTTTATCTATAAATGCCTGATCTATTCGATTCATCATTGAACTAGTGTTTGTAAATGGTTAGTGATTGCACAAGAAGCCTGAACTGACTCAATACTTTCCCCATTTGATATAAGTCTCTAAATCCTTGTCGCCTCTACCCGAGAGGTTCACCACCACTATATCTTGTGGATCCAAGGTCATTTTATGTAGTGCACCCAGTGCATGAGCACTCTCTACGGCTGGGATAATCCCTTCCATTCGGCTCAGGAGTACGCCTGCAGTCATGGCTTCCTCATCGGTAATACCATAGAACGTAGCTCTCCCTGAATCAAATAAGTGGGCGTGGAATGGCCCAATCCCCGGATAATCCAGACCAGCGGAAATGCTGTAAGGTTCTATCACCTGACCATCATCTGTCTGCATGAGGATGGTCTTGCTACCATGTAATACGCCTTCTCTGCCCAGTGCTGTAGTGGCCGCCGATTTACCAGTGTGGTCACCCAGTCCGGAAGCCTCAGCCGCTACCAGTTTCACCTCTGGAGTATCCAGGTAGTGATAAAATGCTCCGGCGGCATTGCTCCCACCCCCTACGCATGCCACCACATAGTCGGGATGGTCACGGCCTTCCTTTTCAGATAGTTGCCATTTGATTTCTTCACTGATCACACTCTGGAAGCGAGCCACCAAGTCCGGGTATGGGTGTGGCCCCACCACAGAACCAATGATGTAGTGAGTATCCTGTGGATTGTTGATCCAATGACGCATCGCCTCATTGGTCGCATCCTTCAGGGTCTTACTACCACTCTTCGCAGGTCTCACTTCGGCACCCAGGATCTTCATGCGCTCCACATTGGGCCGCTGACGAGCCATATCGACCTCCCCCATGTACACGATGCAACCAATGCCCATCAATGCACATACGGTGGCCGTAGCCACGCCATGTTGGCCAGCTCCTGTCTCTGCGATGATTCGCTTTTTGCCCAGGGCTTTAGCCAGCAGGATCTGCCCCACGGTATTGTTCACCTTGTGGGCACCTGTATGGCAAAGGTCTTCACGTTTCAGATAAATCTTCGCCTTCAGCAGTTCGGACAATCGTGAGGCATAATAAAGCGGAGTAGGCCTCCCTACAAAATCCCTTAGCAACTGCTGAAATTCCTTCTGAAAAGAAGGGGAATTCATGATTTCCAGATAGTTGATGCGGAGCTCCTCTACATTTGGATACAGCATCTCAGGAATATATGCTCCTCCAAACTTGCCAAAATACCCGCGCTCATCTACTAAATATTTAGATTTCACTTCGCTCATAACTTGTCTTTTAACGCTTTAATCTTTTTGATATCCTTTACCGCAGGTGCCAACTCAAACCTGCTGTTCACATCTATGGCATACAATTGTTTCACCCCCAGTTGCCTGATCGCATCCAGGTCATCCAGCTCAATCCCTCCACTCAGGAAAAAAGGCTTCTCCAGATCATAATCCTTCAAAATACCCCAGTCAAACTTTTGACCGCTACCACCATAAGCAGGAGTCTTAGTGTCGAAAAGAAAATAATCCACATAGGGTGAATAGGCCTGCATCAACGCAATCGGCAACTCATCCGCTACACTAAAAACCTTGATCAATTTGAACCCTCGCTCCCTAAGACGCTTCACTTGATCCACCGGTTCTTCACCATGCAACTGCAGCAAGTCAAGCCCGTAAGTTTGAGCCTTTTCTATCATCTCTTCATCAGAAGCATTCACAAACACTCCCACTTTTTCAACTCCTGAAAGGTCGGCCTTTGGCATTTCCAGGACACACCTGGGGCTTTTCTCGTAAAAGATCATACCCATATAATCCGGCTCCAGCTCCAACAAATCCCGGATATTGTCCGCCTCACGCATGCCACAGACTTTCAGTTTCATCTGCTAGTGTTTGAATTCTTTGATTCGCTTTATAAAATCACTACACGCTTTCTCAGGGCTGCCTTTTTGCATAAAATACTCCCCGATCAGAAATCCTTCATATCCGTGACTCATGAGGTCCACTACAACAGCAGGGTCATTGATTCCGCTCTCTGACACCTTCACAAAGTCATTGGGGATCTTGGCTGCAAGGGCACGTGAGGTATCCACATCAGTCACAAAAGTTCCCAGGTTCCGGTTGTTGACACCCAGGAGGTCTACGTGTTCATTGATGGAATCATTGAGCTCTTTTTCGTTGTGTACTTCCAATAGTACCTCCAGCCCCAGGGATTTGGCGAAAGCCCCCAATGACTTCACTTCCTCCGGTTTCAGACATGCAGCGATAAGCAGGATCACATCGGCACCTATCGACTTAGCTTCAATGATCTGGTACTCATCAATGATGAAGTCTTTTCTCAGAATAGGACAAAAGTTGAAACTTCTGGCGATGGTGAGGTCTTCATTTTTACCACCGAAATACTTGGTATCCGTAAGAATAGATAACCCCGAGGCACCAGCCTGCATATAGCCAATGGATGTTCGCTCCACTTTAGCTCCGTCATTGATGACTCCTTTAGACGGAGACTTACGCTTAAACTCTGCGATAATTCCTACCTTATCGGGTCTCCGAATGTATTTTTTCAAAGAAACAGGCTGAGCGCCGAAGTAAGTGCTCTGCTCGAGGAGCTTCACCGGATAAAGGCTTTTCTTCTGTGCTACTTCTTCCTTTTTATCTGCTACGATCTGATCGAGTATATTCATGAGTTGTTCACTGCTAAAAACTTCCTGAAGGACTGTAAAGCCTTCCCTGATTTAATTGATTCGCGAGCGGCCTCTATGCCTTCGCTTATACTTATTTGTTTTCCTACGGAGATCGCCAGGCCGGCATTGGCCAGTATAGCCTCTACCTGTGGCTCTGTACCCTCATTATTGAGGATGCTCTTGAAAATAGCCACTGCTTCCTCCACGGTCTCTCCACCATAAAGGTCTTCTGCCCTTAATTTTTTGAGGCCGATATCTTCTGGCTGAAAAACCTCTTCATGGTCATTCATTATCGCCTTGAATCCACCGGTGAGAGACACCTCATCATAACCATCTAAAGCATGAAGGATCACAAAGTGTTTGTCTGTCTTCTGATAGAGATAGCCATAGAGTCGGGCCAGCTCCAGACTGAATACACCCACCAGTTGGTTTTTAGGCATGGCAGGGTTCACCATGGGGCCAAGCATATTAAAGAATGTCTTGATCCCTAACTCCCGGCGAACTGGGCCCACATTTTTCATAGCCGGGTGAAACAGCGGCGCATGCAAAAAGCAAATACCTGCCTCATCCAGACTCTTTTTGATGGTGCCAATGTCGTTGGTGAATTTGGCCCCCATGCTTTCCAACACATTGGAAGACCCACTCACGGAAGACACGCCATAGTTGCCGTGCTTCACCACATTCTGCCCGGCACCCGCCACCACAAAAGACGAGATGGTAGAGATATTGAAGGTGTTTTTGCCATCTCCCCCTGTTCCACACAGATCGATTCCATTATACTCAGCCACGGGTACTTTCACACAGAGCTCCAGCATGGCATCTCTAAAGCCCTCCAGCTCCTCCACGGTGATGCTGCGCATCAGATAGACAGTCATAAAGGCCGCCATCTGGCTGTTGTTATACTTTCCTGTGGTCAGGTTAGAGAGGATTTGAAATGCTTCCTCCCGTGAAAGCGATTGATATTTAAACAGTTTGTCCAGTACTTGCTTCATAGTTCTACAGATAACCAGTTTTGCATCATTTTCTTTCCGTGCTCGGTCATGATAGATTCAGGGTGAAACTGAACACCCCGCACGTTGAATTCCTTATGTTTGATTGCCATGACATTGCCAGACTCATCCACAGCAGTCACCTCCAGTGTATCCGGTATAGAATCAGGCTTTATGGCCCAGCTGTGATACCGGCACACTTTAAATACATTCGGTAAGTCGCTAAAAAGGACGTCCTTTTTGTCCGTGAGCTCCACATCTGTAGCCACGCCATGAAAAACGGTAGGCAAATTAAACAGCTCTGCACCAAAGGCCTCTCCTATTCCTTGATGACCGAGACAAACCCCGAGTATATTTTTGGAGGAACCATATTTGCTGATTACTTCAGGCATCACGCCTGCATCTTTGGGTAGACCAGGACCCGGCGAAAGCAAGATGTGATCAAAACCGGCTGCATAGTCTACAGCGATCTTATCATTTCTATGTACCTCCATCCGGTTCTCTGCTCCCAGCTCACGTAAAATGTGTACCAAGTTGTAGGTAAATGAGTCGTAATTATCGATTACTAATATCTTCTTCATCAGTTATTGATCGTTTCAGCCATTTTCATTGCCGACTCCAACGCCGCCAGTTTGTTATATACCTCCTGCACCTCACTTTGAGGATCAGACTTGGAAACAATACCCGCTCCTGCCTGGAAGTAGAGTTGGTTTCCTCTGCTCAAAAATGTTCGGATCATAATGGCGTGGTTGAAGTTTCCGTTGAAGTCCATAAAACCGATTGCTCCACCATAAAACCCACGAGCAATATTCTCATTTTCATCGATCAACTCCATCGCCCGGTACTTGGGCGCCCCTGACAGGGTACCTGCGGGGAAAGTACTGGCCACAATATCGAGGGGATCAGCATCCTTTCGCAGTTTTCCGGTCACCTTAGATACCAAATGAATCACATGCGAATAGTATTGTACTTCTTTATAAGTCTCCACTTTCACCTCATCGGAGCTTTTACTCAGATCGTTTCTGGCCAGATCCACCAGCATGATGTGTTCCGAATTCTCTTTTGGATCTTCGAGGAGCTTTTTGGCCAATTCAGCATCCGCTGCATCATCTCCGGTACGCTTGAATGTTCCTGCAATCGGATAAATAACGGCCTCCTCTTTGTTGACCACAATCTGGGCTTCTGGTGAGGAGCCAAATATCTTGTACCCACCGTAATCAAAGTAAAAGAGGTAGGGAGAAGGATTGATAGACCGCAAGGCCCTGTAGACCTGAAACTCGTCTCCCTTGAAATGAGTGCTGAATTGACGGGAGAATACCACCTGAAAAACATCACCCAGGTCGCAATGTTTGATCCCCTTATTCACACGCTCCAAGAAGGTGTTGTCATCAAAATTTGAATTGGTTTCAGATGACTTTTCAAACGAATAAGACGGGATATTCTTTTGAGAAATCACATTGAGCAAATCCTCAAAACCTGAATCCTGAGGCTCATCCAGATAGCACTCCATTAGATAACACTCATTTTTGAAGTGATCAAGGGCAATAATATATCGAAATACACTGTAATGGATTTGTGGTATTTCTGAAGACGGAGTCTTGGGATTTGATAATGAAATGTCCTCAAAGTACTGAACCGCATCATAAGACATATAGCCAAATAGTCCGGTACGAATGAATTTATCATCCTGGTTGGGGATATCAAACCGTCCGAGAAAATCTCGCAAAAATGGAAGCACTTCACGCTTCTCAGAGGCCGACCCATGCTCCACGATCCCATCCGGAAAAGACATTTCCACCTGATCGTTCTCTACTTTGAATGAGGCAATGGGATCACAGCAGATATAGCTAAAACTATTTTCAGAACCATGATAATCCGAACTTTCCAATAAGAAGGACTTGGCGTACTTATCACGAATTTTTAAATACAATCCCACCGGCGTGACCATGTCTGCCAGGAGGTTTTTTTGTCTGATCTTGAGTTGGTACTTTTTTTCCATCTGATTTTTATTGTCCAAAAAAAAACCCGCTGTGAACAGCGGGTTTTACAAGATATATTCTTCTACATACCACTTCTGTTCATAAACCTAAAAGGAGTATGTGCCACCAGTAGTATGTGTTTGTTCTAATCATGCCGCTAATGTACAACAGGCATAAAATCAATTCCAAGTACTTCGTTTAAAAAAATTCCAACGAGAAAAACGTATCACTGAACGTTTTTACTCCATCAGGTCCTATCCACCTAGGTATCATTGTGTTGAGATCAAATTACCGCATAAAATGACTCTACTTAAAACCAAAACAATTCTACTGATGCTGCTGGCATTCTATTCCAGCAGTGCTCAATTAAGCATCAATTCACTTGATACAGACCACACCATCGACTTTGATAATACCCTCCTCGGGGTGAATCTGGGGCCCCTGCAAGGACTTGGATTGGTGAATCTTCCGGTCACTCTGGGTCAGCTCGATTCACGGGCATGGGCTATATATGGTATGAGTGATGGTGATGTCCCTTTCGACGGAACAGGCCTCCTGGGAGACTTCACCGGAGGTATTTCGCAGGGTGGTGTTGCCTTAAGTGCGCTCTATGCCTTCAATACGGCCACCATTCTATCGCCTGACTATGCGCTCGGATTCCAAGCCAATGACACAGATATGACACCTGGCAGTTTGCGACTGAAGCTCCAAAACGACATTGTCGCTACGACCATCCGAACAGTCACTGTCTCTTATGATGTATATGTATATAATGATCAAAATGCTTCTAGTGCGATTGATTTGGCTTTCAGCTCGGACAATACCACCTACGAAACAGTGGACTCCAAAAAGGTCACAACTACAACAACTGCGGATGGTAGCCCAGAATGGGTAAAGTACTCCGTCAGTAAGACGATCTATGGTCTATCATGGGACAGCGGAGCTAATTTTTATCTTTCCTGGCAATTTGACGATGCGTCTGGCAGTGGTGCCAGAGATGAATTTGCCATTGACAATATCGTGGTAAACGTTGGCAATAGTCATCCTGATATTTTGATCACAGAGATCATGTATGACCCTAACAGCGCGGAACCTGACTATGAGTGGGTGGAAGTCTATAATAACTCAATTGTTCCAATAGATCTGGAAGGTTTTATATTGTACGATAACTCAGGAAGTGCTGGCGAGACCCCGATAACAGAAAGCTACACCCTGGCTCCAAATGAAGGCGTCATACTCATAGATCAGAACATTACAGATGCAGATTTTCAAGCGGCGTGGGCAACGGGGAATACCATACCGACACTCTCCGTTAACCTGCCAGACCTCTCCAATACAGGAATGTCACTAGGTTTGTGGGGCAATAGTGCCTATTATGATGATGGCAACCTTACCAATGCCCTGGATGAAGTGACCTATCAGAACGGAAGTGGCAGCTGGCCTGCCGTGGGATCATCAGACGGTAAAAGCATCTATCTCCAATCACTGGCATCAGACAACAACACCGGCTCCAGCTGGGCCCAAAGCAATGACGCCACTAGCACGCCTACAGGATATGCCCATACCATCCCGGCACAGGGCGGCGGCTCTGGCAGCGATGTGGGATCTCCATACGCCGGAGAAGGTGCACTACCCGTAACCTGGCTTTCCGTAGATGTGTCACTGGTCAATAATCAACGACCAAAAATCACCTGGTCAACAGCTCAGGAAATTAACAACGAGTGGTTTCATGTGGAAAAATCATACAATGGTGAAAACTGGAGCGTAATCGGGCAACTGAAAGGAAAGGGTAATTACAAGGGAGTATCCGTGTATACTTACGAAGATTTACCGCTCATCAGAAGTTGCTATTATCGCATTCGCCAAATAGACTATGATGGTAAATGGGAGCATTCTGAGGTTCGCTACATAGTGCCTAGTCACACTGGTGAAACAGAAATTTACCCCACACTACTGGAAAATGGAAACCGGACGATGAACATTAAAAACCTGCTTCCTGGTGTTTCTGTAGACATTATCATGTACACCCCGGAAGGTAAATTAGCCTTTCAGACACACCTGATTCCCGAAAGCACGGGTGCCGATCTGATGATTCCGGAATACATTATCAATGGCACTCACATTATCAGTATCAGTTCACCTACAGGCCTCCTGCATAAATCAAGAATAGTTTTGAGATAGGTTTTCATTTTTTGAATTATCTTCACACTATGTTATCCAATGAAGAACAACTGAGCATTCTGGTTCACCTTTCGATGGCTGATAAATTTCTAGCCGAAGAAGAGAGTAAACTGATTCATAAAATAGGAGAGCGTTGTGGACTTTCCAGGGAAGAGGTGGAGTTGATCATAGACAACCCCAGACCCATTCCTAACCTTAAGAATTTACCGCCCGATGAAAAATTCACTTACCTGTTTGATGTCATTCAACTCATGAAAGTAGATGGAAAAATCTATCAGAGTGAAATACAGTTTTGTGAACGTCTTGCTTTGGCCCTAGGCTACAAGCCCGGTGTGGTTGCGGATCTTTCGGCATATATTTATTCAGACCCAAGTATTAGCACTAAAAGAAGCTATCTGAGGTCAATAGCTGATCAACACCTGATCCCCAAAAAATAGAACTTCTTCTTTAGAGCATAAAAAAAGGCTTTCTCTTCCTCTTCTCGAGACAGGGATAGCCTTTTTTAATACAACTTAAATTTTTCTTTTACTTGGATTTGATCGCCTTCTCCAGATCATCCAATAACTTCTTCGATACCTTCCGGGCGTTCGTTTTCTTAAACTTTTCAAGAGCTGTGTACGCCTCTGCCCCTTTAACATAAAGACCTTCGGCATTTTGGTCATGAGCGTAGCTCCCCAAACACCATTCGATTTCTGAAACCAGCTGCTCCTCAATACCAAGTTGAGAAAGCTTGTCCTTAGCTTCTACCAGTGCTTTTTCAATTTTTTCTGCTGCCATTTTGATTACTTTTAAACGGTTTTAATGATTTCATACAAAATTAGAAATATTATTGAACTAAATTCAAATAATATTCACTATTTTTAATGATTTAATAATATTATCAATCAATCATTGCGATACTCCCCTATTCTACTATCCATCACGTAAAACCACAATGGAGGCACTGTGGCCATCAACATCATACCCGGATACCCCGTTGGCATTTGGGGGCTTTCATCCATATGTCTCAGCACCTGGTATTTTCTGCTGGCTATGTAATGATGATCAGAGTGTCGTGAAAGCTCAAAAAGCATAATTCGACCTACCAGATGATCAGAATTCCATGAATGAGCCGGCATCACACGTTCATAGCCTCGATCGGTTTTATTCCTGGACAGTCCGTAATGCTCAATGTAATTGACGGTCTCCAGCAATAGAAAGCCCATGATCGCTGCAAGAACATAATACAGCATTACTGCCCACCCATATACATAACCAACCACAAGTAGGAATGTTAATTGGAGCACCTGAAATTGGAGCATTTCGTTATGTATCGAAAAGGTACGCTGACCTTTCTTTCTCAGCCTGCCAGCTTCCAACTTCCATGCGGAGAGGTAGGATAGCACCACCGATCGGATCCAAAAAGCATATAAAGACTCTCCCAATCGCGCAGACGAGGGGTCTTCAGCGGTAGACACATGCTTGTGATGACCTCTGTTGTGTTCGATGAAAAAATGCATGTACAGTGAGGTCAGCAGCAACAGTTTAGACATTTGTTGCTCATACTTTCGCTTCCTGTGTCCCAATTCATGGGCCACATTGATCCCCATCACCCCACAGAGCATCCCCATGGCGGTGATTCTTCCTATCCTGGTCAATAGCTCTACCGATTGAGTCATGGACTCAAGAAACCACCACACGCAGGCTAGTTGTATAGGCACCACCAGATAAACTAAAAGATCATAAATAGGATTTTCCAATCGCTTCTGTTCCTCTACCTCCGAGAAATTATCAGGGTCTGGCTTAAAAAAAAGCTCAAGGATCGGAATGATCATAAAAGCCTCCAGCAAGGGCAAAAAGGTCAGCCACCCCGTACTATGAAATGAGAAATAAGCCAGAACAGGCAAGGAAAGTACACTGAGGTACTTGAGGGCTCCGAGGTTCATGATAATGATGGGTTTTTGGGTACAGAAAGTTACCCTAAAAATCCATCTTCCCGAAAGGAATCATGTAGGCAACGGTAAAACCAGCCAGATAATGATTACTGAGATCCGGGAGGCGGTTATCTAAATCCTCCGTTTTCATAAGACTGCTCACACTATAGGAGATAAACCCATCTAGGTGAATGGCCCCAAAAGGAAATTCATGCTGCACACCCAGAGATAATCGCACTCCATACCCAAAGGTTCGGTCGCGGTTTTCCTCATAGGTATAAAACTCCACACCAGTCCCCATGTTGTCAGGATCGGGATCAGGATCTTTCTCCACATTGACGAGCCACTCGGTAAACATCCCTAATGTAAAGAAAAACTTAGTATTGCCTTTTCCCGCATAGGCCATGGCCTCCACCGGAAAATTGAGGTAAGACATCTTGATATGGTAAGTGGGTTCATCTGTAGCAAAAGTTTGCTTCCACCCCTTCTGCTCATAAGCCAGGCCAGATTGCAGTCCGGCATTGAGAAATGAGGTACTGGACCTATTCGTGAATAATTTAAGCATCAATCCACCCTGATAACCGGGAATGAACCCGGTATTCATAAAGGTGTTATAGATCGTATGTTCGATATACGCGGTACTCAGATGTCCTCCACCTTTCAGCCCCACAAACCCCTTCACCTGGGCATACGCTCCCTGTCCGGCAGTTACTATTAACAGAATGATCAGAATTTTTCTCATAAAATATACCACCTCGCAGGGCCCCAACAATGTTTCTGGAATAATCCGTGGAAATGCCGGGGTTAATGCCCAATCACACTTAAACGGCCTGTGTTACTTTTTCTTGCCTTTTTTTGGTGCTTCAGCTTTCCCGGTTGTGTTCTTGGGTCTTCTGACACCATAGGTTCCTTTGGCTATTTTACCTCTGCGTGTTTTTCTATCTCCTTTTCCCATATTCTTATTGAGTTTGAAGTATAAAACTTCACAAAAATACACCCCTTACGCGTAGTAATACAAACATTATCCACGCATTTGAGAAGGTTACATCTGAAATCCTATTCGGAAAGTTTTAACATAACAATCTTCTAAACAAGAGATAACCTACCCAGTGATTTCTTTAAGCGTGCTTGTGGATAATTTAGCCAGTGAATCAAATGAGATTTAACATGAGAGAAAATGACATAGATGCTCAGGACTATATGGAGTACGATGACGTGCCGGATAGCTATTTCTCTGATTTGGAGGAGGATAATGAAAGCCTGGATAATGATGCTGAGCCAGATAGAGCAGGTGGCGACTATCATAGCGAAGAATATCGATCTATTTCTGAATTATAATTTCATCTTAAGGGCATTTCTTTGTTACCTTTGCAACCTGGCAAACGGATGCGACCAGCTCCTGCTGAATCCCCCAGGACCGGAAGGTAGCAAGGGTAGGCGGTTGTAGCGGTGCGACATTTCGTTTGCCTTTTTTGTTTCCCCACATTGTCCTAATTTTAAGTCATATTTTTTAATCATACAAACAGAAAAGAACACATGAAATTTTTCATAGACACAGCAAACCTTGATGAGATTCAGGAAGCCTATGACCTGGGCGTATTGGATGGTGTGACCACCAATCCATCTTTGATGGCCAAGGAAGGAATCACAGGTAAGGACAATATATTGAAACACTACAAAGACATCTGCAACATAGTAGATGACAATGTAAGCGCTGAAGTGATCTCTACTGAGTATGAAGCTATGCTCAAAGAAGGTAAAGAGCTGGCCAAAATTGATGATAAGATCGTGGTGAAAATCCCGATGATCAAAGACGGAGTAAAAGCAATCAAGGCCCTTACAGATGAGGGGGTCCGAACCAATTGCACCTTGATTTTCAGCGCAGGTCAGGCCATATTAGCAGCCAAAGCTGGTGCCAGCTACATCTCTCCTTTCATCGGCAGATTGGACGATATTGGGTTTGATGGCCTCACATTGATTGAGCAGATCGTTCAGATCTTTGACAATTACGAATTTGAAACTGAGGTGCTTGCTGCATCTGTAAGACATAACATGCACCTGATCCAATGTGCCGAAATCGGTGCGGATGTAGTCACTTGTCCCCTATCTGTCATCACTGGCTTGCTAAAGCATCCTTTGACTGACAGTGGCCTGGAAAAATTCCTCGCCGATTACAAAAAAGGCAACAAGTAAGCACATCTGATAGTTGGATGATGAACGTATGTGCTGCTACCATGTATATCATTAAAGTAAAGGGGAAGGCCAAGATTCCGGACTACATCCAACTACGAGATGACAAATTTGTACTCATTGCCTATTTCAGGGCTGACAGACCCCTTCAGAAACTGGAGAAATTTGGATTGGAGGGGAAAGAAGCGGAGCTCAAAGCGGTAATCGATGAGCTCCCTTTCGGAAAGCTTCAAAAATTGGAAATCTAACATTATGTCCTTCTCAGACGAACCCATTGTTTCCATCAGGAATGCCAACATCTTTCAGGATCATGCCACGGTACTGAGTGAGATCACGTTTGATATTGGCAAGGGTGAGTTTTTATATCTGGTAGGAAGAACAGGCAGTGGTAAATCTTCACTCCTGAAAACGCTGTACGGCGATCTGCCACTCAGATTGGGAGATATTAAAGTAGTGGGATATGACATCAGAGGAATCAAATCCTCTGATGTCCCCTATCTACGAAGGAAAATCGGCATTATTTTTCAGGACTTTGAGCTCTTTTATGACCGGAGCGTGGCAGAGAATCTGTACTTTGTCATGAAAGCTACCGGGTGGAAAGAAAAGTCGAAAATGAAGAGCCGGCTGGCCGAGGTGCTAATGCGTGTAGGACTGGGCTCTGTATCTTCCAAAATGCCCCATCAGTTGAGTGGTGGTGAACAGCAGCGTGTGGTAATCGCCCGTGCGCTGATCAATGAGCCCCAGATCCTATTTGCTGATGAGCCCACAGGAAATCTCGACCCAGAGGTCTCTGACGGCATCATGAAGCTCTTCCTCGAGATCAACAAAAGCGGCACCTCAGTGGTGATGGCCACGCACAACCATCACCTTCTTCAAAAATTTCCTGCGCGTGTGATTAAATGTGAGGGTGGCAAAATCAAAGACTCTACCAAAGAGAACTTCGAGCTCACGGGCCTTTTCTGAGGAAATCACCTGAGCCGCAGATCACCATAGCTCGACTTCACAATGATCTTTTTATTAGGATCACCCCCACCTATTCTCGCTTTGTATTCACTTCTGTGATCTTCTTTTACCCTGTAATAGGTTTCCATGTTTGAAATACTGGAATTCATATTGGAAAAACTAAACTCAGCCTCCAGGTCAGCCTTCAATCCCTCTTCCAGGCGGATGTTGATCGTGCTGAACTTTCCAAAAAAAGACACTTTTGTGAAATCCTTACTCAGACTCTTGATTTCGAACTCCGACACGTAGTTGGCTTCCATATACAGACTCTTGAGCAATCGTTCTATTTTGAATCCGGAGAACTGCACATCAGAGTCCACTACCCCTACAGTGCCCAGGGTCACAGCGCCATACTTACTCTCAATCTCCAATTCATCTACATCACCGATCTCCACATCCGAAAACTGTTGTTCCATCTCTATGCTAGTGGCGTTCCCCATATCCAGCTCAGAATATTTCACCTCGATGTGAGACTTGCCCGTGTTACCAAGAAATCCCTTCCCAAACGAGAGCTCAAGTTCCAGATACCCCTGAATGTCTTCCGCCTTCAGGTTTCCATAGCTCAGGTCCAGGTCGACATCACCAGTCCGGTTACCCAGATAGATATCTCCAAATTTGTTGGTCACAGCCACTTTATTGCCAGCCGGGAGGTTTACAGTGTAGTCTATCCTGAATGACTCATCTCCTTTTGCATTCATATTGCCATCCATGGCTGTGACAAATGAGATGAGACTTCCCTTGGTCACAATCTGAATACTGATCCTGTCCAGCATCTTCTGTGCACGTTCCTCACTTTTCCCATTGGCAGTGATCTCCACCACCACTTTGAGTTTCTTCTGGTCCCAGGTGTTTACATGCACATCTCCGAATTGATTGGTCGCTTCAAAAGCGGTCTTTTCGGTGACGTCATATGACTTCTCTATCACTTGCTTCTTCTCCTCCAGCACACCTGAATACCCGTAATAGGTGCACAGTAACAACAACGCCATTAGCTCAAATTTCAATTTGGGATACATTCTCATTTTCTTGGTCTTTTAGTTCTTTCAAAATTCTTAGTTGCTGATCCAGAATATCTATTCTCAGCTTCAGGTTGTTAATCATGGCATCTGACAGCATCACACTGGCATTCTGAGCGGTATAGGTTTCTTTTAGCTCAGCATACCGATCATCCAACCGCTGTATTTCCAGAAGGAAATTTCTACGCAGTTCGGAATCGGATAATTCAGCGAGCTGGGATTTTCGCTGGGCAATCATGGAGGTATAATAGTCCTCCACCAAGGCAAATTCCGCAAGCTCATCCCCAGGCTCAAGTATAGCACCTCCATCAGACTGATGCCGGTCTACAATCAGGTAAACTGTGGAAATAAGAAAGCAGATCGCTGCCACCTTCCACCATCCCACCCAGATACCAGGGCGCCGTTGTTTTCTGGAGATTTCGCTCCACACCTGGGGTGAGGGTTCCTCCTGATCAAAAGCGGCCCTATTTTCTGAAATGAATCTTTCTAACTGATCATCCATGGCTTACCTCCTTTTCTAATAGTGATCTCAATTTATCTTTCGCTCTTTTATATTGGGTTTTGGATGTAGACTCGGAAATCCCCAATATCTCACTAATCTCCTTGTGGTCGTACCCTTCGAATAAATAGAGCGACAACACACTTCTGAATCCTGTGGGCAGCTCCATCACTGCCATTCTTACCCGATCCACGTCGATGGTCGCGGGTGTATCGTTGTTCTGAACTTCATACTGGTGCTCATCCACTACCTCTTCCAGCATCAGGGCCTCTCTGGCGTTTTTCTTCAGGGCCGAGAGGGCCTTGTTCACCACTATTCTCTTCAGCCAGGCTCCGAATGAAGCTTCGGCTCTGTAAGAAGCAATGTGTTTAAATGCACTCAAAAAGGACTCCTGCAGCACATCCTCCGCTTCCTCTCTGGCCCCACATATTCTAAATGCAGTATTAAACATCGCCTTTGAGTAGAGCCTGTACAGTTCATACTGCGCAGCCTCATCTCCATGACGGCATCTCTCTATGATCTCAAAATGTAGGTTGACGGTTGAAGCTTCCAATCCCATTAAACAATTTTCGTACAAAGGACTTGAGTAAATTAATAAGGTTGCATCGCTACAAAAAAATATTCAAAAAGGTAAGTTTACGGTACGCTAAGCCGCCAGCTTCATAGTATATGCGAATAGTCTTTATCATCCTCCTTACATGTACCATGGCCAGGCTATTTGCCCAGGAAAGAAGTCTGGACACCCTGAATACTGCGGACACTGCCAGATACCATGATCAGGCACTTTATCAATATGGCCTTTATTTGGAACCGCTGATAGAAGTTACCCCGGGGCCCGGCGGGCCGTACGCCTGTGATCAAATCGGATTTGGGCTCTCCTATCGCAGGGTTTCCGGAGGTGTATTCCTCAGTACTTTCAAGGGGAATTATGAAAAGACCCTTGTTTTCCCCAACAGCTTTAAACTTGAATATATGTTTGGCGGAGGCTATCTCGGCATGCAGGTTTTACGTATAAATCAGTTCGAACTTGATATAAGACTCAACTATGGACATGGAGACATGATCTGGGAACGTACAGACTCCCGGGCTGATTTTTCCAGAGATGAGTTTGATTTGATCAAACCCGAAATCCAGATAAGTGGGGTACCTTTCAGGTATCTCAAACTTTTTATAACTTCTGGCTATCGGAAAATCTACAATCTTTCTCTGACTGGCACAGACTCAGGGGAATTTTCGGGGTTCACCGCTGGTTTCGGTTTAAAGGCAGGATACTTCAAATGAATAAATTCTACGTCTTAGGTATTTTTCTTGCACTTTCTGGATGCTATCTGGGAGATGACCTACCTAAGGATCAAAACATCTGGAAGTATAGCCAGCCGGCTGAGGTAGGCCTTGATGCTGATGCCTTGTATGCCCTCAATGAAGCATTGATAGCAGGAGACCACAACCTGGTCACCGGGCTGATCATCCTCAAAAATGATCAACTGGTTTTTGAAAATTACTACAACTTCTCTGCCCGTAATCAACTCAAGCCGATAGGTAAGTCTGCGTTCTCAATCATCGTATTGCTTTTGGATCAAATCCTTAAAGACGGATATATTCAAAGTCTGGATGATCCGATCTACTCATACCTACCAGAATATGAAGCGATCTTCTCTAACAGTCCCAAGAAGCGTGAAATCACGATCAGGCACCTCCTGACACATAAATCAGGCATCAGCTGGAATGAGCCTCATGTCAACATCCAAAGAGGCGATAGTGATTTTCAAAAAATGCGTAGTACAAGTGACTGGCCCGCATACATTCTTGGTAAATCACTGGAGGCAGACCCTGGTCTGAGATTTGTTATCAACACGGGCATGGGACTGGTCATTGCTAGAATTATTCAAAATGTACTGCCCACCGGCCAACTGGAAGAGTACATTAATACCCATCTGTTAGAGCCACTTAATATCACCGGCTACCAGTGGGAAACCTCCCCTGACGGCACCCTCAACTGCGCCAACGGACTCAAAATGACCACTCTGGATTTTGCGAAGATCGGCTACCTGGTCCTACAGGAGGGGCGCTGGGTGAATAAGCAGCGGCTGATAGATCGTGAATGGATACTAGAGGTCACCACCACCAAAGTCCAAACCTCATTGGACTACAGTGTGGGATATGGCTGGTGGATATTTACAGAAGATTTCCTTAGCAGATACCTGTCTCAGGTGCGAAATACCTACTTTCTCTCTGGCGAAGCAGGCCAAAACCTGTACATCATACCCGACCAGCAAATGGTGGTCTGCGTGATGGCCGAAAATTATTATTACGGGTCGATATTTAATCCATCCCTTATTGTTTTACTCAAGTCCCTGGAGGCTGCCCAACACTCCTCTATCAACTAAATGAGCACTGAACCAAACGATCATCAGCTGTTTCTGGAAATAAAGGGCGGTAACCTCAAATCATACGAGGTAATCTTCAGGAGGTATTATGCCCCATTGGCCAGATTTGCAACCAGCATGGTCAGAAACGCTGACATTGGTGAAGAAATGGCTCAGGAGGTCTTTATGTACATCTGGGAAAAACGCCAACAAATAGAGCTCAGAGGGGAGTTAAAGTCTTACCTGTTCTCATCGGTCAAGAACAAGTGTTTGAATTACATCAAACTGGAGCTCCCAAGACAACAATCGATGACAGATCTGTCAGGAATTTCTGAAGCGAGTGAGTCAGTAATGTTTGTGGACGACACCCGACTCCTGAAAAAGAAAATCCAGTATGCAATAGATCAACTTCCTGAGAAATGCAGAAACATATTTGTGCTGAGTCGGTATGGCGGACTCACCTATCCTGAAATAGCCGAAGACCTGGAGATTTCAGTAAAGACCGTGGAAAATCAAATGAGCATTGCACTAAAAAAATTAAAGGAAACACTGAGTGACGAATTGAAAAATCACCGAATAAAATAAATATATTTCGCAACCTTAGGGGTGTCCCCCCTATTCATTGCCTTACAACCAAATGTCCAACTGGATCCAAAAATATAATCAGGGAACCCCTTCCAAAGCTCAGAATTTGGAAGAGCAGGATGATTTCGATTTGTTCATGGAAATGAGTGAGTTTGATCAACCTGTGGATGTGGATGCGGCATGGAACAAGCTTCATACCCAACTCGTACCCAAAAGGTCCGTTACCCCATGGCTATTGAGAATCGCCGCGGTTCTTGTGGTGCTGTTCGGATTGGGCTATGCAGTTACTCAAAATATTGACACCAAGGCCCCGGCAACTCTCTCGGAGGTAATTTCCTCGGACCAACTACAAGAAGTAGTGCTCCCAGACGGATCGGTTATCACATTGGCCAAAAACAGTCAAATTCGATATGAAGAGACCAGCTTTCCTGAAAAAAGAGCTGTAAACCTTAAAGGTGAAGCCTATTTTGAAGTCACCAAAGGAAACGTTCCTTTTATCATCACCTCAGCATCCGGCAAAGTGACCGTACTGGGCACTTCATTTAATCTGAACACACGAAGAGGTCTGCAACTACTGGTGACCTCCGGCACCGTGAGAGTAGAAACCGAGCAAGACAAGAGAATGGTGTACAAAGGTCAGCAGGCCAGCGCTACCAATCAGGGAAGTATACGAGTGGCTACTGCCCCCAACATGAATCACTTAGGCTGGAAAACCGGTCAGTTCAAGTTTGAAAACGAGCCACTTGACCAGGTGCTCCCACTGCTGGAACGCTACTATCAGGTAAAAATAAGTACCAACAAATCCATCAGACAATGCAGAATAACTGCCGAGTTTGATGAAACTCCCCTTGAAAATGTGGTGGACATCATTTCCACCATCCTCAACGCTAAAAGTCACATCTCCGGAGATAACATCAAATTTTCCGGTAAGGGTTGTAATTAAGCTTTATTTTTGCGGCAAAAAAGTCAATCGATCTTCGTAAAGATTCGTTTCAGGAATTAATGCCAAAATTTCTCCTAGCCTTTTTCGTTTTGATTTTTTCCCTGTTTTGCACGACAGGCACGGCTCAGGAAATCCTGAAGAGGCCCATCACATTGGCTACCTACACCTATACCCTCGATTCTGCACTGCAAACCGCCAAAGCCCAGGGATTTCCCATTGCCTATAGTAGTAGCAAGCTCCCAAATGCTCGATGCAATTTCAAAAGCAGCCAACTTCTTTTTGAAGACTTCCTGAAAGCACTGAAAACTCAAACAGGAATTAATTATACCGTAAACGGCAATATTGTGGCTATTAGCTACGAAAAGCCAACAGTGGAACTCCAAACCATACGAGGAACAGTACGTGACCTGGAGAGCGGCGAGGCACTAATAGGCGCTGCTGTATACGAACCCGGTAGCCTGAATGGTGTGATTACCAATAGCTACGGCTACTTCTCACTTTCACTTTCCGCAGGTGAGCATGTGGTGAGAGTCAGCTTTATCGGATACGAAGACATTCTGGACACCATTGATCTGAGTAAAGGGCACATCCGAAATTTCATGCTGTCTCAAAAGGTGAATGAGCTCAATGAAATAACCATTTCTGCAATTGAGCCGGATTTTAATGTATCCAGCCTGATCCCGGGCATCAATACCCTCAACCTGAGCACAGAAGGGCAAATCCCCTACTTCCTGGGCGAAGTAGACGTGCTGCAGGGCGCCACACTGCTCCCCGGCATCAAAACGCTGGGGGAAGATGCCAACGGCCTGAACATACGTGGGGGCAGTACGGATCAAAACCTCATTCTCCTGGATGAAGCGACTGTCTACAACCCAAACCACCTTTATGGCTTGATCTCGGTCTTCAATCCGGAAGCTGTGAATAATGTGGAGATCATGAAAGGGTTCATCCCACCGAGCTATGGAGGCAGGGCGTCATCGGTGATCTCAGTTCATCAAAAAGAAGGAGACGATCAAAATTATCACTTCACTGGAGGTATCGGCTTAGTATCTGCCCGCTTCATCGCTGAGGGGCCCATCAAGAAAAAGCAAAGCTCATTTATCCTTTCGGGCAGGCAATCCATTTTCGATTTATCCCTGGATAATAATACAAGCACCAGCTTTCAGGATCTGAATGCCAAGATCAATCTCAAGTACAACAAAAAGAATACCTTCTACTTTTCGGGGTATTTCGGCAATGACCGGAATACCAACACTTTTGAGACGGTGAGAAACTGGGGCAACCGCAATTTCTCTCTCAGGTGGAATCATCTCTTTGGCCGTAGGGTATTTGCGAATTTTTCGGCCATTCTGAGTGAATACAATTACAAAATCACCCAGCCAAGAGAAGCTGCCAGTTTTATAGGAAAGTCCAGGATCATTGACTACACCGCTAAGTCCGATTGGGGGTATGTGATTACCCCAAAGCATGAACTCAAATTTGGTGGCAGCACCATATTTCACAGACTCAAACCCGGGGACCGAATTCCCTTTGATGAGCAAACCTCTTCATCCAATCCCCTTTATCTGGATTCAGAACATGGCGTAGAAAGTGCTATCTACCTGAGTCACGAAGCCACATTGGGGAAAAAGTTTTCTGCCCTCTATGGTTTCAGGATTTCCGCTCTCCATTATTTAGGTGCTGGCACCATCTACCAATATGACCCGGAGCTTCCCAGAAGCAATGAGAGCATTACGGATACACTGAACTTCGGCGCTCTGGAAATCATGAAGTCCTACTACGGATGGGAGCCGCGGGCGTCAGTATCTTATCGCCTCAGTGAGCAAGCCAGCGTCAAGGCCAGCTACACCAAATCTCTGCAATACCTCCACCTGATCTCCAGCACCATCACTCCCGCCCCAACGGATATATGGAAACTAAGCGACTCTCACATCGCACCTACCACTTCCCATCACTATTCTCTAGGTATCTATCAGAACTTTAAAGACAATAAGTGGGAAACCTATGTGGATGGCTATTTCAAGCGGCTGGTCAATCTGGTGCAATACAAGGATGGAGCAGACCTCCTCTTCAATCCCAATCCTGAAACCGAGCTGCTTACCGGAATGGGTAGAGCATATGGTCTGGAATTTTTCCTTAAAAAGAATGAGGGCAAATTTACCGGATGGCTGAGCTACACCCTCTCCCGAAGTGAAATCAAAGTGGCTGGGCAATTTGATGAGGAAACCATTAACAACGGTCGATACTTTCCTTCCAACTATGATAAAAAACACGATATATCGCTGGTAGGTATCTATAAGTTTCTCCCCAGGCTCAGCGGATCTTTCAGCTTCAAATACAATTCTGGCAGACCTTTTACCCTGCCATTGGGCAAATACATTTATGAAGGCAACCTGATTCCTCATTTCGGTAATCGAAACCAGAGTCGTCTACCAGACTATCACCGACTGGACTTATCTGTAAAATGGCAGGGAAAACAATTCAAAGCAGACGGTACCCCAAAACGTTTCGAAGATTACTGGACCCTGGTGGTTTACAATGCTTATGGCAGGAACAATGTGTACTCCTATTTCTTCAAGGAAGATAAACAGTCGGGGGTGACCACCATTGAGCCTTACACCATTTTCGATTCGGTAATCCCGGCCATCACTTACAACTTTAAGTTTTGAAGCACATTCTTACCATATCGCTCGCGATTATTCTACTGGCATGTGGCACAGATGACCTCCCTACCGCCTCGTCTTCTTTTCTGGTGGTGGAGGGCTGGCTGACAGACCAGGACACCCAACAATATGTCAGGCTTTCCAGATCCCAGGAATTCCTAAGCAGTGAAGCCAATCGTTTTGTTTCGGATGCCGAAATACAGGTCAGAAGCAGCCGCAACGAACAGTTTACCTTTTCCCATCAATCGAATGGGCTATACCTCTCTGACATCCCCTTTGCGGGTCAGCCCAATAGCTCCTACTGGATACGGATCAGTATGCCCAATGGCAGCATTGTTGAATCAAATATGGAGATGATTCAGCCCAGCACACAGATCGACAGTCTCGCTTTCGACTTTTACCTGCGGCCGTCTGAAGAAGATCCTCAAATAGATGAGAAAGTGTACTATCCTATTGCGTTTGCGAAAGATGAAGGAAGCGCGAGAAATTACTACCGATGGAAATTGTACAAAAATGACACACTTTTCTCTGATCCCGAATATTTAGTCCTCCTCAGTGACCGTTTCTTTGATGGTAATGCTTACCAAAATGACTTCACCAATTTTGAATATCAGCTGGGTGATAAAATCACAGTGGAAAAACTGGAAATATCGCAAAAAGCTTACGAATACCTGAGTCTTATCAAGTCACAGACCACCACATTGGGCACCGTATCCTCTGTCTCTCCAGCTCCCGTGAAAGGCAATCTACACTACCTGAGTAGTACCACTCAGGTACTTGGCTACTATGGTGTGGCCTCGGTGAGACAGGACTCCTTAAGAATTAATTAATTTTTTTCCACATTCTTTAGGGGTGGTCTATCAAATCATTGCCTTTCCTGTAATATGTTCAACAAATTGATCATTTTCTGTGCTACGCTAATACTCATGATAATGGGCATTACGCTTGTCAATAAGGCCAAAGAAGCCTCCAATGACCAATTTATTTATTACTGAGAAACCATGGGTGATAGAAAAAATAAAATTTCCAGAGGATTAAACAAGCTTCTTAATAGCAAAAAAACCAATGAGTTTTTTCAAAATGATGATGTATTCGTAGGGAATCCAAGCATGCGAAACAGTTATTTTGACTCATTTTATCAGGCACAACTTACCGAAATCGCTTATTCAGGCCAGTCTTCAAACTGAAGACTAGCCTTTAATAGCTTCTGAAGGCTTTACTCCAAATTTTTTCTCATACTGCTTGCCAAAGGCGGTTACGTTCTTCAGTCCAATGCTTCTCGCTGCTTCGGAGGCATTCTTCACTTTTCCTTTCCTGATCAAATATTCAGCGTATTTAAGCCTTACCTCTGAGACATATTCGAAAGGCGTAAGACCTGTAATCTTCTTCACCAGTCGGTACACCTGACGCTCACTGGCAGCCATGGCATCTGCCAGGTCATAGACCGATAGGTTCTCGTCATCAATTTTCTCCATTACGATCTGCTCCAGCCGAGACAGGATATCTTTTTCTACAGTGTCCAGGTTTTGCTTGTCGGCCAGTCTGCCAAAAACATCCCCTTCTGAGTCCTCATAATTCTTCTTCTGTTGCAACAGATTACCAATTCTGAGCATCAACTCCTTCTTTTGAAAGGGTTTTTGCAGGTAATCATTAATGCCCTGATAGAGCACCTTCTCCTGATCCGAGTCCGAAATGCGCGCAGAGACTACCAGAATGGGTATTTTGCTTAACTCAGGGTTGGATTTGATGGACTCTATTAGCTCAAAGCCATCCATCCAGGGCATCATCAGGTCTGAGATCATCAGGTCTACCTCATTATGTTTGAGCAGTTCAAGTGCCTCTATACCATGGGCCGCCTCTATGATGTGGTAATCGTCTTCAAGAATTTGCCTGATGTGGTACCTGATCTCCGGGTGGTCATCCACAATAAGTATGGTTTCCATTTCCTCGGTCTTGGGCACACTGGCTCCGGCTCGTTCTTCTCTATCCAGATCGTCATAGAGGTGCTTGCGCTCAGACACATAAGTAAATGTATGTGGAACCGTAAGGTGCTCAGACTCTGATACCACTTTGGGGAAACTCAGCTTGAAGGACGTGCCCAGCCCAAGGGTGCTCTCCACAGTGATTTTACCATTGTGTAACTCTACCAGCTCTTTCACCAGCGCCAGACCTATCCCCAGCCCTTCCCTACTCCTGTATTCGTTATTTTTTGACTGATAAAACCGATCAAAAACATAAGGCAAACTCTCCTGAGCGATCCCCTCACCGGTATCGGTGATGTGAAGCAGGATGTTGTCCTGCTCGATAAAGGTCTCAATGGTAATCTTATCACCACGTGAAGTATGTCTCACTGCATTGGACACCAGGTTATAAAATATCTTCTCGAACTGTCGTGGGTCAATGAAGACCGTTTCTTCCTTTCGAATATTGTTCTTACAGGTGAGCTTTACGCCTTTGTACTCGGCTGTCCCCACAAACATTTCGGCCAACATCTCCAGGTAAGAGCCAAACCGAACCACTTCTTTCTTCAGGTTGATTTTACCCTCCTCCAGCTTGGTCAGGTCATTGATCTCATCGGTGAGGTAGAGAAGTCTCTTACAGTTTTTATAGCCTGTTTCAAGATTTTTGATGGCTCTGGAGCTGAGCACGACATCCTCGTCTTCACGCAGCATCTCCAGGTTGCCAATGATCAAACTCAATGGTGAGCGCAAGTCATGGGATACGTTCGCAAAAAATCGTGACTTAGCCTTGTCCAGTTCCATTAGTTTATCTGATTGCTGCTGTATGAGCTCCTTGTCACGGCTAATCTCGTCCCGCTGCTTACTGATTTCGTTGGATAGTTTCTTTTTCACCAAGTATCCCCTTACGGAAATGATGGTCATGGTGAGAAATAAGAGTATACCGATCACCGAAACAGTGATCATGATGCGCTGGGTACGGATCACCTGTTCGTTGAGTTCGCTTTGTTTTCGTAAAAACTCATTTTCTACCTCCTGCTGCTCCATTTCATACTGTCCCTTGAGTTGTTCGATCTTTCGAATATTCTCTTCACTGAACAGCTGCTGATTGAGCTCAGCATATTTCACATGACTTTCAAAGGCTCTTTCAAAATTATCCCCATTGGCATAAATCTTACTGAGGTTCTCCCAAACATTCTTCTCTTCAAACCTGGAGTTGATATCTCGTGTACTCTCAATAGCTTTGTAAGCATACCCTTCTGCTTTTTTTAATTCATTTCTCGAGAGATAAATCTTGGCAATGTTATTATAGACCACTGCTAGCATCCGTGGATTGTCCATTTCCTCCAGTCGCTGGATGAGGCTCAGATGGTACTGCTCAGACTTGCGGAGGTCGCCTTGCAGCAAATAAACCTCCGCCAGGTCTATTTCTGACGCCAGTTGTCCATAAAGGTCTCCCTGCTCCTTCCTGATTTCAATGGCCTGCTTAAAATAGAGCTCGGCCTGTCCATACTCCGCTATCCCTTTATAAGATCTGCCAAGGTTCAGAAAACAATAAGCCACCATGCGCTTATCTGCGAGGCTCTGAGCCTGGTCAAGTGCCTGAATGAAATATTTGATAGCTCCATGAAAGTTGGTTTGATACAGATAAAGATTACCCAAATTAATCAGTGAATAGCCCCGCTGCTCACCGTTCCCCGCCTCTTCCGACAGTTTGAGCGCCTCCAGGTATTTCTCAAAGGCCTTTGAAAAGTTACTTAAGTTTCGGTACGCCACGCCCACGTAGTTGATGGACTGTATCTCCTGATCCACATACCCATTTCTTCGAGCCAGCTTCAGTGCACTGTTGGCATGATAGAGTGCTGAATCCGGCCTGATATCTCTGTAACTCCAGGCCAGGGCATTATGAGCTTCTATTAGTTTCTCTGGTTCGGTTTCGTCTAGCTGATGGAGCAGGTGCCTCAGACTATCCTGCTCTCTTTCCTGAGAAAAAGCGTTTAACAGCGTCAAAAAAGATAGCAGTAAAAAGCATAAATAATAACGGTATTTTATCATCTGGCTGGAGATTTACACCAAAATAAGTAAACTAGGTGATAGCTTCCTTATCTCCCGTACATTTTCGATGAAGCGCCTTTTGAATCCAATAGGTAAGTGCTACATCAGACCGGAACTTGCTTTGCGTAAGTCACAAAGAAATCCAACGATTCCGGGTTGCGCATGGCCCCAAGGTTGGCCGCCTTCTCCACCGGTTTACCCATAAGTATCTTCTTGACTGGTGCCTCCATTTTTTTACCACTGATGGTATACGGCAGGTCTCGCACCAAAACCACTGTGTCAGGAATGTGTCTGGGTGAGAAATCCGTTTTTAGTTGATGGCCGATCTGTTTGATCAATTGATCATCCAGCGCTTGTCCCTCTTTCAGCACCACAAACAAGGGCATGAAATGTTTGCCTCCATCCAACTCCAGATTGACAACCAGGCTATCCACGATTGTTTCAATCTTGCTCACTGACTGATAAATCTCTGCGGTACCAATACGTACGCCGTGCCTGTTGAGTGTGGCATCGGATCTTCCGTGAATTACCAGGGTATTGCGCTCTGTGATAGACAGCCAATCCCCATGTCGCCAAATACCGGGAAACATTTCGAAGTAGCTTTCGCGATAGCGCACCTTGTCTGGATCATTCCAGAAGTAAATAGGCATAGAAGGCATGGGGCTGGTAACTACCATTTCGCCAACCTCTCCCACCAAGGGCTTGCCTTCGTCATCAAAAGCATACATCGCGCATCCCAATGCCCGACGCTGTATCTCACCTTCGTACACAGGCTCAAGCGGACACCCTCCCACAAAAGCAGAGCAAACATCCGTGCCTCCGCTCATCGAACAGAGCCACAGATCCTTCTTTACCGCTTCGTAGACCCAATCGAAACCCTCGGGAGGCAGTGGAGATCCCGTGCTACTGATTGAGCGAAGTGTTTTCAAGTCAAAATCCCTCCCCGGAGCAAGGCCAGCTTTCATACAGGCCACAATATAGGGTGCGCTGGTGCCAAAATGCTGAATCTGATGATCTTGCGCCATCTGCCACAACACGCCGAGATCGGGGTATCCCGGACTTCCATCGTAAAGTACGATAGTAGCCCCCACAAGCAGCGTAGCTTGCACAAAATTCCACATCATCCAACCTGTGGTGGTAAACCAGAAATAACGCTCACCAGGCTTCACATCATTGTGAAAACTCACATACTTCAGGTGCTCCAGCAAGGTGCCCCCATGAGAATGAGTAATCGCCTTGGGCTGGCCAGTGGTTCCAGAAGAATAAAGCACCCAAATAGGATCAGAAAAGTCCACAGGAGTGAAATCAAGTCCTTCAAACGGCGTGCGTACCACCTCAGCCCAGGAGACAGACTTAGTTAGTATTTTTTCATTTTGCAGGTACGGAATCTCAACAATGGTTTCGAGGGTGGGTAACCTATCTACAATTTCGCGGACCACGGCGCTCTTATCAAACTCCTTCCCGCCATACCGGTAGCCGTCCACGGTAATCAGTACTTTCGGAGTAATCTGCTGAAACCGATCCACCACGCTGCTAGGACCAAAGTCCGGTGAACAGCTGGACCAAATAACCCCCAGGGAACAAGCCGCTAAAAAGCCCACTGTTGCCTCCGGGCAATTAGGCAAAAAAGCCACTACCCGATCACCTTTCTCAACGCCCCTTGCCTTAAGGAATCTAGCCATTGCTGCCACCTGATCACGCAGTTCTCTCCATGAAATCTCCACCGTATTCCGACCTTCAGCTTTGAAAATGATGGCCGGATGCTGCTCATTTTGGTTTCTAAAAATATGCTCGGCATAATTCAACGTGGCTCCATCAAACCATCGGGTATCTGGCATGAGGTCATCCGAGTGTACCGCTGTGTAAGGATGGTGACTGATCACCTTAAAATACTCATAGATCGATTGCCAAAACGCGTGTGTATCCGACACTGACCACTCCCAAAGTGCATCGTAGTTTGAAAAGGTTAATCCACGCTCATCATGTAGCCAGCTCATATAAGCAGCCAGATTACTATCAGCTTTTAAGCTATCTGATGGACTCCAGAGGATTTCGGGGTGTTTTGGGGTCATAATTGGGGTTATTTGGGGTTTTCTGAAGTCTCAAATTTACCTTTTAAAAAAGGTCTTGCCCAATTTATATAGGGTTAACCTATGGTTGCTTTATGAAATTTTCCTGTTGGATTTAGTCTATGAAAAAAGAATTCCAATTGATCGCGGATTAGGTTTTCTGATCCTGATCATCGGCATATATTTGCAGCCCTATTTAAAAAAATAACTCAAAAGAAATGAAGATCTGGTATTCGTGTAAAGTGAAACACAATAAGGAATTGGATGATGGAATGCTCAAGCAGGTAACTGATGCTTATCTGATGGATGCGGTTTCCTATACTGATGCCGAAAGTCGTATGTACGAAATATGTGAACGGGATATTTCAGGAGAATTCACAGTGACGCAAATCACGAAAACCAATATAGCCGAAGTGATTCATCATGAGGACTCTGAGAAATGGTTCAAAAGCAAAGTGGTCTATGCCACGGTAGATGGAGATAGTGACAAAGAGGTGAAAATCAACACCTACCTGCTGGTGAGCGCAGATCATGTGAAGCAGGCGTATGAGCGTATAGAAGATCATCTCAACTCCATGCTGGTGCCCTATGATATTCCTTCTATTACCTTAACAAACATATTGGAAGTATACCCATACGATCCGGACGAAGAGAAGATCCCTTCTAACCTCAAGCCATTGTCTGAGGTGG
Organism: Marinoscillum luteum; assembly: GCF_044005705.1. NCBI lineage: Bacteria > Pseudomonadati > Bacteroidota > Cytophagia > Cytophagales > Reichenbachiellaceae > Marinoscillum > Marinoscillum luteum. The sequence goes on along the minus strand of NZ_JBIPKE010000012.1, from coordinate 259,693 downwards.
AGTCTGACGAAGACTAACGTGATCTGAATTTTCTTTCCCAAAACTGAGCTTCTTGCTGATCGCTGATCTGCTTTTTGGTATCTGCTTTTTTCAGCAAGTCGCTCACTGTTCCTTTGGAGGTAAAGTGCCAATATCCACAATCATCACATTGATATACGTCTATTGGCCCGCTCCCTTCTCTAAAAACGAATCTGCCGCGCGTTTCTATCAGTGCTTCTTCAGCCTGACTTTGGGTGTCGTATTGTCTTTTTCCAGTGACACACCCCATGGCTCTATAATTTATTCTTCTTCAAAATGATGGCGTGTGAAAACGTTGCTTGGGGTAATCCTGTACTCTGTGGAACCGCGATCTGTATAATGGATGATGCTCATGTCATCATGACCAAAAATATAAATATTCATCTCCACGCTGAGCTCCAGGTTATGGGTGAGCAGTCTTTTGAAAAGACCCCATGATTTCATGATTTTTTCACGTTCCTCTTTGTCTAGTTCGTGCGTATTGAGCAGAATGCTATTGGTAGAGATATAGCTTTCATGAAGTTTCACTTCCACCTCTGCACTGGACTGCTTTCGTTCTGCCATCACCTGCTCATACATGTGCCTTGTTAGCAAGTCATGATTTTCTGTTGCCAACAAACTGGCTTTTACGGAATCATCGGATATATCGTGGTAATAGTACTTCTCTTTGAGCCAGGTATCGCTCACTTCCAATACAGAAAATAGCAAGGTATCATAAATCATCAATGGATAAATATCCACAGGGACCATCAGCATGGTGAAATTCTGATGATCTGAAAAGTGCTTCACAAAGACATCAATGTCATGCCCGATGCTGATATCCTTACGCCGAAGCTTTACCGAATCAGAATTGATGTGATGCCCTTGCTCGAGCAGGTATTTCAAAAAGACCCTTGATTCAGTGAACTTATGGACAATATCTTCAATGTCATCTACATGGTTTTCCTTGATGTATTCCTCCATAGACTCCCCTACTTCTATTACATCCTGAGACTGACCAAATCGCTGGGCCATGGAGCTTAGAGAGAAGAAAAGACCTATAAATATCAGGCAAAGCCGAAACTTCATCATATTGTATCTGTTTGTCTGGAAATCAGCCTTGAAGTTAATTAAATAAGTTTAATTCTATAAAATCTTATAAAAGTTAAACTTCTAGCAATCAATAAGTTAACCCAATACACTTTTTTAGAGTGATCGAAAAGAAATTTCCGCATGACTGATACAGGCTGCCTGTCCCAAGCTATTGGGAAACAGGAAAACCTGCTTGCTGCCAGCCCCTGTAGCCACCTTTTAGGTCATATATTTTTTGAAACCCCAATTCCTTGAGTTTCATGCTGGCTTTGGCGCTTCTGCCACCTGCCGCACAATAGACCGCTACGGGCCTGGTCTTATCCAGTTGGCTTAGTTTGTTGTCAAACTCAGGATCGTAGATATCAATATGGCCTGCACCGGCAATCACCCCCTGAGCAACCTCCTCTGGCGTACGCACATCCAAAAGCTGTACACTCTCATCTTTTAGCAGTGTCACAAGCTCATCATTGGTTACTGTACGGTACTCAGGGCTTTGAGCAGAGCTCTGACAGGAGCTTAGTAAGGCGATCAATAACAGGGTTGTGCCCAAATAAAACGCCAATTTGACGTTTCCCGGGGCTGTTAGGGTTATCGTTAAATTTTTCATTGTTGTATGGTTATTTTAAAAAAAAGGTAATGTGTTAATAAGGATTAAACGCAGCCTAACGATCATTTTTCTTTAAAAAAGGAGAAATCATCTCACCGTCACTCATTCCTACAGAATAAATACAGATTCTGTCCCCAAGTTTGGATCTCGAATCTTGAATCATCTGGCACGAACATTTTAAGCGGTGTTCTGCCAAGTGAAGGATGGTTATCAATCAAGTTTTCCTCCTCAATAAGGGCCGAAAGTATTTCTTTCGGCTCTTTATTTCATTAGTGAGGCAACTTATTTCTCACCAAACCATACGTGTAAGTGCCCAGAAGCGCAGAAGCGATGACCACCAGAATGACGCCTACTCCATTGCCCAACAGAATAAACATAGGCCCGGGGCAGGCTCCTGTCATGGCCCAACCCAACCCAAATATGATGCCCCCAAAAAGATATCGGGAAACACTCATCTGCTTGGGGTTGATTACTATGGGCAATCCATCAATGGTTTTGATGTTGAACCGCTTCATCATCTGGACAGAGATAATTCCTAAAATAACCGCTGAGCCAATCACTCCATACATGTGAAATGACTGGAATTTAAACATCTCATAAATCCTGTACCAGGAGATTACCTCTGATTTGGCCAGGGTGATCCCAAAGACGATGCCTACTATGATGTATCTGAATATTTTCATTTTCTACGATTATAAAGTGAATAGATAAGGGAGAACCAGGTAGGTCATAAAAAGCCCTCCGATGAAAAACCCTACCACAGCGATCAAAGACGGAAGTTGCAGATCGCTGAGGCCGCTAATGGCATGCCCCGAAGTACAGCCACCTGCATACCTGGTACCAAAGCCGATCAGGAATCCACCAACCACCAGAATAATAAAACCCCTCACTGTAGCCAGCGACTCCCAGCTAAAAATACTCAAGGGCACCAGTTGATCGCGGGGTGCCTCTATACCCAGCTCAGCCAGGTCAGCAAGTGTGGCAGCGGAGAGGGTAACCTCATCCGGAGTAGTGAGATACTGATGTGTGATCAGCCCGCCAAGCACCAACCCAAAAGCAAAAACCAAATTCCACAACTGACTTTTCCAGTTAAAGTCGAAAAATTCGCAGTTCTTCCCTGCACCCACAATGGAGCAAACTGTTCTCAGGTTGGCTGAAATCCCAAAGTTGTTTCCGAAAATGATCAACGTAAACATAACCAGCGCTATCAGAGGACCGGCCACATACCAGGGCCAGGGTTGACTAACGAAATCCAATATTTCTTTCATAAAATTCTATTTTCAATCACTCAAATTCCCACAAAACTATCTTAACCAGCTGCCCCCAAGGGTAACATTTGTTACATAGGCACCGAGATTTGCCCTCATGGTAAACACATCGACCTCCTCAATATTTCAAGGTCTTTCCATAGAGGTTTATCTCGCTGGTCACTACCTTTGAATCAAAAAAATGGATGTAGAAATTCTCTCCCGCATTCAGTTTGCGCTTACCATTTCCTTTCACTACATCTACCCCCCGGTGAGCATCGGGCTGGGCCTGATCATGGTCATCATGGAAGGCCTCTACCTCCGCACTAAGGACCCCGCCTATGAACAACTGGCCAGGTTTTGGACCAAGATCTTCGCACTTACTTTTGGCATTGGAGTAGCCACAGGCATCGTCATGGAGTTTGAGTTTGGCACTAACTGGGCTACTTACTCACGCTATGTGGGCGATATTTTTGGCAGCGCACTGGCAGCTGAAGGCATCTTTGCTTTTGCGCTCGAAAGCGGATTTCTCGGTATTCTCTTGTTCGGATGGAACAGGGTAAGTCCCGTCATTCACTTCACAGCCACACTTGGCGTATGGCTGGGCTCGATGTTTTCGGCAGTATGGATCGTGGTGGCCAACTCCTGGCAGCAGACGCCGGCAGGGTACCACATCGTAGGCGAAGGCATGGAAGCCAGAGCTGAGATCACCGATTTTTGGGCCATGGCCTTCAATCCATCCAGTGTAGACCGGCTATCTCACGTATGGATCGGTTCATTCCTGGCGGGAGCATTTCTGATCATGAGCGTACATGCCTATTATCTTCTAAAAAACAGGCACATCGAAGTGTCCAAAAAAGCTTTCAAAATTGCACTTGCAGTGGGGGTTGTCGCATCCTTATCGCAGCTTTTCACCGGGCACAGATCTGCAGATGGAGTGGCCGTGAATCAACCTGTGAAATTGGCCGCCATGGAGGGCCACTTTGATAGTCTGGCCGCAGCTGATATGTACCTCCTCGGGTGGGTGGATAAGGAGAAACAGAAAGTTTCGGGAATCAAAATCCCCAATGGCCTTTCATTTTTGATTCACCAGGATTTTGAAGCAAAAGTAAAGGGGATAAATGCTTTTCCTGAAGATGAAAGACCAGGACAAATCAACGCCGTGTTTCAGTTTTATCACCTCATGGTGGGGATCGGAATGGTGCTCATCGGGCTTTCCCTGCTGGGTTGCTTTCTTTGGTGGCGCGGAAAATTATTCGATCACCGATGGGTACTCAAAGCCTTTGTGGTAGCCGTTTTACTGCCTCAGATTGCCAATCAGGCAGGCTGGTTTGCTGCAGAGATGGGACGTCAACCGTGGGTAGTCTATGGCTTGCTTCGTACATCCGATGCGCTCTCGAAGGTGGTCACGGCCAACCAGGTGATCTTTTCACTGGTGCTGTTCTCATTGGTCTATTCACTGCTCTTTGCGCTTTTCATCTACCTGCTCAATAAAAAGATTCAACATGGCCCTCAGGATGGAGAAATGATCGATCAGAGGCCGCATCAGCGCGAAATTGTAGATGCGATTCAATCTTAAAATCACACAATATGGCAACTTTCATAGGCATAGAATATACAACGTGGTGGTTTCTGGTAGTAGGAGCTGTTTTCTCAGGATATGCCATTCTGGATGGCTTTGACCTGGGTGCCGGTGCCTGGCACCTCTTTTTTAAGGATGACAAGAGCCGAAGAACAGCGCTCAATGCCATCGGCCCGGTATGGGATGGCAACGAAGTGTGGCTGGTGATTGGTGGAGGTGCCTTGTTTGCCGGATTCCCGATCGTTTATGCCACCCTGCTTTCTGCCATGTACATTCCCTTTATGCTTTTTTTGGTACTGATTATTTTCAGGGCTATTTCCATAGAGTTTCGAAGCAAAGAGCCGATGAAATGGTGGCAAAGCATGTGGGACGGTGCTTACAGTTTTTCCAGCATCATGCTGGCCGTGCTTCTGGGTGTGGTATTGGGCAATGTGCTTCAGGGAATGCCAATAGGTCCCGATCTTGAATTTGATGGCGACTGGATTGCTTTTTTTAACCCATACGCAGTAATGGTGGGCATATGCACCCTTGCGCTCTTCATGATGCATGGAGCGATCTACCTCATCATGAAGACGGAAGGCAAACAATTTATCAAAATGACCCTGCATGTAAAGCAGGCTATTATTTTCTTTCTGGTGAGCTTCGGTATCACTACTCTCTATACCCTCATCTACTTTCCGCATCTTTCCGATCGGTTCAAAGGCGAACCAGCACTATTCATCGTGCCCTTGATTGCCTTCCTGAGTATTGCCAATATTCCGAGACTAATCAGCAAAAAACGCTACGGCAATGCATTCGCCTTTTCCTGCATCTCCATTGCTACGCTGCTCATTGTGGTAGCCATTGAGCTGTTTCCTGTGATTATTCTTTCCAATGAGGATCCTGCCAATAGCCTGACGATTCATAATGCCAGTGCTTCCGAAAAATCACTGGGAACCCTTCTGATCATAGCGGCCATAGGCACACCATTGGTTGTGGCCTACACGACCTTCGTTTTTTGGACCTTCCGGGGAAAAGTAAAAATGGATGAGCTGAGTTATTAGGCTATTATTTTAAGTTCGGGAGTTTTCTCATCTGATGAACTGTTGGCTTTTCTCTCAGACCCTGCTTCATAGAAAAACAAAAAGGTGCTGACTTTAACAATCAGCACCTCTTAAATCAAACTATCTATTAGAACAATCAATCACTTCAAAGTAGAAGGACATACATAATTGGTAGTAGGTATATCCGTTTCGGAGATGGCCTTGAAACCTCCGGCCACATCCACAATATTGTCAAATCCCCGGGATTTCAATATCGAAGCTGCAATCATAGAGCGATAACCTCCCGCACAATGAATGTGGTATTGCTTCTTCTTGTCCACCTGATCCATGTTTTCACTGATAAAATCCAGTGGCAAGTTCATCGCGTCTTCCACATGCTCAGCTTCAAATTCTGATGGTTTTCGCACATCCATCACATTCAGGCCACCTTCCTTGTAAGCACCTGCGAATTGATGCGCTGGAATAGTAGTGACCTGCTCGGTATCTTTTCCAGCAGCTTTCCATGCGGCTATCCCTCCGCTCAGATAACCCAGGGTATTGTCATACCCCACTCTGGAAAGTCGTGTTACGATCTCCTCCTCACGGCCTTCGGGCGCTATGAATACAATGGGTTGTTCCAAATCAGGGATCAACGCTCCTACCCACGGCGCAAAACTGCCATCAATACCAATAAAGATGGAGTTGGGTACATGGTCAGCAGCAAACTCTCCGGGAGAGCGGGTATCCAAGACCAAAGCTCCTTCGTGATTAGCTACTGCCTCAAACGTTTCTACATCCAAAGGCACATTTCCTTTTTCAAGGATCTCATCCATTCCTTTGGCACCAGACTTATTCATGGCCACGTTTTGCGCAAAGTACTGTGGTGGCGGCAGCAAACCATCGGTCACTTCTTTGATAAATTCCTCTTTGGTCATATCCGCCCTGAGTGCATAGTTGGTTTTCTTCTGGTTGCCCAGCAGGTCGGTCGTTTCCTTGCTCATGTTTTTGCCACAGGCCGAGCCTGCTCCATGTGCCGGGTACACGATCACCTCATCAGGTAAGGTTATGATCTTGGTTCGTAGGCTATCATATAAATAACCCGCCAGGTCATCCTGAGTCAATGTGCCTTTCTGAGCCAGATCGGGCCGTCCCACATCGCCAATGAAAAGTGTATCTCCACTGAAAATAGCATGTTCCATCCCGGCCTCATCTATCAGTAGATAGGTGGTACTCTCCATGGTATGTCCTGGAGTGTGCAATACTTTTATCTCGATTTTTCCAATCTGAAACAGCTCACCGTCAGTAGCTTCGTGAATGTCATACTCCGTTTTGGCATTGGGCCCATATACAATGGTGGCACCGGTCTTAGCAGCCAGATCCACATGTCCCGACACAAAGTCAGCATGAAAGTGGGTCTCAAAAATATATTTGATCTTAGCTCCTTCCTTCTCGGCTTTCAGGATATAAGGCTCTGACTCTCTCAACGGATCGATGATCGCCGCTTCTCCATTACTTTCTATATAATAAGCTCCCTGAGCGAGACATCCTGTATAAATCTGTTCTACCTTCATTGTTATTTTTAGGTTTTAATGCGAATTCTTTTACAAACTTACGAACTACTCCACGATCCTGATGTAACAATGGTTACACACCCAAAGTAGCTCTGTATACAACTCATTCCTGCCGATATTGATTCATCATCTTTTTCCTGAAATGGAAATAATTCCAAATCCCCAGGATCAATACAATCAGGCTAATCCCTACAAGGATAAAGCCCAAAAAGCGGATTTTGTCCAAAAAATCAACCTTGATCACGGCAATCCCCGATACCACCAGATAAAGGCTGGTCCTTACGAAAGCCAATAACGTCCGTTGATTGGCCAGCTTGGTGCGATCCAGGGCCAGGTGATCTCTTAGTATCATTTCCCGTTCCTCCATGTCTTTAGTCTTTTAAGTCCGACTGCAGCGCATAATCTTTGTAGTCCCCCTGCTTGTGGGTAGTGGCAAATTTCACTGCCTCGTTCAGATCAAAAAACACATTTTCCTTATGTAGAACCTCATTCAAGCCTGTCCTTTTCATGGTATCCCTCACAGGGCCAATCAGGTCACAGATCAGAAACTCTATCTTTTTTTCATGCAAAAAGTCCAACAAATCCTTCAGCCCGCTGGTGGCCGTGGCGTCCAGATAGCTGAGCGGGCCAGCATCTAATATAAGCGTTTCTATCCGACCCTGGGCATCATCTACGGCATTCTCAATATATTCCTTAAAGTACTGAATATTGATGAAAGTAAGCGGCGCATCTAAGCGCAAAATGAGGACGTGCTCCCACTGCTCCAGGTCCTTGAATCGTTTGATATTCCTAAACTCGTGATGTCCCCGCACCCTGCCCAGTCTGGCGATATGCGGATATGCCGACCTGTACAGAAGCACCAGGATAGACAATACGATACCGCTGACGATGCCAGGCACCATACTAAAATTGAGGGTGATCAAAAAGGTAGCAATCAGGAGGGCGAATTCTACCCGACTGTCTTTCCACAGTCGCCGGGCATAGGCCCAATCGATCAATCCGGCTACCGCCACCATAATCACCGAAGCAAGAATGGCTTTGGGCAGGAAATAAAACAGTGGTGTGAGAAAGATGAGGGTAAGAGAAACCACTACTGCACTGATCACAGACGAAAGTGGTGTATGTGCCCCGGACTGGTAGTTGACTGCCGATCGGGAAAAACCACCAGTCACCGGAAAAGACTGAAACAGCGACCCTATTAAGTTAGCCGCACCAAGCGCCACCAGTTCCTGATTGGGTTGTACTTTATAATTTCGTTTCTTGGCTTCTATGGCCTTGGCCACAGAAAAGGCCTCCATAAAGGCTACCACGGAGATGGTGAGTGCCAGCGGAATGAGTTCACCCAGCTGACCCAAAGAGAGGTCTGGCAATTTGAAAGAGGGCAAACCATCGGGTATGGTTTTTACTATGCTCACACCGGCAGACTCCAGCTGCATAAAATAGACCAAGGCCGTACCGAATATCACCGCAATCAAGGCTCCGGGAATGCTGGAATGAATCCGCTTCACTCCTTTGATGATGACAATCCCCACAATCCCTATGGCCAGCGTCATCAAATGTGTCTGGTTGATACTTTGCACAGCATCCCAGAGGATTTCATGTACCTTATTACTTTTCACCAGATCTACCCCCATGAGGTATTTCAACTGATTGAGGCCGATAATGAGCGCCGCAGCGGAGGTAAATCCGCTGATCACTGGCTTTGAAAGCAGGTTGGTGATGAATCCCAGGCGCAGTACACCCAGCAATAACTGGAAGGCCCCCATAAAAAACGCCAAAAGAATGGCAAACCCAATGTAGGAATCGGTACCCTCGGTGGCCAGCACTGATACCCCGGCCGCTACCAGTAGTGAGTCCATGGCCACAGGAGCCACGGAAAGCTGCCGCGAAGTACCAAACAAAGCATAGATGAGCTGCGGAACGATGGAGGCATACAAGCCATAAACAGGGGGCAGTCCCGCAATCAGCGCATAAGCCATCCCCTGTGGAATCAGCATAATCCCAACCGTGAGACCGGCAAACAAGTCGCCATTCAGCTGAGTCTTTTTGTACTGAGGCAGCCAGGCCGTGATGGGCAGTATCTGGTGTATCAATTTCATTGCTTACCTTTTTGAAGCCCCAAAAGTATCAAACTCCCTGACCCTCCGGTGTAACAATTGTCACACTCCAAGTTACATGATTTCTATACGGTTGCGGTATTGCTCTATCTTCCCTTCGCGCTCCAGCTGCTTCAGGAGCCGCGAGACCACCACCCGGGAGGTATTCAGCTCATTGGCGATTTGCTCATGCGTCTTGTTGATCACGAAGGTTCCTGAAGCCTGTTTCTTGTCAAGTAGGTATTTATAAAGTCTTTGATCCATTTTTAGAAAGACCACACTATCGATGGTGTTCAGCATCTCATCGAAACGGGTTTGATATGCATCAAAGACAAACTTCCTGAATGATTTGTACTTCACCACCCAGCTGTCTATGTACGCCATAGGGATCATCCAAAGCACAGAATCCTCCTCTGCCACCACATGAAAGGCCTTCTTTTTGCCTTCTATACAGCAGGTAATGGACATGGCGCATGTCTCCCCACCCTCCAGGAAGTAGAGAAAAACTTCGCCGCCCGTCTGATCCTGACGCATTACCTTCAGCAAACCTTCCAGTACGATGGGCATTTCATTGCCCGTACTATCAGGGCTTATGACTACCCCACCTGCCTTCACTTTCTTCAATCGACCGATGGATAAGATCTCTTCGGCCAATTGAGGCTCTATCTCTGATCTGCCAAGAATCTGATGTACCAGATCTTCTGTCTCGTTGCTCATTGTGATTTCACTTATTTATTCTCGAGGGCTTTCAATCGCTTCTCTATTTCCATCAGCTTGTGTATGATAATAATATGGGTCTTTTTAGCATCTATACCCACCACGCTCTCAGCGCTGGTGATCATTTGCTCTATTTCGGCGTAGGCCTCCTTCGGAATCAGTTCGTTCTCCATGGTCTTTGTGTTTGCCTAAAGGTAAAAAATCTACCGGGGATCAGTCAGGCTTTTTATCGCCCGGACTGGTCACCTTACCAGAAAATCCATGGGTATTTTGCCCTATAAAGTCGGCAGGAAACTCCTCCACACCAGGAAAGCCCAGCTGGATATCGCGCCCATCGTGGGGAATGTAGTCGGTACCAAAGAGATAATCCCAAACACTCAGCGTCAATCCAAAATTAACGCCTAATCGACGTTCTGCAGGCAAGTGATAGGCATGATGCCAGATGTGCATCTGTGGGTTATTGAAAATATACTTCAAAGGTCCGAGGTTCAGTTTGAAATTGGAATGATTGAAATGACCAACGGCCAGGGTGAAAATATGGATGATAAAAAAATCGCGCAAACCAATCCCGATGAGTGCCAGCGGGATGTACTCAATGGTGCGATACACCACGTTTTCCATCCAGTGGTATCTCAGGTGGGCAGCAAAACCCATCTCAGCCACACTATGGTGCACCTTGTGAAACTCCCACAGCCGCGGACTCGCATGCAGCAGGCGGTGAATCCACCACTGCACAAAATCGCGCACCACAAAGCCGAGCAGCAGATGGCCCCATACGGGCCAGCTCATCACTTCAAAAGCCACCAGATTGGTAATACCCAGCAGTCCCAGCAGGTCATTGAAGAGGTGTACCACCACATTGGAGGCGGCATTGTAGATGATGAGGGAAAACAGAAAGAAATTGAAAAACATGTAGAAGAAGTCCAACCAGAAATCCTTCCGAAACTTTGCCTGATCTACACGCCAGGGCTTCAAGAGTTCCAGTGCAAAGAAAAATGCAGACACCCCGAGCAACCAGTAGAAGTAATTGTGCCAGGTGGGGTGTGTGATTTCTTGCCAGAGGTAGCCCGCATAGCCCGCATAGCCGTTTCGTATTTCTGTAATGATTGATTCCATTGATGCTTATGACTTCTTTGACTGATCGATAAAGATACGCAAACCCACCCGAGGATGGTAACAAAAGTTACAAAAGAAAGGTCTACCCTATTTGGGGTATTTTTCGCAAATCCGGAATGGCTGATGATAAAATCAGTTGTTTCGGAGGAACTGGTGCTTTGTCAGCCTGAGCTCCGTCGAAGGGTAAGACAAAGCAGATGAGATCACACTACCCAGGAATGGCGGCTCAAGATCCCAGCAATCATTTTCGAAATGAGATTCATAAGACTGACCGATTTCGGAGAAAAGACCCATCTCAGAAATGAACCTATTGCTAATTCACTCAGGTTGATCTAAATTCATCACATGAGGCAATTTCATTTGTATCAGCTTTGGTTTCTGGTGCCGGGTCTGGGGCTGGTCTGGTTGGGCTACTACCTACCCGCTAGCTATATTTATCAACAGCTTTATTGGGTGGAGACAGAGGCGGTCATCACTGGCTATCGGCTGGATACCACATCCACTCCGATTAATTATTACCTCATGGACTATACCGACTCGCTAGGCACTGTCTACCATGTAGAGGTGGATGTGGAAAACACGATCACCGAAGGTCGCGATGCAGACCATGCCCGCCTTTATTACGACCCTGCCGATCCGGCTAACTTTGCGCTCGTCAATCATGCTCGTTACCTGGTGGTCCTTTTTTTACCCCTTGGCTTGCTGAGCCTCTATTTTGGGTGGCCCAAGCGGGAGTAGTTGGGCTGTTTTGTTGACCTGTTATGTAGAGAAGAAAAATTCATGAACCCAAACCTCCGGAGGATGACGCCTTCAAAAGAACTGATAACCCACCTAAAGATCTTCACAGGAAATTTCAATGAAGTTTGACTTCTATCTTTATTCCCCTATTTTGGGGGATCATCTTGAAGCACTGCTTGTATCAGAAGTCAAATCCAGAAAAACCTAGAGAGGTTATCTCAAAACTTGCACGAAAAAATGAATTCAAAAACACTCATATTCCTGGCATTAGCGGCCACATTTTTGTCCTTCACAACCAGCTTTGGTCAAAAGAACTCACAGTCGGGAGAATTCAATCCAAAAAATGACCTGCTTTTAGTTCAATTTGATTGCAAAACGGATGTAGATGACCTTCACACGGTGGCGGCCCTTGCCACTTTACTAACAGACAGTAATTTCTCCACCTTAAATTATCATGCCATCGCAGGCACATATGGTATTCAGGAAGGGTTGTATGTCCCACCAAATGACTTATTTCAGCTGGCGTTTGGAAACAATTGGACAGACGCACACGATAAAAGTGAAGCTGCGGTAGAAAAAGTGAAGCTCATCGTGCAAGCAACACTCAATCGACAAGGTGATATATGGATTGCAGAGGCAGGTCAATCGGATTTCACCGCGCTACTTATCAAAGCCATTCAAAAGGATTTACCTCAAATAAACACAACACAGCGTATCCATGTGGTTCAGCATAGCGATTGGAATGAAAACTCCACCAGTCCAGAGCGTCTTCAATTTGTCAAGGAAAACGCTCATTATCAGAAAATACCGGATGGTAATGCTGTAGGTAATGGCACATCCGGGTTTCGTGATCCTGATTTCACCAATTGGAAGGAAGAAATCAAAGATCCTGACCTGTTTGAAATATGGCAGCTTTCCACAGACTTGTCAAATCAATACAATGGAAAGGAAGGGAGATACAATAATGAGGCAGTTGCTGCTGGTGGATTGGACTTCTCCGACCTCTCTGAGGTCTGTTGGATTTTGGGGCTGCAAGACATCAGGGATACTGAATACTTCTTCAACTTGTATGGCAATTAAAATTTGACACCTCCGAATGGATCAAAATCCAATAGCACTTTTTCTCAAAATGTGATTCGCGCCTGCGTGAATGACGGCCCTAAATTACCCCAGTCATTCGCAAAAGAAATCTTCTAAATACCTGCCTGACCTTTATCACCCTTCATTTGATCAAGGTTTTATAACTTTCCATTTCAGATAAACAACCTGGAAGAAATATGAAACAAGTATCCCGATTTTTAGTCGTTGCCTTGGTGATCAGCCTGTTCGGCTGTGGACCCCAAAAACAAGCGCAAAGCACCGACGAAGCACCCAATGAAATCATGAAAGCTAAACTAGAGGACTATAAGAAAGTCCGGCTCACGGCTGACCTCACATCGCTGAGCGAAAAGGAAAAAAAGATGATCCCCAAACTCATAGAAGCGGCCCAGATCATGGATGGCCTCTTTTGGTATGAAGCCTATGGTCAGAAGGATTCTCTCCTCAGCACCATTGAGGATGAAGCCACTAGAGCTTATGTAAAGATCAACTACGGCCCCTGGGATCGACTGGACAACAACAAGCCATTCATCGACGGGGTGGGCACCAAACCTCCGGGAGCCAACTTCTACCCTACTGACATGACCAAAGAGGAGTTTGAAGCCGCAGACCTGGAAGGCAAAGCCAGCCTTTACACCTTTATCAGGCGGGATGAAAACGGGCAACTTATTGCCATTCCGTACTACGAAATGTTTAGCGAGGAAGTACAGCGAGTATCTGCTCTGCTGCTGGAATGTGCTGACCTGGCGGAGGATTCCGGCCTTAAAGCCTACCTCAAACATCGAGCAGAAGCGTTGCTTACTGATGACTATCAGCCGTCTGATATGGCCTGGATGGACATGAAAACAAACGGCATTGATATAGTGATTGGCCCCATCGAAAACTATGAGGATGCCCTGTACAATTATAAAGCTGCACACGAGGCTTACGTACTCATCAAAGACAGGACGTGGAGCGACCGACTCTCAAAATATGCGGCTTTTCTGCCGGAGCTTCAGCGCGGACTTCCGGTACCGGATGCATACAAAGCTGAAGAACCAGGCAGTGATGCAGACCTCAATGCTTATGATGTGGTCTACTACGCCGGTGACTGTAACTCCGGCTCTAAGACCATCGCCATCAACCTCCCCAACGATGAGCAGGTACAACTGGCCAAAGGCTCCAGAAGGCTCCAACTCAAAAACGCCATGCGTGCCAAATTCGACGAGATTCTGCTACCCATTTCTAAAGTGTTGATCACACCAGATCAGCAGCAATACATCACGTTCGATGCCTTCTTTGCCAACACCATGTTTCATGAAGTGGCACACGGGCTGGGCATCAAAAACACCATCAATGGAAAAGGTACAGTCCGCGCGGCTTTGCAGGAGCACGGATCAGCACTGGAAGAGGGTAAAGCAGATATACTCGGCCTTTACATGATCACCCAGCTTCACGAGAAAGGCGAGCTGGAAGGACAGATAGAAGATTACTACACCACTTTCATGGCCGGGATTTTCCGTTCGGTGAGATTTGGAGCGGCCAGTGCGCATGGCAAAGCCAACATGATCCGTTTCAATTTCTTCAATGAATATGGTGCATTCGCTCAAAATGAGGACGGCACCTATCGAGTGGATTTCGCCAAAATGAAAGAAGCCATGGACGCACTCTCTGAGCTTATTCTCACCCTGCAGGGTAATGGAGACTATGCAGGAGTAGATGCCCTTGTGAAAGAAAAAGGAACCATCGGTGCTGCGTTGCAGACCGACCTCTCCAAACTGGAAGCTCAGGACATTCCCGTAGACATTGTTTTTGAACAGGGCGTAGAGGTATTAGGGCTCTAAAAATTCAGTAAAAAAAATGAGGGGTTGAAAAATGAGGTAATCCTCCATTTTTCAACCCCTTTTTATTTGGTAATAGTAAAGATTTCTACTTCATAAACTTTTGTTTCGCCCAAAAGCCATTCGCCTTCAGCTCCAAAAGATATATGCCCCCAGATAGCTGACTTATATCTATCGAATGCTCAAAAGAAGCCTGATAAATCAATTGGCGCCCGGCCATATCGGTGATGGTAGCCGACACCAACCCCTCGAAAAATGTGAGCTTGTTTATTAAAATTTTATCACCACATCAATACTACATCACCACATCAATCGGGTAGGAAATAAACTTCACATTCATCATCACAATCTGGGTCAGGGTCGCTTAGATGCCATTTCATATACATCAGTCACCCACTGTGAAACAACCAATGGAAATGCAGCCAAACAGGAGTCTGTTAATACCATTTAATTGCTTTATCTTCGTCGAATAATTAAATAATACATCATTTTGAAATTTTCAGAATTAAATCTGGATCCAAAACTCCTCGAAGGAATTGAGGCCATTGGATTTGAAAACACCACTCCTGTTCAGGAGGCTACCATCCCCAAAATATTAGAAGGAAAAGACCTCATTGCCGCAGCGCAGACCGGGACCGGAAAAACCGCTGCCTTCCTCCTGCCTATCATTCACAAGATCCTTACAGAGGCCAAAGACGATGGGCACATCAAAGCACTCGTGATCGTTCCTACGCGTGAGCTTGCCGTGCAGATAGATCAGCAACTGGAAGGACTCTCCTACTACACTTCTGTGAGTTCACTCGCTGTATATGGTGGTGGTGACGGTCAGTCTTTTGATCGGGAAAAGAAAGCACTTTCGGAGGGTGCCGATATCATCATTGGTACACCGGGAAGGCTCATTGCGCACCTGAACATGAACTATGTGAAGGTATCACAGCTGGACTACCTCATCCTGGATGAGGCCGACCGGATGCTGGATATGGGGTTCAACGAGGACATCACCAAGATCATCGGTTACCTGCCTAAAGAAAGGCAGACCCTGCTGTTTTCTGCTACCATGCCTACGAAGATCAGACAGCTGGCCAAAAACATCCTCAAAGACCCTGAAGAAATAAGCATTGCCATCTCGAAGCCTAATGAGAAGATTGTGCAGGCGGCATTCATCGTGTACGATGGTCAGAAAATCGAATTGGTCAAGCACATCTTAAAACCAGACTGGCTCAGAAGTGTAATCGTATTTTGCTCTACCAAAGACAACACCAAGAGACTCACCAAAGAACTCAAAAAGGCCAACCTTTCAGTAGAGGAAATCCACTCGGATCTGGAGCAGAAATCCCGTGAGCAGGTACTCAACCAGTTCAAAAGCCGAAAACTCAAAATACTGGTCGCCACGGACATCCTTTCAAGGGGTATCGATGTAGAGGACATAGACATAGTGATCAACTATGACGTGCCCAACGACGGTGAGGACTACATCCACCGCATAGGACGGACAGCCAGGGCTGCATCCACGGGTGCAGCATTCACTTTTGTGAATGAAAAAGAGCAGTCCAAATTCCAATCCATCGAACAGCTATTGGGCAAACCTGTGCCTAAGGCCAAAATCCCGCCGCACATTGGCGAAGGACCATCCTATAGCCCAAAACCTTACCGGGGCGGTGGTGGACGTGGAGGCGGCGGCCGAAAAGGTGGCGGGAAAAAGAGATAATTTCCAACTTCACTTTATTGCGGATTCTAACGGAGCTTTGTTATTTTTAATTGGAAATTCCATTGAACTTAACAGCGCTCCGAAATGATCTTTAATACGTCCATGCCCACGCCGTTGAGGCCTTATTTTGCCGCGGAACTCGAGGCTTATCGCCAGCAACACCAGATGAATAACCTTCAGAGTGCCTGGAGACACCTCGAACGGGCTCATGTCATTGGGCAGGCCTACCCCTATGCACATAGTCTGGTTCACTGGAAAATGCTGTTATTTGGTATCCAGATCAAAAGCACCAAAGAGGTCATCGGGCAAATTCCACGCCTGCTGATAGGTGGAGTCAAATCTTTTGTTGGAAAAATTCCCGTAGGTAACACCGGAGGATCAAATATCCCTCCGCTTCGCTCCCTTCCTATTGAGCCGGAAATTCAGGATATCTTCGCTCAGTGTGGCCTTCCTACCCCCTCCTGATGAAAGACCTTTTTTCATCCGGTTCAGATCGCTATGCAAAGTTTCGCCCGACTTATCCTGATAGTCTGTATGAATTCATCAGCACTCAGGCGGCACATCATAACTGTGCATGGGACTGTGCTACCGGCAATGGTCAGGTGGCCCGACACCTGTCGAGGCACTTTGGTGAAGTACAGGCTACCGACATCAGCGCTGCTCAGCTGTCCGAAGCGTATCCGCACCCAAATATTTACTACTCCGCCCAGCCTGCAGAGCAAACGACCTTTCCCGATCAGCATTTTGACCTAGTCACCATAGGCCAGGCCATTCACTGGTTTGACTTTGATCGTTTCTATCTGGAGGCGAACAGGACTTTAAAAACCAACGGTATCATTGCCGTAATTGGGTATGGCCTACACTCCGTTTCGCCGGACATTGACCCGATCATTCGCCAGTTCTACTATGAAGTGATTGGACCTTACTGGGATCCGGAACGGAAATACCTCGACGAAAAGTACCAGACCATTCCATTTCCATTTAAAGAAATAGCCACACCAGCCTTCGAGTGTGTCTTCACCTGGTCCCGAGCCCATTTTCTGGGCTACCTCAGAACCTGGTCTGCAGTGAAAAAATTCATTGATCAAAATGGATCTGATCCGGTAAATGATCTGGACAGGGCCATTGAGCCTCTCTGGGGAACAGAGCAAAAGATCACCTTCCCTATATTCCTGCGGCTGGGTCGGAAGATGGTTTGATTTTCAATACAGCGCTTCCCCGAAAAGATCCATCCTTCAGGGAAAGCACTTGATGTCATTACTGCACGTAGGCATCGATGGTTTGAATAGTACCATCTTCGTTGTAAGTAAGCTCGGTCATTTTGATGCTTCTCAGGAAAGTACGGCCACCTGAAAGGCTACTATCATGATAAAAAAGGTACCACTTACCCTGAAACTCCACGATAGAATGGTGGTTAGTCCAGCCCAGCACAGGCTTGAGCACCAAACCCTGATAGGTGAACGGCCCATAGGGATTATCTCCAATGGCATATGCAATATTGTGGGTATCTCCGGTGGAGTAGGAAAAGTAATACTTACCGTTATACTTGTGTACCCAGGCAGCTTCAAAAAACCTTTGCTCATTATTGCCTTCTAAAAACAGATTTCCCTCTGCATCCAGAATTTGCACATCCCGTGGGGCTTCCGCAAAGCTCTTCATATCATCAGCCAGCCTGGCAATCTTTGGCAATAGCGCAGGCTCATCCTTGCCGGGAAGTTCCCCCTCAGGATCGTAAGTGCCTGTGCGCCATTTTTGAAGCTGACCACCCCAGATTCCTCCAAAGTACATGTAAAAGGTCCCATCTTCATCCTGAAATACCGCAGGATCTATGCTAAAGCTACCCTCAATTGGAGCAGGCTCTGCCTGAAATGGCCCTGTAGGAGTATCGCTCACAGCAACACCAATCCCGAATACATCATTCTTATCTTTCACGGGAAAGTACAGATAATACTTACCATCCTTAGAGGCAGCATCCGGCGCCCACATTTGCCTGCCAGCCCAGGGCACATCCTTGATATCCAGCGCCACACCATTATCTATTACAGGGCCATCCACAGACTCCATGGAGTACACATGATAATCTTTCATATCAAAGTGACTTCCCAAGTCGTCTTCCGGAATTCCGGATTCGATATCGTGCGACGGGTAAATATAGATTTTGCCATCAAATACATGCGCCGAAGGGTCAGCGGTATAAAGGTCGGTGACCAATGGCTCAGAAATACCTACTGGCAAAGCAGTTGTGTCGGAAAGCGCAGCATCACTGGTGGTATTTTTTTCCTTTACCGGCTGACAGCCCATCACCAAAAGGGTTCCTCCGAGGATATAAATGGCAGAATTCAAAGTACTGTTCAACATGATTTTTTAATTACTCGTTAACGTTGACGGTAAGTTTAGGTAATCAACCCGATACCTGTTATCATCGCCCGTCATTCATAGCCAAAAGGGCCCCTATCCTGAACAAAACGTACCCCTTCAGCGTGGTTGCAGATGAATTAAACGTTATCTTAGAGCAATTTTAAGCGACTGCATTATGACTCGTGTATCGTCGATTTTTCAAAGGCATCAATTGCCTGTACTGCTCTTTCTTACTGCTCTTTGTTTTCCCTGGTGGGTAACGGCCCAGAAAAAAGAACCAGCCCCAAGATCACTTGCTGTGATCAGAACCGATGGAAAGCAGCAACGACTGGTGTTGATTCCAAAGTCAATGAAAGTAGGCCTCACTTCCGGGAAAAAGTATCGGGAGGTTTCCCCGGTTATTCTCAGCGACAGCAGTCTGATCATAGAAAAGGATACGATATTAATTCATGAAATACTTTTTATTACCGCCTCGGTGAAAAGGCCCTGGCCTGTGAAAGCCGCCGGGATACTCATATCAGGCGCTGGAGCCCTACCTGCTACCGCCGGATTAATCTACCTTCCTTTTGCCGTCACTTATCAGGAATACCTTTCCCCTTCCTCAGCCTACGCCATGATGGCCGTGGGCATGGGCATGGGTGTAACAGGATACCTGGTGGGTGGTCTCAAAAGAAAATTTTCTTTGCAAAAAAAATGGACACTGGAGGTTATCAATGAATGAAAAGGGAAGCGATCGTTTTTTGTCACGAGCAAATTTTCCGAACTTCGTCCCGGGTTAACCAGTTCATTCAATATGCCAAAAGAAAGAATCGTCAATATTGGGCTCGTACAAAACGCCTGTAGCGGAGATCGGGATCAAAATCTCCAAAAAGCCATCAAAGGAATAGAAGATGCGGCTGCCAAAGGAGCACAGATCGTGTGCCTGCAGGAGCTCTTCGGGTCACTCTATTTCTGCGATGTGGAAGACTATGATAACTTCAACCTGGCAGAAGCCATACCTGGCCCCACCACGGATATCTTTTGTGCACTCGCCAAACGCCTGGGGGTGGTCATTGTAGCCTCTCTTTTTGAGAAAAGAGCACAAGGCCTTTATCACAACACAGCTGCCGTCATAGACGCAGATGGCACTTATCTGGGCAAGTACAGGAAAATGCACATTCCTGATGATCCGGGTTATTTTGAGAAATTCTATTTCACCCCCGGCGACCTGGGATTCAAGGTGTTTGAAACCAAATTTGCCAAAATAGGCGTACTGATCTGCTGGGACCAGTGGTACCCGGAAGCCGCCAGAATTACGGCGCTCATGGGCGCCGAGATGCTCTTCTACCCTACGGCTATCGGCTGGCATAACAGCCAGGATGAGCGCACCAATCAGGAGCAGCACAATGCCTGGCAGACCATCCAGCAGTCGCATGCGGTGGCCAATGGCATCCCGGTGATCGGGGTAAACCGCACCGGTGTGGAGGGCGACATGCAGTTTTGGGGTGGATCTTATGTGACCAACGCCTTTGGCTGGCTGGAATACAAAGCCCCACATCTGGAAGAAGTCACAGAAGTGGTTCCCATAGACATGAATCGCTCCGATAGCTATCGCATTCATTGGCCATTCCTGAGGGATCGCCGTATCGATGCTTACTCTCCTATTGAAAAGCGATTTATAGACGAATGATGGCATCAACTCCCCGCGAACAGGGATTCCGCTTTCCTGCAGAGTGGTACCCACACCGAGCTACCTGGCTGAGCTGGCCGCACAACGAAAACTCATGGCCCGGCAAGATCAAAACGATCTACCAGCCTTACTGTGAATTTATTAAAGCAGTAGCCACTGGCGAACAGGTGTGCATCAATGTGGCAAATGATAAAATGGAAAAACAAGCGCGTACATACCTCACTGAGGTGGGCGCTGACCTGAGCAACATCGCTTTCTATCACCATCCGACCAATGACGCCTGGTGTCGTGATCATGGGCCGGCTTTCGTCATCAAAGAAGGTGAAAAAGCGGTGATCAACTGGGGGTACAACGCCTGGGGCGAAAAATACCCTCCTTATGATCTGGACAATCAAATTCCCGGATTGGTGGCCGGAAAGCTGGGACTTGAAACTTTTAACCCGGGCATTGTCATGGAAGGTGGCTCTGTAGATTTTAACAATCAGGGCATCATCCTCACCACTACTGCTTGTCTGCTCAACAAAAACAGAAACCCCCACCTGAATCAAGGTCAAATAGAGACTTATCTGAAGGATTACTACGGAGCTCATGAAATCTGGTGGATTGGTGACGGCATAGTAGGTGATGATACCGATGGCCATGTGGACGATATCACACGGTTTGTCAATGACAACACTGTGGTAACTGTGGTAGAGCCCAACACCGCAGATGAGAACCATGCACCACTTCAGGAAAACCTGGAGCTACTCAAAACTTTCAAAATGCCGGATGGCTCCCCTCTCAACGTGGTGGAACTGCCCATGCCTAAACCGGTGGTTTATGAAGATCAGCGTTTGCCGGCCTCTTACGCCAACTTCTACATTGCCAATAGTTGTGTAGTGGTGCCCACCTATCGCGATCAGAAGAATGATCCTTTGGCGCTTGAAATTCTGAAGACCGTCTTTACCGATCGGGAAGTGATCGGCATAGACTCCACTGATATCGTTTGGGGCTTAGGAAGCTTCCATTGTCTCAGTCAGCAGGAGCCTTTGGTTTAACTAATCACTGTAAATACCCGCTTGTCAGTTTTTCAGGTGGGTATTTCACCTTTTTTGACCTTCAACCCTTCATGGGCGTATAACAGAAAATTCATTATCCAAACCTGGAGGTGAATTGCTTTTACCAACGAGAAGACCATGAGAGTAATTATCCTTTTCCTAGCCATTCACACACTGGTGGCCTGCAGCAATCCCAAGAAAGCAGGACCTCAAACCTCTAAAGCAGACACCGCCGCTCCGGCGATTAGCTGGCTCGAAGACTGGCTATCTGCGTGGGAGCTCATCTCCACAGAGGTACTCCAATTACCAGAGGCTGCCGCCCCCGCCATGCTTTTCTACGATCAAAAGTATGTTTACACCACCTCTCAGGTAAGCGCTCCAGATGGAGTATCATTTAATGGACCCTCTTTTTTTGGGACGAAGTTGGATTGGTGGATGCAGGAACACCATGACACCCTGACCATTCCCGATGGCCAGCACGTACCTGTCCAACTCATGACTTTTGCCGCCCCATCTTCTTCCCCCGGCTCGGCACCCTTTTTCGTGATGGCCGCACCCGATTTCTGGAAAACTGCAGGTATAGACAGTGAGGAGGTTGGGTTAGAAAAAATGCTGACAGGTGTATTTCTTCATGAATTTTCTCACGCCAGGCAAATGAATGGATTAGGTGAACGGGTCTCCTTTCTGGAGCAAAATGGCAACTTCCGATATGAGGTCAGCGATGATCTCATTCAGGAGTATTTTTCTGGTGACTCCAGGTATGTGAGTGCCTTCAAAAA
Source organism: Marinoscillum luteum (assembly GCF_044005705.1). Classification (NCBI taxonomy): domain Bacteria; kingdom Pseudomonadati; phylum Bacteroidota; class Cytophagia; order Cytophagales; family Reichenbachiellaceae; genus Marinoscillum; species Marinoscillum luteum. The sequence continues at coordinate 237,439 of NZ_JBIPKE010000012.1, read as the reverse complement.
GGAAGTGGAGCTTTTCTATCAAGCGGCAATTGCCAGAAATACCACAGATAGACTGAAATTATCAAGGCAGGCATTGGACATGTACGACCAACGCCAGAAGTTCATGAGTTCGTTAGATTCCACATTGGTGGAGCTGGATGATATTTTTCTCACCATGGAAGGTACAGGACAATACATGATTGTGAGCTGGCTCACACATCCCCGCTGTAAAGGAGGGAGTGTGGATCTTAAAATAGCCATCAAAGCCACCAGAAGGCAGAAAACCTGGTGGTCACAAGATGAAGGCCTGGCACTTTCTCTGCTCTATCAACAGTTAAGTGAGCAGCCTGATTGGGCACCGTTTTACACTTCACATCCGGTCACCCTTATCGAATCAATAAGAAATGAGCTAAACCAAATTGCGGTAGAATAATCTTAATTTCATTTCTGTAAATCAATATTCAAGAGAACATTCTTATCTTTGCCCACATAATCCTAAATCTGGACCTTAATAGTGTGATTAACTAATTTCTTTCAACTGTAAAACAGCCTGCCACCAAGTGGCACCGGGCTGATTTTTCCATTTTTTATCGAAAGAAATCATGCTTGTCTTACAAAACATCTCCTATTTACACCCCAACAATGATCTGCTATTTGATGGCATCCATCTTGCCGTTAACCGACAGGAAAAAGTAGCTTTAATCGGTAACAATGGTGCCGGAAAATCAACCCTTCTGAAACTCATCGCACATGAACTGGAGCCATCGGAAGGGCAGCTCAAAACAGAAGCACCTCCTTACTATGTTCCACAGATTTTTGGCCAGTACAATCATCTAACCATTGCCGAAGCCTTGCAGGTAGATGAAAAGCTCAAGGCCCTACATGAAATTCTGAATGGCAACACCGCAGATTCCCATTTTGAAAAACTTGCCGACGACTGGACCCTGGAAGACCGATGTATGGAAGCCCTCAGTCATTGGCAACTTCCACACCTGGATTTGAGGCAAAAGATGGAGACTTTAAGTGGTGGACAAAAAACTAAAGTCCTGCTGGCCGGAATCTCCATTCATCAACCAGAACTCGTGCTCCTGGATGAGCCCAGCAATCACCTGGACATGTCCGGGCGGAAATTGCTCTATGAATTCATTGAATTCACTAACTGCACGCTGGTGGTGGTGAGTCACGACCGGACGTTATTGAACCTTTTGGATGCTACCTACGAGCTCAACGCACGTGGAATAATGGTCTATGGTGGAAATTATGACTTCTATGCCAAGCAAAAACAGATAGAACGTGATGCCCTCGATCAGGACATTCACGGGAAAGAAAAGGCTTTGCGCAAAGCCAAAGAGAAAGAGCGCGAAACCCTGGAACGAAAGGAGAAATCTGATGCCAGAGGAAAAAAGAAACAGGAAAAGGCAGGAGTTGCCCGCATCATGATGAATACCATGAAAAATAATGCGGAGAAAAGTACTTCCAAGGCAAAGAGTATCCACGCAGAAAAAATTGGTGGAATAGCTGAGCAACTCCATGAATTGCGATCGCAGCAGTTTGACATAGGTCAGATGAAATTCGGGTTGAATGATTCGGCCCTGCACATCGGAAAAGTCTTACTCACGGCTGAAAACATCAATTTTAGTTACCAAGCTCAATGGCTTTGGAATGAAAACCTGAGCATTCAGATCACCAGCGGTGAACGAATAGCACTGAAAGGTGCCAATGGCTCAGGGAAAACCACTTTAATCAAACTCATTTTAGGATGGCTGGCCCCTCAGCAGGGAACGATCCGAATAGCCAGAAATCATTCTGTTTACATTGATCAGGACTACTCGCTGATAAACAATACGCTGAGTGTGTACGAACAAGCTCAGCAATCAAACACCTCGGCCCTACTGGAGCATGAAATTAAGATCAGGCTCAACAGGTTTCTGTTCACCCGTGAAGACTGGGACAAGCCGTGCATGGCGCTCAGCGGCGGAGAACGCATGCGACTGATGCTTTGCTGCATGACCATCAACAGTCAGTCACCAGATCTCATCATCCTGGATGAGCCCACCAACAACCTGGACATTCAAAACATAGAAATATTAACGGCTGCCATCAATGTGTATCAAGGGACACTGATCGTAGTGTCTCATGATGAAAGTTTCTTAACCCAAATCAATGTGGAGAGAACAATCCATCTATGATAACAATCAAGGTTTTGGTATCAGTAGCCTGAGGTTACCATGATAGCAACAGCCAGGCCTGAAGCTCAGTTTCAGGACATTTTCGCATTGGCTTTATGGTCACTTTTGTCATAACTTGCATGCCGTGACAAAACCCTAATCGAGTGGAGTATCTCATTGTAGCAGGCATAGTGCTCTCGGTACTTCTCCTGGCCGTAACCCTTAGCAAGAAAAACAAACAGGCACCTGACAAGCACCTGATTCTCTATCTTGGTTTTGCTACTTTCTGGCAGGTATATTTTTATCTGGAGACCCTAAGCTTTCTCCAGGCCAGCCCTTTCATGCTACTAGGCAAAGGACTCTACCTGCTCAATGCCCCATTGTTTTTTGCTTATGTGTACGTGCTTACCACCTCCAGGAGGTTAACGCCGAAACTAAGTGCTATACTCTTTTCGCCATTTGCGGCTTACGTGATTCACTTCATGTATTTCTATTTCCTCGTGTTTGATCAGGCTGACTTGTCCATCAAAAGTGGGCTATTGTTCGTCGACGGGCAGCTCGCCATATCATGGCTGTTCTTTGTCATTCTTTTCCTGCTCATCGAGCCTGTGTTCCTTGTCTGGTTTTACTTCTTACTGAAAAAATACAAACAAAGGCTTCTGCAAACGGAGTCCGATCTGAGCCGCATTCGGTTGAGGTGGCTATACCTTCTATTCTACCTTTGTCTGATCATTTCACTCTTTCTCATTCCCGCCAGCATGCTTTCGCTCGGAGGTGGGTGGATCTCTACTGATCTGCTCCCAATCATGATGCAAGGTGCCACGGTGCTATTCCTGTTCATAGTAGGGTACTATGGCTTCCGACAAACTACTGTTTTTGCTAATCCGGCATTGGATCTGACAACTGAGGGTCAAATGAAAAACGGCTCTTACCAACGATCGGGGTTATCTGACGCTCAGGCTGCCATCTACCACGCTCAACTCCTCACGCTGATGGAAGAAAAGATGCCCTATCTGAATGGGGAATTGAAAGCTTCCGAACTCGCACAAATGCTGGACATCTCTGTTAATCACCTTTCTCAGGTGCTCAATAACATTCAGCAGCAAAACTTTTTCGACTTTGTGAATGGCTACAGAATAAAAGAGGTCATCAAAAAGATGGAAGCCCCCAAAAACAGCCATCTCACCTTACTGGCTATGGCATTGGATTCAGGATTCAACTCCAAGACCTCATTCAATACGGTATTCAAAAAAATGACCCACCAAACTCCTTCGGCCTTTTACAAATCCCTCACTTCCAGCCTTCAGGAAAAAGGGTAAAAGAGGTTCGAACCTATAGGTTGGGGCGCTGACGACCCCTTCACTCCTTATGCTTGCATCATTTTTCACTCAAAAATGACAATGATGAAAGTAGTAAGTATCTTCTTTTCCCTGGTGCTCCTGATGGCTTGCAATGATGGCACAACCGATCGCTCCGGGGTAGACACCCAACTCTATTTAGGTGATGGCGATCATCAACCGCTGATTGTTGCCTTTGGTGGTGGTGATGGGGGTAACGGGTGGACGAGCGACCGGGTAAAGGATAAACGTGAGCAGCTCATTGCTAAAGGATACGCCTTTTTGGCTGTTGGTTACTTTGGCACCGCCCAGTCACCCGGTACACTGGATCGGATCTCCCTGGATGCCATCCATGACGCCATCCTCTCAGTTGCTAACCACCGCAAAATAGACCGCAATAAAATTGCCCTGCTGGGTGTATCCAAAGGTGCAGAATTGGCGCTGCTTTTGGCCAGCCATTTCGAGGATATCTCATGTGTGGTGGCTATGGCTCCCAGTCACTGTGTATTTCCGGCACATACATTTATGGCGTCCACTTCTTCATGGACCTATCAGGGCGAGGAAGTTCCTTTTGTCCCTATGACCTGGGGAGCGGTCCCAGCGGCGATACAACATGACCTTTTATCTGCTTTCAGCATTATGCTGAAGGATACGGAGGCCGTTGAAAAAGCCGCGATCAGGGTAGAGGATATCAAAGGCTCCATTTTCTTACTCTCCGCCAAAAACGATGAACAGTGGCCCTCTACTCCGATGAGCCTTGCCGCTATGGAGCGACTGGCCAAAAACAACTTTCCCTACCCCTACCATCACGTAGCCATTGATGGTGGACACTTCGAGGTGTTCGACCATTTTGATAGCGTCTATCATTTTCTGGATCAGAATTTTCCAGCCGACTTGTAGGGCCCTCCCCTTTTAAGATTAAAGCTATTTCGTCCTGAATGAACTATCTGCACCTGCTATTTGTAGTTTTCACTGATATGAAAAAAACGTTTGGCAATATTCCCCTTTCGGTACTCGATTTAGCGGTGATTTTGGAAGGAAATACCCCGGCAGATTCTTTTAGATACAGTATGCGCCTGGCGCAAAAGACCGAGGCCCTTGGCTACCTCAGGTATTGGTTTGCAGAGCATCACAACATGGCCAGTATAGCCAGTGCGGCCACCTCCGTACTCATCGGTCATATTGCCGGAGGTACCTCTACCATTCGTGTAGGGTCCGGAGGAATCATGCTGCCCAATCACTCACCGCTCGTTATTGCCGAGCAGTTTGGCACCCTGGCATCTCTTTATCCCGGTAGAATAGACCTGGGCCTGGGGAGAGCACCTGGCTCAGATCAGGCCACTGCCCGGGCGTTGCAGCGAGACCCCACAGCCGCCTATCGGTTTCCTGATACCGTACAGGAGTTGCAGCAGTACCTTTCTGCGGACAACAAAAACGCTGCTGTCAGAGCCATTCCCGGCGAAGGCATTGACATCCCCATCTGGATTCTCGGCTCGAGTACAGACAGTGCCCACCTTGCGGCCAACCTCGGATTACCTTATGCTTTTGCCAGTCATTTTGCACCTCAGCAACTTCATGATGCTTTTAGAATTTATCATCAGGAGTTTACCCCTTCGGCTCAGCTCAGCGCACCCTACACCATGGCCTGTGTGAATGTGACTGCCGCAGATACCCTGAAAGAAGCCCAACTGATTGCCACCTCCATGCAGAAAATCTTTTTGGGTATCCTCACCAACGACCGAAAGCCCCTTCAGCCACCGGATGCATCTTTTGTGCTCAGCCAGGAAATCGCCCAGGTGATGAAACAGTTTCTGACTTATTCATTTGTGGGTGGCCCGGAAGAAATTCGTACTGGCATCAGCAAGTTTGTGGACGACACACAAGTGGATGAGCTGATGGTAGTCTCACATATCTATGACCTGGAAGCCAGGCTTCGGTCTTATGAAATCCTAAAGGAATTACATCTGGCCGCAAATTGAGTAAAACGCTGATAATGGGTTAAATTTGTCAGCCTATATGAACAACAACGACATTTTAAGACGGATCCGGTTTACTTTCGATTTTAGTGATTCGCAGATGATCTCCATTTTTGCAGCTGCAGATACGGAAGTGACCCGTGCTCAGATCAGTGATTGGTTGAAAAAAGAGGACGATCCCGATTTTAAGCAGCTTTATGATAAAGAACTGGCCATTTTCCTGAATGGGTTCATCAATAAAAAGCGTGGCAAAAAAGAAGGCGAGCAACCAAAACCTGAGAAAAGTCTGAACAACAACATGATCTTCAGGAAACTGAAGATCGCTCTCAACATGAAAGATGAAGACATCCTGGAGGTCTTCTCGCTGGCAGAACTTAAAGTCAGTAAGCACGAAATCAGTGCCATTTTCAGAAAACCTACGCAAAGTCAGTACCGCCTCTGCAAGGATCAGTTTCTTAGAAATTTTCTTCATGGCCTTCAGATCAAGCACAGACCGCAGGACACCAAAGCTTCCTGATTACCAGTGTTGCTGATCGGAGAATCATTGCATAACCTACACTATCGGGTTATTATATGATATTTGTAAATATCGGGTTTATAAGCGATATTACATCTTCAACACATTAGCCATGATCACTGGAGTTATTACAGGGGACATCATCAACTCACGCAAAGCCGAAAGCACCGAATGGCTCACGGTCCTCAAAAGCGCCCTGAATCGATATGGCACCACGCCAAAAGCATGGGAAATCTACAGAGGAGACAGTTTTCAGCTGGAAGTGCCAGCCGAAGAAGCACTCTTTGCCGCACTGTACATCAAAGCATGTCTCAGACAATACAAGGACCTGGATGCCCGCATGGCGATCGGATTAGGTGAAAAAACACATTCGGCCAGCAGACTCTCAGAGTCCAATGGCAGTGCCTTCCGTCACTCAGGGGAGTGTTTTGACTCATTGAAGAAAAGCACACTGGCCCTCAGAAGTGAATGGCCGGAACTTGATCAGGAAGTGAATGCCTACCTTAGTCTGGCCCTCCTCACTGTAGAACGATGGCCTGCCAACGCCTCCTCCATCATCAAAATAGCCATGGAAAATCCGCAACTCACTCAAACAGCGCTTGCCAAAAAGCTAGGCAAGAGCCAAAGCACCATCAGTGAAAGCCTCAAAAGAGCGGGGTTTGATGAAATCATGCAAATGGAAAAGCAATACCGAAACATGATCGCCAACCGATGATTACACTCAGTCTACAACTCCTGCTTGCCCATATCATTGGGGACTTTCTACTCCAACCAGCCAGCTGGGTGGCACATAAAACACAAAGGAAACACCGCTCACCATACCTCTACTGGCACACGCTTGTACACGCCGTGGTCCTCGCCGTTCTTCTCCGGTTTGACCATCAATACCTCCTGGGATTTCTCACGATTGTATGCTCTCACCTGGCCATTGACCTCATCAAGCTCAGTCTCCATCAGCGCTTCAATGAAAGAATACTATTCTTCGCTGATCAAATAGCCCATGTGACGGTCATTATGCTGGTGGTGAATTACTATGAACCAATCAATATTCCTGCTGAAGCGGTTTTCCAACCAAAAGTGCTTCTGCTCATCACCGGGGTTCTCATCGTGACGGTAGTTTCTTCCATCATCATGCGGGTGATCATCACCAAGTGGGCGCTGGAAGAAGATGCCTATGAAGACTCGCTGCCCCATGCCGGTCAGTACATCGGAATGCTGGAGCGGCTATTTGTGTTTGGTTTCATCATCCTCCAGCAATGGGAAGTCATCGGTTTTTTGCTTGCCGCAAAGTCTGTATTCCGTTTTGGCGACCTCTCCAAATCAAAGGACCGGAAGCTCACCGAATACATCCTCATCGGTACCCTGCTGAGCTTCGGGCTCGCCATTGTCACAGGGCTGGCCTACAATCACCTGATTTCACTCATTGTGTAATCATTCCTGATTTTGAGGTTCGGTGAAATTTGAAGTACAAACCGCACGCGCACATGGTGAGTCCTCTGAGATTGCCGGATCACATCAACAGGAAGTATCCTAACAAATCACCAGATTTATTGACAAATACTCCTGAAACATGAGATATCTTTGCTGAAATTACAACCAGGTGGAGCTAAAAGTAAAACAGCGAATAGCACTCAGTACTTATTTCTTTCTTTCAGGATTCGGCTTTGCCACCTGGACCTCTCGCATACCCACCATCAAAGAAGCCCTGGGTCTCAATGAAGCAGAGCTGGGCTCTATCCTACTGGTGATGCCCTTAAGTTCATTGCTCGGACTGCCCCTTTCCGGATTTCTGGTATCGAGATACGCTACCAGAGGGCCCATGTTTGCGGCTTTCCTTTGCTATGCAGTCTCGCTGTTCTCCATCAGTTTTGTGGACAGTACGGCCTATCTGGTGGTAACCATATTTCTGGTGGCTTTCTTCATGCGGATCATCAATGTCTCCATGAATACTCAGGCCATCACCCTTCAGAAGTCTTACGACAAAAAAATCAACGGGTCTTTCCATGCCCTCTGGAGCATGGGGGGAATCACCGGGGTAGGTTTCACTACACTCATGATCTATGGAGATGTGAGTATGCCCATTCATTTTCTTGTTTTCACACTCATAGCCATCCCGGCAGGATATGTGGCGTTTCGTCATGTGCTCAGAAATGACCGGGCCACCACCGGCAATAAGCTCATTCTGCGTAATCCAGATCCCTATATCATGGCCTTGGGCGTGCTCATCCTTTTTGCGGCCATCTGCGAAGGAGGCATGTTTGACTGGAGTGGCATCTACTTCCGCGAAGTGGTGCATGCAGAGGTCTTCACTTTTGGCTTCCTCCTCTTTATGATCTGTATGACCATCTCCCGATTCACTTCCGACTGGGTAATCCATCGGATCGGCATCCAAAAGACCTTTGTCGTTTGTGCGCTATTCATTGCCAGTGGTATTGGTGTAGCCGTAGTGTTCCCCAGCTTTTATCCGGCGCTGATTGGTTTTTCACTGATCGGTTTCGGGGCGGCACCCATCATCCCGATGGCTTTGCTCCAAGCCGGAGAATCCAAAAAATATTCCCCCGGCATTGCCGTGGCCATCATCTCCACTTATTCCACCTCAGGTATGCTCATAGGGCCGCCCATCATTGGTTACCTGGCCCATGCTTTCACCCTGCGGTACGCCTTCCTCTTCCTGCTCGTCATGGGGCTGGGGATGATCCCCGTTTCCCGGTTTTTCTTTAAAATTAAAGCTAAGGGCTCTGGAGTGGTTGGTTGATCTCTGGGGGCCAGGGTGATTCTTATTTGGTTTGAGAAAATGGCAGTTTTCACTATCAGAAGAATCAAAAATCAACATTTCGTTCTCAGATTTTTTTTCCACAAACGGCTAAAAAATAGCTCAACGAAAATAATTCTGCAACATAAGGCTCTTCATGACATCATTGGCGAGTCAAAGACATTTACTTTTACCCCAACTCCATAATATACAAACGATACAATGAATAGAACAATCATAACCTTCCTGACATTAGCAATACTCTCCTGTAAAACGAAGGAAACAACTGAAATCATCGTTATTGGTACTCTACATCAACCTGAAGCCAATTTTAACTCAGAAATCCTCTTCAAGATACTGGAAGAAGTAAAGCCCGACTTCATATTGTTAGAATTAGATTCTAACAAATTCACTGCTGATTTCAGGCTGAAGGAAGCGAAAGAAAATGAGCTTTTAGCATCCAAAAAGTACCAGGAGTATTACCCTGACACACAGTTGAGACCGTACGAATTTGAAGACCGAAATCAGTATAGAATAGACAAAGGAATGCGGCCTACAGATGGCTTGACCCTCCGATTGGTCGACAGCTTATATCACGTAGGTTTATTAACCACAGCAGAAACTGAAATTTTCAAAACTTACAAGGAGACTTTGGAACCGTTAAAAATCCTAGCCGCTAAATCTCCTGAAAATTTCAACAACCCAACCACAGACAGTCTTTGCGAAAGACGCCAATATTACCAATATGAGATGATTCCAAAAATCACTAATGTACGAGACGAGTTTGACAGCAGGTTTTTGATAAAACCAAATGGTGAAAGAATCAGCTACCGCGATGGTTATCAGCTTTGGGCTGATTTTTGGGATTTAAGAAACCAGACCATGGCAAAAAACATTATGGTCATTTCTGAGCAGAGTGAAGGAAAAAAGATCGTTGTACTGTGTGGATTTATGCACAGATACTATATTCTTAGTGAATTAAAGCAGCTCACTCAAGGAACCGACATTACCTTAAATGAGTATTACGAATTATAAAAATGATTCGCAGGTGCTGTGAACCAGAGGCGTACATTGCCTATGAACCTTCAAAAAAGAAGAGTCACTATCTTGCCTGAGTTAACAACAGACTGAAATGGTATCACCTGAAGATTTTCAAAAAATGGCGCTGGAATTTCCCGAAACGGAAGAGCTCCCGCATTTCGAAAAGACCTCCTTTCGGGTGAATAAGAAAATATTCGCTACCCTGGACCTCACACACCTGCAAGCCAGCCTCAAACTCTCCATTGCTGAGCAGGACATTTTTTCGCTCGGTCAGGCTGGGGTCATTTATCCTGTGCCGAACAAATGGGGCAAACAGGGTTGGACGATCGTAGTGCTCAGAAAAATAGACAAGACCCTCCTGCGGGCCGTTTTGACCTCCGCCTACTGCCAGGTAGCTCCGGCACGGCTTTCAAAGGGCATTACCCGCCCATGACCAGTGGGATCACTTTTTTCTACCCCACTTGCTGCGCCTCCATGCTGCTACCAGAAAGGCTACACCAGCGATGGTGATTCCGTAAAAAATCAGTTTTTGTGAAAGCGAAGGCTCAGCAGTACCTGCTGTTTCCTGCGCCCAGGCCGGCAACGTCAATGCAATAACGCTCATCAGTGAAAGTAGGAATTTTTTCATGTCTCTAAGGTAATGGAGTGATTAGAATCGATCAAGGGCCACTTTGTAAGTAGGATCCTCCATCACATTCACATCGATGAGGTCATCGGCATTTTGCAGGAGCTGCCTGCAATCTGGGCTAAGGTGCTTCAAATGAACCTTCTTCCCTACTTTCAGGTATCGCTCAGTGAGCTTATTCAGTGCTTCTATGGCCGACATGTCCACCACGCGGCTTTCCTGAAAATCAATAATCACCTCATCCGGGTCATTCTGGATGTCAAATTTTTCATTGAAAGCGATCACCGAACCAAAAAAGAGCGGTCCATAAATCTCATAGTGTTTCACTCCATTTTCGTCAATGCTTTTCCTCGCTCTGATGCGCTTGGCATTGTCCCAGGCAAAAACAAGCGCTGAAATGATCACACCTACGATCACCGCCAAAGCCAGGTTGTGAAGGAAAACAGTGACCAAAGTCACCATCACCATCACGAAAATATCGGACTTGGGCATCTTATTAAAGGTCCGAAGACTGGCCCACTCAAACGTACCAATAGAGACCATGATCATCAGGCCGGTAAGCGCCGCGATCGGCAACTGCTCGATAAGACCAGCCCCAAACATGATAAACACCAACAGCAACACAGAGGCCACGATTCCGGAGAGTCTGGCCCTTGCTCCATTGGAGATGTTAATCAGACTCTGACCAATCATGGCACATCCGCCCATTCCCGAAAACACGCCTGAGAGGATATTGGCGGTACCCTGAGCCACCGCTTCTTTATTACCCCTACCCCGGGTGTCAGTGATTTCATCTACTATATTCAGCGTAAGCAAACTCTCGATCAAACCCACTCCGGCTACAATGGCCGCATAGGGAAAGATGACCACAAGGGTCTCCCAGGTAAACGGCACTGCCGGTAAATGAAACGGTGGAAATCCACCCGAAATGGAAGCAATATCACCCACTGTTTTGGTATCCACACCAAAGGCCACCACGATCCCAAACACACTTAAAATAGCCACCAGAGAAGCAGGCAGGGCTTTGCTGAGTTTGGGCAATCCCCAAATGATCACCATGGTTAACAAGACCAGACCGAGCATCATATACAATTGCTCACCACCAAACCAATTCCCTGAAGAGTCTTTGAAAGAGTCCAGCTGCGACATGAAGATGATGACCGCCAGTCCATTCACAAAGCCGAAAATCACAGGATGAGGTACCAGCCTCATGAGCTTGCCAAGCCTGAGCACCCCTGCAGTCACCTGAATAAGGCCCGCTAATATGACCGTAGCAAAAACATACTCCACCCCATGGGATTGCACCAAAGCCACAATAACCACTGCCACCGCACCTGTGGCGCCGGAGATCATTCCGGGTCGTCCGCCGAGAATGGACGTGATCAATCCCATCACAAAAGCCGCATAGAGGCCCGTGAGCGGCGATAACCCTGCGATCAGTGCAAAGGCCACAGCCTCAGGCACCAGGGCCAGTGCTACCGTAAGTCCGGATAGGATTTCCGTGCGATAGTTGACTTTCTGGCTCAGGTCAAAAAGATTGAAATACTTTTTCATCGTCTGAATGGTGTAGTTTAGTGATAGCTGATACAGCTACCCATGGAATTTAAACAAGTAATTGCAAAATAGCTTCCTGTGGGGTGTTTGGCCTGGTTTGGCCGGCAGAAGCCTTCTGTCTTTTGCGGGTGCAAAAAGAATGCTTTTTTTCATGAAAACATACCAAAGCCGGGATTAAAACCGATCAGGCTCCCCTTCTGGTAATGCAGGCCAGGTATTGATCATTTTCGTCTGTCATCAGAATTTCAAGCTCCATTCCTACAGCGGCTACCTTTTCGGCGAGCGTCTGCTGATCCACATAGAGCCAATCAAACCAATCACCCTTGGTTTCCTGAAATTCATACCGGTATCGCACCTCTCCATAATAGCCAGCGGGTTTGGGTGTGCCGTCCTCATACAGATAGCTGATATCAGAAGAGTCTACGAGTATCTGACCACCGGGACTCAGCAGTTTTTCACAGGTTTGCAGAAATACCTCCACCTGCCCCAAAGTACCGGCCAGGCCCAGACCATTCATGAGGATCAGTACGGTATCATATTGGCCCTGGTGCTTCCTGAAGTCCTCAAACAGGACATTCCGAACCCCCGAACGGCGCATCACGTCCACGCACCCTGGAGAGTTTTCAAGGGCAAACACGTCAAAGCCCCGGGACTGAAGTACCAGCGAATGAGCCCCTGCACCCGCTCCCAGGTCGAGCACGCGCCCTTTACTTTCTATCAGGGCCAGGTGCTCAAGGGTAGTGAAATCCTCTTCTTCTCTAAAAAATACTTCTACCGGCATTTCATCCGGGTCACCGTATGAATTGTGAAGGATAAGTGTGGCTTCATCGTTTCCTTTGTAATAGTCCAGGATCGCCTTTCCATGAAGATCTTTCAAGTGCTGCGGGGTTTGTGTACCCCGCGAAGTTAGGTAGTCTTCTTTTGAAATGTCTACATAGCTGTGATGGTAAACTCCACCCTCCTGTTTCGCTGGCGACCTTCTTCCGTGTCGTTGGTAGCCAGAGGTTTCGCTTCTCCATAGCCTTTGGAGATCAAACGACCACCCGCAATGCTTTTTCCGCTCAGATAATCCAGCACGGCCTGGGCCCTACTTTGGGACAGTGCCTGATTGGCGGCATCTGACCCTACATCATCAGTATGTCCTGAGATTTCTATCTTCATTCCTTCATACTTTTCCAGCAGGGTCACCAGACGATCCAGGTCCGGAAATGAAGTTTCCCGCAAAGTAGCCTTGCCAAAATCGAAGAAAATGTTGTTGATCAAAACCGTCTGTCCTACCTCGATGGGTGCCAGGTACAGGTTTCTCTCAATCTCCTGATACTCCTCAGACTGCTCAATGTTGATGTTGTCACTCACGGTGACGAAGTTTTGTTTGGAAGCCAGAAAGCTGTAGGACTTACCAGAAGTCAATACGATTTTATAGGAGCCATCAGCGGCCAAAGAAGTGGCTCGCCCTATCTCTTTATTGGTTCCCAGATCTCCGTACTGAATCTCCGCAGCCAGAGGCTCGTTGGTTTTTGCATTGAGTACCTTACCATAGACCAGTGTCACAGCCTTGGGCTTGGCTGCCTCTGGTATTTTAATCCTGTAAATGTCCAGGTCACCTTCGTAATAGGATTCAGAAACCACATAAGCGAATGCGCCGTTGGCAGGTATGGTGTAATAGGCATCCCAGTTGGGCGTGTTGATCTGTGGGCCCATGTTCTGAGGCTCCGACCAGTTGAGCCATGTATCATCCAGCCTGCGGGTCATGAAGATATCATTGCTCCCAAAGCCCGGGTGGCCCTTGGTGGAAAAGTAAAGGGTGATGTCATCTGCGGCCAGAAAGGGGCTCGCCTCACTTGCCGGGGTATTGATCACATCGCCCAGGTTGACATGCTCCGACCAGGTACTATCCTCCTGCAGAAACGATACGTAGATATCTTTTGACCCCCGGCTGTCCTTTCGCTCCACGGTGGAAAGCATTACTTTTCTGGAAGACGACAAGCAGCTCTCTGTGTAGTCATTGTCATTATAGTAATTTTCCACAGTCACATCCCTGGGTACTTCCCAGCCGGAGGGCGTGAGGTTAGTGTAAGAAAAACCACTGGTATTGGAGCTGCCATCGGCATGGTAGGTATTGCCAATCAAAAGTCCATTGTTATCAGCGGTGGTACTGATCACAAAATTATGACCGGCATTGTTGATCGGTGTACCCATATTTTGGGCCATTTGCCATTTACCATCCACCATTTTGGAGTACCAAACATCCGAGCGGTCTCTGCGGGTATTATTACCCGGGTGATCATCTCTGGAGAAATACAGGGTAAGTCCATCAGCCGAAATGACAGGTGATTTTTCCGTGTAGGGAGAGTTCACCTCGGTACCCAGAGGCTCCTTCACTATTTGCAAGGTGTCCGTGCCCGGCACCAGGTTAATGTTGCGATAATCCTGCCTGATCTCAATGAAATCAAACTCTACCTTCATCTCATCATACAGCACAAACCCGGACTTAGGTCCTCTGATCTCCATATCAGCAGCAGGCATAGAATACACCTGATAGCCATTGACATAAAAAGTAAGGGCACTACCTTTTCGCTCTACTTTGAGTGAGTTGATTTCATTCATCTTGCTCACCTTATCAGTTTTGGTCCATTCGGTTACAGCCTTATAGCTACCTCCGTCATAACCAGCCACACGAAAGTGACCATTGGAGGTTACGATAAAGAAATTGGCATTGTTAGCATCGGCCGTAGCGAATAGCAAGCCATAGCCATTATTGTCCACACCACTCACCTGTTTGGCCTCTGCCTCAATCACGAAATCACGCTCATACTCTGTGTAGAGCTCCTTGAAAAACAGCCACCCCCCACTCTCGGTCTTTTTGGAAATAACATATTTTCCATCCTGCAGATAGCTCACGTATTCGGTTTTGGTAGCCACAGTCCATTGATTTCTATTGTCTCTAAAGTCGTCTCTGAATACTGTCTTTTGTGCAATGGCAGTAAAAAACATCAGGTAAAGGAGGGCAAAAAGCAGCTTTTTCATGTCAAATTCATTTGGATTCGATGTAAAGCTATAAACCCATCCTACCGGTGGGAATACCGTGAACACGGTATTCTGAAAAAAAACAGAATAAAAAAATTATTCAATACGTAGACAACTACATATATTTTTTCTAGATTTATGTAGACAACTACCTAACTAAGACAATGAAAGATTTTGCACTGGAACTGGGGTGTTTGGGTTTTACCATGAGGCTGAAAAGGCTG
Organism: Marinoscillum luteum; assembly: GCF_044005705.1. NCBI lineage: Bacteria > Pseudomonadati > Bacteroidota > Cytophagia > Cytophagales > Reichenbachiellaceae > Marinoscillum > Marinoscillum luteum. Next base: position 222,239 of record NZ_JBIPKE010000012.1, on the reverse strand, counting down.
AGTGATGCCCTGATGCACGACGGGCGAAAAATGTATAAGGAATTGGGTGTGGACATTGAACCCAACTGGTATGTGGTCTTCAGGCTGCTGAAAAGAGAAGGTGAAATGTCTGTGATGGAAATCGCTGAGAAAATAAAACTGGCACACCCATCGGTAATCACACTGACTAATAAGATGATGAAGGCAGGCTACCTGTCCTCAGCTCAATGCACAGATGACAACCGGCGCAGGTTGCTTACCCTCACACAGAAAGCTCATGATCAGCTCCCCCGCCTGGAGCAAATCTGGAATGCCGGAGAGCGTGGGGTCATCAAGGCCCTGGAAGGGACTGATTTTATGGAGATGTTTGCTCTCATAGAAGCCCGGTTCGGGGAAAAAGGATTTAAAGACAGAACGATAGATGAATTAAACAAACCAACCTTATGAATGCACTTTCGAATACTGTGTCGGTGCAGCTGCTGGAGTTCCAGGAGCAATACGCATCTGATTTTGCCCGGCTAAACTACGAATGGCTGGAGACCTATTTTACCGTGGAGCCCCATGACCGTGAAATGCTCGATGCCCCCAATGAGTACATCATTCAGCCCGGAGGACGCATATTCTTTGCAAAGGTAGAAGATGAGATCGTGGGTACGGTAGCCCTTATTGTGGAAACCCCAGACACTTTTGAACTCGCCAAAATGGGCGTTACACCAAAATACAAAGGTCTCAAAATTGGAAAAATGCTCATGCAACATGCCATTTCCGAGGCCAGAAAAGCTGGTATGAAGCGGCTGGTGCTCGAATCAAACACCAAACTTACCGCTGCGCTGAATTTATACATCAACTCTGGTTTTAAGGTAGCACCACTTAATGAGTGCTCACCCTATGCCCGCTGCAACATCCGAATGGAGCTCACCTTATGATTGCCGACATACTAGGATATCTGGCTCTTGGGTTAGGTATTTTCGCCATGGCCAATAAACACATGCTTTGGTTGCGAATAGCCCACGGACTTTCCGCAGCATTTTATGTGGGCTATGGCCTGATGATCTCTGCTACTCCTATAGTGGTAGCCGGTGTACTCTTTCTGATCATTCATGGCTATCACCTGACCCGAATGTTTCTCGATAGAAAAGCAGTACAATAATTATGACAAAAAAGGCACTCTCTTATCGGTTTCTGATCATGCTTGCATTCCTATGCATTTACTTGATCTGGGGTACCACATACCTGGCTATTGTCGTTGGTCTGGAGGGTTTCCCCCCATTTCTGATGGCTTCCATTCGCTTTTTGGTAGCGGGACTCATGCTGGTGAGTTACAGTCTTTTCAAAGGAGAAGGGTTTCCAAAGAAGTCTTCGCTCATCAAGAATGCATTTATTGCATTGGTGGTACTGGCGGGTGGTCAAGGGCTGCTTATTTGGTCGGAACAGCACATTGCCTCCGGTTATGCGTCTGTATTGGTGGCTACCCTTCCTATCTGGTTTGTGGTGATGGACAAAAAACACTGGAAGCTTTACTTTTCTAACCCCTACATTCTGAGTGGGGTAGCCCTGGGATTTGCGGGAATCATTATTCTTTTTCGTGACAAGCTCACCGAGCCCCTCCCGGCGGCACAAATTCACCTGCAGTTGGTGGCTTCTGTGGCAGTACTGTTTGGTGCGATGTGCTGGGTAGTGGGCACTCTGTATCACCGATCGCGCCCTGCACCTGGCACCCTGTATCAAAACCTGGGTTGGCAACTGCTTTGCGGGGCGGTGATCTGCCTACTGATCAGTCTGTCGATGAATGAACTGGATACCTTCGCCTGGTCACAAACCGACCTCACCTCCTGGAGTGCAGTACTCTATTTATCTGTGGCAGGTTCCATCATGGCGTATATTGCTTACACCTGGCTGCTCAACGAAATGCCCTCCGCTATTGTCGGCACCTATGCTTACATCAACCCGGTGGTAGCCGTATTCCTGGGCTGGTTGCTGGTCGGTGAGGTGATCACCACTCCCCAGATGGTGGGAATGCTGATCATTTTGGTGAGTGCTGTACTCATTAATCTGAATAGAGGGAAAATCAAACCTGTGGCAAAAGCTAAGGCATAGGAATATAGGTATCATCACCTGGCACTTTCGGATATTTTTTGTTCTGCCAGTCAGTTTTGAACTGCTCCAATCTTTCTTTACTGGAAGACACCCAGTTCCAATAGATATAGCGCTCCTCAGGGAAAGGAGCTCCTCCAAAAAGGAAAATATGAGTTCCCGCCTCCATGGTCAGTGAGCACGCACCATCGGTCTTTGAAACCAACATGTGCCCACGATCTACCTTATGCTCACAGGCCTGAACAGTGCCCTCTACTACACAAATACCAATTTCACCCTGCAGCTGATTTCCTATTTCCAGCTGATACCGCTCTGTAGCCACCACCTCTATCATGAATAGTTCTGAATGCACCGGCAATGGAGACTTTCGGCCATAGCCTTCCCCTGCCACCAGCGTAAATCGGGCTCCTCCATCCTCCCATTTGGGCAGGTCTGCTTTATCCAGGTGATGAAACTCAGGAGCCATCTCCTCCAGCTCCTTTGGTAAGGCCACCCAGATCTGATAACCATGTAGTGTATGTGACTTCCCATCGCGAAGGTCCTCGGGAGTGCGCTCCGTATGGGTGACACCCTTACCCCCTACCATCCAATTGACAGAACCTGGTACGATGCGCTGCTGGCTCCCAATACTATCTGCGTGCATAATCTCACCCTCCAGCAAAAAAGTAAGGGTGGATAGTCCGGCATGGGGGTGTTGGTCTATGTCCATGTAGTGACCCGGACCGATCTGGCTTGGCCCCATGTGATCAATAAAGATAAAAGGCCCCACCATTCTCTTTTTCCGAAATGGAAGTAATCTTCCTACCAAAAAGTCGCCGATATCACGGCTCCTTTCCTCTATAATCAAATCAGCATTTGACATTTTTTTTAATAAAGTTACGCCTCAAAAACTTATCAGGAAACCCAACTAGCGATTCATTAAGGCGCTGAAATGAAAAATTTCTGACCCCAAACGCAACTTATTTTTCGCAAATCGTTTATTTGATCTACAATAGTTAATTAAATATCCGTATAATGAATGACTCTAGTATCGGTAGCCTTGAAGAAACCATCCTTTTGATTGTATTGGTGATGCAGGAGGATGTGTATGGCGTCTCCGTGGTGGAAGAGTACGAAAAGCGCACTGGAAAAACCATCTCCATACCAGCCATACATACTGTATTGAGCCGTTTGGAAAAAAAGGGATTTGTGTCCTCTCAGATGGGTGGTGCAACCTCCGAGCGGGGCGGCCGAAAAAAACGCATTTTCGAAATCACCAGGACTGGTTATAAAATCCTCGCCGAACTGAAGGCCACCAGAGATGAACTATGGGAAATGGCACCTCAATTCAATACCATATGAACCAAGCCACCTCACCGCCCAAACTGGCCGACCGCTTTCTGAAATGGTATTGTCATGAGGATCTACTGGATGAGATTCAGGGTGATCTGTATGAGCAATTCCATAAAAACCTAAAGACCAAAGGTTTGGCGACCGCCAAAAGAAAATTCACGCTGGATGTCATTCGTTTTTTTCGTCCCTCAAGTTTCAAATCAACTCAAGTGAGTATGAACACACAAATTATTGCCAACTACATCAAAGTAGCCTTTCGGGTCTTCAAAAAAGAAAAGGCCTATACCTTCACCAATGTATTCGGACTGGCTTTGGGCATCACCTGCAGTCTGTTTATCTATCTGTGGGTTAATGATGAACTCAAGTACAACCAGTGGCCGGCCCATGTAGATGGCATACACTATGTGCTGGTCAACCAAATAGAGTCATCAGGAACCATACATACCTGGAGAACTACACCTCAGCCACTGCGGGAAGTCTTACAGGATAAGTATCCGGCGATAGAAAAAGCCGCCATTACCAACTGGGGGGCCACCCTGATTCTTAAAAAAGGCCAGGAACATGTGACGCTTTCCGGTCACTACGGCTCTCCCGAACTTTTTGACATTTTATCAATCCCATTTATTCAAGGTGACCATCAGTTGCTCTATAAGCAGCCCGAATCTATAGTGATCAACGAGTCCTCAGCAGCACGCTATTTTGGGGATGACTGGCGCTCAAAAAACCTGATAGGACAAAGTATTACGGATAAGAACAACCGCTCTTTTACCCTAGCGGGAATCTTCGAAAACATTCCAAAACATTCTACACTCAAGTTTGATTTCATTATTCCCTTTGATTACTACGTGCTCATAAACCCCTCTCAGAAACACTGGGGCAACTATAACCACAACATGTATGTGAAGCTGGCTCCGGGGTATTCTACAGCCTCAGCCAACGACAACATTCTGAATGCCATTTCCGAAAACCGACCGGACCAGGAGGAAACAGCTCCGCTCATTCTACAGCCCTTTTCAAGTCTATACCTTTACAACAAATATGAGCAAGGCCAGCTTTCAGGAGGCAGAATTGACTATGTAAGACTATTAAGCATCTCGGCCATCCTTATTCTGATATTAGCGGGTGTAAACTTCATGAACCTCACCACTGCCAAGTCTGCTAAACGCTCCAAGGAAACTGGCATCAGAAAGGTCATGGGGGCGGTGAAATCCTCACTGCGAGCTCAGTTTCTCACTGAAGCAATACTGATCACGCTGTTGGCTTTCATTCTCTCTGCATTCTTCACCATGGGCCTCCTTCCATACTTCAATGTATTGGCAGGCAAGGAAATAGGTGCTGACTTCTTTACACCATCTTTCATCCTGGCTTCCCTCGGACTTATTCTTTCCATCGGGTTCATTTCAGGCTTGTATCCGGCCATTTACATGGCGTCCCTGCACCCCATTCTGTCACTCAAGGGAATCATGCGGGCAGATCGATCCAATGCGCTTTTCAGAAAAGGACTGGTGGTTTTCCAATTCGTCATTACAATCGTCATGATTTTTGGGTCAATCACCATTTACAAACAACTCCAATATGTATTCAGCAAAAACCTGGGGCTAGACCGAGAGAATGTCATCAAAATGGGCTTTGGCGATCTCAATCCACAAACATTTGAGATCTACAAAGAAAGGCTCTTGCAAATGCCCGGCATCAAGGCGGTGGCAGCCTCAGATGGAGATCCGACGAATATAGGAAGTTCCACTTCTGATCCTTACTGGACCGGAAGGGATGAGCATACCGATGTTTACTTCAACATCCTGGGTGTCAATCCAGATTTCATCCCACTGATGTCCATTCAGCTAAAAGAAGGTAGAAATTTTGACCGCAACATTGCCAGTGACTCCAACAACTACCTGATCAATGAGGTCTCTGCTAACATTATGGGTTTTGATAATCCTATAGGACAGGACCTGGAATTCTGGGGACAGAAAGGAAAAATTATTGGTGTGACAAAAAACTTTCACATCCAGTCTCTACACGCTCCCTACAAGCCCCTGATCATTCGTATGGACCCTCAACCTTCACTTATGTTGATCAAGACCAAAAGCAATATGACTCAGGAGGCCATCGCCTCCATGGAAACACTTCATAAGGAGTTTCAGCCAGATAGGACTTTTGATTTTACCTTTATGGACAAGGCCTACAATGATCGATATAAAAGTGAACTTCTGGTCAGTCAGCTTACTCTCTATTTTACCATAGTGGCGATCGTCATTTCCTGCCTGGGTTTGCTCAGCCTGGTATCGTTCAATACAGAGATCAAAACGAAGGAAATAGGTATCAGAAAGGTAATGGGAGCCTCAACGGCAAGCATCCTCTCCCTCATTGGCAAAGAGTTTCTTATGCTTGTATTCATCGCCATTGCACTGGCATCTCCGCTGGCCTATTTTATCATGCAGGATTGGCTGAATCAGTTTGCTTTTAGGATTGAGCTTGACTTGTCACTCTTCTTAATGGCAGGCATGAGCGGATTGTTGCTCACGATCCTTACCATTGGGCACCACACCCTTCAAGCAGCCTTGAGAAATCCAGCCGATTCTCTAAGGGATGAATAAGAAAGCAATGATGGATTCTGTTCTCTACAAAGTCAACGCGTAAGGCACATTGAGACCTGTGAGAAATTTGGGGAGACTTTGTAGAGAACAACATCCGTTGCTTCATAGTGTTCACGCCGGTGGAGGACAACTCGCCCCTCCTTGATCTGGTTTCGGCGAAATGATAATTTTAAGTTACTACCGTCGCCATCCACCTTTAATGCAATCTCCCGACAGTAAGTCTGCTTGATCCCAAGAATTCCCTTTCTGTAATGGGCTGGATAAACTCACCTGAAAATAAAAAACCCACATCGTTATCGATGTGGGTCTCCATGAAGTGTGTGCTCACCCATGCCTATTGATGATCTTTCCACGGCTTGTAATTTTTATAAGCCGGTCCTTTAAGTTTATCCTTTGTTGTTAAGTCAAGTTTTACCAGTTCTCCGGTTTTTCGCTCAAGAGGTCGGACGTTTTTAGCGGCCGGTCCCTGTAGGCTTTCACCTTTCACTAAATACACAGTGCTGGCAGGCTTAGGGTCAAGCCATGGCTTTCTGTTTTTAGCTTCGGGTCCTTTCAAATCCCCAGAACCTTGAGCCATTGTGCTCATAACAATCAAAAAACAGAATACGGTCAATGCTGCTAGTTTTTTCATGGTTCCTCTTTTTGGTTTCGTTTACACAAATAAACGGCCCCTGAGGCTCTAGGCATTTCCTGATAAAATGGTAAAATCCCATCCGTATTTATACGGATGTTTTTAGATGAGCTTCAATTTTACCGCCTTTTTGATCAGTTCTGCGGTGTTCTGTACATCCAGCTTCTTCATCATATTCACCCGATGGGTCTCTACCGTACGGGAACTCACAAAGAGCTCCTCGGCTATTTCTTTGGTGGTTTTGCCATTGGAGACGAGCTGTAGCACTTGCGTTTCACGTTCAGAGAGTCGCTGTGTATTGTCTCCTTCCAGCGATATATTACCCACCATAAGTTGAGAGATTTCACTATTGAAATACTTCTTCCCTTTACTGACGGTGAGGATGGCTTCACTGAGCTCTTCCTTATCTGCGTTTTTCAGCAGGTAACCAAAAGCGCCGCTTCTCACAGCCTTCACTACGTACTGCCCATCGGCGTGCATGGTAAGTACGATAAACTTCACGTCGGGAAATCGCTTCCGACTTTCCCTTATGATGGACAACCCATCCGCGCCGGGCATGGTAATATCCATGAGCACTACTTCTGGAAGTGCCTGATCAAAAAACGCATACATACTCTCTGCTGAGTCTGCTTCTCCTTCAATGGAAATAAGATCATCCTCAGCAAAGAGTGACCTCACTCCTTCTCTGAAAAGCTGATGATCATCAACTACGATAACGCTAATTTTACTCATACAAGAGGGATTTCTACTTCTATTACGGAACCTTTACTGTCCGAAGTAAGCTCAAAAATACCATTTTCTACGTTTATACGCTCCCGCATGTTTCTTAATCCATTGCCCAGGGTCACATTTTCAGGGTCAAACCCCTGCCCATTGTCCTGTATGTAGAGACTCACGCGATCGGTAAATTCTGTCAAAGAAATATTCAGAACCGATGCCCGGGCATGTTTCAATACATTGTTCACTGCCTCCTGAGCCACCCGATAAAGCGCGATAGAAATATTGGTAGGGATGCTGATTTTCACATTCGGATCATACTGATAATGCACCTGCAACCGATCCTGGCCGATCTGTTTCACGAGGTTTCGGATGGCCTCCCCTGCGCCAAAATCTCTCAGCACACTTGGCATCAGGTTATTAGAAATCTTTCGCATTTCGCCCAATGTCTCATCAAAGAGACGCATGAGTTCCTTTTTCTCATCCGCCTGGATGGTGCTTGATTCCACTTTGATCTTCAGGATGGTGAGCATAGGCCCCAATCCGTCATGTAGCTCCTGGGATAATCGTTGTCTCTCTTTTTCCTCTCCACTAATCAAAGAACGCTGGTTTTCCAATTTCAGCCGTTTCTCACTCACCTGATAGGCCTGCAATCGTTCCTTCATGCCCATGAGTGCGGCTCCCAGCTTATCCTCTGAACTCAGGAGGTCGTATCTGGCCTCAAAATTTCCTGAACCAATCTCATTTGCAAAAACCACCGTCTGCTTCAACGCCGCGATGAGGCGCTCAAGCGCGCTAAACATCTGGCCAATCTCATCTTCACGCTTCACCACATCAAAAGTAGACTCAAAGATACCTTTGGACATTTTGCGTAGTTGCTCTTCAGTGATCAACACCGGCTTCACCAGTTGGCGGGAGAGCTCGTAGGAAACGATAAACACGAAAATGAGGATAATACCCAATACGATAATGAGATTGGTGCGAAGGCTTTTTAAGGGAAACAGTGCCTCCTGCTCATCAATCTCCGAAAGAATCACCCAGGTGAGATTAGAAACGTCTAATCGCTCGTAGGCACTAAAAACTGTCACTCCACGATAATCACTAATGAGACCGTACCCTTCTTCCCCATCCAGTGCATTGATCACCCCCCGGCTCTTCACTACAATATCAGTGGGTCTTCTTTCAGGAAAAAACCTGGAACTTGATCTCATGGTCATATCCTCGCCAACCAGATATGATTCTCCCGTTTCTCCCAGACCCGTTCGCTCCATGAGGATTGACTGAATATTTGGGCGGAAAATACCAAACCTGACTCTGTTGGCTTCTCTCTTGAATAAGCCTAGCGTGATTTGTCCTTTTGGGTCATGCGGTGTGAGATCCTGAATAACCACCGATCCGATAACCTCCGGAAAGAGTAGCGGATAGACTGATATCACTGTATCCTGACTGATGACCCCCTCTGCAATCAATACGCCCACATTGTCTGGCTGCTCTTCGAAAGCCTGATTCGACAAAAAATCAAATGCCAGGGCTTCTATGCGCTGCCTCACCTGAGATACCTTGAGTTGCTTGACAGACGATAGTTGTAAGAACACCCTCTCTTTCAGGGCTTCCTTGAACTGTATGTAATACAACGCCGACAACAGTGAAATCACTGCCAGTGCGAAGAGAATCATCACCAGAGCAAGCTTATTACGGATTTTAAGGTCCACAAATTTCATTGCTCTGGGGGCTCCGGATTAAACAAGGAATTTTTCGGCTGCTGCTCCTTTAAATGAAGCTCTGGGTTTCAAATTTAGTGTCTGAAACATGGCTTTGTCCTGATCCACTTCAGGGTTGGGGGTGGTCAGCAACTCATCGCCCGCAAAAATGGAATTAGCTCCTGCCAGAAAGCAAAGGGCTTGTTCCTCCACAGACATTCGTACCCTGCCAGCAGACAACCTGACCATAGCCCTTGGCATAATGATCCGTGCCGTAGCAATCATCCTCACCATATCCCACACAGATACTTTCTCCTGATCCTCCAATGGCGTGCCTGGTACAGGCACCAATGCATTCACAGGAACAGACTCAGGGTGCTCACTCATGGTAGCCAGAGTATGGAGCATTCCTATTCGGTCTTCATTGGCCTCTCCCAGCCCTATGATACCTCCTGAGCAGACAGATATCTCGGCTTTTCTCACATTATCTATCGTCTCCAACCTGTCATCGTAAGTGCGGGTGGAAATGATCTCTTCGTAATGTTCCTCAGAGGTATCCAGGTTATGATTGTAAGCATATAGGCCCGCATCCTTCAGTTTTTGCGCCTGAGTTTCTGTGAGCATCCCCAGTGTACAGCACACTTCCATTCCCAGAGAATTCACCCCGGAAACCATCTCAATCACTTTATCAAAATCTCGGTTATCACGTACCTCACGCCATGCAGCTCCCATGCAGAAACGGGTACTTCCACTTTCCTGGGCTTTTTTGGCTTTTTCCATCACAAAATCCACATCCAGTAGCTTATGCACTTTCACGTCTGTATGATAGCGGGCAGCCTGAGGGCAATAAGCACAGTCCTCAGGACAACCTCCGGTTTTGATCGATAGCAAGGTACAAACCTGCACCTCGGAAGGGTCATTGTGCTGGCGGTGCACCGTTGCAGCCTCGTAGATCAGCTCCAGTACAGGCTTATCAAATATTGCTTTTATCTCTTCTTTGGTCCAGTCGTTGCGTATTTCCATTGTTTAATTTTTCTGGGTGGGAAGTTAGTCAGGTTTAAATGTTCACCAAAATTCGATTTTACTTAATCTCCAGATTGCCGGGCAGGCGCACCTGTATGCCGTTCATTCTTTGCAAAGATTCGATCTGCTGAAGATAAGGAGTAAATACCTTCTCCTGACCAGCGAAAATCTTCACCTCTGCCTCACTAAGATCAGTCAGCATTTTTTCTAAAAGTGGTTTTTGTCTGGGGTAAAAGCTCAGGCGATAATCGCCCATGATCCCGGCCTTTTCAGCGGCTATTTTTACTGCAGTATCAAAGGAGCCCAACACATCCACCAAACCTCTCTCTTTAGCTTGAGTACCACTCCATACGCGACCTCCCGCATGTTTCATCAGTTCCTCTACCGGCATCTGTCTGCCTTGTGCAGCTTTGGTTACAAAGGTACGGTATCCCTCTTCTACCTGATTTTGAATGATTGATCGCTCATATTCTGTAAGTGATCTGGTCACTGTCATGAGGTCCGAAAACTCGCCAGTGGATACGCTCTCATTGGTGATGCCCAGTTTGTTCTCCAGAAAGTCACCAAAGTTGAAAAGTAATCCAAAAATCCCAATGGATCCGGTGATGGTATTGGGCTGAGCCACGATGGTATCGCAGGGCATGGCGATGAAATACCCTCCGGAAGCCGCCACATCTGACATAGAGGCAATGATGGGCTTTTTGCCTTTGGTGAGCATGATTTCTCTCCAAATGATATCTGAGGCTGTCAGGCTGCCACCGGGAGAATTCACCCTCAGGACTATCGCTTTGACAGAACTGCTCTCCCGTGCTTTTCTGATCTCCTTAGCAAACTGATCACTACCCACAGCGTCATCTATCTCGCCCATCACTATATCGCCATTGGCCACGATCACAGCGATCTTATTGCTGGACAGACTACTGGCGGAAGTGGTCTTCATATATTTATCAAAGGTGATCAGCGTAAGGTCTTCACCAGCCCCTAGTCCCACTTCCGATTTAAGTAAGTCAACCATCTCATCTTCATACGCTACTTTACTTACCAAACCTGCTCGCGCCGCATCTTCTGGTAAGCGTACCTTCATTTGATCTGAAATCTCCTTAAGAGCATCCACTGAGATGCCACGGGTAGCAGAAACATTTTGCAAGTAGGTATCATGCACAGATGTGATCAATTCGGTCAACTGGCGCCTGTTTTCTTCACTCATAGACTTGCGAATGAATGGCTCCACAAAGCTCTTGTATTCTCCAACTCTGAAAATCTCCGGCTCTATCTCCAATTTGTCAAAAAGCCCTTTGAAAAAGGTAACTCCGGCCGTCAACCCGTTGAACTCCAATGACCCTTGAGGATTCAGGTATATGGAGTCAGCTACTGACACGAGGTAATAGTCCCCTTCGCTGATGTATTCTCCGTACGCATGTACAAACTTCCCTGAACTTTTAAAGTCGATAATGGCATCTCTGATCTCCTGTAGCGAGGAATAACCAGCCGAAAGAAATTGAGGCTCGATGTAAATGCCGCGAATGCGATCGTCATACGCCGCAGCATCAATGGCGGCCAGGAGGTCTAACAAGCTGATGGGTGCTGGTCCGCCCCCAAGTAATTCCTGCAATGGGTCATCCACGGCCTTTTCTACCACCACCCCGGACAGGTTCAGGTGTAAAACCGAGTTGTCCTCTACATGCGGTATGGATTCTGAAGAAGCAGCGATACTGCCCAAAAGAAAAATCAATAGGAAACAAAAAATAAAAAGGCCCACGATAGTGGCCAATAGATTGCGCAGAAATGCCATGTTATATTTTTAAATACTATTATTTTACAAATCTAATTATCCAGCCAAATAAAGACGGTTGAAGTTCGAAATTGTTTAATTGCTTTGATGAAAGGGATTTTTCTACTTTTAGGCTCCAATCTGGGTGATCGGATGCAAAACCTGCAACGGGCCAAAGATATATTGGCCGCACATGAAATCAACATCAGCGACTTTTCGGCCGTGTATGAGTCTGCCCCCTGGGGGGATGAAAATCAAGGTTGGTTTTTAAACATGGTTTTAAAGATTGACACCATTCATGATCCCGAAAGCCTGCTCCAGTCCTGTCTGGATACAGAGATACAGATGGGAAGAACGAGGCTCAAGAAATGGGGCGAGCGAATCATTGATGTTGATATTCTATATTATCATGACTTCATCGTAGAAAGTCCTCACCTGAGGATACCACATCCCGGCATTGCCATGCGGCGCTTTACCCTGATGCCACTGGTAGAACTGGCACCACATGAAATACACCCGGTGCTCAAACTACCCCAGAAACAACTACTCGAAATCTGTCCCGACATACTGGAGTGTCACAAGACTGATCTGCACCTGCATATATGACCTGGATAGAAGCATTGATTTTGTTGGGCGTAGGCCTGTTTACAGGTGTGATCAATACCCTGGCAGGGGGCGGTTCACTCATCACCCTTCCCCTCTTCATCTTCATGGGACTGCCCTCGAGTGAGGCTAACGCTACCAATAGAATTGGCGTGTTTCTACAAAGTCTCGTGGCAGTGGGTGGCTTCAAAAGTAAAGGCGTGTCCGTATTTCCCTATGCCTTCTATGTGAGTATCACCGCCGTAATTGGCTGTATCATTGGAGCTTATTTTGCCATTGATATTAAGGGTCCGCTTTTCAATAAAATACTGGCTGTGGTGATGGTTATAGTGATCATTCTCACTGTGCTAAAACCCTATCTGGCTCATAAGGGTACCTTAGAGATCTTCACTCCTCGAAGAAAGCTCCTAACCATCGTACTTTTCTTTTTTGTGGGCCTATATGGCGGATTCATCCAGGCCGGAGTGGGTTTTCTGATCATCGCTACCCTCACGGGAGTTCATGGGTTCAATATGGCCAAGACCAACAGCATCAAGTCCTTTGTGATTGTATGCTATACCCTGGTAGCCCTGGGCATCTTCTGGTGGGAGGATCAGATCAGATGGGACTATGGGCTTACCCTGGCGGCAGGTAACTCAGCTGGTGGATGGATCGCCAGCCGCTGGTCAGTGGGTAAAGATGACAAGTGGATCCGCATCATATTAATAGTGACTGTAGTGGGTCTGGCAATCAAGCTGTGGTTTTTTGGGTGAAATAAGAGAATTCAAATCCACAGTATTTCTATCAAACTTTTCAGTATCCTATCTGAAAACGTCTAAATTCACGGTTTTATTCAACTATGGGTGTAGTCATCAGACAGAGTTTTTGGGGGTCAGTATTTGCATACGTCGGGGTAGTAATCGGATACCTCAACGCCCTTTATCTCCGACCCAAATATTTGGATCCTGAGCAAATTGGGCTACTTAATATTGTAGTGAATAATGCACTTTTGATTGCCCCTTTTATTTGCCTTGGAATGCCCTCTACCCTGGTCAAATACTATCCCCACGTAGAAAAAGATGAAGCCAGGAGAAGATCATTTTTAAGTAACCAGATTTATCTGATCTTATTTGCTAACATTCTCGGAGCACTACTATTTTTCATTTTCACCGATGACATTAAGTCCGTCTTTGAAAAGAAATCCGCGGCATACAACGAGTACATTTTCCTGAGTCTGATGATTCTGGTCAGCCAGACATTTTTCATTCAACTGCAATCATACAGCAGGGTGGTTTTGGATATCGTTGTTCCTGCCATCTTAAAGGATATTTATCTCAGAATTGGCTATGCCTTGCTCATTTGCCTATATGCTGCCAACTTGATTGATTTTGGTGATACGGTCAAAGGCCTGACGCTCGTTTACATATCAGCTACCATAATAGAAGCAATGCATGTTCTTATTAATCAGAACTTCAAAATGAGTTTGTTCTCATGGACAAGCATGAAAAACTGGATAGCAGAAACCTGGAATTACTCCATATACAATCTCGCCGCCTCTGCCGGAAACTCTATATATACCAATATTAGCTTTCTTTTGATTACTACATTGATTGGACTTGAGTCAAATGGGATATTCACCACCTGCTTTTACATTGGGATTATCATAGAACTACCCAATAGAGCAGTGCTGATGATTACAGCACCGGTAGTATCCAGGGAGTTCAAAAATAAAAATTACGTAGAAATCGAGAATCTATACCAGAGAAGCTCACTTACCTTGGGATGCATTGGATTTCTATTCCTGATTGGCATAGTATGTAACATCGAGGACCTATTCCTGATGATCCCAAATGGGAAGGTATTCTCTCAGGGCCTGTATGTGGTAATGGCCATAAGTTTTGCCAAAGTTTTTGATATGCTCTTTGGGCTGAATGGGAACATACTGGCTTATTCTGAGCATTACAGGGTGAATGTTTACTTCCTCCTGTTGTCCGTTGCTGTTCTCTGTATTCTGAACCTTACATTGTTGCCAACGATAGGGATCAATGGTGCCGGGATTGCCTTTCTGGTATCCACAATTCTCTTTAATTTGCTAAAGCATTATTATATCGTCAGGCACTTAAAGATTTCCTTGTTTACAAAAAACCACATCTGGCTCCTTCTAATTGGCTTTGGCACAATGCTCCTCTTCTATTTTGTATCGATCTGGGAGAGTCCAGTATTGAACATCGTGGGGAAATCTGCTTTAATTAGTACGTTTTATGGAATACTCATTTACAAATTCAATATTTCCAGGGACATTAACTCATTTGTTAAATCCATCTTTAAGAAATACCTAAATATCAAAATCTGATATGACAAATAACCTTAAAAGATCAATTCTTACCCACGGAGCTATCATTCTGGGATTTTTCATCGTAACGGTCATCGTTTACGCTCCATTTTTCTTCGAAAGCAAACAATTGGCTCAACATGATATTCTGCAAGGCCTGGGCAGTAATTATCAGCTCAAAGAATACAGAGCTGAGACTGGAGAAGAGGCCCTTTGGAATAACGCAATGTTTAGTGGGATGCCAGCCTATCTCACTAGTGTCCAGTTTCCAGGAGACATCCTCACCTATGTTTATCAGATTTTCAAACTTGGCCTTCCCAACCCGGAGGGAATTACACTGGTTTGCTTTATTTGCTCGTATATTATGCTCCTGTCCTTCGGTGTGCGGCCTTGGGTTGCTTTTGCAGGGGCCATTGCCTTTGGTCTCAATGGGTTCAATATCATTAGTCTCACTGCTGGTCACAATTCCAAAATTGCAGCTCTGGCATTCGCTCCATTGGTGCTTGCTGGAATACACCTTGCCTTTACCAGAAAAAAATACTTAGGTATAGGACTTACTTCTCTGGGATTGGCCATGCAGATTTATATGAACCACCCACAAATCACTTACTATTTACTCATTACAGTGTTGGTTTATGGTGTATTCCAGCTCTATTACTTCTGGAAAGACCACCAAATAAAATCTCTGCTCCTCACCCTTGCCGGGCTGGTATTGGCTGCAAGCATCGCCGTTGGTGCCAATTCAGGAAAACTTTGGACCGTATACGAATACAGTAAATACAGCATCAGAGGAAAGTCAGAACTCAAAGATGAGAGCAAAGAATCTTCTGGTTTGGATAAAGAGTATGCTTTTCGTTACAGCAATGGGATTCTGGAGCCCTTATTCCTCTTTATCCCTAATATCTATGGCGGTTCATCTAGTCAAGAGCTCAGTACACAATCGGCAACTGCTGGTGCCCTGCGACAAGCAGGATACAACGGGCAGCAACTAAGAGATCAACTCAAAGCCATGCCCACCTATTGGGGTGACCAACCATTGACAGCTCCATACTATGCCGGAGCGCTCTCATTTTTCCTATTCGTACTGGGTATTTTCGTTTTGGATCAGAGAACCAAAACATGGTTGATTGTGGTAGCACTCATCGGAATTGTACTTAGTTGGGGTAGCAACTTCACCTTGCTGAATGATCTCCTCTTTGATCACTTCCCGATGTACAACAAATTCAGGTCGGTCACCTTCGCGATTTGCATGACCCTCCTGTCCATTAATTTAATGGGTTTTATGGCGCTGGAAAGGGTGTTGACCGGAATGTCCGATAAAGCTTTCAGGAAAAAACTTCTTTGGTCAGTTGCTATTTGTGGGGGTACAGCTCTTTTACTTGTGATTGCAGCAGGTGCATTGAGTTACCGAGGCAGTATAGATGCTCGCTTGCCAGAATGGCTGATAGATGCCCTCAGAACCGATCGGAAATCACTCTTGAGGTCTGATGCCCTAAAGGCTCTCTTTTTTATACTGGCATTTTCGGGGCTTATATGGGCCTATTGGAAAAATTCACTCAAATCCGGACTGATCATTTCAGGGATCATATTACTACTCTTTGTGGACATCTTCAGCCTTACAAAGCGTTTTCTCAACAAGGATTCTTTTGAGAACAGACCTGTAAAAACATACTTTAAGCCTACCGAAGCTGATCTTTATATTAAGAGCATAGCAACTTCTGGTGAGCGTGTGCTCAACCTTCAGAACCCATTCAATGAGGCCAGAACCTCCTACCATCATGAATCCATTGGAGGATACCATGGAGCCAAAATGCGTAGATATCAGGACCTCATAAGTGCATGTATTCAGGCGGAAATGTCGGAAACCATTAATGTTCTGCAATCCGGAGGTTCCCAGTTGCCCAATACTCCGGTGCTCAACATGCTTAACACACGGTTTTTTCTGGCTGGATCTTCAAAAAATGCAGTCATTTCAAATTCAAGATCACTAGGCAATGGGTGGATCGTCTCCAACTTAAAGGAAGTGGCGTCGGCAGATGAAGAACTTTCTGAGGTGTGTAGCATCAACCCATCCCGAACTGCAGTCATTGATGGCTCCAAATTTTCTCCGCCAAATCTAATAGCCGGAGCTACCGGAACGGTGAAATTGCTAAGCAGAACACCGAATGAAATCAAATATACTACTCAGACCTCTGGTAAAAGTCTTGCTGTGTTCAGTGAAATATATTATCCAAAGGGGTGGAAGGCCTACATCGATGATCAGGAAGCCGAAATTCTCAGGGTTAATTACATCCTCAGAGCACTTCCCTTGGAAAAAGGAACGCATGAAATCAGGTTTGTTTTCGAACCGACAAGTTATTACGCCGGAAACACATTAACTATTGTGGGCGAGGTATTGGTTTTCCTTCTTTTTATAGGAGGGATTTGGATGGAGCGACGTAAATCATCTCTCTGATCTATCCGGCTTATTTTTCCAAACCTCGTCTGAATTAAATTATTGCAATGATCAAAAAAATCATACAATCGATTGATAGAATCAGCCATTTCGTGTTTTTCAATGCCACCAATTCTCGAAAAACCTTCTATGAATTAGATCAGATCAGTTACAGAGAAAGTGCTCAAATAATCCACCAAAAAGGTGCTGGCGCCGTGCTTCTGGATCGCAAAGATAAATTCTGGACACACGCGCTGAGTCATATCCCGATGAAGGGTGTTTTGTTAGAGTTTGGTGTCTTTAGAGGAGATTCAATCAACTTTTTTAGTGAAGTCCTTTTAGAAAAAAAAGATCAACGGAAGATTTATGGATTTGACTCATTTGAGGGATTATCAGAGGACTGGTCAGGTACATCTATGGTAAAATCAACATTTGATTTGAAAGGAAATTTACCGAAAGTCAATGATAACGTAGTGCTTATCAAAGGCTGGATTGATAAAACCTTACCACCCTTTATTGAAAACAATGGGCTACAAGCTGACAAAATAGCCTTCATGCACATTGATATGGATACCTATAGTCCCACAAAAGTTATTTTCGAACAAACTGTAGAGTATCTTCAGCCGGGAAGTATTATTGTTTTTGATGAATTACTTGGCTATCCGGGCTGGAGAGACAATGAATATAAAGCCCTTATGGAGTGCATCGATCCCAGATGGACATATCAATTTATTTCATTTTGCGAACCAAGATCTAAAGACAGAAACACAAGCAAATACATTCGAGCTGCGATTCGCATTCTAGAGAAAAAATAATTTAGAGTATCGGAACCACATCAAATCAAGCAAATTAACAGGATCACCGTCTTGACATTCCCTCAAGAAAAAGTTGAGAGGCTCGTCGCTCTATAACCTCCATATCCATCAGAAAATGATCAGACGCATCCACCTGCCCTGCATCAGCTGCTATCTTATCCATAGCCATGCAGAGGTCGGAGGAGTCCTTTGCGTAAAAAAACTGCTCAGTATTTATCAGCTCTTCGTATAGATCGTACCCATTTGGGTGTACTATAATACTCTTAACACCAAAATTCAAAGCTTCTATGCATACAGAAGACCAGTTGGTGAGGTGTAAATGAACATGCTCGATTATCTGATAAAGAGGCAATTTGGATGATTCATGAATCTCAACGTTGCTCACCTTCAAATCAGCAAGCGACTTGAGGACTTTGGCGTTTCCAATCTTTTGAGCAGGGTGGAGTCTAAACAGCCATAAAACATCCCTTTGAGTCTGAATCTCATCCAACACAAAATCCGGGATGGGGGTTTCCATATCCTGCTGAAGGGAAAAAAGCACCACCGTACTATAAGAATCAAGAAGCTTGCGATATTGAGGAGATTCCCTTTCTGCCTTATTTTTCTTCCAGTTGATCAGCCAGTGATTTCCAAGCACCACTGGTTGATGTTGCTGCAAATTGTTTCTTCCCCTTTCAATGTTGACTTTTGAACTTTCGCCCCAATTCCAAAAAAAGTCAGGAACCATGCGGTATCCGTTATTTGGCACCTGGCCCCAATGTGCATACATCAGGTGGTAAACACCCTGTTTTCCATGCTGTATATCTATGGTCGGAATCGCCAGAGATTTAGCCGCATTCAAATACGCAAAATTTACATTGTGGTAATAGCATACAAACGCAACTAAAGTTGGGTTTGCCCTTTTCAAAATAGCCTTCGCACTCTGCTCTGAAGCTAAAATAAAGCACACCGATTTGATCAAAAGACTTTTAATGGCAAGGCCACTTCTTGATTCGATTTCATCAGTTGCCTCAATTGAAGCAAGGTATTTTGTAAATCTCTTCTGATGCCTGAGGTATTTCACCGGATTAGCAAACAACCTGAGGTCCAGGAAATTCATAGGAAAAAAGCCTTCTACATCAGAAACCCTCTTTCCATTTGACACTTTAGTGGCAGACCAACCAAAGCGATTAGCCATGAACTCATATACCGGATCTGCTACTCTATCATACAGCTTGTCCTCTCTCCTATCAGCATGAGCGGAGGTACTCGTAAAAATCATCAGATCCCTTTTTCTCAGGGATCTGAATGTTTTAAAAGAATGAAAAAAAGAGGAAAAGTTAAGCTTAAGAGATGGTTCTTTCTTTGTTTTTGAAGCCAGCCGCCTTTGGTTGACCAAAAAAGAATCCCTGAGGCTGCTGCGCATTAGAGGCCATAGTTCTATACCACCATACACCCAGTCATTTACCGGATGCCTGTGTTCGATATCTACAACGATCTCATATAACTCCTTTTCGCCAACGCTCATTTGCTAAAAAACCAATCATTGGGAAACAACCTCGTCAACAGGCAGTGATTCAATCAATCTTTTTACA
The DNA here is from genome assembly GCF_044005705.1 of Marinoscillum luteum. Classification (NCBI taxonomy): domain Bacteria; kingdom Pseudomonadati; phylum Bacteroidota; class Cytophagia; order Cytophagales; family Reichenbachiellaceae; genus Marinoscillum; species Marinoscillum luteum. The sequence goes on along the minus strand of NZ_JBIPKE010000012.1, from coordinate 202,658 downwards.
TCCATAGCCTCCTCTGCTCCTAACTCCATCAACGGCATCCTTTCATACCGGTGAATCACGCCCAGGGCCTCCATGGCCGCTTTGATAGTCAAATGCCAACCATATTTCTTCACCCCTTTTTCAAAAAAGGGAACTTCAATCTCATTGATAATTCTCATGTAAGCCTCCTTGTTTCCGGCTTGATAATATTCCCAAAACTTGGACGCCAGGCGAGGATCAAACACCCCTATGCCGTTGAGCCATGACTGACATCCCACCTCGGCAAACTGCAGCCATTGCCTCTTACCTCCTCCTGAGATAATAATAGCCGCTCTATCCTTTATTTTTTCTATCACCTGCTTCGAGAAAGAATCATCCTTAGCATCTTCCTTCACTGCAATCACATTGGGAATATCAACCACACGATCCAGTAGAGAAATTGGCCAATTAACAACAGGACCGCCATACCCATTCAAAAAGGGCATTTCGTGTACCAATATGCCAATATCTACCGCATCTGCAATCATTTTGTAATGCCTGTAAATCTGCTCTTCTGAGTAAAATTTCTCCCTATTGATAATAGAAATCAAATCGGCCCCAATCTCCTGTGCATGACGAGCAAATTCGATGGATATCTTCGTAGAGCAGTGAAGGGGATCCGCCACGATCATGATGTTATTAGGGTCGATGGCTTTCACTTTTTGAGTAACAAAACTATTGAGAAGCCTTATTTCCTCCCATGACAACTCACTGAATCTACTATTGTATCCCATCACATAGAAAATTCGTCCACCCCCATCGTATATTCTCTGAAGGGAATTTTCCAAAGACAGAAAATCTATCTCCTCGTTTTTCAGAAAAGGGGTCATTACAGAGTACACAGGCCCCTGTATTCTATTCTTCAAATCAATCAGATTGTTGTTCATTTCCTTACTATAAAAAAGTTTGTTTAATCATTAACACGTATCAAAATCACTTTGAAATCATCTTGGATTTATTTCAATCCTTCAGAGAGAGGTGATTTTTTCTGAGGAGGTATTCTGCCCATTCAAAATCCAACTCATAATCTATATCTACGGAGTGCAATTTATCTATATAATATCCTTTCACCTGGCCATCGAAAAAATTTGCTTTTTGTCTGAATTTATCGAGCCATGCAATATAAAAACCACCATTGACTCTATATATTTTCTCAAAATCCTGAGATCGCGTCTGCCCGGTCACCAGTGGTGAAGGACTTAAAACGGCTTCAGGGTTGATCAAATTCTCATCATTCATCGACAGAGTGAGCTGAACCGGATCAGACATATCAGTAATACTTACCACGGAATAATCTTCCCTCGTCAATAAGGCAAACCCTTCCTTTATATGCCTGGCCGTCCGAAACGGACAAGTAGGTAAGAACAACCCAATGGTATCAAAGGTATTCTTTACTTCATCACGCTCAGCAATATCCTTGATCAAGTCGATGACTTTCCGCTTATCTGTGGCCATTTCAGCCTCCCGCTTTTGAGGGGTCACACCTTTTACATTACCCGCAATAGCCAGAATATCATCGTCATCTGAAGACAATATGACCGTATCAAATACTCCCGAATCAACTACCGCCTCCAGCGTATACTGAACCAATGGCTTCCCATTGAGCAACCTCAGATTTTTTTTAAGTAATCTTTTCGACCCTCCACGGGCAGGAACAATAGCCAAATTTTTCATCATGATCGGATATAAACACTTGTTTTTTCAATTTTCTCAGCGAACTCAAAACCTATTTCCTCCAAATACCGATGATACTTTTCTGTATCAAGATGCTCCATAATATTAGGGTGAAACTCGATGATCAAAAGCCGCAAACCTTTCAAAAACTCAAGATTCTCTTCTATCAAAGTATATTCTGCTCCTTCTATATCCATGAGAAGAACATTAAACTTCAACCCATATTTGGCCTGTAAGCTTTCAAAGCCCACACCTTTTACCTGAACCTCTCTGGACAACACCAGCTTTGGATTATGCACCTTCTTTTGCAATGATCCAGATATAGCAATATTATAGGTGTAAAAAGTTTCGAACGCCTGATTAGAAATGAGTGCGTTTTCAAGTGAAAAGTGGCAGTGATTATTTGCTCTGTTTTTTTCTATTTCCGTTATCAGGTCTGGATTAGCCTCAACCACCACATGATTCTCGGGATGGTCCAACATTTTATTAGAAATACAGGAAACAACCCCAATACAAGCTCCAAGTTCGATGATCGAATCTCCAGGGTCTAAATATTTTTTCATCAAAGCGATTTCCGGACTCTCGTAAGTCTTGAAAAGAAATCGAGAGTAATACCCACTTGGAAATAGATTTTCTGACAAGTTAAACTCACAACCTCCAGCACGAAATACCCGCACAAAGTTCAAAAAAAACCAACCTGCCGGCCGATTGTAGTTCATAAATTTGTTAAGCCCCAGCCTAACCACTTTCGATAATTTGTTCATACCCCTCAGTTGATCAAATGCTCAAGCCGTTCGAGCGCTATCCAAAATCCTTCACCCCTATTTTCATGACCCTGCCATATTTCCGGAATGAATGAAGCGTTGGGATTTAACCTGTTAATCACTTCTCCAACGGCATGATAATCCACCTCGCCCTCTCCAATCTGCAATCCTTCACCTCCGGTATTTTCAGAATCAGCAAAATGCATATGGGCAGTATAAGGCACCACTTCTTCTAAAAATTGATGAAAAGACCACTTGTAGTGGGTACACGCCAGCTTAGAATGAGAAGTATCCAAACAAATTCGCATATCATTCCGCTGACAGAAATCGGCGATTTCTCCAGCCGAAACAAACAAATTATGATACTGCTGTCCACCAAAATGCCAGGGAAATGGAGGCATGGTTTGAGGGATCAATTCAACTCCTTCTGTATCCAACTCTTTCAGGCTAGCCTCCAGGATCCTCATTCGTTTGATACGCTCCTGTTCAGTCAGAAACCCCTGACTTGTAAATCCCCCTACATTAGTAACGATTAAGGGTTTTACCGACCGCTTAAAATATGGTCGTAATTGCTTGGTGACCTCTATTACCCTCTGTAATTCTTCGATAGACCTCTGCCTGTATGTCTCGTCCAAAGAACAAAGGTCAAGGGTGTGATCACCTTCAAATAATTCAGGGCTATGAACTACAAAATCCAAATCCAGTTGTTCGTCAACGAACTGCCGAATATCCACCTCCAAATCTTTATAACTCAGGTGGAATTCAACCAGGTCTGCATTTGTCCCTTCTATAATCTCTTTGAAATCATGATATCTTACTGGGATGCCCCAAGGACGATTGAACTTATATGACCTCTTCACTACCTCTTCCTCTTCGATATCACTGGGATAAAAAAAGTCATATTGATTAAAATCGTGCTTTGCTCTCTTACCTACTAGGGCATTGAGATAATTGGGTTGCAATCCTCTTCCCGGACTTTTCACTTCAACCATATGTTCCTCAATCAACTCTCCTTTTTTGAGGGGTTGGTTGATGATCAAACTCTTGGCTAGATTGACCCTATTGATCATCTCTCCCTGAGAAATCTTTCTCACCTCCCTCGCTCCGAGACTTTCCTCCACCTCCCTGATTCCCTTCACCATCTCTGCAAACTCCTTTGGGAGCAAGCTTGCCTTATGGTCGCTACCTTCCATTGTGCGGTCAAGGGTAATGTGTCGCTCAATTACCTGGGCTCCGAGGGCCACGGCGGCAATAGAAACATGAATACCACGCTCATGGCCAGAATATCCAACCGGACAATTTACGATCTCTTTCAGCTGGTGAAGATAATTGAGGTTAATATCTCCAAATGGCGCGGGGTAAGTGGAATTACAGTGCAGCATCACGTGCGGCACACCAAGGCTTTGAAGTAGATTTTCGGTTTCGATAATCTCACTTTCAATACTCATACCTGTAGAACAGATAATAGGCACTCCTGTCAGGGCCAATTGGCGTAGTAAACCGTGATTAGTCAAATCCGCAGAAGCAACTTTGTATGCCGGCATGCCATATTCTTCCAATGCATTCAGACTTTCTGTGTCCCAGGGTGTGCACAAGGGTAATATTCCTTTCAGCTTGCAGTAATCAAACACCTCAAACAGCTGCTCGTTTGATAATTGAAATTTAGAAAGCAAGTCTAAAGTATACTGAGATCCCAGATTTTCCTTTATATCATCTGCCTTTCCGGCATTAGCATAGAGCGAATTCAGGTTTCGCATCTGAAACTTAGCACAACTGGCCCCAGCTGATGCCGCAGCATCTACCAACTGTTTGGCTAGAGAGATGTCACCATTATGGTTGTTTCCTATCTCGGCTATCACAAAGCTAGGGTGGCCCTTACCAATGTGATGACTACCTATTTCGATACCCTCCGCAGGGTGGTCTTTCCGCACCACTCCGAGTAACTGCTTGCTTTCATTGAGTAAAGGCAAGAAGTTTACTTCCTTCAAAAGTTCCTGAAATCTGGACGGATGATCAGTATCCCGAACAAATTTAAATTTAGAATTGGCGATACTGGAAATGGGCTGCCCAAGGTCTGGCATGTCATTTTCTACCAGCCACCTCAAAATGTCTCCATTGGTAGCTACTCCCATCACAATATCACGCTCTGACACTACGATAAGGATCCTACCCTTCTGCTCGTTAATTTTTTTTAGAGAGTTATGAATAGTCTCTTCCTGATAAATAATGTACTTATAAATATTCCTATCTATGATCATCTCTACTATTTAGTCATCCCACCTCAGAAAGAGGTGTCTATTTTGATCTATGAGGGCCGAAATTAAATATTTCAAATTAGATTCTTTGGTTTCTCAGGGTTTTCGATGAGCTGAGCTTTACCAAATTTCTCTACCCTCAATCGAATCCATTTACACTTCTGCAATCTGATCGTATCAACACCGCTCAACGAAGAAAAGATTTGAGCTTACGTTTCAGGTGCTCAAATGGTCCTGTGGTGTCACCCATCCTATCCTGCTCTACTGTCCGACTATGACCTCTCATTACATATCGTTCTCCTTTGGTAATGTTCCCGGCTTTGTGAAACACTTCTGTGGAAAAAATGATAAGGGTTCCCGCCCTTCCCTCAATAGGTATCACATCCTCTTCACTCACGGGCAATTCTCTGGTTAACTCCCGGTTTTTATAACTCAGTTTTCTTTGATGCTTCTGTCTTAGTTTATGTGTCACCTTATGAGATCCTGGCACACAGCTAAATGCCCCATTTTCTGCTGTGGTATCATTGAGGTAAATAAAATACTTGAGTGTAGGCTTAACATCAAAGTGTAAATCACTTGCAACATGCTTACTACCCAGCACATCTTTCACCACAAAGATCTCTTCATTTAAGCCAGCCTCTTTACTCCAATATTTATCCGTGATCTCTCTCATGAATTGCGAACCAAAAACTTCATCCGTTTTTTTGAATCTCTCGGTATCCATCTCCAAACGCTTTACCCGGGTGGCTACTCCCTCAGAATAGGGAGTATTCTTTTTGTACGGTGTATCTTCCGTTTCGGTAAACTCATAAAATTCTTTAAACAGTTTTTCCACATCATCAGCTCCCAGATAATTCGGAATCACTACCAAGCCAAACTCCTCAAGTTTAGCAACCACCTGATCAATACTTAAATCAGCTACTGTAAAATGTTCTTGATTCATCATAGTTCATTCTTTTCACTCCCATCCCGTGGGAGTTGGTAATTGAAGTCCCTTAAGGGGTTTCTGAGCATAAATAGTCATATTCTTAGGCCTTCCAAAATTCTGCCCCAGAAGAGTCCTTTTAAAATGCCAAAGTGATAAATCAGGAATTTCGAAAGTCTGATAATCGAACCCTGCATGAAAGGCTGCTGCCCGATACTCGCAAGACCTAAAAAAAATATCTGACCTATCACCATTCCTTACCTCAGTCAGCCCTTTGAAATTATCTACCTTGTTCTGCCTATTGGTATAAAAGGAATTCATGGTATCGTCCAACATATATGGCTCCTGTGCGATCAACCACCCTCCAGGCTTCAAAGCTTTCTGAATCTCCATAAATGTCCTATACAAATTGCTAGAGTGGTGAATTGCCCCCATCACAATGACATAGTCATAATAATTCTCCAGCTGAATGTTATTAAAACTCCCATGAATGAGCGTCGATTTTTCAGTGTTCACTCCAACTACGTCAAAAACCTTGGGTATTAATTGATTGATGGCCGCTGGATTAATCTCCATCGTATGCATTTCACTTAATTGAGCATAATATTTTGATAACATATAGGCCGAACACCAACCATCTCCGGCACCAAGCTCAAGTACCTTTCCATTTAACGGCTTACCGATTTTTCTTAACGCCTTCTCCAATGATCTGGCCCTCATCCGTCGCTTAGAGTTCTTCAGAATCTTAGCTTTCGTCAATTCCTGGCTTGCCAAATGACTATGATAAATCTCATGTACTTCAATCTCTTTCCCCTTTAGCAAAGTGTCTTTACCAGGGTTCCAGTCCAATATTTTCATTTACAATGTTTTAGGGTTTCGATATGAATAGACTTTGTCCTTCATTTGACCCATGAAAAAATACTTCAAATTGATCCATTAGCCAATTGCATTGACTTGATGACAAATATATTTAACCTCCTGCTCACTTAGCTCTGGATACAATGGAAGTGAAACAATTTCTTTACTCAAAAGGGTGGCCACTGGAAATTGTTCCTGGTGATACCCCTTGTATAAATATGACTTTATATAGGGTAATGGAACCGGATAGTGGATACCATAACCAATCCCCAGTTCATCAAAAAGTTTCACCAGTTTCCCTCGATGCTTGGTTCGGATGACATAAAGATGAAAGGCATGATAAAAATTGGTAGTGTTCATTGGTCGGACGATTCCCTCCCTTAGATAGGCATTATACCAATTGGCAATAAGATTTCTCTTTTGGACCCATTGGTCAAGATAGTTCAATTTTATGGTGAGAATGGCTGCCTGCAAAGTATCCAGCCTGCTTGTTCTCCCTATTAGGTCATGATCATGCTTTTTCAACTGTCCATGGTTGGCAATCCGTCGCATTTTCTCAGCAAGGAGTGTATCATTGGTGATGATGGCTCCTGCATCCCCATAAGCACCCAGGTTTTTAGTAGGATAAAAGCTAAAAGTTGATACTTCACCAAAAGTGCCAACTGACCTGCCCTTCAATTTCGCACCATGAGCCTGAGCGCAATCCTCAATTACCTTCAAATGATACTTTTTCGCAATGGGGAGGATCTCATCCATGCGGGCAGGTAATCCATATAAGTGAACCGCGATAATGGCCCTGGTATTTTCATTAACTGCTCCTTCAATTAGGTAAGGGTCAATAGTATGCTCTCTATCGATAACATCTACAAACACAGGCTCTGAACCTACATTATTCACTGCTTCAGCTGTGGAAACCCAACTATTCGCTGGCACCAACACTTCATCACCCTTCCCTATTCCCAGCGCTTTAAGAGCAACTTCTAAAGCGTCGGTCCCATTTGCACAAGAAACACAGTGTTCAGCTCCCAAGAACTTTGAAAAGGCGTTTTCAAAATCCAAAACAGGAACTCCCCCCATAAAAAGACCCGTTGAAAGAACCTTCTGAATTTCAGCGTCTACTTCATGTTTAATTTGACTGTACTGCCCCTTGAGATCAAAAAATGGTATTTTCATGTTTCTGTACCCATTTGTGTTTCTAGCAGCTGTATCAGTTTCCGAGCCTGATTGGTTCTTGAGTACAGGCTTATCAGTTTTCTGTAATCCTCCTGATTGCTCTCAATGCCAGATCTAACTGTTCTTAAAAATTCCTTAATCTCATTGAACGAATAATGCGACAGAAACACACCAATTTGTCTGTTCGAAAATAGCTCACTTAAATCACTGGGCACCTCTCCTAAACCCAAAATAGGTCTGCCAGCCACTAGATATTCAAAAAACTTTGCCGGAATAAGAAATCTGGAGTTTTCTGACTTGTTCTGTAGCAGAAGGAGTAGGTCACATTCTGTGTATTCCTTAAAAAGGCTCCCATGGGGTAAATACCCCATGAATTTTATGTTTCCGGCAAATTTATAGCCTTGCAACTCGTCACTCACGCTCTCACTGATAATCCCACCAATCCTAATTTCAAGGGAATTCAAAAAGGTAGAATCCTCTTCGCACAACTCTTCTAATGCTTGCCACAAAACCTTCGGGTTCCTCACCTCATTCAGCATACCAAAGTAACCAATAACAAATTTACCCCCCAAAGAAGTCGGTTTCCCCAGGTAATCATAGGTTTCATTTATTCCATTGGTAATCACCTCGGCAGTTATATTATGTTTTTCAGACATCAGTTTTGCAGTACCTGAGGAAGTCACAAGGATCTTATTGGCCCGTCTCAAGACCTTATTTTCCAACCGCCTATGGAAGAACCTTGCTAATCTTCCAACTTTCAGTTTGTCCAGTAGATCCCAATCAGACCAGGGATCTCTAAAATCTGCCAGCCATTGGACTTGAGGTAAGCCAGTCTTTATACCGAGTCCAATAAGATGCATGGAATGGGGAGGGCCTGTAGTAATAATTGTTTCAATCTCTTTTTCCAGAATCACCTTTTTCAATAACCTTACCGAAGGTTGTACCCAAAAAAGTCGGGGATCTGGTATAAATAGATTCCCACGTATCCAAATGATTAACTGCTCCTTCCACGATTTGTCAGATTTCTCCAGAGCAGAACCCTGTTTTATGGCATTTCGATTTCTATTTCCTGTGAGTTGATGTAAAAGAGTGAAGGGCTCCCAAATCTTTCTTCTTATTACAGAAATATTCTTGCAGTCTTCTAAGAGACTCTCATCACGAATATCAAATTGTGCATTTTCCGGGGTATAAACAATTGGCTCCCAACCCATTTCCTTTAGGTTCCTGGCAAAATGCAGCCAGCGCTGTACTCCCACTCCCCCGCTTGGTGGCCAATAATATGTAACGATCAAAATACGTCTATTCCTCATCTAGTGGCATTTTGCATTAATAGAGACTAATTCCATTTTATACCTTTCTTATTTTCATTAATATTGGGCCCCGAAAGCAAATAAACAATATAGCCCCCTAATTTTTTAAATTGATTTAGAATATGAAAAGTATTGGTGTTTTTACATCAGGAGGTGACGCGCCAGGCATGAATGCCTGTATCCGATCTGTGGTGAGAACAGGGCTATATCTTGGTCTGGATGTCTATGGTATCAAATATGGGTACAATGGCATGATAGACGGTGACATTTACAAAATGAAGTCATACTCGGTGAGCAATATTGTTCAGCGAGGGGGTACCATCCTGAAGTCTGCCAGGTCTAAAGACTTTATGACCAAGGAAGGTCGTGCAAAGGCTTATGAGCAACTGAAAAAAAGAGGAATAGAGGGCCTGGTGGCTATTGGCGGTGACGGTACATTCACCGGAGCCAACATCTTCTACGAAGAATATGGAATTCCCATCGTGGGGGCACCAGGCACCATAGACAATGATCTTTATGGCTCCGATTACACCATCGGATTTGATACAGCGGTGAATACTGCACTCGATGCCATTGATAAAATACGTGATACGGCAAACTCACACGACCGGGTGTTCTTTATAGAAGTAATGGGCCGTCACAGTGGGTATATCGCCATACAAAGTGGAATAGGCGGTGGAGCTGAACTGGTGATGGTGCCAGAAACCTCCACCACGATTGGAGACGTGATTCAAACATTGAAAGAAGGACGCGACAATCAAAAAACTTCTTCCATCGTTGTGGTAGCTGAAGGTGGCGAGCAAGGTGATGCACTGGAAGTGGCCGCCAAAGTAGCCAAAGAGCTGCCTGACCTGGACATCAGAGTTTCCACTCTCGGTCACATCCAAAGAGGTGGATCTCCCACATCTTATGATCGTATCCTTTCATCCAGACTGGGTATGGCTGCTGTGGAAGGACTGGTAAATGGCGAAAAGAATGTGATGGTAGGTGTGGTCAATGACAAAATTGCCTATACGAGCTTCAAGCTTGCCATCTCCAAAGCCAAACCCATCAACCCGGAGTTGATGCGACTGGTAGACATTTTAAGCATTTAAAGAACCTGCTATCAGCCGAATGATTCGTTCCGATTCGTTCGGCTGATACCATTTTATTTCCTCATCCTTTCTGAACCAGGTGAGCTGACGCTTCGCGTACCTTCTGCTGTTTCGTTTCAGCAACCGCACAGCCTCCTCCCGATCATATTTTCCGGCCAGGTAATTGAATATTTCCGTATAGCCCACTGTCTGTAGTGCATTATGATCCTTGTAAGGAAACAAGGCCTTAGCTTCCTCAAAAAGACCCGCATCTATCATCAGATCCATGCGCTTATTGATTCGGTCAAAAAGAATTTCACGATCCATGTTCAAGCCAAATTTCAGGTTCACAAAATTCCTATTGCTCACCGACTTGCCCTTTCTGAAAGAGGTGAAGGTTTCGCCCGAAGAACGGATGACCTCCAATGCCCGGATCACGCGCTGATGATTCTGTTGGTCTACCAGACCGAAATACTCAGGGTCTTTCTCTTTCAATTCCTTCAGCATCGGCTCCAGTCCCTCCTCTTCAAAACACCTGTTCAGGCTCGCTCTCAGCTCCAGGTCCACCGCGGGCATCTCATCAAATCCGTCCCAAATGGCTTTGAAAAACAACCCGGATCCGCCCACCAACACTACCACATCGTGGCGTTGAAACAACTTATCCAGTAATATAAGAGCCTCTTTCTCGTACATCCCCACACTGTAGTGGCTTTTGATAGAATGTGAATCGATAAAGTGATGTTTTACCTGGGCCAGTTCCTCCTTATCCGGTTTGGCCGTACCAATATTCATTTCTCGATAAAACTGCCTGGAATCTGCTGATACAATTTCTGTATTGAAATATTTAGCAATCTCAATGGCCAAAGCAGTCTTACCTACCGCCGTTGGCCCCACTACCGATACCAGTATGTTTTTTTTCAAATTCATTTCGATCCCGAAAGTAGCATTAATTGGCTAATTTTATAGAAATGGATCTGGCCGAACAAGACATCAAATCACTCAAGGAAGAAGTAAAATCGCTTCAAGAAAGGCTTGAAAAAGCCCATGAGGACTATTATGGCCTGGTTGAAAAAACCAATTTCCACCTTAAGGAACTCTTTGATTCATCCAATGATCTCATACAGATATTCAAACCCAATGGCGAATTTAGGTTTGTCAACGAAGCCTGGAGAAACAAGCTTGGATACAGAGAGGATGAAATATTTGACCTGAAATTTGTGGAAGTGGTGCACCCCGACCACCGCAAGCAAACCCTCCATAATCTCCTCAAAATCACAGCCGGTAGTCGCCTAGAACGATTCGAAACCGTACTGAAGACCAAGTATGGAAAGAATATCTACGTCATTGGTAAGCTCACCTGTGTTTTTGAAAATGACGAACCTGCCGAGTTCCGATGTGTCTTTTTTGATATTACAGAACGCTTCCGTGCAGAGCGAGCTCAGAGTCTTTACTACAAAATTGCCAACATCACCATCTCCCAAAACAGCCCGGAGGACTTCTATGGCAAAATATTTCAAGAGCTCAATGACATACTGAAAGTAAGAAACTTTAGTGTGGCACTGAAGCAGGGTAAAACCTACCAGTATGCCTACTGGGTAAATGGAGATGAAGAAAAAACGGGAGTCAAATTCAAAAAAGATGTAGAGAAGCTACTGGCTGACTATACCTTCGAACGAGGCAAACCCATGATTATTTACAGCGATGGGATAGAAAAAATCGCCAAACAGAAAAAAGTCAAACTCCAGGATAAGCTTCCAAATATATGGCTGGGTGTGCTGATACAGCTGGATAGCAGGCCCATAGGTGTGCTCTCGGTTTTTTCCTACCAGGACCAATCCGCCTACAACCACAAAGACCTGGAGCTATTGGATTTTATCTCGGGTCAGATCACCCTCTCCATGGAGCGCAAGCTCAACACGGAAAAGATTCAGAATCAGGGTGCGCGAATCAACGCCATTTTTGAAAGTAGTACCCACCAGATCTGGTCATTGGATTCTGAGCTCAGGTTCACCTCTTTCAACCAGAACTATGCCGAAGCCTTCGAGGCCTATTATGGCCATGAACCCAAAATAGGTATGAGCCTGAAAGACCAGGACCCGCATACCATGTCTCACAAAGCCTCCGATTTTTGGCAAAAAAAATACGAGCACGTTTTCAAGGGAAACACCCTCAATTTTCAAACGAGCCAAAAGACACTGGATGGACAAAAAGTGTGGCGTGACGTCTTCCTCAACCCCATTTTCCTGCCAGATGGGAGCATTCATGAGATTTCGGCCATAGCCAACGACATCACCGAGAAAAAGCTATCAGAAACAGCCCTGATGGAGAGCGAAGAAAAGTTCAGAAACATTTTCGAATCCTTTCAGGATATCTATTTCCGCTGCAATATGGACGGGATCATATCCCTGGTGAGTCCGTCAGTGAAGCGAGTCCTTGGTTTCGACCAGGAAGAGGTGGTCGGTAAAAAAATTACCGACTATTTCATTTCCAAATCCAAACTTTCGGACCTCTTCAAGGAGCTGTATAAAGACAAGCAAGTTCAGAACTACGAAGGTGTAGTAGTGACCAAAGAAGGCAATGAAATTCAGTTTTTGAGCAACGTAAGATTAATCAAGCGTAGAAAAAACAAATATGAAATAGAAGGTGTAGCACGTGACTTCACCCGACTGAAAGAGACCAACAGACAGCTGCGAGAAGCCAAAGAACTGGCCGAGCGCTCCCTGCAAATCAAAGAACGATTTCTAGCCAATATGAGTCACGAAATCAGAACCCCTATGAACGGTATCATAGGCATGATAGACCTCATCGGGTCCACTCAGCTAGATAAGGAGCAGTCAGAATACATCCGTACCATCAAAAAATCTTCAGACAGCCTGCTTCACATCCTCAATGACATCCTGGACCTCTCCAAGATAGAAGCGGGAAAAATGAAGCTCAGACTTCAGCCCGTACGTCTGATAGACACTTTCGAGAAAGTCTATGAACTATACTCCCAGCAGGCACACCTGAGCAATAACACACTGTATTATCACCTGGACGATCAGCTGCCGGAGTACATTATGGCCGACGAGACGCGCCTCACTCAGGTGCTTTCCAATCTGACCTCCAATGCCATCAAGTTTTCTCCCAAAAAGGGAAATATCAACCTGAGTATACGTGTGCTAAACCGTCAGGACAACTGCTACCGATTCAAGGTTTTCATTAAAGACTCAGGGATCGGGATTTACCAGAATGATATCGAAAAACTGTTTCAGAATTTTAGCCAGATAGATAGCTCCAGCAGCAAAAATTACTCAGGCACAGGCCTTGGGCTGGCCATCTCCAAGGAGCTGGTCAAATCAATGGGTGGAGAAATCGGCGTGGCCTCCACCCCTGGCTTGGGAAGCACCTTTTGGTTTACTTTTGAGGCCTACTCTATCAGCGCTGATGAGATCTCCGAAAAGACTGAAGAGAGTGTCTTTGTCAAACAGTTCACTGATTCGAGCCCCAGGATTCTTTTGGTGGACGACAATCAGATTAACAGAAATGTGGCCAAAAGTATCCTGCTCAAGTCGGGATGCGAGGTAGTGGAAGTTAGCAGCGGTCAGGAAGCGATCAAGGAAGTAAAAAAGAAGAAATTTGACCTGATTTTTATGGACATACAGATGCCTGACATGGATGGAGTGCAGGCTACTGCCAAAATCAAAAAGCTTAAACTGGATCACAGACCGCCTATAGTAGCCATGACCGCCTATTCCATGGAAGAGGATCGGGTGAAATTTCTCAAGAAAGGATTGGACGATTACATCGCCAAGCCAATAAAAGCCAATAGTTTAATTGAAAAAGTCAAAACTTGGTTGCATTTTGAGCCAAAATCAGTAAGTTCTGAAGTTTTTAATGAAAGCGCTGAAGAGCTCGTCATCAACCAAAACACACTCAACCACCTTTATAAGTACGGAGGCCGCGAACTGATCGAAAGTGTACTGAGTGATTTTGACGAGGAAGCTACAGCGCAAGTGGCTAGTGTTACAGATTTTGCCGGCAAGAAAGAGTACGAATCTATGCGCAGGGAACTACATACCTTAAAAGGTAATGCCGGCACCTTGGGCATTGAACGTCTGGCAGCCGTGGCCAAAGAGATGGAGAAAAAACTTAAAAGTAAGGACTATAAATACATGAATAAGCAGCTCGGTGAATTGAAAAAATGTCTTACTGAATTTAAAGAGAGTTACGCTAATTTTTTAACCACCTGAACCCTACCCTAATGATTAAGAAAATATTAGTTGCAGAGGATAGTTCTGTGATACAGAATCTCACCAAGAAGATTCTTTCCCTGCAGAATTATGAAATCAGTGCTGTAAAGGATGGCCGAAAGGTAATTGACAAACTGGAGTCCGAAACCTTCGACCTTATCCTTATGGACATACACATGCCGGTAATGGACGGTATGGAGTGTGCGCGGGAAATCCGTAAAATGAAAAACAAAAATGCTGACGTGCCTATCATAGCCATCACAGGCAATGCCAATAACTATAGCCTGGATGACTTTAAAGAAGCGGGAATCAATGGTTATCTTCCAAAACCATTAAATTACGACACCCTGGTGGAAACAGTAAAAGGCTACATGGTAGATGGAAATTAAATACACAAAACATTTTTTAAACAGGCTGGAGGATATCTTCTCCGAAACAGACTACATGCTCAGGTATGAGAAGGGAAATTTTCAGTCGGGTTATTGTATCCTGAAGGACACTCGGATTGCCATCGTGAATAAATACTACTCACTGGATGGGAAAATCAATAGCCTTCTCGAAATTCTCAAACAAATAGACATCAACTCGAAAGACCTGAGCGAGAAAAACCGAAAACTCTTTCAGGAAATCAATCAAACACAACTTTCATTTTGATCATTACTTTTTTAGGTACCGGCACCTCCCAGGGTGTGCCCGTCATAGCCTGTGATTGCGAAGTTTGCACCTCCATTGATTTTCGTGACAAACGTACACGGGCATCCATTCACATAGAAGTAGACGGACTCAGTCTGGTAGTAGATACCGGCCCTGACTTCAGAACTCAAATACTCAGGGAACGCGTCAAAAGGCTGGATGCAGTCCTGTATACCCATGCCCACAAGGATCACACAGCTGGCATGGATGACATTCGCAGCTTCAATTTCAGGCAGCAAATGGATATGCCCGTGTATGCTTCTTCCGAAGTAATCACCCAGCTCAAAAAAGAATTTTCGTATGTCTTTGCCGAGCAGAAATATCCTGGTGTGCCTCAGGTCAAAATTCATGAAATCAACAATGATCCCTTCAATATTCACGGGGTAACGGTCAATCCCATCCAGGTAATGCACTATCAGCTGCCGGTATTTGGATTCAGAATCGGCGACTTCACCTACATCACCGATGCAAACGCCATACCGGAGGCCGAAAAGGAAAAAATCAAAGGCTCCAAAATACTGGTGCTCAATGCACTGCAAAAAAAGGCGCATATCAGCCATTTCACACTGGCAGAAGCCATTGCCATGGCGGAAGAGCTAGGTGCTGAACAGACCTACTTTACACACATGAGCCACTCCATGGGCAAACACCGCGATGTAGAGCTGGAGCTTCCGGAGGGCATTGACTTTGCTTTCGACGGCCTTAAGGTCACCTTGTGATACCAGATCATCGTCAGGATCATGCATCTTTGTCCTCATGTTTCACAATTACTTTTTTCTCAAGAGACTTGCCAGTGATCTGCATAACCTCCTGGTTGGCTATGAGCTGCTGGAATGCTTCTCTCAAAGCAAAGACGAGCTCATTCTGGGATTTGCGCAGGAAGCCGAAGAAGTATACATCAGGGCGAATCTCAATCCCCAAATTTGTCTTCTTCAGATTACCAGCGACTTCAAAAGAGCCAAAAAAAACAGCATCGATCTTTTCGCCAGGTTGAGAGGCAAAAAGGTCTCATCGGTGCGGGTCTATCCGTTTGAAAGGTCCTTTGCCATTGATTTTGAGAATGGGTACTACCTGATTTTCAAAATGCACGCCAGCCGATCTAATGTACTACTGGCACAAAATCATGAGACCCTCAAACTCTTCAGAAACAACTTACCCGGAGACAAAGAACTGGTACCAGCGGAGTTAAAAAAAGACCTGAAGCTTGATTTTGAAAGGTTTGAAGCCCTCAAGGGCGAGCCAAAAGCCTACATTCCAGCCCTGGGAAAAGAGGTGTACCAATCGCTAATGGAGCTTGGGTATGAGCAAAAAACCATCCATGAAAAATGGAAACTCATGACTCACACCCTGAACCTGCTCGCTAGCAACCCCATCAGGATTTATCAAAACAATGGAACGCCTGTTCTTTCTTTATTGGAACAGAACCTTCCGATTCTGCTGGAGACCAGAGAAACCATAGCAGCCTGCACCAGGTTCTATGAGGAGTATACCCGCTCATATTATCTCCATTCGGAAAAACACGCTGCGGTGCGCCCTTTGGAGGACACCATCAAGAAGACCAAAAGCTACCTCATCAAAACCCGTGAAAAGCTGGAAGCCATCAAAGAGAGACGTGGCTACGAGGAAATTGCCAATATTCTCATGGCCAACCTTCATCAGATTCCAAAAGGAAGCTCATCGGTCGTACTCCATGATTTTTATGCAGATACAGAGATCACCATCAAGCTCAATCCGGAATGGACACCTCAGAAAAACGCTGAAAATCTCTACCGGAAATCCAAAAATCAGCAACTGGAGATCAACAAACTGGAGGAGAACCTGAGAATTCGCCAGGCACAATTGGACACCCTGGAGAAGAAAGTGGCTGAGCTTGGCGAAGCTGAAAACATAAAGACCATACGCAATCTGCAACCCACGCAAAAGAAAAGGGAAAGGCAGGAAGAGGTACTACCCTATCACGAATAC
Organism: Marinoscillum luteum; assembly: GCF_044005705.1. NCBI lineage: Bacteria > Pseudomonadati > Bacteroidota > Cytophagia > Cytophagales > Reichenbachiellaceae > Marinoscillum > Marinoscillum luteum. The sequence continues at coordinate 185,718 of NZ_JBIPKE010000012.1, read as the reverse complement.
AACTTCGAGGGGTACCATATCATGGTGGGAAAGCACGCCAAAGCCAACGATGAGCTTACCCTGAAGGTCGCCAACAAGGACGACCTGTGGCTTCATGCCAAAGATGTAGCTGGCTCACATGTGGTGATCAGACATCAGGCTGGTAAGAACATCCCCAAGACCGTACTGGAACGTGCCGCTCAACTGGCCGCCTGGTTTTCCAAGCGTAAAACCGATAGTCTTTGCCCCGTTATCTATACACCCAAAAAGCATGTAAGAAAACGCAAAGGCACAGCGCCCGGGGCTGTGGTGGTAGAAAAAGAGCAAATACTCATGGTGGAACCTAAAAATTTCTAAAATAAATCAGGTGTGAGAGTGTTCTTATTGTTCCTATCTTAGATTTATGAGAACGCTCCTTGTTTCCCTTGTTCTTTGTGTGCTGTCCACAGTGGCCTATTCACAAACAGAAATAGCCTACTGCAACCGATCATCCGGTATGGGTGTGGAGGCATCCGGTCCTGTGTCTGATCATTTTGACATGAAATACCTGTGGCTTGATCTCGCAGCTGACAATCTTTCTACCAGCATTTCAGGTTCATCCACCTTACTCGTGGAAATCATCCAGGAAGAACCCAATGAGTTTATACTGGAACTGGTCGATGAACTGGATGTGCTCAAGGTGACTGTAGATGGAAAAGAAGTCAACTTCACACATCACCAGGACCTCCTACACATATCCCGTCCATCAAGTGTGCATGCGGGTGATCTTGTTTCGATTTCAGTAACCTATGAGGGCACCCCCAACCCTGCCTCCGCCGGTATTTTCTCTGGCATAAACAATGCACAGTCCAAGGCCTGGGGCAATCAAATCACCTGGACCCTATCCGAACCATTCAACGCCAAAACCTGGTGGCCAGCCAAGCAGGACCTTAATGATAAAATCGACTCAGTGAGTGTACACATCACCGTTCCCAGCCACCTCAAAGTGGGCTCCAACGGGACACTAACCAGAAGCCTTAGCCTGATTGATGGGAAAACACGCTATGAATGGAAATCTATCTATCCCATGGCTTACTATCTGGTGGCCTTTACTGTGGGCGAATATGTGGAATATAATAACTACGCCAAACCCACTGCGCTCTCCGGTGACTCCATTTTTATCCAAAACTACCTATACAACAACCCGGAGACCCTGCCCTACTACAAGGACGAACTTGACATGATACCTGAAATGATGGAGCTTTTCTCTGAGCTTTTTGGGCTCTATCCTTTCCATCAGGAAAAATATGGCCATGTCATGGCCCCATTCAGTGGAGGTATGGAGCATCAAACCATGAGTTCAATGGGTATTTTCACTTTTGGGCTGGACGCACATGAGCTTGGACACCAGTGGTTTGGAGATCATGTGACCTGTGCTACCTGGAACGACATCTGGATCAATGAAGGCTTTGCCAGATATTGCGAATACATAGCTGCTGAAAAACTGCTGTCGGTCAAAAATGCCCGGGCCATCATGGAGGATGATATGCTCAGCGTGACAGGTACGGACACCGGTTCTGTCTATATCCCTCTGGATGAGAAACTGACCGATTCGAGAATCTTTCAATACAGACTTACCTATCTGAAAGGTGGACTACTGATCAACATGATTCGCGAGCTTGTCGATGATGATGCACTCTTTTTTAGAACCTTGCGCATCTATCTTCAGGAATATGGCGGTCGATCTGCATCTGGAGAAGACTTCAGAGCTATACTGGAACGAGAGACCAAAATGGACTTTGGTTCCTTTTTTCAGCAATGGTATTACGGTGGAGGATTCCCCGTTTTTGATATCACCTGGACCAAATTGGAGGGAGACACACTGGGTATAAGCATTCATCAGTCCACAACGGACGATGTGCCCTTTTTCTCCACCCCTTTGGAGTTTCAAATTACTTTTAAAAGTGGGCAGGTCAAACGGTTATTACTTCGCCCTGAGGAGAACACCCAATTCTTCAAAGTGCCAGCCAGTGGCCAAGTAAATACATTGACATTTGATCCTGATAAGTGGCTGATTAAAAAAGTGAACTCCTTTCATCAGGTGGATGAAAATGGAAATATTATTTTGAGCGCCAGCTACCAATCTCCCGAGGAGTTAATCGTATTTCCTAACCCTGCCACTACGGAGATCCATCTGAGTCGAAAAGTCAACTCCATCAAAATATATGACACCACCGGACGCAGCATCCTGCTGATTCAGCTCAATCACCAGGTGCAAACGATCGACATCAGTGAGCTAAATCCCGGGTTATACTTCTTTCAGGCTGCAGATGATTCACAGCTCTGGAATGGAAAGTTTTTGAAGGAGTAAGTAAATCGCAAAACAGGCTGAAATAAGAATGAGGTATCATAAAACAGGCACTCCATTCTTGATATCAGCGGTGATATTCTGACTTTCCAGCTCCCCCATTGGCAAAATAATTCTGAACATAGAACCACTACCCTCCGTGCTTTCGACCTTGATACTTCCATGGTGGAGTTTGATGAAATCGTGTGATACAATAAGACCAAGCCCGGTGCCAGCTTCATCCCGTGTTCCTCTGCTCACATGCTCCCGATCTGTCTTAAATAATGAAGCTACCTGCTCACTGGTCATACCAACTCCCGAATCGTGAACTTCTAATATAGCCAAGTGCCCTGCGGAGTAAGCCTTGATTTTGATCACAGAATGATCATGACTGAATTTGATGGCATTGGAAACAATATTTCGGAGTACAGTGGAAAGCATATCCTTATCTCCAATGAGTTCCATGCCATCAGCTATTTCACTTTTCAGTAAGATTTGTTTGGCTTCACTCATCACCTCCAAATGGTCCGTGACATGAGTCACCAACATGGCTACGTCTATTCTCCTTGCATCCAAAGTCCTGGCCCCGGTGTTGACCATAGACCAGCGCAGCAAATTATCCAGTAAGTTCAGGCTCTGTTTAGCTGCATCACGTAGTCCGGCGAGAAACCTCATCTTCTCCTCCGGACTGATCCTATTGTGCTGGGACTCACTCATCATGGTCACAATGGAGGAAAGTGGACCTCTCAGGTCATGACCAATGATCGAAAAGAGTTTATCCTTGGTCCCAACCACTCGTTGCAGTTCCCTGTTCTGCTCTTCCAGCATCACCTTGTGTGACTCCACCTCAGCATTAGAAGCATTTAAATCAACATTTAACTTGCGATAGTGTAAGAGACGGTAAACAGAGAAACCTACAAAAGCAATCAGCAATAAATACCAGCCATAAAGGAGTATCGCCATATTAAACCTTTGCTCGTCTTGCTCCACAGCAGCAGTGCCTATTTTAAATTTCAAACCATACAGCTCCACCTCTGAATATAGAAAGGCACCTTCCGAAATTTCAAAATTCTTATAAAATCCAGGATCTTGTCTGGTATGATACGAAACCGAGCCGTCATAAATTCTTTCCCGGTCAAAATCAACATTGTCACCTACTGAGAAATGATGTGCGTAGGACTCTGTGGACTGGGCTTTATATATAGGATTAATCAGGGTTTTAAAATCTACGATCGCTGCAACGTATCCCAAGACCTTTTCATCTCTTACCACGCTAAAGGTGGCAGGTATACCGATCATCCCCTCTACCATGTTGATTGGAGCAAGTAAATAAATAGATTCCTCTCTCATTACTGCATCCAACTTTTCGATTTCAGATTCGCTCCTAATATCCCTCACAGATGTTCCTATAAGTCTTCCTGGATCATCCTCATACTGACTAAATGAATACCTGAAAACATGACTTGTGTCTACAAATGAAAAGATAATTGGCGCGGTATAGTTAAGATCCTTCAACTGGTAAGCCAGAAACTCCTTTAATTCCTGCTGGGTTGGCATGGTTCTACTGGAAACCATATACGATCTCACTCCAGACATGAGTGTCACAAAACCCTTCATCGACTCCTGAAAGGTAATCAAGGTTTGCTGGTGTCGGTTTTCAAGGTGAAACTGACGAATTTCAGCTTCCTTTTTCACAATACGTGATTGGATAACCGGAAGAAAAACACTTCCAAAAACAAGAATAATTCCCAGAAAAAGCAGTTGGCCGTTCATCCCAGAAACAAAAAAAATCATGCGCTTTGCCATAGATACGGCAAAACTCATGATTTTCTTACGTTAGAATTTTAATACTCGCTGAGTGGCTCCATAATCACGATGAGTGGAACCCCTGCCTCTCTACTCTACCTGAGTCACCCGCATCATATTCGTATGACCCTTCCAGTGAAGTGGCATACTGGCTGTATTGATAAAGAAATCACCTTTTTCAAGGTATCCTTCCTTCACAAGTTCTTTTTCTATTTCCACCAGGGTCTCATCAATCCCATAAGTCTTATCGTAGAAAAAGCCTGTCACTCCCCATACAAGGTTCATCTGACGAAGCAGGTGTTTCTGATTGGTAAACAGGAAAATATTAGCCTTAGGTCTGTGCATGGACAGTCGATACCCTGTATATCCACTTTTGGTCATTCCCACAATGGCCTTAGCGCCTACCTGGTCACTCAATCGACAGGCTGATCTTACCAGCAAGTCATTGTGTCGGGTGGTGGACTCTGTATCTTCTTCCTCGTATTTGGAGTAAATCGTCCTGGAATCGGACTCTATCGCCACGATGGTCTTGGCCATTTGCTGTACAGCCTGCACGGGAAACTTACCTGAGGCTGACTCAGCGGAGAGCATGAGTGCATCTGCTCCGTCAAACACCGCATTGGCCACATCGTTGGTTTCGGCCCTTGTTGGTCGAGGGTTTTCTATCATACTCTCCATCATCTGGGTAGCAATGATCACCGGCTTACCAGCTCTATTGCACAGTCGTACCATGCGTTTCTGTAACAACGGTACATTTTCGGAAGGAACCTCCACACCCAGATCACCACGGGCCACCATCACTCCATCTGTTTCTCTGATGATTTCTTCCAGATTCGTAATGGCTTCCGGCTTTTCCACCTTGGCGATCACTTTGGTATTGACACCCGCCGCTACCAGTCTTTTCTTTATTTCAATAATATCACTGGCCTTTCTCACAAAAGATAGAGCCACCCACTCCAGGTTAAACTGGAAACCAAATTCCAGATCCTCAATGTCCTTCTCAGTCATGGAGGGAGCCGACACGTTGGAGTTAGGAAGGTTAATCCCTTTTCGCGACTTGAGGAGTTCACCATGAACCACCTCGGTGATCACCTCATCACCAGAAACCTTAATAGTCTTTAATTCAATATTGCCATCATCAATCAAAATAGCATCTCCGGGCTTCACATCATTCACGATTCCCTCGTAAACGGTACTCACCTTCTCGCTCGTACCCAGCATGTCCTTGGTAGTGATGATCAACTGCTGACCCGGCGCTATGGGCACACCATCATTTTCTACCTGCCCAACTCTGATTTTCGGGCCTTGCAAGTCCTGAAGCAGGGCTACATTGGCGCCAAGCTCATCATTCAGTTCACGAACCATTTCTATGGTTTTCTGATGATCGGCATGCGTACCATGCGAAAAATTCAATCTAAATACATTAGCACCCGCTTTGATCAGCTCAGCCAACGTTTCTTTGTTGCGGCTGGCAGGCCCAATGGTGGCTACTATTTTGGTTTTTTTGAAAAGGGATTTTTTCATGCGTATAATATCGGTTGTAAATTCACTCTTAAATCGACCGCAAGTAAATGAATATTTTGATCATGTTGAATTCAACATAGCTATTCAGTATTTCTTTATCAGAAAACCAAATTATCTTTCATTTTTATCTTACTCACGTCTATCGTCAGACAATAGTCTATCACGGGGATGGTTTTGACCTTCAAAAGTAACTCATTCGCCCAGTTTTCATCCGTTTGACTGGACAACTTCAGCAAAAAATCAAATTGTTGCAGTTCCTGAACGAGAAATTGATTGGTCTGAATATTGGTGGCTACTAGCTTATTTTTCAATAGATACACTTTCCTGAATTCCGTCTCCTCCAACAGTACCGAAACGCGGATTTGTCTGTTTTCCGCAAAATCAATCTTAACATCTTCATCTTTTACCAGATGAAACTCATTTAATTGGTTCAAATGCCAGGCTAATTGATACTCTTTAGCTGATGACACGATCCCTATCAATTCAAAATCAGTTGGATACTGGGTAGTTAGCCGACTCTTCTTCATCCCTGTGGCTTAATGAAGCGCTAAATTACCCAAATACCTTCTGGGATACCATTTCTCAAGGGTTTAATTTGTTTTGATTTTAATGGTTAGAATGTATTTCTTTGCATCGGATTTTAACTAAATATTATAAAAATGTCAGAAATAGCACAAAAGGTAAAGTCAATAATCATTGACAAATTAGGTGTTGAAGAATCAGAAGTAACTACTGAGGCCAGCTTCACCAACGATCTGGGAGCTGATTCTTTGGATACTGTGGAGCTAATCATGGAATTTGAAAAAGAATTTAACATTTCTATCCCGGACGATCAGGCAGAAAATATTGCTACTGTTGGCCAGGCCATCTCATACTTGGAAGAAAACGTAAAATAATCTGAGATTCAGTTTATGGAATTAAAAAGAGTCGTAGTTACAGGAATCGGTGCGGTAACACCGTTAGGAAACAATAAAAATGATTATTGGGATGCACTTGCTAAGGGTGTTAGCGGTGCCGCTCCTATAACTCGATTCGATTCAGAAAAATTTCGCACCAAATTCGCCTGTGAGGTGAAAGGTTTTGATCCATTGGACTTCCTGGACAGAAAAGAAGCCCGAAAAATGGATCCTAACAGTCACTATGGCATGGTAGCCGGAGACGAGGCTATTGTGGACTCTGGATTGGATCTGGAAAAAACCAATAAAGACCGAATCGGTGTGATATGGGGAAGCGGAATTGGTGGTTTCACCACCTTCCAGGACGAAGTGGTTAGCTATGCAAAGGGTGACGGCACCCCGAGATTCAACCCCTTCTTTGTTCCCAAAATGATTCTGGATATTACCCCCGGACTTTTGTCTATCAAGTACGGGTTTAGAGGACCTAACTTTGCCACAGTATCGGCTTGTGCATCCTCTAACAATGCATTGTCTGATGCTTATAATTACATCCGGCTGGGAAAGGCTAATGTCATTCTCACCGGAGGCTCCGAAGCAGCGGTGATTGAAACCGGAATTGGTGGTTTCAATGCACTCAAGGCGCTTTCTGAAAGAAATGACGACCCCACCACTGCTTCACGGCCATACGACAAAGACCGTGACGGCTTTGTGCTCGGCGAAGGTGCCGGGGCACTGATGCTCGAAGATTTGGATCATGCAAAGGCGCGTGGAGCCAAAATATATGCCGAAGTACTCGGTGTGGGCATGTCTGCTGACGCCTATCACATCACTGCACCACACCCCGATGGGGATGGTATTGTGCTCGTGATGAACGAGGCACTTGCAGATGCCAACATTAAGCCCACAGAAGTAGACTACATCAATACTCACGGCACATCTACCCCACTGGGAGACGCCGGAGAAGTAAAGGCCATCCAAAAGGTATTTGGAGAGCACGCATACAATATGAACATCAGTAGTACCAAGTCCATGACTGGACATCTTTTAGGTGCTGCCGGGGCCATTGAAAGTATCGCCTCTATCATGGCTTTGGAGTTGGGTATCATACCTCCAACTATTAATCATTTCACGGATGACCCTGAAATAGACCCTAAATTGAACCTCACATTCAACACCGCCCAAAAACGGGATGTGAATGTGGTGGTGAGCAATACATTTGGTTTTGGTGGTCACAACGCTTCTGTTATTTTCGGTAAATACAGCGGGTAGTGCCCTCAATATTCAGGAAATCTCACGGGTTCATCAAATATCTTTTCTCCGGACCAGATAAAGAGCTATACCGGAATTACAAGATCGTCACAGGCCGCAGGCCTAACAACCTTTCCCTGTATGAAAGGGCCACACGACACTCCAGTGCTGCCGAGCTCAACTCCAAAGGACTGAAGGATTCCTATGAGCGACTGGAGTACCTGGGAGACGCTATTTTGGGTATGGTGGTGGCCGAAATGCTATTTAAGCGATTTCCTTTCAAGGAAGAGGGCTTCCTCACTGAACTGCGCTCTAAAATTGTCAACCGTGAATCGCTCAATAACCTGTCGAAAAAGATTGGATTGAAGGGGCTAGTGAAGTATCACAAAAACAAAGGGAGTAGCATCTCCCACAAGTCCGTCTATGGTGATTCCCTGGAAGCACTGATAGGTGCCATCTATATCGACCAGGGGTTTAGATTCAGTAAAAAATTCATTGAAAATAAATTAATTCAGCCCCATTTCGACTTTGAAGAGCTGGCCAGTACCACTACCAACTATAAGAGTAAAATCATCGAATGGTCACAAAGAGAAAACAAAACCATTCGTTTTGAGATTCTTAAGTCAAACGAAGATGCTCGCGATAGGCAGTTTGTGGCCCAGGTGATTGTGGATGAAGAACCACTGGGCAAAGGGTTTGGTTTTAGCAAAAAGAAAGCAGAACAAGACGCAGCTCAGAGGTCTTTGCAACAACTAAAGATAGAATAGTGGGAAGAACTATTAAAATAGGCGGTGCCTGCCTCAACCAGATCCCCATGGACTGGTCAAACAACCTGCAAAATATTAAGCAATCCATTGCTCAGGCCCGCTCTGAGGGCATAGAGATTCTCTGCCTGCCCGAACTTTCCATCACCGGATATGGCTGTGAAGACATGTTTCTGAGTGAATGGCTACCGGAAAAAGCCCTCCTCAAACTTCAGGAAATTGTTCCTCACACTCAGGATATAGCGGTCGCAGTAGGCCTGCCTATCAGGTACCAGGAACGAGTCTTCAACACCACCTGCTTCATTGCCAACCAGAAAATACTGGGAGTCTACGCCAAACAAAAACTGGCCAATGATGGCGTGCATTATGAGCCCCGCTGGTTCACTCCCTGGGAATCCGGAAAAATCACCGACCTGCAGATCGGTCAGCAAACTTACCCTTTCGGGCACCTTACGATAGATTATCTGGGGATCAAAATAGGCTTTGAAATCTGCGAAGATGCCTGGAGAAAGGATCGTCCGGCCTGTCACCTCATCAATGAAGAGGTAGACTTGCTGCTAAACCCATCGGCCAGTCATTTTGCTTTTGCCAAAGCAGATTTCAGGGAACATCTGGTTATCAGTAGCTCGGAAACCTTTCATTGTACCTATTTGTATACCAATCTCCTCGGAAATGAATCCGGGCGGATGATTTACGACGGTGATATCCTCATTGCCCAGGAGGGCGTACTAAAAGGAAAAAACACCCGGCTTTCATTCAAAAACTTCAACACCCTGGGGTGCACGATTGATTTTGATCAGCCGGAGCTCAGTGAGGAAAACATTCTGCCGGACGCCAATGGAAGACATGAAGAGTTTACCAAGGCCGCTTCACTGGCCCTTTTCGATTATTTGAGAAAAAGCAAAAGCAAAGGATTTGTACTTTCGCTCAGTGGCGGAGCTGATTCAAGCAGTATTGCTGTATTGGTGGCTCAGGCTGTAAAAAATGGGCTCTCTGAACTTGGTTTTGAGGAATTCGCAAAAAAACTGAACCTCGACCTGGAGCCTTCTGACGAGCCTAAGGAAATAGTTAAGCAACTTTTTTACACTGCCTACCAGGGTACCAAAAACTCATCGGAGGACACACTGTCTTCCGCCAAAGGTCTTGCTGAAAGTATTGGTGCCCGGTTCTTTCACTGGACCATCGATGAGGAGGTTTCGGCCTATACCCGATCCATAGAGACGGTCCTGGAACGCTCACTTGACTGGACTACAGATGACATTGCGCTTCAAAACATTCAGGCCAGGGCCCGATCCCCGATTATCTGGATGCTTGCTAATATCAAGAAATGTTTGCTCCTGTCTACTTCCAATAGAAGTGAGGGCGATGTGGGCTATGCCACTATGGATGGTGATACCAGCGGAAGTATTTCACCCATTGCCGCTGTTGACAAGAACTTCATACTCAGCTGGCTGGTGTATGCTGAAAAAGAGCTGGGCTACACAGGACTACATAAGGTGAACACCCTCTCACCCACTGCGGAGCTTCGCCCTCAGGACCGCCACCAAACAGACGAAGACGACCTGATGCCCTATGCTGTATTGGTAGATATAGAAGAAAAAGCCATCAGGGACAGAAAATCACCCCTGGAGGTATACGCCAGACTCAAGGGACAATGGCCAGATCACGTATTATTAAAACAGTGGATCACTAAGTTTTTCAGACTCTGGTCGATCAATCAGTGGAAGCGGGAGCGAATAGCGCCAAGTTTTCACCTGGATGATTTCAATGTGGATCCCAGAACGTGGTGCAGGTTTCCCATTTTATCGAGTAGCTTTGATGAGGAGCTGAAAGAATTGCAGCAGGCCCCTTAAGGCACCGGATCATACCCGCTTCCTCCCCAGGGGTGGCATTTTGAGATTCGGCGAATGGCCAGCCAGGTTCCTTTGAAAACACCATGCTTCATAATGGCATCTTTGGCGTAATTGGAACAGGTGGGTGAATAACGGCAGGTGCTTGGAAAAAGTGGTGAGATACTGTATTGATAAAACAGCACCGGGAGAATAAAAAGCTTTCTGATTACGTTTTTCACCCATCAAAAGTAGTCACCATATTTGGCGCAAACAATTATATTCGCTCAGTTTGCAGACTGCACTAAATGAAACACACTTCCGGCTTGTTTTAGCCGGTATAATGTAGGAACGTGAGGAAAGAACTATTGAAACTATATCTATTGCTGCTGGTGGCCTTTTGGGGAGGTTCAATGGCCTTTGGACAATCAGAAAAGGGGAACAGAAAGCAAGCAACCAGGCAAGACACACTCGACTCCAGACTGATACAGGTGCACAAAATTTTCATTCTTGGCAATGAAAAGACCAAAGATTACATCATTACCCGTGAGCTGAGGGTGCAGGAGGGCGAATATGTACCGGCGGGCAGCCTGGACGAACTGGTGGAAACTTCCCGAAACAACGTGTACAACACGAACCTCTTCTACTCTGTCACCATAGAAAAACTAGTATTGGACTCTGCCACAGTGGATTTACTCATCAAAGTAGAAGAACGATGGTACATCTGGCCTTCTCCCGTGTTCAGGTTGGCTGATCGGAATTTCAATGACTGGTGGTACAATCGCAACCATGATCCAAGCAGGGTAAAATATGGATTGAAACTGGACATCTACAATTTCCGTGGGCGAAAAGAAAGCCTTCGTTTCATCGGGCTGACAGGCTTCGAAAAGCGGTTGATCTTTCAGTATTCCATTCCCTATATAGATAAAAGTCAAAAACACGGCCTCACCTTTGGTGGTGGGTACCTGAACAACAAGAAGCTACCCTACAAAACCACCGATCATTTTACCGTCTTCACAGACTCTTCTACTGCGGAGCGCATCAACCGGGAGGCTACATCGGGATATATCGTATATACCTACAGGCCTTCGTTTTACAACTACCACTACCTGATGCTACAGGGGTACTCCATGAACATATCGGATACCATTGCGGCACTTAACCCCAACTATTTCGGTGATGGAACGACCAGCCAGCAGGTACTTGGGCTATCCTATTCCTTTTCTCAGGATAAACGAAACAACAAAAACTATCCCCTCACCGGTCATAAAACCCTGGCGATGATCGAAAAACTAGGTCTGGGGATATTCCAAGACGTGGATATATGGCGGCTCACTGCCAACCACTATCACTATTTTGACATGGGGTCTGGTTTTTATGGAAACGTAAGTATCGGCGGACAGCTCACTACGAGCGATAATGTCCCGTACTTCAACTATACCCAGTTTGGTCTGGACAATTACTATGTGCGTGGCTATGAACTGGATGTGATTGAAGGTCCACAGAATTTCCTCACTAAGAATACTTTGAAAAAGCTAATTTTCAGTACTCAGGCCAACTTGGGTCAGGCCATGCCCCTGAAGAAGTTCAGGAAAATTCCGTTTGCCTTTTACGCCAAAATGTTCGGTGATGCCGGATGGGTAAATAACTACCCGGGGTACTACCAGAGTGACGTTCTCACAAACAGGCTACTATATGGCGTGGGGCTAGGACTTGACATAGTGACCTTGTATGACATCACCTTCCGCTTTGAGTACTCTTACAATGCCCAGGGCGAGCGTAACTTCTTTATCAACTTTCAGTCGGAGCTCTAGCATCGTCTAATGAAAATTTCTCCATTTTTTTCGCTTGCCTGACTTATTGTAAAAATACCACTGACCAACTCTCTGTCCTTGCTCATAGTGACCTTCGTAGGTTGGATTTCCACCCTCGTCAAAGAACTTCCATAATCCGGATTCCAGACCATTGGTATAAAACCCTTCGTCACGCACCTGGCCATTCTCATAGTAGCTGAGCCAAAGCCCATGTGGTAAGCCCTCCCGGTAGCTACCCTCCTGCCTCAACCGTCCATTGGCGTGATAAAACTGCCATAAGCCATAGTACAGTCCAGCCTCATACATACCATGCCGCTCCAATAGGCCATCAGGATAGTAGTAAAAGGCAGAATCCTGAAGGAGATCATTCACCCAAAACTCTCTGGATTCCAATGTCCCGCTAAACCCAAAAAACAACTGTTCCCCATCCAGGGCACCCTCCCGATATGAAAGACGGGAATTGAGTGAACCATCAGGGTAATAATATATCCAAACACCCTGCTGCTGCCCATTGACCAGCCGACCCACAGACCTGATCGCTCCTGAATCATAGTAGAGTGTATCCTGAGCGGAAACCAGTAAAAAGCCAAAAAGGCCACAAAAAGAAGAAAAAATATATCGAATCATAACAGGTCATTAATATAGCACCATTGACTTAATAAGTGGAATAACCTACTTTGCAATATGCGTTGGATACTGCTCTTTCTATTGCTTACCCCCTGCCTGCTCTCTGCCCAGGATGGAAACTACGCGCTGGGTGCCAGAAATGGCGCTATGGCGGGCACTTCCCTCACCTTCACCGATGGATGGGCGGCCTTCAATAACCCGGGAGCTTTGGGCGGCCTGGAGGCCTCTACAGCCATGATCACCTATCAAAACAGATATAACATCGAGGGCTTCCATGTACTGGGAGGTGGACTTGTCTACCATCATTCGCTCGTCAATACTGCCATCAAATACTACAAGTTTGGTGATGACCTTTTCAACCAGCAAGTGATAGGACTGGTGCTGGCCAACAGGATTCAGATGGTCAGTCTGGGAGCTGGAATAAACATTATTCAGACACACGCCGAAGGCCTCAGTACCAGACGGGTAGCAGCGCTGGAAATGGGCGGTACAGCAGAAATCACCAGGCAAATCATCTTTGGGGCGCATATCTTCAATTTCAAGCATGGCACTATGCATCCTACCACCATGAAAGCAGGGCTCTCCTTCCGACCAAAGGACTTTCTGATGATTAATACCGAAGTAGAAAAACAACTGGACAGTCGGGAGAAATTCAAAGCCGGATTGGAGTATGCCATTATTAAAAACGTACTTATCCGAACAGGACTGAACGTGCAGGGAAATGACCTCAGCAACAGCCAGGTTCGGGCCACCTTCGGTTTTGGCTTCCAACCTAAGAATTTCCTTTTTGACTATGCCTTCTCCAATGAAAACCTTGGAGCTATCCACGAAATATCATTGGCCTATCAACTCAAAAAACCTTGAAGGAAGTACTCATCATAGGTCTGATAGGTCTCACGCTGTTTACTCAGGCTCAGGTAAGGTCCGAGATTGACCTGGAAGATTTCGCAGAAAGACGCTTTCAAATACAGGACGATGACATCAACTATGAAGACCTGTACGAATCGCTTCTCCTCTACTACACCAACCCCATTAACCTGAATAGAGCCACAAGGGCCGACCTGGCCTCATTGTCCATACTCAGTCCCATTCAACTCAATGCATTTTTCAACTACATCGACAAACGGGGTAAGCTGATCTCACTCTACGAACTGCAGGCCATACCCGAACTGGATATGGCCACTATCAGGGATCTGCTACCCTTTGTTACCGTCACCGAAACTGCCGACGGAAGACCGCTGCCTCAGCGAATACTTACAGAAGAAAACAACTACCTCCTCCTGAGGTATAGCCGCACCCTCGAAACCGAAGAAGGCTACCGGCGGGAGGATGGCTCCGGGTATCAGGGAGATCAAAACACCTTGTATGGAAGGTTTCGCGTGAGCCATCCTGATGATTTCAGCCTGGGTATCACCTTTGAAAAAGATGCCGGAGAAGCATTTGCGGTCAAACCTGACCAAAAGCAGTATGGGTTTGATTTTTACTCTTTTCATTTTCTTCTGGAAAACAAAGGCCGTATGAAAACGCTGGCTATTGGAGACTATCAGATGCAGTTTGGTCAGGGGTTGGTACTAGGCTCAGGGTTTGGAGCCGGCAAAGGCGCCGAAACCGTAAATACCATCAAACGAAGCACCGTGGGGATCAGACCCTATTCCTCTGTATTGGAATCTGGCTATTTCAGAGGAGCCGCCACCACGCTTTCCTTCGGACAGCTGGAAGCCACAGTATTTGGGTCCACCCTGCTGCAGGACGGCAACCTGCGTACAGACAGCACCTATTCCAATTTTGAAGAATTTGTGAACAGCATTCAGGCAACCGGATTTCACCGTACCCAAAACGAACTGGGGGGTAAAAACACCTTGCGCGAAATCTCCACTGGCTTTGCGCTTGATTACACCATGGGGCCTGGACTGAGCTTCGGGGCCACAGGCCTTTTGTCCACATTCTCCAGGCCTTTGCAAAAGAAACCCAACAACTACAATCAGTATGAATTTACAGGAGATCAAAACCTCATAGGGAGCCTATACGCCAGCTACAACTGGCAGAATTTTATCTTTTTCAGCGAAGTAGCCCAATCACAGTCCGGTGGTATTGGGGCTGTAGGCGGCCTACTGGCCTCACTCACACCAAAACTCGACTTCAGCTGGATGGTCCGAAATTATGACAAAAACTATCACTCTTTCTATGGCAACGCCTTCAGCGAAAGCTCTAGAAATATCAACGAAACCGGTGTGTACTGGGGGCTCATGTACAAACCTTCACGAAAGTATCAGTTAGCTGCCTATTTTGATAAGTTTTCCTTCCCTTGGTTAAAATTCAGGGTAGATGCCCCATCTGAAGGATATGAATATCTGGGCAGATTCACCTACAAGCCCTCTCGCTCCGTGCAGATGTACGCACAATTTCGCCAGGAAAACAAGGAACTTTCCATTTCATCCGAAGATGGCAACCTCAGCCAGCTCACCCAGACCATCAAACAGAGTTACATTTTCAACATAGACTATGCCATAGGACGAACGTTTAGCTTTAAATCAAGGGTTCAGGGGTCTAATTATGAACAGGAAAATATCAAAACCCACGGAATCGCACTCGTGCAGGACGTGAACCTCTCCTTTTGGAAAATGAAACTCTCCAGCCGCTTTGCCCTGTTCGAAACAGAGGACTTTAACAACCGGCAGTACCTCTACGAGCGCAACGTGCTTTACGCCTTTAGCATTCCTGCCTACAACGGCACAGGATTCAGATCCTACCTACTGCTGCAGTATACAGCCAGTAAATCACTCAGCTTCTGGGCACGCTACGCCCGATTTGAATACCCCGATCAGGACGCTGTAGGCTCAGGACTACAGGACGTGGCTGGCAGTACCCGATCAGAACTAAGGCTGATGATCAGGTATAAATTCCGCAATTAGAATTGATAAAAATCACAAAAAAGCGCCCTGAGCAGATAAAAATAAGTCATATCTCTTTAGATGAATTTATATGTAACTACATTTAATGTATATGCGTATATATAGACAGTTACCATAAAATTTGCGATATGATACTAGAAGCTAAAGAAGCCAAAACACAATACGATATATTAAGAGAAATCAAGGACAGATGGAGTCCAAGGGCATTTGCACCGGAGCCCATCGACACTAAGACTCTCAACACTTTGTTTGAAGCCATGCGGTGGGCATCGTCCAGCATGAACGAGCAACCCTGGCGGGTAATATACGCTCACAAGGGAGAAGAGGCACACAAAAAAATTGTTGACGCCTTGATGCCTGGAAATCAGATTTGGGCTGAGCAGGCCCCAGTACTGATGGTGAATCTGGTAAAAAAAACCTACACCCGCAACGGAGCGCCTAATAAGTCTGCCCACCATGATTTGGGCTTGGCCATTGGCAACCTCGCTTTACAAGCCACTGCGGAAGGTATTGGGTTGCATCAAATGGGAGGATTTCATAAGACACAGTTGGAAGAGCTATTTGATTTACCCGAAGATTATGAGGCCGTGACGGTCATTGCCCTGGGCTACTTCGGTGACCCTGATCAGCTCCCGGAAGCACTCAGAAACAGGGAGTTGGAAGAAAGAAACAGAATGCCCATTGATGAATTTGTTCATCACGGACAGTTTTCAAGATAAAAAGAAAGGAAAAAGATGAATACCATTAAACACACCTCTGAAAGCAGAGGTACCGCCAACTTCGGTTGGCTGCAAAGCAGACACACTTTTAGCTTTGGGCGGTATTACAACCCTGAGCGTGTAAACTTCGGGGCCCTAAGGGTGCTGAATGATGACATAGTAACGGCCGGCATGGGATTCGGTGCCCATCCTCATGACAACATGGAAATCGTGTCGATTCCACTTTCGGGTGACCTGGAGCATAAAGACAGCACTGGCAATACCGAGGTGATCAGGACTGGAGACGTGCAGATCATGAGTGCCGGACATGGACTGACGCACTCAGAATACAACCACTCCAAGTCTAATGAGGTGAATTTTCTGCAGATTTGGGTACTGCCCAAAGAAAGGGATATCGAACCACGCTATCAGCAAATTACCTTTTCGCCAGAAGGTCGCAAAAACCAATGGCAAACGGTAGTGGCCCCAGACAATGATCAGGTGCTTTGGATCAACCAGGACAGCTGGTTTTCGCTGGCTGATTTGGATGCCAGAATGGAGCTCGCCTATGCCCTGAAAAAAGAGGGTAATGGAGTTTATGTCTTTGTAATAGAGGGGGAAGTAACGGTAAATAGTGAGGAACTGAAGAAGCGGGATGCACTGGGAATCACGGGTGCTGAGGTGATAAACTTCTCAGCAACTAAAGATGCAAGACTGCTTCTGATAGAAGTACCGATGATCAAGAGTCCCTTTTGATAACATCATTTTCAAACAAGAATGCAAAAGCCCGGGTCAAGTGACCCGAGCTTTTTGCTTATTATTTCTTACTTCAACGTTATTTCTTCACCTGAGCCGCTATCCAGTCTCCCACTTCCGAGGTAGACTTTGCAGCTTCCTTAGAAATGTCCTCAGTTACAAAATTGGCCTCCAAAGATGCATTAACAGCATCTCTCACCGCCTGCCCTTCCTCCAGCAGATTCAGAGCATCCAGTAGCATAGCTGCAGACAAAATGGTGGCGACAGGATTGGCAATGTTCTTACCTGCAGCCTGTGGATATGAGCCATGGATAGGTTCGAATACAGACGTATGCAACCCTACAGAAGCTGAAGGCAGTAGCCCGAGCGATCCGGTGATCACGCTGGCCTCATCGGAAAGGATATCACCAAACATGTTTTCAGTCACCATCACATCAAATTTCTTTGGCCACTGGATCAGCTGCATAGCCGCATTGTCCACAAACATGTAGTCGGTCTCTATGTCCGGATAGTCCTTCTCCATTTTCTGCGCTATTTCCCTCCACAAACGTGAAGTACAAAGCACATTAGCCTTATCCACTACGGTCAGACGCTTATTTCTTTTGCCAGCATACTCATAAGCCAGCTTTAGGATTCGCTCGATCTCTTCTGTGGTATACACACAATTGTCGAATGCAGAAGTAAGGTCTTCAGACCTCCCTTTGTCACCAAAGTAAATACCTCCGGTCAACTCTCTTACCACCACAAAATCGGCACCTTCCACCCGATCATTCTTAAGAGGGCTCTTGTCAATCAAAGAAGGAAAAGTAGCCACAGGACGAATATTGGCATATAAGCCTAGCTTCTTCCTCATTTTGAGCAATCCTTGCTCCGGACGCACTTTTGCTTTAGGGTCATTATCGTACTTCGGATCACCTATGGCTCCAAAAAGCACTGCATCTGCATTCATACAGATCTCATGGGTAGAGTCAGGATAGGGTTCACCAACCAGGTCAATGGCTGAAGCCCCTGTGGGTGCAAATTCAAAATCGAAAGAATGGCCATACTTTTCGCCCACTGCTTTCATTACTTTGATAGCCTGATCTACAATTTCCGGCCCTATGCCGTCTCCCGGAAGGGTTGCAATTTTAAAGTTCATTGATCCTCAATTATGATTTTTAATAATGTTTAGCATTTTCACGGTCGCCTTGATAGCGGCAACTGTCTGGTCGGGGTCCAAGCCCCTGGTTTTAAAAGTCTTGCCGTTAGCCCAGGTGATAGTAGTAATCACAAGTGCGTCGGTCTCCCCTCCAGGCGGTATCTGCACTTCATAGTCCACCAATCGGGGAAGGGACTCCCCTAAGTCCTTATAAATTCGTTTAAGCGAATTCATGAATGCATCATACTGTCCATCTCCTGAAGCAGTCTTTTCGAAGGTTTTTCCTCCTATTTCAATGCACAAGGTCGCTACTGACCTCAGGCCCTGAGCCACCGAGAGCGAGTAATTTTTGATCTGTACATGCTGCTCGATCTTCTCGCTACGCAGTACATCATTGATGATGAAGGGAAGGTCTTCTTTGGTGATCGCCTCCTTCTTGTCTCCCAGCTCAATGATCTTTTCAGTGATCTTTTTAGTTTCTTCCTTGCTCAGCTCTATGCCCAGTTCTTCAAGATTCTTTTTGATATTGGACTTGCCCGACATTTTACCCAGCGCATAAGAGTAATGGCGACCAAAGCGTTCAGGATTCAGACTGTTGTGATACAGGTTATCCTTGCTATCTCCATCGGCATGTATGCCACTGGTCTGTGTAAATACAAACTCCCCTACCAAAGGCTTATTCGCCGGAATGCGGATACCTGAAAATGACTCTACAATCTTCGATACCTTATAGAGTTTTGTTTCGTCGATGTTCATCTCCCCATGGAGATGATCCTTCACTATACCAATCACACTGGACAGAGGCACATTGCCTGCTCTTTCACCAAGGCCGTTGAGGGTGGTATGAATACCTGTGATCCCCGCCTCCAGAGCCGAATACACATTGGCAGTGGAAAGATCATAGTCGTTATGAGCATGAAAATCGAAGCGAGCCTGGGGAAATTTGGTAGTCATCTGGCCACAAAACGTGGCTGATTCCTTGTGATTGAGGATCCCCAGCGTATCTGGCAACATAATGTGGCTTACAGGTAGCTTCAGCAGCCCCTCCACCATCTGATCTACATAATCCGGAGAAGTCCGCATTCCGTTAGACCAGTCCTCCAGGTATACATTCACTATCAGGCCTTGCTCGTGGGCATAACCTATCGTCTGGGCAATGTCCGCGAGGTGTTCCTCCACAGTTTTTCTAAGCTGACTTTCGCAGTGTTTGCGTGAGCCTTTGCAAAGTAAATTGATCACCCGTCCGCCTGACTCTTTGATCCAGTCTACGGAGATGGTATGATCCACAAAGCCCAAAATCTCGATGCGATCGAGGTAGCCGTTTTGAGCCGCCCAGTCCAGTATCTTCTTTGCGCCCTTGAATTCTCCTTCTGAAACCCTCGCAGAGGCCACCTCCAAACGGTCTACGCGTAGCTCTTCCAACAGAAGCTGCGCAATGGTCAGCTTCTCACTGTCGGTAAAGGACACACCAGAGGTCTGCTCTCCATCCCTTAATGTTGTATCGAGAATTTCTACTTTCAAAATGTAATGATTTGAGGCGAAGGTACTTCAGAGTACCCTCACCTGTACGAAATTTAAAGGGGAAGCTTCTCTGCAAAGGATTTGATCTCATCCTTCATGCTCTGCAAGTAATCAATATCGTCAAATCCATTGAGCATGTTGCCCTTTTTGTAGCTATTGATATCGAAGCTCTCCTGCTCACCAGTGGCCACAATGGTCACGGTCTGCTCAGGAAGACTCACTTCAAACTCTGCTTTGGGATCTGCTTCTATGGCCTTGAATATTTTATCCAGAAACTCTGCGCTCACCTGTGCGGGAAGCACACCAATGTTGAGGCAATTGTTCTTGAAAATGTCCGCGAAAAAACTGGAAATCACACATCTGAATCCATAATCGTAAACAGCCCAGGCGGCGTGCTCTCGTGAAGAACCTGACCCGAAGTTTTTCCCTCCTACCAATATCTTGCCTCTGTAGAGGGGATTGTTGAGGATAAAATCCTGCTTAGGCGTGTTATCTGAGTTGTATCTCCAGTCACGAAACAGGTTATCACCAAATCCGTTGCGGGTGGTGGCTTTCAAAAACCTCGCTGGAATGATCTGATCCGTATCCACATTTTCAATCGGCAATGGAACCGCCGTAGTTTTTAATATTTCAAATTTGTCGTATGCCATCTTTATTTGCTTTTGGCTATTGGCTCCCGGCCTTTAGCTCATGGTACTCCTTTTTAACTTTTTACTCAAAAAAACTATGTGCTTATTGAGCTTATTAATTTGTTTAAACTTCTTCTCAGAACACTCACTTTTTCGGTGATCGTTTCTGAATCGTTTTTGTTGATGTAACCTAACCCGGTGCTCAAAATGAGAAAATACTCAACCTCGCTTGCCGACCCGTTTGCGATATAAAGGAATCTCTTAAAATCCTTATCGCTCTCTCGGCCGCATCCCTCAGCAATATTGGCTGGAATCGATGAAGAGGCTCTTCTTAGTTGATTCGTTAACCCAAATCGTTCAGAATCGGGAAAACTGGCAGTTAGTTCGTAAATGACCAAAGTGACTTCATGGCCCAACTCCCACACTTTGTATTTCCGAAAATCTCTCATACCCTAGAGGCCAATAGCTTAAGGCTAACCGCGAATTAAGCGTACTCCTCCTGCATCAACTCCCTTGGGTCAGTCACCACGCCGGTAACGGCACTGGCAGCAGCCACCAATGGGCTGGCCAAAAGCGTCCTTGATCCCGGGCCCTGTCTTCCTTCAAAATTTCGATTGGAAGTACTTACAGCCAACTTTCCGGCAGGCACTTTATCATCGTTCATAGCCAGACATGCTGAACACCCCGGTTCTCTCAATGAAAATCCGGCTTCCTCTATTATGGCCAATAATCCCTCTTCTCTGATGGCAGCCTCTACTTTGTGCGAACCAGGAACCAACCAGGCCGTCACGTGATCTGCCTTCTTTCTGCCTTTCACCAAAGAGGCAAATGCCCTGAAATCTTCTATGCGTCCATTGGTGCAGCTACCCACAAAGACATAGTCAATCTTTTTACCCATCATAGACTCACCTTCGTTGAAGCCCATGTAGGTTAATGATTTCTTGTAGGTGGATACTCCGCCTTCCAACGACTCAGCCACAGGAATGTGATTGCTGATACCCATGCCCATACCCGGGTTGGTACCATAGGTGATCATAGGCTCTATTTTGGATCCATCAAAGGTCAACTCTTTATCAAACTCCGCATCCGCATCAGTTTTCAATGTTTTCCAATACTCCATGGCACGATCCCAGTCGGCGCCCTGAGGCGTAAATTCACGGCCTTTAATGTACTCAAATGTCTTTTCGTCCGGAGCAATCATACCTCCACGAGCGCCCATCTCGATGCTCAGGTTGCATACCGTCATGCGACCTTCCATCGTCATATTTTCAAACACTTCTCCGGCATACTCAACAAAATAGCCAGTAGCACCTGAAGTGGTGAGCTGAGAGATAATGAACAGCGCCACATCCTTTGGAGTCACTCCGTGCTGAAGCTTACCGGTGATGTTGATCCGCATTTTCTTTGGCTTGGGCTGCATGATACACTGTGTAGCCAATACCATCTCTACTTCTGAGGTGCCGATTCCAAAAGCAATGGCCCCAAAAGCTCCGTGTGTAGAGGTATGAGAGTCTCCACAAACAATGGTTGCTCCAGGTTGTGTGATGCCGTACTCGGGACCTACCACATGTACGATCCCATTTTTCTCATGACCCAGTCCCCAGTGAGAGATACCATGCTCTTTTGCATTTTCTTCCAGGGCTTTAAGTTGGTTGGCAGAAAGGGGATCTTGTACTGGTAAATGTTGATTAATGGTAGGTGTATTATGATCTGCAGTGGCAAATGTACGATTGGGATAGAGTACACCGGATCCCCGGTTTTTCAATCCCAGAAAAGCAACCGGACTGGTCACTTCATGAACCATATGTCTATCGATGAAAAATACGTCTGGTCCGCCCTCTATCTTTCGCACCACGTGTGAATCCCATACTTTATCAAACAGCGTCTTACCCATTTTTTATTTTGCGTTTATACAATTTCAATACTCAAATATTCTAAAAAAGTGATTTAACTCTTTCAAAATAGGGTGGCAAAACTAAGGAATAGAATTGGGAAAAGCCTTTAATAAAGACCAACAAATTAGAAAATAAGTACGATGCCTAACATCAGAATCTGAATGAAATCAGATGGATAGCATAGGGTTGAGGGCTCAGGAGTCGACATAAAAAGACCGTCTTCAAAAAAAGGAAAATCTCCCTTCTTTCAAAACGGCCTTTTGGTTTGGAACTTTATCAATGATTACCTCGGTGATACCACAAAGTCACCTTGCATCACGCCCCAGTGTCCGGGGAAACTACAGATGAATTTGTAATAACCGGCCTTTGGTGCCTGAAAGCTGATACTCACCTCCTCGCCACCTCCTATGATGGGTGTGTTGGCAATCACCCACTCAAGTTTATCCTGTGGAATATAACCTGTCTTGGGAGCCGTGGTAGCAGCCGCACCAAACACTGCCGGATCCGAACCAGCTGCCAGAAGCACCCAATTATGTCCCATAGACTCCTTGGGCATTTTACCTGTGTGTTTAAAATTCAGTGTCACCACCTGCCCTTCAGTTACTTTGAGTTGGTCTGTACTGAATTGCATGTTGTCGTTGGCGGAAATTTCCAACGTCACAGAATCCGCCACCACCTCTGCGGGCACCTCCGCCACCGCAGTATCGGTACTCTCAGCAGACTGTTTTTGAGAGCCACCTCCACAGGCATAAATCAGCGCCGAACCAGCCAAAAGGCATACGTATAATCTAGATTTTTTCATGAATGTAAGTTTGATTGTCTAAGCGGGAATAAAATAACAGCATTTAGCTCAGACCACCCAAATTTCAATCTCATATTCAGGCCTCTGCACACATTTTATATAGTGAATGAGTTCATTTATGACTTACCGCTTTACCTTTGAGAGCCAAAATAAACAGTGCTTTGCGCCTGCTTGCCAGCTTCATAATCAACCCCATGAAATTACCCTCGATCCTCGTTTTGCTCCTTATACTTTGGCATCAAAGCCATGCACAAACAACTATTTCCGGTCATGTGAAAGATGGTGCGAACGAAGAAGCACTCATAGGAGCCATAGTAAGTACGGGTGTCGATACAACAGTCACAGACACAAAGGGAAATTTTCATTTGTCCGTGAGGGCCTTTCCTATAACCCTTCGGGTAAATTACCTGGGGTACCAAACCCTCACTATCCAGGTGAGAGCGCCCAAGGAAATCACACTGGCTCTGGAACCCTCCAGCCTCACGCTCAATGACGTGATCGTGACCAGTGGAAGTTTTTCCAGAAAAACACTCAACACGCCCACGAGTATTCAATCCATCAATCAGGAAATGCTCAGACGAGACGACCCCTTCTCAGTCACCAGTGCCCTCAATCGAACTCCCGGGGTGTACATGCATGCAGGTACACTCACCACCAACCGAATCACTATCCGGGGTATTGGCTCCAGAAGCCTCTATGGCACTAATAAGATCAAGGCCTATTATGAGGATATACCCCTCACTGACGGCTCGGGAAACTCTTCCATTGAGGACATTGATCAGGAGATGATCAGCCGGATAGAAATCACCAAAGGCCCTAACTCAAGTGCCTATGGAGCCGGACTGGGGGGAGCCATCAGACTACTGGCCCCTGTACCTTCAGCACAGCAAACCAGTGCCAAAACCAGTCTGACAATGGGCTCATTCGACACCTATAGGTGGATGCTGCAAGGTGCTCATCATGACAACAAAACAACCGTATCGGCAGTCTACTCTGACTTACAGCGTCAGGGATTTAGAGAGAACAGTGCCTATAGCAGGCAGCAAGCCGGTGTGACCCTCAAGTACCAGCTGACCCCACAAATCTACTTTTCTGTACTGGGTATATTCACTCACTTAAAAGCCTTCATCCCGAGCTCTATCAGTGAAGATGATTTTAAAAACAGTCCTGAAAAAGCAGCATTCACCTGGAAACAAGCCAAGGGGTATGAAGCCTACGACAAAACACTGCTCGGTCTGAGCTACCATCAAGCTTTCGGGCAGGATTGGAGTTTGAAATCAACTCTTTTTCTAAAAAACCGTGATGCCTATGAGCCCAGACCTTTTAATATTTTGGACGAAGAGACCTTTACCGTAGGTACCAGAAACACACTGGCCAAGCGATGGGAAAACTTTAGGTTCTTCACTGGTATGGAGCTATTTTTTGATGAATACCGATGGAAAACCTTTGAGAACAACTATGACGAAAATAGCAATGGCAGCGTAAAGGGAGATCCTCTTTCAAACAACCTGGAAAACCGAAGCTATTTCAATGCTTTTATCGAAGCAGCCGCCACATTGGCTCCAAATCTCAATGCCACAGCCGGAATCAACTTAAATTTCACCCATTATACCCTGGATGATCAGTTCAATGAGCCAGGCAACAACATTAGTGGAGATTATGCATTTGATCCAGTGGTTTCTCCCAAGCTGGGGCTGACCTATGTGGCAGGTGCTCACAATACGCTTTTCATGAATGTAAGTCACGGCTTCTCTCCTCCTAGTCTGGAAGAGACCCTGTACCCCGATGGCCAAATTAACCCGGACATCCTGCCAGAATCTGGTTGGAATTATGAATTGGGTGTTCGGGGTACGCAGCGCAGGTTTACCTACGACCTCACCACCTACTACATGCAGATCAAAAATCTGTTAGTAGCTCAACGTATAAGTGATGATGCCTATGTAGGTGTCAATGCCGGATTGAATAACCACCTTGGGGTGGATCTTTTGGGCAATTATTACTTCGTGCTTTCAGACCGGTATACCCTCAATACTTTTGCCAGCGTGGCTTATATGAATTATCATTTTGATGAATTTGTGAACGACGGAAATGACTACAGCGGAAATGAGTTAACCGGAGTACCCCAGTGGATTTTCAACCCGGGAGTAGAGTTACTCAGCGACCTGGGTTTCTATGGAAATATCAGCGGACAATTGGTTGGGGAGATTCCTGTAAATGACGAAAATTCTCTTTATGCCGAACGGTATTTCATCCTCAGAGCCAAAGCCGGGTTCAGGCACGTCATTGGGCCCTGGGAACTAGACTTGAATCTGGGTACCAACAACCTCACTGACTCCAAATATGCTGCAATGCTCTTGATCAACGCAACTGGTTTTGGAGGTAGTCAGCCTCGGTATTATTATCCAGGCAATCCCAGAAACTACTTCGGCGGGGTTTCCCTCAAGTATACTTTCAGATAGTCCTACCGGGTTATCTCAAGTTTCTTTGCCAAATACCTGTCCATCATTCTGGTAGGCAAAATCTTTGGAAGCCACCAATTCAAGAAGGGCTTGGCCACAATAGCGTACCTCGGTTTCGGGCGGTCTTTTTTGAAAATCCTGAAGATATCCAGGGCCAATTTCCCGGGCTCAAACCCATGTTTAATACTGCCCCTGATAAATCCCTTGGCAAAAATCTGCAGTGAACGAGCGAAGGCCGTATCCTCGTAAAGGCTATCCATCCCCTTGTTCCAAATGGGCGTTTTGATGGCTCCAGGACCCACCACCACTACATCAATGCCATAGTGCATCAATTCACGCCGCATTACCTGCGAAATACCCTCCAGTGCATGTTTGGAACCCACATATGGCCCTAGAAAAGGCATGGCAATCTGGCCCACTACCGAGCTAATATTGATAATCCTGCCTGGTTTTCCAATGTGACCCGCTCTCGCTCCCAGGAGAGGCAGAAAGGCCTGAGTTACCTTTACCAAACCGATGACATTGACCTCAAATTGTTCTCGCAAGCGCTCAATGGGCACGTGCATCATTGGCCCACCCAAAGCAACTCCCGCATTGTTAATGAGACAGTCTAATCCCTGATCGCTTAGCGCTTTGGATACCACTATCGCGGCAAGGTCAATGGCCTCATGATCCGTGACATCAAAAATGAGAGGTGTGAACTTTTCACCGAATGTCTCGCTCAATCGGTCAGCATCTTTTTGGGTCCTCACACTACCAAACACCCTGTACCCTGAGGCGATAAATACCTTGCAGCATGCATACCCAATCCCGGTAGACACTCCTGTGATGAGTACATTTCCTGATTCACTCATTAGTTGATGTTTTGAATTTCCAACTTAATCTCCACAGGCCCTACCTCGTGACTCGTCCCAAGCCATACACCTTTATACTGCTGCCAGTCACCCCAGCTGGTCTCCAATCCTCCTATCGGGATTTTCTGCACCCAAAATTTCCAGGCGATGGGTCGGTCATTTTCGTCTAATATCCAGAGGTATGAATCGCCGGGAGTCACTCCTCCACTGGTATAGGTCACCAGCAAAGCCAGCCCCCGGTCGGTCTCTACGACTTTGCGTTCCGTACCCGGGTCCCTCACCTTGAATGGGGCTATCAGCCAAAAGGAATCATTGGCAAAGAAGTCCCATGCGGTATACAACGCCTTTTCCTTTTCACTACCGGATAAAGCCTCATTGTCCAAAAAAGCACTTCCATCTAGTGTGGTGGTACAAAGCAAAACCCGCATATTGTCCCAGCGCACCTCCACGGTGTCCTTCTGTTTGTACCAGTCATACTTATGCGGCCCCCTGGGGTATTTCCAGCTAATCAGCTCGAGATTCTGGTAAGCACTATCATTGAGAGCGAGAAGCATTCGGTCGGCAAGGGCCTCAGCACGTGGACCCGGCTCCCCTTCAGGTAGCGGCTCATTTGCCGTCAGCCATGCAATGATGAGCACGATAAACAAGCTCAGAATAACAATCAGGATGATTTTAATTGCTTTTTTCATCGGTAGATTAATTTTTGAAAAACCACTTAGAAACCTCATCGGTCACCCGCCTGGGGCGTTTGGTCACGGCATCCAGCATGCACCATTCTGTTTTGGCCTCTGCGATCAGCTCCATCCCTCTCTTGATCTTGACATAGCGAATACTTCTCACGCCTTCAAACTCCCCCACATAAGTGAGCAGTGTGAGGTGGTCATCGAGCACCGCCGGCTTGTGATATTGAATGAAATGACTCAAAACCACCCAAATGTATTGATCCTGAATGGTCTGACAAACTGCTGATCTCCAGTGATTTTCAGCTACCAGCTGCACCCATTTCAGATAAACCACATTGTTGACATGATGGAGCTCATCCAGATCCCCGGCACTTACCTTTATTTCTTCAATGTACTGTATAGGGATCATGAGAGAATTTAACCTGATTGAATAAAAAGAATCTCGTGAAAGATACTAGGTACTGGTCAAATCACCCAAAAACTCAATTCAAATACGGCTCCAGCTCCTGTGGATTTTACACGCAGATTCCCATTGTGTGCACGCATGATCTGCTTGCTGTAACTCAACCCTATGCCTGATCCCTCCTTCTTGGTGGTAAAAAATGGAATGAATATCTGATCCAATATTTCCTCCTCTATTCCGGGGCCATTATCAGCCACCTGCACCACTACCTCAGAGGCATATTTGGCAATGACCAGTTGGATCTGACCGTTTGGAGTATTGGCATCCTTGAGTGCCTCAGCGGCATTTTTCACCAGATTGATCACTACCTGCTGAATCATCTCACCATCCAATGAAAGTGTAAGGGCACCTTTCGGAAAATTGGTTTTCAACGTAATCCCCGCCTTGCGCAGGGGCTTCTCTTGTAACCTCACCACCTCACGTACCACCTCACACAGATCTACCCGCTGTAGCTCTGGTCTGGGGACCCTGGCCAGGTCTCCATAGCTGGCGACGAACTTTACCAACCCCTTGCTCCGTTTCTCGATGGTTCGTATGCTCACAATGAGATCATCTTGATCTTCCGGTGAAAGATCACCCAGGGCAAATGACCCTTCACCACTTCCTTTGAGCATGTCATTGATCACTTCAGCCAGGGTAGAGATTGGAATCACTGAATTTTTGATCTCGTGGGTCATCACCCGTATGAGCTTCTGCCAGGACTCCACTTCCTTCTGATCCAGTTCGGTATTGATATTATGGAAGGCAATGACCTTATTGCGTCGACCCTGCAAAATGAGCTCCCTGGTCACAATGGACAGGTACATCATTTCACCATTGATCTTCACTTTGACCAAGACCTTGTCTCCGGTCCTCAGTGACCGGATGGTCTCCACCAGAGTTGGGTCGGCCCGCTGCAGAGAACCAAGCTTCGTGAAGTATGGAATTCCAAAAAGTGTTTTAACCGATTGATTGACCAGGGTCACCTCTTCGTCATCTACGGTATAGGCCATCAGCGGCACTCCACTGTGCTCCACCACAGTTTTGAGAAAGTGAAAATTGGACTCCTTTTCACTGCGCAATTTGATAAACTCCGCAGTGATCACATTGAAGGCCCTGTGCAGTTGATTAGAACGGCTCCGTGCAGCTGGATAGGTATTGGTAAAATCATTTTGCCGAATGGCCATCAGGAAACCCGACAGCTCCCTATCGGACTTTTCTACATAGCGAATCAGTGAAACAATGGTCACCACAAAAAACAGAACCATCCAGGCACTCATCAACCAAAAGGGCGTCAACATCCCAAAATAGTAAGCCGCCAGCCCGAAACTCACGGCCAAAACTACTCTGATAACTACATGGAGGCGAAACGACTTCAAGGCTCGCACAGGTTACAATTGCCAATTCATATGCCGTATTTCTTCATTTTCCTATAGAGGGTGGTCCGGCCCATTCCCAGCTCATCTGCTGCTTTGCTCAGATTACCACCATGCTTTTCGATGGCCCTGATTACCGTACTTTTCTCCACATCTTCTACCCTTAGAGACCGTGTCTCATTCTGTTGAGCTTTCCGCTGAGGGAGGATATCTTCAGCCGCAATCACAGATTCATCACACATGATTACGGCGCGCTCTATCGCGTGTTGCAATTCACGGATATTCCCCGGCCATGTATAGTTAGCCAGCTGTCGGTGTGTTCGTTCCTCTATCTTAAGGCCTGATTTCTGATACTTCTCCCCGTATTCCTTCAAAAAATAGAGGGAAAGAAGGCGTATATCCTGTTTTCGCTGCCGCAAAGGAGGCAGTTCTATTTCCACGGTATTGATCCTGTATAGCAAGTCCTGACGAAACAGCCCCGCTTCCACCATGGGATAAAGTGGCTGATTGGTGGCACTGATCACCCGTACGTCAAAAGCAACTGCCTTACTCGAACCTACCCGTGTAACTGATCGATTTTGTAATACCGAAAGCATCTTAGACTGCATGGTGATGCTCAGGTTTCCAATTTCATCCAAAAAAAGTGAGCCCCCATCTGCGATTTCAAACCTGCCCGGCCGGTCTTCCTTTGCATCGGTATAGGCCCCTTTCACATGACCAAACATTTCCGCTTCAAACAGGCTTTCCGGTAATGCCCCCAAATCCACCTTAATCAGTCCCTCATCGCGACGCTGTGACCGCCGATGAATCTCACGGGCAATTAGCTCCTTACCGGTTCCATTTTCACCCAGAATAAGGATGGAAGCATCGGTTGCGGCAACTTTATCAATCTGAGCAAGCACAGTTTGCATGGGTTCACTTTCTGAAACCAGCTGACCATAGCCTGCGTCGATATCCTGTGTGAGGGCTGACTCACGTCCCTTGAGCTTTTCGACATTCCTATTAGAAAGTGCAAGCTGATAGACCGTATTGACCGTAGAAAGCAACTTTTCCTTTTCCCAGGGCTTCACTAAAAAGTCCACTGCACCTAATTTCATGGACTCCACTGCCAGCTGTATATCACCATAGGCTGTATTCATGATGACATATACATGTGGATTGATCGCTTTGATTTTCTTTAGCCAGAATAGGCCCTCGTTGCCAGTAGTAGCCCCTGTTTTAAAATTCATATCCAGCAGGATAATGTCTACCGACTCCCTTCTGAGCAAAGATTCCAGCCGAAGCGGAGAACTTTCCGTAGATACCTGTTCGTAGTGCCCTTTCAGTACCAATCTGGCCGTATGCAGCACATCAGCATCATCATCTACAATCAATATGTGTCCTTTTTGCTTCATACAGGGCTCGGGTAAGGTCAATGGTCATGACCCTCTGGTACAAAAGTGTTTCATTGTAAATCAATGAAATGTTTCAGTATGAAACAAGTCATGAGAATCAAAAAACACTCAAAATACTGATTATCAATCACTTGAATTAATGGCATACCTCTTGGAACCGGGAGGACAGACTGAAAAAATAATCCTATGCTAAAAAACTATTTTGTCATCGCGCTGCGAAGCTTCAG
Organism: Marinoscillum luteum; assembly: GCF_044005705.1. Lineage (NCBI taxonomy): Bacteria > Pseudomonadati > Bacteroidota > Cytophagia > Cytophagales > Reichenbachiellaceae > Marinoscillum > Marinoscillum luteum. The sequence goes on along the minus strand of NZ_JBIPKE010000012.1, from coordinate 155,119 downwards.
AAAAAACAAAGCCTACTCTCTTCTGAATGTTCTGGGATTGGCTATAGGCCTGGCCTGCTGCCTGTTTGTATTTACCATCATCCGATACGAAAACTCCTTTGACAATTGGCACACCAAGAAAGACCGGATATATCGGGTGGTCTCCCACTATCACGGCGACAACAGAATTTATTATTCAGGAATTCTCCCTTATCCAACTGGAGATGCGATTTTACGGGATTTGCCGGATTTCGAAAAAGTCGTACAGTTTCACGGGCCTGAGGATGAAAAGATCTCCCTGATTGACGCCTCTGGCAACTTTCAGGTTTTCAGACAATCAGGCATCCTCTATACCGATGAGCACTTTTTTGAAGTCATGGATTTTGAAATTCTGAAAGGGGCACCCGGAGATGCGCTCAAAGATCCCTACAAGGTATACCTCACCCAGGAAATGGCCACCAAATACTACGGCGATGAAAACCCCATAGGTAAGATGGTGAAGCTCAACAATGACAAAGACCTGGAGGTGGTAGGCATTGTGCAAACCCCACCCAAAAACACCAACCTGCCCTTCAAAATGATCGTATCGCTTCCTACCATGCGTCTGAGAATGCCAGATGTCTTCAGGGACAACTGGGGTATGACCTGGGCTTACTCCTGCTATGCACTGGCGCCTGAAGATGCCGACATTCCTGAACTGGAAAGGAAACTGGATGCCGCTATGGATGCCTACGACAGGGACCTGGAAGATCGTGAAAAGTCAACCATTAAACTACAACCACTTTCTGAAATACACAATGACGAACGCTATGGCGATGGTCAAAACTATGTCACCCCATCGCTGATGATTTGGGCATTTGTGCTGCTTGGAGCGCTCATCCTGGGTACTGCCTGTCTCAACTTTATTAACCTTTCCACTGCTCAGGCCATACGCAGGGCCAAAGAAGTGGGAGTACGCAAAGTTCTCGGTAGTCTCAAATCTCAGCTCTTTTGGCAATTCATGATTGAAATACTGGTGATCGTACTCGTGGGCATGGTGATCGCACTCACGCTTGGGCAGATCCTTATTTCAAAATTCAACACCTTCCTGACGGAAATTGAGTACGACCTCTCCTATGGCAGTGATGTCATTTGGTTTGCCATACTTCTGGCTGTTGTCGTGGCGTTTTTCGCAGGACTATACCCAGCGCTGATCCTCTCCGGATACAAGCCAGTGGATGCCCTCAACCATAAGATCAATATCAGAAAAGGTAGTGGCAACATCAACCTACGGAGGATCCTGGTGATTACACAATTTGCCTTCACCAACCTAATGCTCATTTGCACGGTGATCATAGCCGCGCAGATGGATTTTATGAAGTCCAAAGACCTGGGTTTCAACTTTGATCGGGTAGTCACCATTGATTTTCCGGATGGAGCCTATCTTAAAATGGATGCCATTGCCGGAGAATATCGATCCAAAAGTTACGTGGAGGATGTTAGCAAAAGCAGAACTACACCCCTTTCCAACAGTAATTGGAACAATTCCTACTTTATCAAGGGCGAAGAGTACATAGATGGGAACAATGCCAACATCAAACACGGAGACAAAAATTACCTTGACTTTTATGACATAGAGCTCCTATCTGGTAGAAATATTGCAGAGCAGCACATCAATGATTCCACCTATGACATCATCGTCAATGAGAAGCTATTGACCACTCTGGGTTGGAAAACACATGAGGAAGCAATAGGGCAATGGATCGACATGGGTTATATAGAGGGAAAGGTCATCGGGGTGATGGAAAACTACAATGTACGTTCACTCCAGTATGGGCTGAAGCCTGCCATATTCATGTACAAGTCAGATGAATTCAATCAGCTGGCCATCCGACTGAAGTCTGAACCTTCACCAGATGTAGTAGCCGATATTGAAGCCACTTTCAGACAGTTTTACCCGAATGATCTTTTCGAATTTGAAGTGCTCAAAGATGAGATTCAGGACCATTACGTTTTGGAGAACATGCTCCACCAGATCATTAAATTTGTATCCGTATTGTCCATCCTGCTGGGTACCATGGGGCTCTATGGGCTGGTTTCCTTCATGACCAATAAAAATGCCAAAGACATAGGTGTAAGAAAGGTGTTTGGCGCATCTGTGGCAAGTATTCTGGGCATCTTTGGGAGAGAATACACCAAACTGATGCTCATCGCTTTTGTGGTGGCCGCACCTTTGGCTTACTGGCTCATGAGCCTGTGGATGGAGGAGTTTGCATACCGCATTGACATTACTTACGGCTATTTCGTCATTGCATTTGGGATATCCTTTGCCATTGCACTGGGTACAGTCGGCTACAGATCCTTCCGGGCCGCTACTGCCAACCCTATCCAGTCGCTCAGGTATGAGTAAAAGAGGAGTAAATATGGGAGCCTTAGCCCGCGGGAGAGGGCTCCCTTTTCACCAATAAAATAAAATCATTACCCAGGTGAAGGTAACCCTGATCATAGCAAAACCGGTATTCCTTCTGATCTTTGGTTGTGTAGGTATTGGTGCAGTAGTCAAAGTCAAAACCCGCCTTCAAGAGCTTCTCCCTGTGGGTAGTAGTCTTGCCGTCGGGGTTGAGCTGTACAAGGATGCTATGGTTCTTTTTGAGGCGCCTGTTGACCGTGCGCATGTACTTGTCACCCCCGGCAAGGGCCTTATTGTTAAAGGCACTGCGGCAGGCATCCGAACAGAACTTTTTATCCGATCTGCCGAACAATTCCCGTCCGCATTCTGTACAAACTTTGGTTTCAGTACTCATACGGGCTTCTTTCCATTCTAAATTAATTATTCCGGGCATTATACGCAACCGCCCCTGTTCATCTATGAAATATACCCATTCACCGAAACTATTTTGATTTTACGGTCGTTTTTAGACTAAATTCATTGTATAATTAAGAACCAGTTATAAGATAAATCCAGCATCATGAGAAAGCCCAATCATCTCAATAATCTGAAAAATATATTGCATTATGCCTTCGATGACCTTATCCAGAGCCTCTGGAAGTTTATCGTTAGACGACAAAATAGGTTCCGATTATTCGAGCATTAATAGCGTTTAAAAGCCGTCACATGACGGCTTTTTTGTAAGCGTCTTCCTCAAGCAAATTCCCCATTTAGCTCACGCTCAAGAAGTGAGTTCTCTGACGGAGTGCCAGTAGTTGTCCTGGAGGTCTCGTCAGTTCGTCTTCTATCATTTTTGCCGCTCCTTCTCGGTCATTCCAGCTCGGATCGCTTCAGTCTTCTTTTTCAGTATTCACTGTCTACTTTTAATTCCTCCCAAAAATTGTTTTTCCAATAATTAAACAATTTTTACACTCCCTGATAAAAACATTATATCCCTGATAAACAGCAATATACCCGATTGTAACCGTTTATAATCGGCTGTATTCGGTTACCACACGAATAACGTTTCCACCTCACTTCAACTTTGTCATCGTCAATCGACACAAGTCATCTGCCAATCAGAGACTTTCATGTTTAACACAAATTTTTAACATCATGACAACTTTAAAAAACAGCGTACAATTAATCGGCAGATTAGGTAACGACCCACAAGTGAGAACTTTTGATAGTGGCAAGAAAATGGCCACCTTCTCTCTGGCCACCAATGAAACGTACCTCAATGCCAAAGGGGAAAAAGTAGAAGACACCCAATGGCATAACATTGTGATCTGGGGAAAGAAAGCCGACATAGCCGAAAAATACCTCAAAAAAGGCAGCGAAGTTGCCGTGCAAGGCAAACTGATCAACCGGAGCTATGAAAGCAATGGTGAAAAGAAATACATCACCGAAATCAGCTTGAATGAACTCCTGATGATGGACAAAAAAGCCTGACAAAGGCTCTATCCAATGACAAGGGCCACAAGTGCGGAGTTTACACCCCGCACTTGTGGCCCTTCTTTTTTATCAGCTCTCACCAGAATCCCTATCAAGAGCCACCCCTCTTCCTTCTATAAATGTCGCGATGAATACATCCACAACACGGCCTTTATGAAACCAGCATTTTGGCTTTTACGTGCTTATCATCTTGCAGGGCAATCTGAAAGCCCAGCTTTCCATAGTTAAAAATTACTTTCATGAAAAGTACCAAAACCATCGCATCAAGTTGGGATCCCAACAAACACCTACTCACCACCCAACTCAGCGGCGAGGTAGATCAAGCAGACATAGCCTACTGGGAGCAGTCCCTGCATGACGCACTAGGCCAAATCGATGACAACTCCTTTTTCAAAATTTTCATCAATATTTATGGGTTCAAGGCCATCAATCTGGAGGCTCATAAACGTTTCAGAGCCATTATTCCGCTGACCCTCGCACAATACGGTTGGAAGGTTGGGTATGTGGACCTATTTGAAGAAGAAGCCCGTCATATCCCCTACACCCATACCAGGGGCATCCGGTGTGTAGCTGCAGCGCATGCGCATCAGGATGCATCGAAAATAGAACGATACGAAGCAGAATTTAGCCGGGAGGCGGAGCATTTCTTCACCGACGCATCGGAAGCAAGGGCGTGGATTGAGGGATTTATTCCCGGATAACTCAAAACCCATTCTTAGAATCATCCCGTTGAGTCACCTGGATTTTCAGCTGGTTTGCAATACTTACTAACTAGTAAGTATATTTGTAATATGTCTGATACCAAACAAGATATCCTCAACCTGGCGGAGCACCTCATTAGATCACGAGGCTACCATGCCTTTAGTTATAAAGACCTATCAACACCGCTACAGGTGAAAAATGCCGCTATTCATTACTATTTCCCATCCAAAAAAGATCTGGGTGTGGCAGTGATCCGCAAGAACATTGAGGCTCTTGAGAATTGCTTTGCCAGCTGGGCGGGACTTCCGGCCAGAGAGCAGTTGTTTAATTTTATTGAAATATATTCGCTGAATAATCAGTCCAACCTCATCTGTTTTATGGGGGCACTGGGCCCCGCATATCAGAGTTTGCCCGAGGAAATGCGGGCTCCTCTGACCGAGGCGGGCCTGGAGATTCGGAACTGGCTAAAATGGATTTTAAACAAGGGAATAGAGGAAAATGCATTTCATTTTAATGAAACCATCGAAGAAAAAGCTGACGTCATTATCACATCGCTATTGGCCTCTCTTATTCTCAACAGAGTCACCGGGGATCGGGTACTGGAAAATGTCGTAAGCCTGATCCACAAAACCATCTAAAATCATTTAATCACCTACTTACCCAACCAGGTAAGTGCAAAATCACTTGATATGAAAAGAGTAGTTATAACCGGAATGGGCGCACTCACTCCCATCGGCAATTCAGTTAAAGAATTTTGGGAAAATGCCATTAGTGGACAAAGTGGAGCGGGTCCGATCACGAAATTTGACACCACCCATTTCAAAACCAAGTTTGCCTGTGAAGTGAAAAACTTCGCTCCTGAAACTTACCTTGAAAAAAACGAAATCAAGCGCAGTGATCTCTTTACACAATATGCCATTTACGCAGCCACTGAAGCACTGCAGGACAGTGGATTAGAAATAGCGACTATGTCGCCCTTTGACATTGGCGTGATCTGGGGAACCGGACAGGGTGGTATGCTCACCTTTGAAGAGGAAGTGGGGGGCTATATTTCCAATGGAAGAAAACCACATTTTAGCCCCTTCTTTGTACCGAAACTCATCTCCAACATGGCCTCAGGTATGATCTCTCTGAAGTTTGGGCTGATGGGTATCAATTATACCACGGTGTCTGCCTGTGCTACCTCCAACACCGCCATCATGGATGCCTACAATTATATCCGCCTTGGTAAGGCGAAAGCCATCATTTCGGGCGGATCTGAATCACCTGTGACTCAGTCATCCATTGGTGGGTTCAACGCCATGCGCGCCATGTCCACCAACAACGATCATCCTAAAGAAGCGTCCCGACCCTTTGATGAGGATCGTGAAGGTTTTGTCATGGGAGAAGGCGCCGGTGCATTGGTACTGGAAGAGTATGAACATGCCAAAGCCAGAGGCGCGAAAATCTATGCCGAAATGGTAGGAGCTGCTATGACTGCCGACGCTTACCACATATCAGCCACCCACCCCGATGGGTTGGGGGCAGCTAAAGCCATGGAACTGGCGCTGGAAGAAGCAGGTCACCACCCGGATGATGTTGACTATCTGAATACCCACGCCACTTCCACCCCAGTGGGAGACATCAGCGAAATCAATGCGGTTAGGAAAATATTTGGTGATGCACCGGAAAAATTGAAGATCAGTGCCACCAAATCCATGACCGGCCACCTACTGGGAGCCGCCGGAGCGATTGAAGGGATTCTTTGTATAAAAGCAATTCAGGAGAGTGTGATCCCTCCTACTATCAACACCAGCAAGATAGACAAGCAGATTCCGGAGAGTATTCAAATTGTGACCAAGGAGGCCATCCAGCAAAAAGTGGATTTGACCATGAGTAATACCTTCGGGTTTGGGGGACACAATGCCATTGTGATCTTCAAAAAAATCTAAATAGCAACTCTCTCAAACAGGGCGCCTTCCGGCGTCCTGTTTGAGCAAATCAATTCTTTTTAATGGTAAAATGGAATGTAGTACCCACACCCACGGTACTCTCCAGCCAAATATCTCCATCATAGTAGTTGACTAGCTTTTTTACAATGGAAAGTCCCACTCCTGAGGAATCCTTAGACACACTCAGCGACTGAAAGACTTCAAAAATTTTGTGAAAGTATCTCCGTTCAATTCCTATCCCATTGTCACTGATAGAAAATTCATAGTACTCTCCTCTATCCACATGACCAACGGTAATCAATCCTTCTGGCTTATCTATGAACTTCAGGGCATTGCCGATCAGGTTTTGAAAGATCTGGAGAAACTTTGTACTATCTCCGATCACACTGGGCAAGTCAGAATCCAACTTCACGGATATGTGCTCCGGAAAATGAAGAAGCCCTTTAATTTCGTGAATGATGTGGTTAAGGTCCACTACTTCTTCTCTGGCTTCACTATAGGCAATTCTTGAATAGTTCAGAGTGCCCGTGATCAAATTGTCCATTTGTAAAAGGGTGTTGTCAATCAACTTGATATTCCCGAGGGTTTCATCATCTAGTTTTCCTTTGTTATCCTCTTTGATCCAAGCTAACAGCGCATTGATAGACCTGAGGGGAGATTTCAAGTCATGAGACACTATGTGCACATATTCTTCCAGCTGAGTCTGGTATTGTGCTATCCGTTCGTGATTCTTCGTCTGGATTAACTTGGTAGCCGCCATTGATGCGATGGTTGTCAAAGTTTTGAGATGGCTCTCTTGAAAGAAGTCCTTCTTTGGATGTCTGGAATGTATTACCCCCATCACTTTTCTATCATCATGAGTCATCGGAATAGCTATCTCGGAAAGGGAACAGCCTGATTCGGTTTGCTTATCCTGAAATGCGTCTGCGATAATCTTCGCCTGACCTGTGACACATACTTCCCCTATCAAACCTTCTCCTATTTTGAAAATCACTGGGTACTCAATATCGGTCTGACAATATCCATCCATAAACTTTACCGACTGTATCAGATACTCCTCAGAGTCATTCATCAAAAATATCTCGCAATCCGTAAAGCCAAGGAGGCTATTTAGCTTCTTCACCATAGAGTCCACCACTTCATGGGTACCCTTCCCTCCCTGGATCGCTTCTGCAAAGGAATTGATGGTAAGGAGTTCTTTATTAGTTGCTGTTAATTTCTCGATCAACCTGTGCTGAATCTGAATATTAAGACTTTCTCCGTTCTGAACGGTCTCTGTGATTTTCATATCAATACCGAGCCTACAACTTCCTCAGATGATGAAACCTCAGCGTACAAAGGAAATACTTGCTCAAAGTAGAAATCCTTTTCAAAGACTGTTCTACCAGAAATACAATCGGACAGCATAGTAACCTTAAAACCTCGTTCAAAAGCCGATCTCCCAGTAGAATCAATACAGATAGAGGCCACAGTACCAGCAAGGATCACCTGCTCCACTCCGTGATCTCTCAGCGTCTGCTCTAAAGTGGTATTGACAAAAGCATTAAGCCCTTGCTTACCAGGAATCTCCATGATTCTATTACCAAACTGACTGATTTGGTCAATTGTCTTAGACCCGCTAGTCCCTTTTCCAAAAGCTCCTACTTCTTTTATGGTTTTGAGGATTCCTACAGGGTCGGTCAGCTCTGAATAATCCTCAGAAAAAATAATCGGTGTGGAAATAATCAGAGTATCCTCAGTCTTTCGAATCATATTGACTGTGTTTTCAATGATATTAGTCACTTTGGAAGATTCCTCTACTACCCCGCGCAGGATTCCATTTTCAGAAAAATAGTCGTTTTGAAATCCAATTAATATGATGGCTTTCTTCATGTCAGTGTTTTTTATTTTAACTCATTTATGGCTGTGAAATTATTGTGAAGGGTATTAACCTTCCGAAGAATGCCCGTGACGCGCATTTTACTATCGGTCAAACACAATTAAGTATAGACGAACGGCTTTCATAGGCATCAAAGTGAAGCACAGGTGCCTCTTTTGATAAAATGCTCCTACATTTACTCAACAACATTTAACTTTCGATGAATCCTTTGGAAGACCTTCTCGAAAAAATTGAAAGCCTTGGACTTTGGGAAAAGCAACTTACGCTGAGCCGAAACGAGTACCTGAAAGTAAAAGGCAGCACCGATACACGTATCTACCTTATTGTGAGTGGCAGCTTGAGGGTATTTGTCACTGATGACAAGGAGGAGCACACCATCCGTTTTGGCTACCAGGGCAACCTCATTGCAGCCCTTGACTCTTACATCACCGGTCAGCCCTCTGATCTCTATATTCAGGCACTTAAGAAAACAACCATCAAGGCCATCAGCAAAAAAACCTTTGATTCATTTGTCAATGGCTCAGAAGCAAACATGCGACTGTGGCAGGAAATACTAACCGCCCTGATATACCAGCAAATGGAACGTGAGCGGGATATTCTTACTTCTTCGCCAATGGACCGATATAATCGGGTCTTAACCAGAAGTCCACAGCTCTTTCAGGAAATCCCACACAAATACATTGCCTCCTACTTGCGCATGACTCCTGAAACACTTTCCAGAATTAAGAAAGATTGATCTTCCCTTCCATTGGTCTTTACCAAAATGACACCCTAACGGCATTTTTTCGTTTACCCAATGGAGTCCACTTCAAACCCCAACCCCAATGGTCGAAAACATGCATCCACCTATACAAGCCATCTGGAAAGATCTCCATCTGGAATTGGATAAGTTCATCAACAGTAAGGTGAATGACTCTGATCTCTCCAAGGATCTCCTGCAAGAAGTATTTCTCAAGGTTCATCAAAAGGTCCACACGCTACGGTCTACCGAGCGCCTCACCTCATGGGTTTATCAAATCACACGAAACACCATTTCTGATCACTTCAGAAAAGAAAATAAGCATTTGACGGCTGAACTACCCTTGTTGCTTGCAGAGGCACCAGAAGACGAACCACTTTATGCCCGATTGGCCAACTGTGTAAACTCCAAGATCGCTCAGCTCCCACCTAAATATCGCGATGCGGTGCTGCTCACCAGCTTTCAGGATTGGAGCCAACAGCAGCTGGCAGATACCCTCGACATTTCCCTCTCAGGTGCTAAATCACGGGTGCAGCGAGCACGCCAGCAGCTGAAAGAGGCACTGCTCAACTGTGATAACCTGGAATCAACCAACGCTGGCCAGCCAATAGATTACTCTGGCGACTAATTTTTTTGCGTCTTTTTGATGGTTCGTTCGTCTATGGTTCAAACAAACCTCAGAATCATGACAATAGATGTGCAAATTGTAAATGCTTTTACAGAAGCAGAATCCGGAGGAAACCCCGCTGGTGTAGTATTAAATGCTGACCAGCTCACCAGCGCACAGAAACTCGCCATTGCCGCACAGGTAGGGCTTTCAGAAACCGCCTTTGTCTCCGCATCAGAAATAGCGGACTTCAAATTGGATTTTTTCACCCCCAACAGACAGATTGCTCACTGCGGACATGCTACCGTTGGTACATTTTCTTACCTCAGACAGGCAGGCCTTATACAAGGGGCATATTCTTCCAAGGAAACTATAGACGGTCGTCGCGAAATTCACTTAAAAGGAGATCAGGCCTATATGGAGCAGCTGGCTCCTGTTTACAGGCCTGCCGACCATTGCGAAAATGAGATCTTGCAGGCCCTCGGTCTCAGAAAGTCCGACCTCATCCCAGGCGCTCCTTTGGAGGTAGTCAACACCGGAAATAATTTCCTCATCATCCCTATTAAAGATGCAAAGACGATGGCAGCCATTGTTCCCAACATGGCAAAAATCACTGAACTGAGCGAGGCGTTTGACCTCATTGGCTTCTATCCTTTTACCCTGGATACTGGCACAGAAGAGCGCATTGCCGATACGCGTATGTTCGGACCACGCTATCAGATCTACGAAGAAGCTGGCACCGGAATGGCGGCAGGGCCACTGGCTTGCTATCTATATGATGTCCTTGAGATCAAACAAGAGGATTTTCTGATTCGTCAAGGAAGATTTATGGCCAGCCCGTCACCCAGCTTGATAGAAGTACACCTCAATATCCAAAATGGAGCCATCGCAAGTCTGCTGGCAGGAGGAAAAGGTAAAGTTTCACAACAATTAACCATTGAAATATGAAAACATCTCACAACCCCGAAACGCTCGTATTAACTTTTTTTGAACGGGTATGGCATGCGCCACACGAGCTGGAGGCCATCGATGAACTGATGACCGAAGACTATGTAATATACACTGCAGGAACGGCTGTCGCAGGCAGGGAACGATTCAAGGATTGGATTCGGGGATTTCAGACACTTCTGCTCGATGCCCGCACTGATAGTGAAGACATTTTCTATAATGAGGCTCAAAACAAAGTGGTTTCCCGATGGATTTGCTCTGGCCGAAACAATGGGATCTTTGGTCTCCCCGCTGATGGCCGTGAAGTATCCTTTAGTGGGATCGCCATCTGGGAGGTGCGAATTGGACGGTTGGCCAGGTGCTGGGCTGAGCGAAGCGCTTATGAACTCTACCAACAGCTCATCACCACCGATCGTCCCGGACAGTTTGTATGAATGGAAAGTGATCCAAACACCTCATTTTAAGGTGATTAATGAGAAGACTTGAAATATGGCCCGGTTCTTGAAAGCAAAACGAAAACAATCCTTATTTTACACGCTAACCAATAGAATCTATGAAATCATTTTTCACCATTGCATTTTGTCTCACCCTCACCATCACTCAGGCACAGTACTTCATTCCGGCCATGGACAACTCTGAAATAGGCATGTCCAAAGAAGCGTATGTAGTGACCAATGCCGGTGATACGGTCAGAGGCCGTGTGCTTTCAGCCATGATCATGTCCGGGCAGCTGCGTTCCTTCACCATAAAAGATGCTGATGACAACAAACAGAAATTTAAATCTACCGACGTGAAATTGCTCGCCGTGAAAGCAAGCTTTCAAACATCAGCAGCGCCATGTCTGTACCCAATCTCTCCAGAGCTATGGAAGTGGATTTCAGTGACATCATCGACAGAGAATGGGTCTACTTTGAGCAGGCTTTATTGCCGAAGAAAAAAGACAAGTATGTGATGATGCAGCTGCTCAACCCAGGCTATGATTCCAAAATAAAAGTCTACCTTGATCCCAATGCAAACCAAACCATGAACGTAAGTGCGGGTGGTTTAAACCTGGCAGGTGGCGAAGATAAGTCATACCTGGTGGTGTATGACGGCAACAAATCTGAGGTGTATAAGAAATCTGGCTATAAGAAAGATGCACTGGAAAAACTCTATAAAAACTGCCCCGTTTTCACAGAAAACTATGAAGGCGAAAAATTCAAGTGGAGCAATTTTGCTGAGCACATCTATGTGTACGATCAGCTTTGCAACTAATCACTAAGCAACATGGCCCTGAGTAAAGATCTGGATGAACTGGTGCAAGCGCAAGTGATCTCACAGCAAACCGCTGATGAGATCACTGCTTACTATGCCTCCAAAAAAGAAGCTTCCAGCAGCTCACTGTTTGTCATTTTCGGGGTATTGGGAGCTATCCTGGTAGGACTCGGGATTATCCTGATCATAGCCCACAACTGGGATCACCTAAGTCGTCTTCAGAAAACCATTTTGGCGTTCGTACCACTGGTATCCGCCCAGGGATTTTGTGCTTTTTCCCTGATCAGAAAACGCAATAATCAACGTTGGGTGGAGAGTTCTGCTGCTTTTTTGTTCTTCTCGCTGGCTGCAGCCATCGCCATGATCGGGCAGATATACAACATCCCTGGTGATCTACCGGCGTTTCTCATGACCTGGATGTTGCTCTCCCTTCCAATGATCTACATCATGAAGTCCTCCATGCTTTCCATGCTGTACCTCATTGGTATTACAGGATATGGAGCAGAAACTGGCTATTCATCCCAGGATGCATCAGAGTGGTACTACTGGGCGATGTTGTTGGGCGCCTTGCCTCACTACTACCTGCTACTGAGAAAACATCCGAAAGGCTATTTTACGCATATTCATCATTGGCTGATCGCATTGTCACTGACCACCATGCTTGGCACTGTGGCTCACTCACATGAAGAGTTGATGTTCATTGCCTACTGTAGTCTATTCGGGCTTTTCTATGCCATCGGCCATTTCAGTCTATTTCAGTCCGTCGGAACATTGGCCAATGGATATAAGCCCATTGGTGCACTGGGCACCCTCATTATTTTATTGATCCTGAGCTTTGAGGAGTTCTGGAGCCATCTCTCCCAACCCAGGTGGCAGCTGCCTGACGTGCTCAGCTCCCCGGAATTTCTGGTAAGTATACTCATCACCCTGGCAACCACCTGGGTACTTTCCCTCAGAATACGCAAGGTAGGCCTCCCCCGCATCCTGCCAATGGAATGGGTCTTTCTGCTTTTTATTCCCACCTATATGGTTGGGTTTTTCTCCAGCATTTCGGTACTGATAATCAACCTGATTATTTTAACTCTGGGCATACTCACAGTACGGCGAGGAGCCAGAGAGGCACACCTCGGCTTACTCAACTATGGGCTGATCATCGTGACCATGCTGATCGTTAGTAGGTTTTTCGATGATCAAATTCCTTTTGTATGGCGTGGAATCCTATTCGTATTGGTAGGCATCGGCTTTTTTATTGCCAATTATTGGATGCTCAAAAAGAGGAAAGAAAATGTCTAGGTCCAAAATACTCATCCCTGCATTCATTTGTGTGGCACTCCTGCAGCTTTACGTTCCTGGTAGAATGATCTGGGACCGTGAACAGGTGCTGATTCACGGCAAGGAATACCTCTTCAAAACGGCTCCCATTGACCCTACCGATCCCTTCCGGGGCAAATACATACAGCTCAATTATGAAGCTGCCACTTACCCCATCGCTCACAAGGACGACTGGACCAATAGGGCTGCCATTTATGTTACTTTCTCAGAAGACGCCAATGGCCTGGCGGTAATCAAAACGGTGAGCAAGGAAAAGCCAACCGACACCCCCTATTTCCTAAAGGCCCATGTGGACTATGTCACTTATGATGATGTACTCATGATTGCCTACCCTTTTGAACGATTTTACATGGAAGAATCCAAGGCCTATGAAGCCGAGCAAGAATATAACCTGGCCACACAGGGTGATACCACGCTTACCTATGCGGTGGTACACATTCTGGAGGGTAGCGCAGTACTTGAGGATGTCAGAATTAACAACACCTCCATCCAGGAGTGGGTAGTTCAATCCAGATCGGAAAAAGAGTAAAAGACCGTCAACTAAGGGCAATCCGGGCAAACGCTGGTCGGTCTTCAAAAAACTTTAAGTAATCCGCATCTGCCAGTACCCTGAAATAACCCAAATCAGACCTATTTGATCGCTCGCCCCATAATCATTGCGGAGAACCCGTAAAAATCACTTTATTTGTATCAATGAGATTCCGACTCCATTATATCATCCTGTTATTATTGGTTGGCACCCGGCTAATGGCACAGGACAAAATCAAAATGGACAGTCTTTACCTTTTGGTGAATACCAGCAAGGAGGACACCGTGAAAATCAATGCACTGTTGGAAATCAGTCAGCTCTACCATCATGAGAGCTACCAGAAAGCCATGGAGGCCGCCAAGCAAGCGAGTGATATTGCCACCAAGTCAAAAATCAAGGCATATGAAGCCAAAACCGTAAGAGCCATTGCCAATGTGTATCTGTCAATGGGTGATTATAAAAACGCCTCTATCAATTACTTTAATGCCTTACTCTACTATGAGGACATCAAAGACACCTTGGGCCTGCTAGCCATGCACAATAACCTTGGCGTAATCTATGACCGACTGCACGAGTATGACAAAGCGCTGGACGAGTACTTCAAAGCACAGATGCTACTTAATCTCCAAAAGCCCTCAGCTGAAATGACCTTCAGGCTGCCTACCCTTCATAATAACATCGCCAATATCTACCAGACACAGGGAGACACCTCCTCTGCCCTGCAGTATTACACCAGCGCATTACGACTCGCTCAAGAATCCAACAATCAACCCCTACAGGGTACAGCGCTCAATAACCTCGGGAAGCTCTATATGGTAGACCTTCAGCAACCGGAAAAAGCCATAGAATACCTCCTGGAAGGACTGAAGGTACGGGAAGCCTATGGCGACAAGGCGGAAATTGCCAAATCCCTTGTGATCCTCGGCAACTATTATCTAAGATTAAATCAACCCGATAAGGCTGAACCCTTTGCTAAAAAATCCATAGCGCTCTCCGAAGAAATAGGTGCAATGGAGACGACCATGAATGCCTATTTATGCCTTTCCGAAATAGAGGAAGCTCAAGGCAAGCTGGGGGAATCTCTCAGTACCTACAAGGCCTTCAAAGCCCAAAGTGACAGCCTAAGAGACATGCAGGCCAATAGAGAAATTACCCGCCTGCAACTGCAATATGATTTCGACAAGGCCGAAAAAGCCAGAGCAGAAGAGCGGCGCCAGGCCCGGCTCAGGTACATCACTATTATCATCACTTTATCCATTGGCCTTTTGATCGCCATCCTCATCACAGTGATCATCCGCTCACGTGCCCGGCAAACTGCCCTGCTGCAAGAAAATCTCACACAGGATGTGGAGATCAAAAACAAGGAGCTGACCACCAACGTGATGTACCTGATCAGAAAGAACGAGCTTATCAACAGTGTGGCTGAAAGGCTGCTGAAGCTGCAACCCAACGTACTTCCCGAAAACTACAAGGAGATCCACAACATCATTCTGGATTTGCAGCGAGAAGCAGATAATGATAGCTGGGCTGAGTTTGAGTTGAGATTCAATCAGGTTCACACGGATTTCTACAACAAGCTCCATGAGCTCCACCCAGACCTGTCTCCGGCTGACGAAAAACTTTGCGCTTTCCTTAGGCTCAATATGAGTTCCAAAGAGATTGCAGCGATCACCCAGCAAAGCGTGAAGAGTGTAGAAGTAGCCAGAGCTCGCCTACGCAAAAAGCTCAATCTCACCAATACCACCTCAAATCTGGTCACTTATCTTTCCTCATTACACTGAAAAGCGAAATTCTTCCAGGCAAATCACAAAAGTGCTCTCCTTTGATCAATACAGCCTTTTAGGTCGTTTTGTTAAGGTAATGTTAAGGTATGAAAGCAGGTGCTGAGTGGTAATTCTATGGTCAAAATCCCCGCTGTAGTATTTATTCAAAGGCCAAATATTTAGATCCCGCCATTTACCAAAGTTTATTTGTGTCGTTGCCCCGTAAACGAAATATGCTTTGAAAGACAAGGACAAAGACCAAAAATTAATCAATGATCTGATTAAAAAACGGAAAGAAGAGAATGATGCTTTTGCCAAACTCCTCAACGAGATCAGCAATAAGCAGCAACCTCTTAAGTCCACCAAAAAGAAATCTTAGTTAGAATCCAAACCAATCGTACTATGAATCATTTTTTACCTTTTAAGACCAACCGAATATTGCTCGCGCTGATATTCACTTTGTGCGCCACACTCAGCTGGGCACAAAAGATAGAGCCGGGCGTGAAAAAGGGAATTGTCAAGGTGAAGTTTTCACCTGAGATGACTTCTTCTCTACAGCAAATGACGGTCACCAGCCGGAAAAACGAACTGGTCACTGGTCTAAAGCCATTCGATGCCACCGCCAATCAGGTGAAGGCCTCTGATATGTACCGACTCTTTCCGGTGAACTCGGCTACAGAAAGTAAACTTCACAAACATGGGCTTCACCTATGGTATATATTGGAAATAGATGAAGACATCAACCCAAAAGCGGCGGCTGCACAACTTATGCTTCTGGACGAAGTGGAAGTAGCGGAAGCTGAGCGTATAAAGGTCATTGCCCCCTATGAGGTAAAAGCTTACGTGCCCTCATCTTCTACCAGTCGGCAAGCTTCCCTCCCTTTCAACGACCCGCTCCTGGGAGATCAGTGGCATTATGACAATACCGGGCAAACCGGGTTTTCCGATGCTGACGTCAACCTTTTTGAAGCCTGGACCAGTGTGACCGGAGCCAGCGACATCATCGTCTCTGTACACGACGAAGGTGTGGATGTCAATCATGAGGATTTGAACAGTAACATCTGGGTTAATGAAAAAGAACTAAACGGACAACCGGGTGTGGATGATGATAACAACGGATATGTGGATGATATCCACGGGTACAATTTTCAAAGAAAAACCGGGGAAATCGACCCCCAGTACCACGGCACCCACGTGGCAGGCACCATTGCAGCCATCAATAACAACGGAATAGGCGTCTCGGGGGTAGCAGGTGGTGATGGTTCCGGCAATGGTGTAAAAATCATGTCGCTGCAAATCCTGGGTGGAGCGGCCATAGAGAAATCATTCGTATACGCAGCTGACAATGGAGCAGTCATCTCCCAGAACAGCTGGGGCTATTCCTACCCTGGTTCAGTGGAAGAATCTGTATTGGATGCCATCGACTACTTCATAGCGGAGGCGGGAGATTTCGAAGGCAGCCCCATGAAAGGCGGGATTGTCATTTTTGCAGCGGGAAACTCCAACTATGATGCAGACTGGTACCCTGGTTATTACGAAAGTGCTTTTGCAGTAGCCTCCATAGGACCAGAATGGAAAAAAGCCAGCTACTCCAACTACGGTACATGGATAGAGCTTTCGGCGCCTGGTGGAGCCACCGAATATGGAGCCAAAAACGGTGTATTAAGTACCATTCCAAACGATCAGTATGCCTATCTGGAAGGTACCTCGATGGCATGCCCTCATGTATCGGGGATCGCAGCACTGGCTCTTGTCAACAGCGCTACACAGATCACTAACACTGAGCTGTGGAATAAACTACAAACCGGGGTAGTAGACATCACTGCCTTTAACCCTGGCTACGAGGGCCTCCTCGGCTCAGGAGCCATTGATGCAGCCCTGGCCATTAAGAATGATCTTGGTAAAATTCCAGCCACCATCTCCGACCTTACAGTCACAGGCATCGCTCAGGAGTTTGCCACATTGAGTTGGAAAGTACCCGCTGACGAAGATGACGGAGCTCCGGTTTCTTTTACTCTTTACTACCATACCGCACCTATCAACAGTGCAAATCTCACATCTGCTTCCCGGCACATCATTAAAAACACTCAATCAGCCGGAAGTGATGTTGCTTTTGAAGTCAACGATCTTTTAGGGTTGACCACTTACTACTTTGCAATCACCTCCACCGACAGATGGGGCAACGTGTCAGAACTCTCAGAAGTGATCTCTGAGACCACTAATGAAGGGCCTTCCATAGCTGTAGACGGAAACAGCCTGCAAATAGCACTGAATGTGGACGCCTCTGGCAGCCTGACTGCCAGTCATAACCTCACCATCCTCAATGAGGCTGCCGGAGTGTTGCGCTGGGAATATTTTACCAGACATAGCAATTCCTCCCTGGCATATGGCGCCGACCGACTGAACTACCCAACCTCCACTGCTACCAAAAAAGCATCTGCTGCGAAAGTCGCTCAGCGCAATGCCGACGATAATCAGGATAAGCTCAGGGGTCAGTCTCCTGAGACGTATTCATTTACTCCTGTAGTTAAATCATACGCTGATTGGGCGACCAACATCATTGGCGAAACGGATATTAACCTTAGCAACTCAGCCGCTACCAAATTCATCGTGTCCGAAACGGAAGGTTTTAACCTTACTCAGGCACGGATGTACCTCAAACATGATCCTGCACTAGGACCGGTGATTATGGAGGTATACGAAGGTGACACACCTTCTAAAGAAAATCTGATCTACGCACAAGAACACAGCAACTGGAGCGCTGATGAAAGCTGGGCGTACATCACCCTCAACGAACAACTATATTTTGGGTCAGGCTCTACCTTTTGGCTTGTCTTCCACGTACCTGCAGGAAACCTGTTTCCCCTGGGTATTGGTTATGAGACTGACCCAAAATATTCTGAATATTGCTTTATGTCCTTTGATCTGGGTGGCACCTGGGCCCCGCTGGAGGATCTCCTGGATAGCAAGGAATTTACTTTCGCTGTGGCCGCCGATAGCTACAACGAACACCTGGGTACCTACCTGACCCTGGATCCGGCCAACGGAGACGTAGAAGGTAATAGTGATATGAATGCTACCCTTACGGCCGATGGCTCCACACTGATCAATGGTACTTATAATGCCAATCTGGTACTGGCTTCTAATGATGCCAACCAACGAGAATTGAGGGTTCCTGTGAGCCTGAATGTAAGTGGTCATCAGCCACGCATTGTCCACACAGATATCGTTGATTTCGGAAGCGTTTTCATTGGTACTTCTGAAACCGTAGAAATCGTTCTGGACAATCAGGGGTTTGGCAATTTCAACAACCCGTCTTTTAACATAGCAGGCGACCAGTTTGCCATAGATGGCTATGCCCCGTGGCAAATACAGGCACGCGGAAAGGTAACACTAAAACTCAATTATCAACCTACTACTTCCGGGAATGCTAATGGTCTCCTTACCATCACCAATGGCGATCAAACCTATGAAATCTCCCTCTTTGGGGTGGGTGCCGAAACTTCGGAGATTAACATCACTCCTACTGAGCAAGTGGTAAACAATGTGGCCATTGGGGATGTCATCAATGCTGAAGTACTCGTTAAAAACACTGGCGGCTATCCATTGAAATACTTTATCCCTGGTTTTGACACCAAAGGAATAAGCAACGACTGGCCTTCTGCCTACCATACTTATGGGTATAAGTACAAAACCAGTGACCCTTCAGAAACCAACCCTATTGCCTATGATTTTCAGGACATCTCTGCCACAGGTGTGGACGTGACTGAAACGATCAAGGATGATGGAGCTTACTATGAGGTAAACATGGGATTTGACTTCCCTTACTACGGAGAGTCATTAAAGACACTCTACATCGCACAAAAAGGTTTCACCACCTTTGACAACAGCGTGCGACCAGTCAATACCCCCACCCTCAATAATTTTTATAGCCCAAAAGGATACATCTCTCCGCTGGGTACATTTCTCGACTTCTCTGCACAGGGACAGGTATTCTACCAAGTAGAAGCTGACCGTGTGATCGTGCAATACCACAACGTGACAGATGGATTCAATGCTCCCATCACTGCACAAATGGTGCTTCACTCTAATGGAGACATCAGGTTCTACTATGAGGAAATGGGCTTTGACTCCTGGTCACAATCCTATCTTACCATCCTGATCGAAGACCTGAATCGGACCGATGGTATCCTCGTTCACAACTATGAACAGAAGATTTCACTGTACAGCGGACTCGCGCTGGGTTTTGACTACCCGGGCCCTAATATCATCAGCAGCATCGAAAATGCTTCCGCGATACTGGCACCTGACAGTAGTGCATTGGTGAGCCTGTCACTGAACACCTCCACCCTGGTGGAAGGTACCACCAAAAGGTATATCAACATCATCAGTAATGATCCAGCCAACTTCCAGACCAGTGCTTTGGTGCAATTGGAAATCACCTCCGGTGGCACTCCACTCCCTGTAGTATCCATGGATACGATAGAGTTTGGTGAAGTCTTTCAGGGAGCTGTACGTAAAGCAGTTTTCACAGTGAAGAATGAAGGGACTGCCAATGTGAACATCACGGGTATGGCTTTCGCTAATGAGGCCTTTAGCCTGACAGGCACACAACCAGCCACTATTAAGCCGGGACTGTATGGAAAATACGAAATAGTAGTTCCTACTACTACAACTGCCGATTTAGAAGATGTCCTTACCATCTCGTATTCCGGCGGTTCTACAAGTACCATTTACGCCTCTGCTGCAGTGGTAGATCCTCCAGCCATCAACGCAGATCTGTCTTTGGTGCAGCAAACCCTCGCTTATGGCGAATCAGCTACTGAACCATTTTCCGTCGAAAATACCGGCCTGGCGCCATTGTCAGTCACCATGACCGGTAAGCAATGGTTGTCCTTCGACACAGAAACACCTGGTACTTCCCATGGGTATGCCTTCCAGAAGTACAATGCTGGTGAATTCTACCAATGGATCGACATCAGAAAAACTGGTACCCAAATGCCCTTTGCCGAAGATTTATTTGATAAGGCATACTTCTGGAGAGACCTGACCCTGCCCTTCCCTGTGACAATCTACGGAGAAGAGTATGAAACTATGAAAATAGGTGAAAACGGAATTGTCTCACTGGAAGAAGACCCTGAGGTCATGTTCTTTAACGATGCGATTCCAAGTGCTACCTATGATGGCACCTTCATCATGCCCTACTGGACTTTCGGAGGATTTGATACATACTTCTTCCCTGAGGATGAAGTGGGAATTTTCTACCAGTTCTATGATGACAAAATCATCATCACATGGAGCTACCTGGTCAATAACTTCGGAGGTATGGGTGACCCGATCTCTACTCAGCTCATTTTGTATAAAAATGGAAGCATGAAGTTCCAGTACAAAGTGGAGGAGTTTGGTTCAGACCTCACGTCCACCTTCACAGCCGTGGGAATCCAGGAGAACTCCGCCAATGGTGTGGGTATCTCGAACCAGAACAACCTGGATCATGGCAGTGGCCTGGCTTACATACTGGTGCCTGCAGAAACCTACACCGTGGCTCCGGGAACTTCCCTGACTGGCCAGATCGGTATGACCGCACAAAACATATACGGTGGTACCTACTCAGAATCACTGAAAATACAAACCAACGTACCGGGTAGTGAAAACCTGGAAAAACCCGTGGAATTAACGGTAACCGGGGATGCCGTATTGGCACTGGAAGAAACCGTGGATTTTGGAAGCAAAATGATCGCCATGGAATGGGGATCTCCCCTATCCAACTACCTGGATTTGGAAATGGCAAATGAAGGATCCGCTCAGTTAGAGGTAAGTTGGGCTCAAATGAAAAGTGGTACCGAAGGTCTGAGTTTACAGATCTGGGCATTGGTAGATGGATGGTTCGGGCCCGAATGGCGCTGGGCTGACATCTCGGAGCTTTACTCGCCCTGGGCATGGGTCACACCGACTTTCACCATCAACCCTGGTGAGGCATTGGAAACCAGAGCGGTATTTGCACCGGCATACTCCGGTGATTTCAGAGATACCCTCGTACTCACTACCAATATCGGGCAGTTCGACATCATCATGACCGGTACGGGCTTTGAGCCTCCGGCCATGACAGTGACCACTGAAAAAGTGGAAGTGGTGATGAATACCATGGATGAAGCATCTACCGGCAGCATTGTTTTCGGTAATACTGAAGGACTTTCTGCCCTCCAGTATGAGGTGAGCATTGACTATGGCAGAGCAGGTGCTACAGCGACTACCCATCAAAGAACGGCAGCAAAGCCTGCTACCGTGGCACTTCAGTCCGAAAGCAGCCAACACTCACTGACTAATAAGGCACGCACGAGTGCTACTTATAACAGGATTTTGAACCATACCGATAAGGAAGCGCCGGACACCTATATAGGGATTGGCGGTGGAGCACCTTTCACACTGGCCACACGATACAATGCGGGTGAGCAAGGCTTCAACATTTCACATGTGGAAACCTGGTTCAAACCTGAAGCAGCCACAGAAGGTAAGCTAATGGTAGAGGTGAGAGCAGGTGGTACTGACATAAGTGAAGCCATCCTGCTGGCCAAGGGTGAAGTAACCTTTACCGGATCTGGAGATGACGAAGTAGGTGCATGGCACCAGATCGCTCTGGAGGAGCCCGCAGGCATCTACCCTAACGAGGACTTCTATGTACTCATCACCTACCCGCTGGGCATTCAGTTTCCTCAGGGGTCTGTGACAGGGCAGGAAACCGTACCTGGAAGGTATTACTACTTCGATGAAGGCTCCTGGTACAACCTGCAGCAGGTGGCCTCTTTCGAGACCATGGGCTGGCTGATGTATGCTGCTGAGGAAACCGCCGGCGATGCGGCATGGCTCACCATCACCTCCGACCTGAATGGTGAGGTAGCCATGGGTGCAGAATCTACCATCAACCTTGCTTTTAGCGGTGCATTGGCCAAGCGGGGTGACCAGATCGCAGAGGTGGTGATCACCTCCAACGATCCAAACAATCCGGAAGCAAGAATACCTGTATCACTCCACATGAATGAAGCGCCGATGTTTGCCAAAGTGCCTGCCTCGCTTTTTGTTCAGGAAAATGATACCCTGGTGGTGAGTTTTGAAGTGACCGACAAGGAAAACAACACTTACACGGTGACACCCGCCGAGGAATACCCGAATCTGTCATTCGCAGAATCCAACGGGCTGATCACCCTCACCCTCACCCCTGACTATGGTGACGAGGGTACTTATAGCTACACCCTGGTGGCTACAGATGAGCATGGTGCTACCGCCGAAGTAACACTGGTTGCTGAAGTGGCCCATACCAATCAGGCTCCGGGATACATTGCCACTGAACCACTGGTACAGATCAAAGGGCAAGCCATCGAATACGCCATTGGTGATTTCTTTAGCGACCCTGATGGAGATGCGTTTACCTTCACCGTCACCAGCAGTGAAAGTAGCATTGCGGAGGTATTTGCTGCAGCTGATAAATTCCTGATCTCCTCAAAGGTGATTGGTGAAACATCCCTGACTTTCACTGCCACTGATGTGCATGGAGCAGTAAGTGTAGAAACCATCAACCTAACAGTGGGAGCAGTGATGGAAACGGCCAAAGAAGCTGAAGCTTATGGGATATCTGTTTTCCCGAACCCAACTACCAGTAAGCTTCATATTCAGCTTCCGGACGAAAACCGTGGCACAAGTAAAGTAAGATTAATCAACCTGCTGGGCGTAAGTGTCATGGAGATGAGCGGAGATTTTGCCGCCAGCTCCGTCACCACACTTGACCTCACCAGGGTTCCAACCGGGATCTACTTCATTGAAATCACAGATCAAACAGGTACCTATACGACTAGAATCCTCAAAGATTAATGTTTTTGAATTGTGTAATGAGTAGGTTTAAACCGTGGGGGCACAGCCCTCACGGCTTCCTTTTTTTGTACCCTTTTGTTTCTTGGTACCATGATGAAAAATGTCTTCGTATTGCTCGCTGGGTTGACCTCATTGACCTTTGGAATATACCTCTTCCAAAGCAGACTTAGTTTTATCTATCGAGCCACCAAAACTGAGGGTGTAATAACAGAGATAGAATCCCGTCGCACTTCTAGTAAGACCTATTATTACCCAATTGTCTCCTATCGGGACGTAGAGGGAGATCAACAGACAATGCATTTCGATCTGGGCACCACCGGAGGGTTTGATTACTCTGTAGGCGAGACCATCACCATACTTTATATACCAGACGAACCCGACTCTGCTAAGGTCTGGGTTTTCTGGGAAATGTGGGGAGTGCCTTCTGTCCTTAGTGGAGTGGGCATCATATTCATACTGATAGGCATTGGCAACCTTCGAGGCTCCTTTTCGCAGAAGCGAAACCCCGAAGTAGCCAATGAATAAGAGAAATCAAATTCAAAGGGGTACAAACATGACTCAGTCTTCCCTACCTCAAAACCCCACATCCCAGCTATAAATACCCCATCTTTGCCGTCTCAAATTTTCACACGGGAGCACATTACCATGGGTACATTAAAAAATCAACAAGACATACTGGACAAGCTGAAGATTGAAAAACTCAATCCGATGCAGGAAGAAGCCCGCCAGGCCATTCACTCCACCCAAAATGTGGTGCTGCTCTCTCCTACCGGTACCGGAAAAACGCTAGCCTTCTTGCTGCCCATTCTTTCGGAACTGGAAGCCGACTGTGAGGAAGTGCAGGTGCTGATACTGGTGCCTTCCAGAGAACTGGCCCTGCAGATAGAGCAGGTACTCCGCGAGATGGGTACCGGCCACAAAGTAAACGCCATTTACGGTGGTCGTGCTGGCTCCAAGGACAAATTGGATCTGAAACACCGACCCGCCATTCTCATCGGCACACCAGGGCGTATCGCTGATCGATTCAGAAGGGATAATATGCCCACCGAATTCATCAAAACGCTTGTGCTGGACGAGTTTGATAAATCCCTGGAAGTGGGCTTTGAGAAGGAAATGCGTGAGATTCTTAGCAGCTTACGCAAAGTCAAAAAGAGAATTCTGACCTCTGCCACCCACGGTGTAGAGATCCCCGGATTCGTGGAACTGAGAAACCCTACGTACATCGATTATCTGGGTGAAAAAACCTCCCAACTGAAACTCAAAAAGGTCAGTTCGCCAGACAAAGACAAACTCCAAACACTCACAGCTCTCCTTGGTCATATCGGCAACCAGCCCGGCATCATCTTTTGCAACTACAAAGAGACCATCCAATATGTGAGTGATCACCTCACCAAAAACAGGGTGAGCCATGGTACTTTCTACGGAGGCATGGAGCAAAAGGACAGAGAGCGTGTGCTGATCAAATTCCGAAATGGCACGCACCAGCTCATTATCGCGACAGACCTGGCTGCCCGGGGACTGGATGTATCCGAACTCAAGTTTATCATCCACTACCAGCTCCCGCCCAGAGAAGAGGAGTTTACCCACAGAAACGGCCGAACGGCCCGAATGAATAGCGAAGGAACTGCCTATCTGATCCAGTGGGAAAAGGAACCCCTCCCCGATTTCATCAAAGGAGCCAGGGAAGAAAAACTCTCCAAAGCGAATCTCCCCGGCCCATCCATCTGGAGTACGCTCTTTATCTCAGGTGGCCGGAAAGACAAGATTTCCAAAGGCGATATTGCGGGGATCTTCTTCAAACAAGCCAACCTGAGCAGTGAAGAAGTGGGCACTATAGAGATCAAGCAGGACTGTGCTTTTGTGGCCATCCATTCGGCGAAAGCCAGTGAAGTGGTCAAGACCCTGGACAACACCCGCATCAAAAAGAAAAAGGTCAGAATCTCGGTCATCTAGTTTTCCGGCCCCAACCGGAACCTAATCCCCACATTTTTGTTAAAAGGTCTGAACATTCAAAAAAGAATAAGAAAATGAGTACTGCAGGCAAAAAAATGGAAGTGGAAATCTGGAGTGATGTGATGTGCCCCTTTTGCTACATCGGCAAACGGAAATTTGAGGCCGCGTTGGCTGAATTTCCAGGCAAGGATCAGGTAGCCATCACCTGGAAAAGCTTCCAGCTTTCCCCACATATGGTCACCGATCCGGCCAAAAACATCCATCAATACCTGGCCGAACACAAGGGTATCAGCCTGCAGGAGGCCGAGCGAATGAACGACTATGTGACAGACATGGCCGCACAGGTGGGGCTCTCCTACCGATTTGATCAGGCGGTAGTGGCCAACTCCATGAAAGCACACCGCTTTTCGCACTACGCCAAAACACAAGGCAAACAGGACGAAGCAGAAGAGAGACTCTTTTCAGCCTATTTTACAGAAGGAAAAAACACTGACGACCTGGATACACTGGTGACCCTGGGTGAGGAAATAGGACTGGATGGAGCCGAGGTACGTGCCATCCTGGAAAGCGACAAATACACGGAAGCTGTCCGCACCGATATCTATGAAGCGCAGCAAGTGGGCGTGCGGGGCGTGCCTTTTTTCGCTTTCGACAGGAAATATGGTGTGAGCGGTGCGCAGGACTCCCAGGTGTTTCTGCAAACACTCCAAAAGTCTTTTGACGAGTGGAAAAAAGAAAATGTCAGTCCGATAGAAGTCATCGACGGACCTGCTTGTGCGCCTGGTGAAGACTGTGCCTAACTCAACTCTTTCATCGTCACAATGGGCACATTCTGAGTGGATGGCTCTTTGAGAGGAGCCACTCCGGCGATGTTATACTGATAACCTGTATCCGTCAGCGGCCAAAGCATGGGCGCCAGAAAGAGCAAGCTGGCCTTATACCCCTGCATAATGGCGCCATCATTGCCTGTGGCTTTGCTCAGAGCGGCTTCATTTTCCATCTCGAAGGGTCCATCAAACCCCCTGGCCATCAACTCGGCTACAAAGGCACGCCAATCCATGCTGTCTGAACCGCCAAACCCCGGCATCATGGCCTCATAGTTATGCCGATCCCAGTCATGGGCCGGTATGGGCACGCCGGCTTTCCGAGCCAGCTCCTGATCTACCGACTGCATGGGATACATGGCTCCCCAATGGGTTCTGGCATTGTTGTGGAGGTTTCGGGTGGCCTTCACATGCACCCTATGAAGCCTGCTGATATCCATGGCTTTGATCACTTCTGTGGGGTCAATGCCCTGCCACACGTCGTGCGAAGGGTCGTAGATTTCTCCATGCGAACGACTGGGGATCAGCTCATACATCAGCTTGCGGGCAGCCAGTACCCCCGGTAGGTTGTTGTAGGTGCTGGTGTAGCCGGCAGACCGCCAGCCCTCCATGGGGCAGTTTTCATACAAGATGGTCACGCCCATGTCTGCGGCATACTGCACGATGGGTGCAAATACCCGTTGGTATTCCTCGAGGTTTCGCTGAAAGCCTCCCTCCTGCACACCCAGCTCATGGTTGTAGCCTACGAAAGTGCCCACCTTCACATCGTTGGCCTCTCCACCCAGCAAATGGGCGATGCGGATGAGCTTAAGCAAATGATTCTGATTTTTAACCCGCTCTGCTTCATCCCCACCGATGAGGTTTTCAAACGCTCCGATAGAGAGCTTGAGGTTGGCAGCATTGAACTGTGCGATTATCTTTCTGGCCTCCTCCGGTCCGAAATCCTCATAGTCGAGGTGTGTGGCTACATGGTCGGCCCGGGTGCCATCCCGGCGAAAGACACACAGATCAAGGCCCTGCACACCCACCTGCTGTGCTTTCTCGATGATCTGAGGGAGCTGCAGGTGATCAAAAGCGGAGGTCATCAGCCAAAGGGGGTTGTTCATAACTAGTGGGGTTGGTGTAAGGGCTAAAAGTACACAAGGAGGGCTTAAAAGCAAACTGGGGAGGGGGATCGCGGGCTTTTCTATATGTTGCTGATCGTCTCCTTACATTCCTCAGGCTTACTTTGGCAGCTAACCTTGGTCCAAAATCTAATTCACTGTGCTAAAATCAATGAGATAAGGCTTCAGCGGAATATCTTCCGATGTTCTAAAATTGTTGGATATCAATAACTGGTAGTGTTTACCCGGATCCAATTCTACACTAATCGTCCATGATGCTTTATCCTCTGACCAAAATCTCTTGGTTACATCGTTCTTTGGAAAATAATCCTGACCTAATTCTCCAAAGTCCACACCTGTATTGTGACCATTCAGCGGTTCTGAAAAATCAATGGTGATTTGTCTGATGCCCGCGTCAACATTCGTGCTGTTATTTTCGAATTGCCTAATTCCCGTTACGTATGGTCGCTTATTTTCAAATCTTTGATACAAGGAGTCAAGCGAGGTAGAAAAATAGCGCGTCTGCTCGACGAAATCTTCAACTTCAACCTCGTTGGTGTAATCCAGCTCTATCATCCTTTTAATGGCCTTCTCTTTATCTCCGGCTTGTGCATAATAATGTTCGCACAACTGATAGCCTACATAATACCCCAAATCTCTTACACCAAATTCGTTGGGGTAATTGCTCCAAAACCACTTGGACTGATTGTTAGGGTAAAACATTTCCTGTTCGAATTTTTCGAGCACCCCTGGCGCATTATTTTTGCCATAGGCGATGGCGGGGGTAGCAGATGGCATCTCCATAGCTAAAGTAGAAACGAATTCAGCCACTCCTTCACGGATGGCAATAGAGAGCAAGTTATTCACCTGGGTTTTTTGTTGGGTATGAATGTATTCATGAACATTCAACAACACTAAATTATCGATGGGATTGGAGTTGAAAAAAGTCTCCAACCACTCTTTCGTGGCTCCATCAAATTCAGAAATATCAGTAGTGCCATATTGATAACAAACACTTTTCTTATATGATCATTTGCATGCTTTTTAATTGTGTTGGTCGCAAAATCCAATAAAGTAATTGCAAGATCGAAGTGATCATTCTGAATTAGGTCGAAGCAAATATTGTTTAAATCTTTGTCAGCAATTTCTCTTGAGTCGGGGACAAATTTTCTCCATAAAATATGGCCAATCTTTATACCCATTTCAAAAATTGCCTTGTAAGCAATGTCAAAGTATTCTGGGTTGACATTAAGCCGTTCGCCTACTTTAATTTGTCACAGCCAATAACCTTATGTTTTCGACAGTTTTCTATGTATTGCTTGGATATAACCCCATTTGTATGAACGAAAAGGTTTCTACGTTCAGTTACCTCAATAAATGTAGAAAGAATTGGAAGGTTTGATGTAAGAGTAAACCCGACTTTAGATATTACTGAAATTTTTCTTTCTAAGATTTTTAGCTGTTCAAAATGACTCTCACGAAGTACGGATTCCACTTCCTTCTCTAAAATCATCTCCTTCACATCATCCAGATCATCAAACTCCATTATTTGATTAAAAGGAAGTTGGCGATCCACGGAGTGAAATAATTCCGGTCGAACTTGATGCATATTCCTAATCAAATCACCCAGGAAAGCATCATATTGACTTACAAGAGAAACTACAAAGGTTCTGGGAAGAATTTTGTAGGCTGCAAATGCGCTATTTCTTTCTCTTTGAAGCTTGTTAAATTCTCCTATATCATCTTCCCTTATAAAGAAGAATTTTTCACCATCTTCATCCTTATGTTTTTGCTTCTTCACGAAGCTCTCAACTTTTTTTTCGCTCGATTTTAGTCTACCGTTCACTAGCCCCATCATCAGGGGTAAGGACTCAGACAGTGCATCCATTTCAGTTATGAAATCATTAAGCGCAAATTCGAATAACTGCCATTCTTCAATTTCCTGAATTTCTTCCTGTTCAACTTCTTTTTTCATTGTGATTCAATGGCTCTTAGTCGCCTGTAACCAAATCTAGCTTTTTTTCACTCCTGAACAAACCATTGTCGGCCATATGCTACGGTAGCCCCCTATCCCCCAGTATGATGTCATCATTTGGATCATTGGTGGGTCACTGCCTTTTCAAAATCCGAACGACACGCCGGTATACGGCTTCAGATTTCATCCACATGCTTCCCCCACTGGTGTTCACAAACTGGATGACTACCGCATCCAGCTCCTTGTGGTATTGGGCAATGCTCTGATACCCCGGCAGCAGGCCTGTGTGCTCATACCTGTATATGGAAGAATAGATGGCCTGCTCGTCTTCATTGAAGAGTGAGCCGTCGTTGAGCGCCCTCAGGAAGATCCCCACGTCTTCTGCAGTGGCCACCATAGAGCCTCCGGGCTGTATGAAATCATTGTACTTGATGTCAGGCTCATACCCCACGTGGTATCCGCTCATCACATCGTCCAAATCCACTTCGCTCAGCAGGCTGTAGGTATGATTCAATCCGAGCGGCTTCAGAATTTCCTCTTTGATGTACTGATGGTGGCTATGCCCCAGCGTACTGTCCATGATAGCACCTATCAGCAGGTAATTGGTATTGGAATACCGGTATTTTTTATTGGGCTCAAAATCAGCCGATCTGTCCAGCACCAGATCCAGAATTTCCCTATTGTTCTGGGGTGGGTTGTCCCAGGGGTAGTCTGGCATGTCGGTGAAGTTGGGAATGCCACTCCGGTGCTTGAGCATCATCCTCAGGGTGATCTTGTCTGCGTGCGCTATGCGCCCGGCCAATTCGGGAAGGTATTCGGCGAGTGTTTTGTCCAGGGACAGGCGCTCTTCATGCACCATTTTGGCAGCGGCTGCTGCGATGTACAGCTTGCTGATGCTGGCAATCTTGAACAGAGCGTGAGGGTCGGCTGGAATTTTGTCTTCCCTGTTTTTCCATCCGGCAGCATAGAGCGCAGGCTCCCCGCCTTGCTCCACGTAGACAATGATGCCATCGAAGCCCCGGGCTAAGGCATTTTCTACTTCCTGCTCCACAGTGTCTGGCAGTGGAGGCAACAATGAGCAGCCCGGAGTAAGCGCCAGGGCAAAAACGATCACAAAGTGCGTAAGTAATGAAGGAATCTTTTTCATGGTGAAAATATTTGGATTAGAACTTTTGGCAAAGGTCTTTCGGTACCGTGAAGCACACTAAAGCACTATGAAGCAAAAGCTATCAAGTTTGAGGAGTGCCTGTCAACTATGATGCACAGGTATCACTCATGACGCAAGAAAGCTCTCTGTCCACTGGAAAGCTCGTCACAGTGCCGACAATCCATTGACAAAACACACACGAAACACCTCTGGTAGATCAGTAATTATCAAAGATTCGCGCATAAACTATTCAGATTCGCAATAATTATGGAGCTTTGCCACTCAATGAAGAATGAGCAAAAGTAACATTCGGTTTTGCTCAGCCCCCATTCCTCTGTGAGTACCAAACCCAATGCTGATCGGCTGATGTAGCTGATCGGTGAACTATACATTTAGCATCCAAACCATGAAAAAATCTCTTATTTCTCTGGCAGCAGGAGGATTCGGAATCGGCATGACGGAGTTTGTCATCATGGGCATCCTTCCGGAAATCGCCACCTCGATGGACATTACCATCCCGGAGGCCGGCCACTTCATTTCGGCCTATGCCATAGGTGTGGTGGTGGGTGCTCCCCTCCTCACGGCATTGGGCAGCAAATGGCCCGCTCACAAGATGCTCATCGGTCTGATGGTGTGGTTTACTGTCTTCAACTCACTGTCGGGTTTTGCCAATAGTTACTGGTCTCTGATGCTGTTTAGATTTCTCTCCGCACTGCCGCACGGTGCCTTTTTCGGGATTGGCGCAGTAGTGGCCAGCCGCCTGGCCAGGCCTGGCAAAGAGGCTCAGGCGATTGCTGCCATGTTTTCCGGGCTTACCCTGGCCAATATCATTGGGGTGCCATTTGGTACCTATCTGGGGCAGGAGTTTCACTGGAGCATGGCCTTTTTTGTGGTCGGGATTGTGGGCATCATCACCATCACGAGTCTCCGGTTTTGGATGCCAGCACTCGCTCAGTCATCGGAGCAGTCCATGAGTGAAGACTTTCAAATCCTCAAAAAAGCTGAATTATGGATGGTGGTGCTGCTGACCACCATCGGCACAGGTGGGTTCTTTGCCTGGTATAGCTACATTGCGCCGCTGATTACTGAGGTGGCCGGGCACGACCCGGGCATGGTCAGCTATGCGATGATATTGGCGGGTTGCGGCATGTTTGCAGGAAACATAGCAGGTGCCAAACTCGCCGAGAAGATGCAACCCATTTATGCGGTAGTGTTGGCGCTGGGGGTGATGACTCTCCTCCTCTTGGCCAATGTGTACCTGGCTCATGATCCGGTAGCGGTGCTGGTGATGACCTTCATCATCGGGTTTGGAGCCTTTTGTGTGGCAGCACCCATCCAGATGGCCATGATCAACACTGCCAGGGGTTCTGAGATGTTGGGTTCTTCCCTCAATCAAAGTGCCTTTAATATGGGAAATGCCTCGGGTGCTTACCTGGCAGGCCTTCCCATTGCGATGGGGTACGGCTTCACCTCTGCGGATGTGGTAGGTGCGCTGATGGCTTTTGCCGGCGTGTTTCTGGCTCTGGGCATTATACAAATGCGTAAAGCATCCAGGCGCAAGATGGCGGCTGCTGTTGAAGTGGTTACCTAAAACCCCAGTGCTTCCTTCAGTAGAGCGTATCCCGACCGGCTCACTGATAGCTGTGTATTATCATGTAAAAAGACCACATGACTGTCTTTGCCCATCAGCTCCAGCCTGGCTATTTCTTTGATGCGCACAATGTAAGAGCGATGAATCCGAATGAAGTCCTCGGCAGGCAGGTGCTCATCGTAGTACTTCATGGTATCCTGCTTTAAAAATACGCCCTGCTCGGTGTGTAGCTTCACATAGTCGTCCATGGCCTCCAGGTATCTGATCTTGCCCACAGGTATGATCTGGATTTTACTGCCTGTGCGCACGGCCACACGCGAAAGAATCCCTGAATGATCCTTGTTCTGCACCACCACCTCAGAAAGGCCTTTCCCGGAAGGCACCTCCATCGCCAGTTTTGACTTGGCCCTGGTGAGGGCATCCGCAAACCGATCGTAAGAATAGGGCTTCAGCAGGTAATCAATGGCGTTCTGCTCAAATGCCCGAATGGCAAACTCGTCGTGCGCTGTGCTGAAAATCACTACAGGAGGCTCATCCAACAGTTCAAGCATTTCAAATCCTGTGAGCTTAGGCATCATCACATCCAAAAACACCAAATCCGGCTTCTGATCATTGATCTCCTTGAACCCATCAAAGCCATTGGCACATTCTCCGATCAGGGTAATCGTTTCATCTTTTTCCAGATAAGTTCTGATGACCTCCCTGGCCAGCTCTTCATCATCAATGATCAATGCGCGTATTTTATTCATTTTCTGTCGGAATTTTAATCTTCACCATAAACTCCCCATCCTGCTGATCTACCTCCAGAAGATCATTTCTACCATAAACCAGCCCCAGCCTCCTGCGAACATTCTCCAGCCCGATACCCGCTCCTTTTGGAGGCATCGACTCCTCATCAAAATTATTACCAATGTGAATCTCCAACATGCCCGGATGCGCCATGCATTTCAGTCGGATGGTTACTTCGTGGATGCTCTCATGCACTCCATACTTAATCGCATTTTCGAAAATGGGCTGCAAAATCAGGTTGGGCACATCCACTTTCAAACAGGCATCATCCACTTCCTTTTCGAACCTCAGCCTGCTGCCAAAACGTATCTTCTCTATGTCCATATAGAGGGTGGCATTGTCCAGCTCCTGAGCGAGGGTATTCATGTGCACGCTATCCTTCCCGAGTGAATATCTCAGAAAATCACTCAACTTGATCACCATCTCCCTGGCCGCCTCTGGTTTGGAAACGGTGAGTGCACTGACAGAATTCAGGCTATTGAAGATAAAGTGGGGATTGATCTGCGATTTGAGCATTCTCAGTTCCGAGTCTTTCAGCAGGTTCTGAAGTTCCAATTCCCTGTGGGTGCGCTCCTGCAAATCCTGATAATATTTGATCAGGTAAAAGACCAGCACTGTAATGCTGTAGTACATCACACCAATAATCAATCGCCAGATATACGCCCGCTTGAGAAACGCCAGATACTCCTGATGATCCGGAAAAAGGAAGCGCAACGCAACTCCCGATAATGCCGCCCAAAGAAAGATGGCCATGGTGGCACCGGCCAGATGGGTACCCACAAGGGCCAGATCGTCCTTACTGAGGCTGGCAAAGGTGACGATGTACCAAAAACCCGGAGCAATGGAGGCAAACAGCAAATTGTAAACCAGGCTGTCGGCCGCAGAGACCTCCAATGACCACCCGTAATAGAAGTAGAGCACGGTGCCATGCAGGAATACCATCAGTACCCAGACAAGCAAATACACTTTATTACCAGAACCTCTTAATACGGGATGGCTCATTCAGACAATCGGTTGGTTGTGTTATTTTTAAATGATCCCACTTCCAGCGGGACTCAGACGCCCTTCACCTCAGCACCACCAAAGATCACAGACCCTTTGATCCGCAATACCTTCTTGGGTGCACCGGACTCATAGGAAACCTTTGGTCGTTTGTCGGCGAATCCTCCAAATATGACAAAACTCTCGTTGATTACCGTCCAGTCATTGGGCACGATCAGGCCATTTCCCCCAAACAAACAGAAAATATCCAAAACGATCTCATCACCGTGCATTTTAGCGCCTGAAAAGTTGATTTCTGAGCCTCCAAAAACCGAGGTGATTTTACCCCCTTTAAAATTTTGCGAACTGAAGGACTTCTCTGACCCTCCAAAGATGGAAGTATCTTCTATGTAATCGTCCGTCAGGTCTCCAGGTGCTCTTTTTACATGATCACGTCTGCGCAAAATAATGCTCACCCCTACTGCAATCAGGATGGCAGGCCACCAGGTACGCAGATTGAATTGCGGCCAGTAGAAGAACTCCGGTAAAAGGAAAAAACCGCCGATAAAGAAAAAGATCAATCCTTCTCTTCTACCGGTCACAATCATGGAGCCGCCAATGACCAGAAAGATCATTTCCCATCCAAACAGATAGTGGGGAATAAATTCCGGGATTAGATCCAGGTTGCGAAAGAGTAGATAAGCTCCGAAAGTGACAAATGCAACGCCCAGCCAGGCCCTTTGATTACGATTTTCTTGATTTCTCATGATGGTAGATTGTTATTTTTCTTCAAATG
The DNA here is from genome assembly GCF_044005705.1 of Marinoscillum luteum. Classification (NCBI taxonomy): domain Bacteria; kingdom Pseudomonadati; phylum Bacteroidota; class Cytophagia; order Cytophagales; family Reichenbachiellaceae; genus Marinoscillum; species Marinoscillum luteum. The sequence continues at coordinate 120,569 of NZ_JBIPKE010000012.1, read as the reverse complement.
TGATGCTCTTGTCACTTGCTGACAAGGGCCAATCGGCCAACAGTGGTTATTCACCGGTAAGCTGCGGATTGAATATTGCGGTTGATTTCATTACCTTTTTAGCTACAACCCCAAAGGTCCATGAAAACACTCTTGAATGACATTCGAAAATGCACGATTTGCCAAAGCCACCTGCCACATCCCCCCAACCCTGTCTTCTCCGCCAGTGTCCATAGCAAAATAGTCATTATCGGCCAGGCGCCCGGGAGTGTGGTCAATCGAACCGGTATCCCCTGGGATGATAAGAGCGGAGAAAACCTTCGGGCATGGTTGCAAATGGACAAACCCACCTTTTACAATCCTGAAGTAGTCGCCTTGATCCCTATGGGGTTTTGCTATCCAGGAAAAGGAAAATCCGGAGATCTACCGCCCAGACCTGAATGTGCCCCTCAATGGCACCATCTTCTTCTTAATCAAATGAAAGAGGTGAAACTAACACTCCTGATCGGCCAGTATGCTCAGGCCTACTACCTTGGTGGCCAGCTTAGGCCCACACTCACCGAAACCGTAAAAAACTATCGGCAATACCTGCCCGCTCATTTCGTACTGCCTCACCCCTCTCCAAGAAACAACATCTGGAAGGCTCGAAATCCCTGGTTCGAACAGGAAGTAGTCCCTGCCCTCAGAAAAACGATCAGGGAAATCATTTAATAATAGCTTCCGGGCTGAGGGTTTTTAACCCTACTTTTACACCATGGAGCAGCCTAAAGAAAACCAACCCAACAATCCCCTGCACGGCATCAAGCTGGTGACAATCCTGGAGCATCTGGAAGCCAGGTATGGATGGGAAGGTCTGGGTAGCCGAATCAGGATCAAATGCTTCACCGACAATCCGTCCATTAAATCCAGCCTGACCTTTCTCCGAAAAACGCCCTGGGCCAGAACCAAAGTGGAAGAACTCTACCTCCGCTCCATTAGAAAAAAGTGACGCTTTCCTAAGCGAGAAAATAAAAAGTTGATCGATTTGAAACCTTTATATGTATATACAGTTAATGTATTAACATATATTAAATTTCTATAAAAACATGGCAACACAAAACTGGAACATCGACCCTACGCATAGCGAAGTGCAATTCAAAGTGAAACACCTGGTGATCTCCACCGTGACTGGTACCTTCAAAAGTTTTGAAGGCTCGCTCACGAGTGACTCGGAGGATTTTGATGGCGCAAAAGCAGCTTTTACACTGGATGCCAAGAGTGTAGATACCAACGTAGCAGACAGAGATGCGCACCTTAAGAGTGCAGACTTTTTTAATGCGGAGCAGCATCCAAAACTGACCTTTGAGGGAGTGCTCTCTAAAGTAGGTGACAACTACAAGCTGGTAGGTCCACTTACCATCAAAGAAACCACCAAAGAAGTGGAATTGGATGTGGAATTGGGCGGCACCATGGTAGACGGCTACGGTCAGACCAAGGCCGGATTTGAGATCAATGGCAAAATCAACCGTAAAGATTTCGGACTTACCTGGAGTATGGTAACCGAAGCGGGAGGTGTGGTAGTAGGTGATGATGTGAAGCTCCACCTGAACATCCAGGTGACCAAAGCATAAAAAGTACAAGTCTGGTTATAATCCAAACCACTTCGAATGATTCGAAGTGGTTTTTTTATGTCTGAAAATCAATCGCGCCCCTCCATCTCAAACGAAATCACGCTTCACTGTGCTGATCTGGTGGTGAATTTTTAGTGAAATACACCTTTCTTATTGATGTAGTATTGATGTAGTCAAACAGGCCTCATCTACTCTCAGCGCACATCTCCCCTCATCAACCCAATCAATCCCTGCAAATTTTATTTTACAGGTGATGTAATATTGATGAGTTGCGATTTTTTCAATTTCTCTCTTATCTCCACACCTTTAAGTGATCAATTAATCACCAAACACACTCATATTTTATTATTATCATAAAACCAATCACAACCTATGCACACAAACAATCACTCACCACACCACTCACAAAGCACTCCACCATAAGGTGTTCCAGTGAATTAACCGCCATAATCAATTCACAAACGATACAAATAACCTATTACCTATGACACCAATCACAATATCCAACCAATACATCAGACCCCTACTGGTTCTGATACTCCTTTTATCAGGCCTCCTTCTGGCGAAAGCCCAGGTAGGCAATGTCCTGTGGGAGGACAATTTTGACACTTTCAATACCGACATATGGACACCCAATGTCGGTGATGGATGCCCGGGCCTCTGCGGCTGGGGAAATGCCGAACTGGAATATTACCACGGCAACAATGTATCCATAGAGGCCATCCCTGGAGAGTCTGGCAATAACGCCCTGGTGCTGGAAGCGAGAAACGAAAGCATGGGATCCCAATCGTTCACCTCAGGAAAAGTGGACACTGAAGGCAAACTCTCCATCCACTACGGACTCATAGAGGTACGAATGCGTGTGCCAAACCTGGAAACAGGACTTTGGCCCGCCGCCTGGCTCCTAGGCACTGTGAACCAGGCCTGGCCCGCAAAAGGAGAAATAGACATGATGGAAATGGGACACAAAGCCGAAGAACGTACCCGCCAGGGATATCCGGGCGTCTCTTCCAATAATTTTGTGGGAGCCAATGCCATTTTCCAAACCGAAGACGGTGGATATGGAAGTATTGCCTACGACGTGGACTATAACCAGCCCTACGTACCCGCCAATGCCCTCAGCAACCGATTCGTAACTTATCGCCTCTACTGGGAGCCCACTCAAATGCGTTTTGCGGTGGAAGACAATGGTACGGAGTACGACCTGTACACCAACCCACTCCCCCTGGATCCTGATGGGGTGACCGCTGCATTTACCCGACCATTCTTCATGTTGCTCAACCTCGCCGTGGGTGGCAACTTCACGGATGCGGCCAACAGTGGTGCTGTGACGGCCCCTATTCCGGCCAAGATGTACATTGACTATGTGCGGGTATCAGAATGGAACGGACATGGGGAGGTAGCCTTTGACTATGGAGCACTTTCTCCGGAAGCAGGCACTTTTGGCGTCTATACAGACGACACGCCTACCAATAATGAATTGGTATTTGGAAGCGACGCTGCCATCTATGCCTGGGGAGGTACTGTACAGGAGGGAACCACTCCTGCCTACGAAGGCTCCAATGTCATCGCATGGGAAACCACCACCGCAAACAGCTGGTTTGGTGGAGGGGTGACTTCCCTTTACGGAAAAAACATGTCGGGTTTTGTGGAAAATGGTTCTATGAAATTTAGAATTAAAATTCCTGCCAATGTCTCCTTCAGAATAGGCATCACCGACAACTACACCAACGAGCAATACATCAACTTCCCTGCGGGAGTTAATCAGTATGGACTGGTAAGAAACGGTGAATGGGGTCAGGTGGAAATCCCTCTGGAAGACTTCACAGGGTTGGTGGCTTTCCAAAACCTTGGATACCTATTTGCCATTACCAGCCTGGACGGAAGCCTGCCAGCCTCCACTTTTCAGTTTGCCATTGACGACATCTATTGGACAGATGGCAATGGATCCAATGTGCCAGTAACGGGAGTTTCGGTATCACCTGGCACCGCAAGCCTGGAACCAGGAGAAACACAACAATTAACCGCAACCGTCACACCAAGTGGAGCGACAAACCCTGGTGTGAGCTGGTCTACCAACAATGCCACCGTAGCTACTGTCAACTCAAGTGGCTTGGTGACTGCCCAAAGTGCTGGCAATGCAACGATCACCGTGACCACTACAGACGGAGGATACACGGCCTCCTCTAACATTACAGTAACAAACCCTGCCGGAGGCCTGCCTTCTCCCTGGCAATCACAAGACATTGGAGCGGTGGCCGCTACAGGATCGGCTTCCTATTCATCGGGCACTTTTACGGTAAATGGATCAGGTAGTGATATCTGGGGAACCACCGATGAGTTTCACTATGTGTACCAGTCGCTCACTGGAGATGGCGTAATCACCGCGCAGGTCAATTCCATGACCAATACGGATGTATGGGCTAAAGCGGGCGTAATGATCCGGGAATCTCTTGCCGGCAACTCGAAGCATGCACTCACTGCCATCACACCAACTGGTACCAGTGCCTTTCAGCGGCGTACAGCCACGGGAGGCTCCAGTAGCCACACCGGCGGCCCTACAGCCAACGCACCTTATTGGGTAAAACTGGAACGTGCCGGAGACACCTTCACAAGCTCGGTTTCAGCCAATGGCTCTACCTGGACAACCGTGGGAACAGCCACTATTTCCATGGGATCTACGGTCTATGCAGGGTTGATCACCACCTCCCACAACGATGGCACGCTCTGCACTGCCACCATGAGCAATGTATCATTGACCACCGGAAACCCGGTAACCTATGCTCCACTACCGGGCATCGTGCAGTCAGAGGACTATAAAGAAGGAGGCGAAGGTGTGGGCTATCATGATACCTCCGCCGGCAATACCGGAGGCGGATACCGCACGGATGATGTGGATATAGAAGCCACCGGAGATACAGGTGGTGGGTTCAACATCGGCTGGGTAGATGCCGGAGAATGGCTGGAGTACGACATTACCTCCACTGTAGCCAGCTACGAATTAAGCGTGCGGGTAGCCTCACCAAGTGGTGCTGGTCGTCTGCACATAGAAGTGGATGGAATAAACATAACAGGAACCATCGCAGTGCCTAATACGGGGAGCTGGCAAAGCTATACCACCGTTACAGTACCGGGGATAGCCATAAGCCCGGGGAACCATAGCCTAAGGGTAGTGTTTGATGCCGCAGGCCTCAACCTGAATTACGTGGAAGCGGTGGAAGAAACCTCCACCCCATCAGGCTGTACTCAATCCGGACCAAACGGAGACTATACGGTAGACATCTCAGAGGATGCTTCTAACCCATCCCTGACCTTCATCCCGGGACCTGCCGGCACGGGCACTCCTACCACCATCCTGTACTATGGCACAGATCCCAATGGCACGTATCCTGGTTATGGGGTATCGCCCAATAGTCCGCACACCATCAATGCTGCCAATGGACAAACTATCTACTTCTACTACACCTATAGTGTGCCGGAAGGAGGAGAAAGAAATTCCTCAGCCAACAGACACAGCTTTGTTGTGGGAAATTGCAGTAGCTCAGGAGCCAGGGTAGCCTCCACACCTGCTGACCTGGTGATAAATTCGGACCTTACAGTATTTCCGAACCCTGTAAAGGATATCGTCACCCTCAAAACGGAAACCAAAGGGTATGATCGCATTCAGGTCCTGGACATCTCTGGTAGGGTAAGAAGAGACCTTAAAATTTCCGGTGACCATGATGAGTTTCAAATTAACCTGAATGGTCTGAGTGCAGGAAATTATTTCATCCGAATCTCTGGTGCGGGTGAAACCAAAGTCAGAAGAATCATTAAGCAATAGCCTAACCAATCTGAATCCGGCGGAGTGATCCGCCCGGTTCTATATTTTCAAACAAAAAAAGCCCGCCCCGATTGCATCGGGGCGGGCTTTTCGTTTAAATCATCCGGTTATTTCATCTGACCTTCATATTTCTCTTTGAACTTCTCATACAAGCGCTGCTGCATGGCATCCAGCGACACCTCTCTGCCCTGTATAAAGGAGTAGACCACATCATTGGTACGCATATCCAGCAAATCACCATTAGAGATCACAATGTTGGCATCCAGACCTTGCTCCAAAGTCCCGGTTTTATCATCAATTCCAAGGATTTTTGCGGTATTGGAAGTGATCATCTGAAGGGCTGTTTCTTTATCCACCCCATACCCTGCTACCGTACCAGCAAAAAATGGAAGGTTTCGGGAGCTGGCAATCATTTCCGACACGTGGGTCAGCCCCACCAGAATGCCCTCGTTATGCAGCATAGCCGGGAGTTTATAACACCAATCTGTATCCTCCTCTGCCCTGCCGGGAATGCGATGCACATTTTCCAATAATACCGGGATATTGTTTTCCTTGATCAAATCCCGAACGTACCACACATCCTCACCTCCGGTCAGTACCATTTTAGGCACATACTGCTTGATCGTCTGTACTGCTTCGACGATCTGCTTAGGCCTGTTTGCGTAGACAAACAACTGCTTGTCGCCTTTCAAAACAGGCACCATGGCTTCCAAAATGAGATTTTTCTCCCCAGATGACTGCTCCATATAAGCTTTGGTATCCTGAAGCAATTGGGTTACCTCCGCTACCTGAGCATCGTACTCCTTGTTTTCCCTGCGCTCAGTCTCACCCATCCACCATCTGGCACCATAGGAAAGCGAGGGCCAATTCAAATGAACTCCATCGTCTTCCTGATAAAGGGCATCCTCCCAGTTCCAGGCGTCCAACTGCATGATACTGCTGGTACCTTCTATCCGGCCACTTCTTGGAGCCACCTGGGCCAGCTGAATTCCATTGAACCTCATGGTAGGAATCAACTCCGAGTCGGTATTGTAAGCTATGGCGGTTCTCACATGAGGCTTCAGATTACCCGTCTCGGAAAAGTCTCTGCTGGCTTTCACCGCTTCATACTCTACCAACCCAAGGTTAGTAAGCGGAAGAATCACTCCCGGATATGCATGCTTCCCGGCCGCATCGATCAGCCGGTAGCCTTTCAGGTCTACACGCACTCTGGTGGCATCGGCTACCAGCGCTATCTTGCCCTCTTTGAAGGTGATAATGGAGTTTTCTATGACCTCTCCATTGCCCAGGTGGGCAGTGGCATTCATAATCGCGATTGGTTCGCTTTGAGCAGGGGCCGGTGCCAGCACCTGTGCGTAAGCACTCCACCCCAAGATTATTCCTATGATATATGTAGTGATTTGCTTAGTCATTGTCCTGATGGTTAAGAGTGAAACCTTCTTCTATGATGTCTTCACACTCAAAATAGTGCTTGTCTTTCTTTTTAGGCTTTTGAGTCTTTTCTCCGCCATTTTTCGCATCTAGCATTTTCTCGATCAACCTGGCTCGCTCAGCAGGTATCTGCTTTCTCATCTCAGCATCCTTTTCCAGGCTAAAGTAAACCACCCCATCCACGAGGGTCATTTCTGGTTTGGCATAAATGCTCAATGGATGGTCATTCCAGAGTACCACATCAGCATCCTTCCCCACCTTGATGCTACCCATCCGATCATCCAGATGAAGCAATTTGGCCGGATTTAAGGTCACTAACTTCAATGCCGAAATTTCATCCATTCCGCCATACTTCACAGACTTGGCGGCTTCCTGATTGAGCCTTCTCGCCATCTCTGCATCATCGGAATTGATGGCGGCTACTACCCCAGCCATGGTCATCAGAGAGGCATTGTAGGGAATAGCATCCTTCACCTCAAACTTGTATGCCCACCAGTCTGAGAAGGTAGAACCACCTGCTCCGTGCTCGGCCATCTTATCAGCCACTTTGTAGCCTTCAAGAATGTGTGTGAAGGTATTGATTCGAAAATCAAATGACTCTGCCACTTTCAAAAGCATATTGATCTCAGACTGTACATAAGAGTGGCAGGTGATGAAACGCTCACTATTAATGATTTCCAAAAGTGTTTCCAACTGCAAATCCTTGCGCGGTGCCGGAGTGGAAGCTTTCACTTTTTTACTAAGGCCTTCATACCGGGCTTTAGCTTCACCATAAGCTTTGGCTCTGGTAAACCCATCCACAAACACCTGCTCTACTCCCATTCTGGTCTGTGGAAAACGGATGCTATAATCTGCGCCCCAGTTGGACTGCTTTACATTTTCTCCCAAAGCAAATTTGATGTATCCATCAGCTCCTTTGATTTTCAATCCTTCGGGACTTGCTCCCCAACGGAACTTGATGAGGGCTGATTGCCCACCTACAGGGTTAGCTGAGCCATGCAAAAGCTGAGCCGCAGTGACCCCACCCGCCAGTTGTCTGTACAGGTTAACGTCCTCGGAGTTCAGTGCATCATACATCCGCACTTCAGCAGTGATGGCATGGCTGCCTTCATTCACTGAGGAAAGCGCAATGTGCGAGTGCTCATCTATGATCCCGGGAGTGATGTGCTTGCCTGTGGCATCTACCACCTTTGCTCCTTCACCCGCGAGTCCCTTGCCTACACTGGCTATTTTCCCGGCTTTTACCAGTACATCAGCACCTTCCAGCTTACCATCACCTTCCAGCGTCCATACAGTAGCATTTTTAAACAATATGGTTTCCTGTACTGGCTGCTCTGTCCAGCCATAGGCTACAAACGGATAAATCATCTTGCCTAAATCGGGAGTTTGGTCCTCCTCTTCCTCCTTGTCCTCAGCGTCTTTGTCCGCCTCTTTTTCATCAAGATCACCTACTCTGGCGGCTGACCATTTGGTCCAGCTACCATCCGCTAGCTGACCGGTACCCCCAAAGGCCCCCGGATCTACCCAGCCGGTGAGTCGGGTATTCGCTTCCTCCTCTTCTAACTTAAAGATTAGCGTGACGCGGTTTTCCTCTATTTTCAGCTTCACCTTCAGGTCTGTGGAGTCGTTGACCACCACCTTTGCGGAATGACTTCCAGCTTCACCAGAAATCTCAAGTGCATAGAAAGTGTCTCCTACTTTCAAATTATATTTTCCGGCATAATCCGGTGTACTGAGATCCGAAATTTCATATTTCCTGCCTTGTACCCAGGTCTGATGAATCTTGGCTTTCTCTTCAAAAATGCTCTCTGAGGCCACAAAGAAATTGGCCATCATACCCTGCTTCAATCCTCCTACCTTTTGTTGCATGTTGAAATACCTGGCCGGAGTGTAGGTGAGTGCTTTAAGTGCCTGGGTTTCTGTAAGGCCATAAGTCACAGCCTTGCGGATGTTTTTCCAATAGTCATCAGTGTTTTTCAACCCTGAAGGTGTAAAAGAAAACTCAATTCCGGCCTTAGCCAGCATACTTGCATTGGTCGGAGCCAGTTCCCAGTGCTTCATATCCTCCAGAGACACATCCAATGCCGCCATCGGGTCCTCCACATCATAAGCCTCAGGATAGGTAACAGGAATAATTAATGAAGCGCCCGTCTTTTTGATTTCGGAAATCCGCTGATACTCATCTCCATTGCCTTTGATGATGTATTGCACTCCAAACTCATCCCCGACTTGATCTGCGAGCAGCACTCTCAATTTACCTCCGTTAGCTTCAAATACCTGGGGCAAGCCCTGCACGTCGTTAAATGCTTTCAGGGAGAGATTGACCTGCTCTGCACTACCCTGCGTGCGATACCACACGGCATCATAATAGGTTTGTCTGAGCAATGCTACAACGCCCATAATGGAGCCGGGATACTCCTGCTTGGAAGTCCCCTTGCTAAATGAATAGTGCGCTGCCACTTTATCCGAAAGGACGGCATCCTGCACCGGTGCATCGGACAAGTTGGTAAACAGTGACGTCCCTCGCATGATTCCATCCGGACTAAAGGTGTTCACGGCTCCAAAGCCCGCTTTTCTCAACCCCTCCGCTTCTTTCTCATTGAGGGCGAACTCTTCTGAGGCATTGTAGGTGGAGCGTATCGCATCGTTCCAGCCGTACGGGCCCTTGTTGCTGCTTTCATATTGTGGTTTCCCGCGACTCCTGGAGGTGGAGACCTCCGGCAATCCATAGTTTGAATAGGGATCGATCAAGGCCGGGTATATATATTTTCCTTCCAAATTTACAGTAATGGCCCCTTTAGGAATGGATATACCCGTGCCTACCGCGGTGACTTTGCCATCTTTGATGATCAGCGTAGCATTCTCCAGCTTAGTCTGATAGTCTACAAAAATGGTGGCGTTGGTAAATGCATAATGCCCTGACCGCTCATCCGGAACCCCGTTTACAGGAAAAGTTTCCTGTGCGTAGATACCATGAAAAGCCAGCGCCAGACAAAGCAAAATCAGTTTCTTCATAGCTTATTAATTGAATTAGGTAAATGGAATGGCATATTAAGGAGAATATCGATGCTCCTAAGAATATTTTATATAAGCGGTTAATTTGTATTGCAAAGAAGACAATCTCGAAGCACGGGCATTAAAATCAGTGATTAAATTCTGAAGATGCTTTTGAAGTTCCTGGAATGAAGGTGATACCACAAAATAAAGGCCACTTAACCAGCGGCCTTTATCAAAAGTCTTCTACTCGCAAAAGCTCATCCAAAAGCAGGGATGCCTGTGATCTCGGCTCCCAGGATCAACAAATGGATGTCATGTGTACCTTCATAAGTCACTACAGACTCCAGGTTCATCATGTGTCGCATCATCGGATACTCTCCGGTAATGCCCATACCACCATGAATCTGGCGAGCTTCTCTGGCAATTTCCAGCGCTATGGCCACATTGTTTCGCTTCGCCAATGAAATCTGGGCAGTAGTAGCTTTGCCCTCATCCATCATTTTACCCAGCTTCCAGTTGAGCAGCTGAGCCTTGGTAATCTCAGTCAGCATCTCAGAGAGCTTCTTTTGAATCAACTGGAACGACCCGATAGGTTTACCAAATTGAATCCGCTCTGCGGCGTACCTTCTGGCGGACTCATAGCAGTCCATAGCTGCACCGATGGCACCCCAGGCTATGCCGTACCTGGCTTTGTCCAGACAGCCCATAGGAGCACCCAATCCATCTTTGCCAGGCAGCATGTTTTCTTTGGGAACCTTTACATCACTAAATACCAGCTCGCCGGTACAGGATGCACGCAGCGACCACTTACCGTGAGTCTCCGGCGTGGAAAAGCCCTCCATGCCACGCTCCACGATGAGTCCTTTGATCCGGCCCTCTTCATTTTTAGCCCAAACCACTGCGATATCCGCCTGAGGAGCATTCGAAATCCACATTTTAGCACCATTGAGCAAATAGTGATCGCCCATGTCCTTAAAGTTAGTCTCCATGCCACTTGGGTTGGAGCCATGATTGGGCTCTGTCAAGCCAAAGCAGCCTAGCATCTCTCCGGAAGCCAGCTTGGGCAAATATTTCTTTTTTTGTTCTTCGGATCCGTAAGCATAAATGGGGTGCATCACGAGTGATCCCTGTACTGAGGCTGTAGAGCGCATACCAGAGTCGCCACGCTCAATCTCCTGCATGATCAAACCATAGGAGATGTAATCCAGACCTCCACCACCGTAGGTTTCGGGGACCGTAGGGCCGAAGGCACCGATCTCTCCGAACTTCCGAACCATTTCACTTGGGAAATGATTCTTTTCGGTCCAATCTTCAATGTAAGGGGTGATTTCCTTCTTCACAAAATCTCTGATGGAAGATCTGATCAACTTATGCTCTTCGGTCAGTAAGTCGTCAATTTGGTAAAAATCAGGCGATTCAAATTCGTCTTTAAAATTGCGTTTTGTAGCCTGACCATTTGGGGTTAATGTGTCAGTTGACATAGGGTTGTTTTTGTTTTATCAGTTTTATTGGCTCAAATTTACAACAAAGCAGAACGAAAGAATGGGAAACAGAAACTTTAGTGAAGAGATTTTAACTCAACTGGAAAAACTAGAAGCTAAGTACGATGCAATGGGGCAGGATTTATCCGCTTATCTGGATGGGCTACTGCACTCAGACTACCTCACCTACTGGGATTACATCCGACTGGATACCCTGCTTAGCCTGCAAACTCCGAGAACCAGTTTTCCGGATGAGAAAATTTTTATTCTATACCACCAGATCACCGAACTCTACTTCAAACTCATCCTCAATGAGCAGGATCAGTTGATCATGTCTACCGAAACACCAGAGCGGGATACTTACCTCAAAAGGGTGAAGCGAATGAATCGCTATTTTGATCACCTCATCTATTCTTTTGATGTGATGATCGATGGGATGGATCCGGAGCAATTTTTAAATTTCAGAATGTCACTCCTCCCCTCTTCGGGGTTTCAGTCTGGGCAATACCGTCTCGTAGAAATCGGCTCCACAGATTTTCACCTGCTGACCTGCTCAGACACAAGAGATACCTATGGTGATGAGAGTGATGTGAATGAAATTTACGAGCACCTCTACTGGAAAAAAGGAGCTACCGAATTAGCTACGGGTAAAAAAACCCTCACACTCAAGCAGTTTGAGAAAAAATACTCAGACACCTTTGTGTCCAGAGCCAGGGAAGTTCGCAAAACCAACCTCAGAAAGCTGTACCACGACTTTTTTGAGGGGGATCAGGAAATAGCTGAAGCGCTGAAAAACCTGGACCACAGGGCCAATGTACAGTGGCCATTGATGCACTATAAGTCTGCGGTGCGTTATCTACAGAAAGACCCCGAAGTGATCAAAGCTACGGGTGGCACCAACTGGCAGAAATATCTTCCTCCAAGAAGGCAACAGGTAATCTTCTACCCTGAGCTTTGGTCTGCGGAAGAGCTAGCACAATGGGGTACCCGCGAAAAGCTGTAACTTAGGTCTATCCTGATGTAATGAGATACCTCCCATGGATCATACTGTTCATAATTATCAGCCCCTTTTGTGCTCTGGGTCAGAAGACCTTCGAGAAAAAGACGTACTACGATGACCAAAAGACCAAATTAAAAGAGGTCATTACCCTGCTGAAAAAGGACAGCACCCTACATGGGTTTTACCACTCCATTTATGAAAACGGGTCGCTCGCAATCTTTGGACACTATAGTCATGGTGAGTCAGACAGCACCTGGATCTATTACTTCGAAAATGGACGGGAAAAGGCCAGAGGTCATTACCAGAAAAACCAACAAGTAGGCTTGTGGAAATATCACTATGAAAATGGTGAACCGAAGGCCGTTGGCTCCTACCAGAACAACATCAAACATGGCCAGTGGACCTACTACTTTGAAAACGGGGAAGAAAAAAGCACCGGCATCTACTACAACAATGACAAAGAGGGCATTTGGAATTACTTCTATGAGGATGGCTCACTGAAGGCTCAGGCCTTTTTTAACGGAGGAAAGGGAATTTACAAGGAGTTTTACCCCAGCGGAAAACTAAAAACTGAGGGCCGCAATGAGTTTGATAAAAGTGAGGGCCTATGGACCTACTACTACGAGTCCGGTGAAGTGGAAGCGCGTGGAGAGTTTGTGAACGGACTCAGAAATGGTCTTTGGAAGTATTTTCACAAAAACGGTCAATTGGCTGCCGAAGGTGAGTTCTTGAAGGGTGAAAAATCCGGCCCCTGGAAATATTATTTCCCCGATGGAAGCCTCAGTAGTGAGGGTGAAATGAACAGTAACCAAAAGGATGGTTTTTGGAAACTCTACTATCAAACAGGCGAAATCAAAGGAGAAGGCCGTTACGACCAGGGAACCGGAGAATACATTGAGTACTATGCCAGCGGTAAGCAAAAGGCTCGGGGAGCCATGCAGGAAGGCCGACGGGAAGGCCGATGGGTTTACTTCAGCGAAGAGGGACTGGAGGATGGCGCTGCAGTCTTCGAACAAGGCGAAGGGGCCTATACCGGCTATTACCCGGATGGTTCTCTGAAGATGACCGGCACGATCAAGGACGACCGCAGAGTGGGCGAATGGACGCTTTACAATCCGGATGGATCAGTGGCTGGCATCTACCGACCCGTGTACGAAGAACAAAGTCCTATTTTCCGAACCTCAAACGTCAAAGAAAGCGAGGATGTGAAAAAAGCCAGCGACAAACCGGAGTACCGATATAAAAACAAGAAAATAAGGTACTTCAACCCTCGCATCAACGAATACACAGGTTTTATATTAGGCACCAACCCGCTGTGGACGCTGGCTGGTCAATTGCCCATCTCTATGGAATACTACATACAGGAGAGGCTGGGATATGAAGCACAAATCGTCGCTCACAAAAAACCATTTTACAAGGACTTCTCTGACCGATATAACAAAGTGAGTACACTGGGTCTGGATATCCATTTGAAACAAAAATTTTATCACGAAGATACGGATCTGGGCATGTTCTATTTTGGCCACCAGCTCTCAGCAGGCTATTTACAACACTATGTAAGCACACTAGACAGCCTCTCCGGCCCACCCATCAAAAAGCGGTTCACCTCAGAGCAAATGAGATTCGCCTATGGGTTCTTCATTGGTGACCGATGGATGCAAAGAGCATCTGATTCCGGACTTACCTTCGACCTGAACCTGGGGGTAGCCCTGGGAAGTAGAATTTTCTCCAATCATGCAGAAGCGCCATTTCGTTTTCTCTTCGATGAACTAAATCAGGATAAATTCTATTTACCTATCATTATCACACTCAACATCGGCTATGCCGGCCCAAAACGCAGAAGCACCAGTTTTTAAATGGACAAAAAGAAAACAGTGATCATAGGCGCCACGCCCAATCCCACCAGATACGCCTTTTTGGCGGCTGAGAGACTCACCAATCACCAACATCCGGTTGTGCCTGTGGGCATCAAACGAGGTGAAGTATTTGGAAATGAAATCCTGGATCTAAGAGAAAAACCTCCGGTGGATGGAGTGGACACAATCACCCTATACCTCAACCCCACGCATCAGCGTGAATGGGAAGAGTATATTCTAAGCCTACAGCCAAAGAGAATCATTTTTAACCCAGGCACAGAAAACGATCGACTCGCAGCAAAAGCCGCCGATCAGGGCATAGAAACGCTGAACGCCTGCACCCTGGTGATGCTGAGTGCCAGCACCTTCTGATCATTCCACTTCCTGAGCATATATTCTGGGCACACAGATCACTCCGGCTTCCATCATCCGCACGATCATAGGTGCCAGGTGAGGATTGGCCTGTCCATCAATGGCTATAGGATTCTCCTGAAAAGTAAATAACCTGAGGCTGGGTAAAGCTTCCACTTCATCTGGAATGGTGGTGATTTGGTTATTGGATACATCCAGGTCATTCAGGTCTTTCATTTCCAGGAACTGACTGGGAAAATCCACCAGGTAATTGTCATTCACCCGGGCAACGGTAAGCTTTTTCAAATTGCTGACGGACTCAGGAAGCACACTCAAGCGATTGTGATGCACATACATTTCGGTAAGGTTAGACAGCTTGCCTATGCTTTCAGGAAGGGAATAAATTCTATTGTTCGCCAGAAATAATACCTCCAAATTCTTTAATGCTCCCAATTCTTCCGGAATCATCTCCAACTCATTGTAATATAGGTCTATCACCTTCAAGTCCAACTCATAGAAATCCTCTGGTAGTGATTGGAGCTTATTTTTATACAATGACAGTTTCTCTAGTTTGCGCATGCGGGAGATCCCGGGTGGAAGGCTGGAGAGCTCATTTTCCTGCAGCTGCAGCTCCTTCAGCCCCTGCATGTTATAAAAGGTAGGATCTATAGCCGTCAGTCGGGAATTATTGGCTTTAAAAACTTCTAAAAAGCTTAATTTCTCATACTTGCCATCAGACAACATCAAGGCATGAGATTTATTAAAAGACACCTGGTTCAGGAAACTCACTTTACTCAACCTACTAATGGGCACTTCTCTGAAAAAATTCTGATCAAGTACCAACTCATTCATCCCCTCCAGCTTTCTAATCCCACTCGGCAATCGCTCGAGAAGGTTATTGCTCAGATCAAGCTTCTTGAGATTTGGAATCCTTTGTATCCGCACCCATAAAAATCGGTCGAGATGATTGGCTCGCCAGTACACCCGCTCAAGATGCTGGAGCCTTCCCAGCTCCTTCGGCAGCTTCCTTATATCATTATGGTCAATGATGAGCACCTTAAGGTTGGTTGCCTCAAAGACAAATTCAGGAATTCTATCCAAACCTGCGTAGCTCAGATCAATCTCCACCAATGTATCAATCCGGGTATTCGCCTGATAAGCCAACAACTTTTCTTGCCCCTCAGTTTGATGAGCCCGTCTGATGGCTACATTGGCCGAATCCACAGCGGCCCTCGGATCCTCGGCATACATTCGCTCAAAGATTTTTCTTCCCTGCTCAGCCCGTTGCCAGCGCTCCATCCGCACCCGCTCTACGCTATCGAGTTCCGGATCTCTACCACCCTCCTGTGCTGCCAAAGGACATGATATCAGCCATGTAAGGAGACAAAACAAAATCAATCTCATAACTAAATATTTAGTTGATAAAACTAATACAGCAAAAGTCCAAATCCAAGGGGTCGGAGAAGCATATTTTATATATTTTTGGGGTTTGAAAAATTGAAATATGGAACAAAGAAAGTCATTGGCCAAAGGAGATTATTCAGCTAATAATATTCAGGTACTTGAGGGATTAGAAGCCGTAAGGAAAAGGCCAGCTATGTACATTGGAGATGTGGGCATCAGAGGCTTGCATCATTTGGTTTGGGAGGTAGTTGATAACTCTATTGACGAAGCCCTGGCAGGATATTGTGATGACATCCATGTAGAAATCAATAAGGACAATTCCATTACCGTATCCGATAACGGACGAGGTATTCCTACAGATATACACGAAAAAGAACAAAGATCTGCCCTGGAGGTAGTAATGACCGTGCTACACGCGGGAGGTAAGTTTGATAAAGACACTTATAAAGTTTCAGGAGGTTTGCACGGTGTGGGGGTTTCCTGTGTGAATGCACTCTCCACTCACCTGAAAGCCACCGTTCACAGAAACGGTATCATCTATCAGCAGGAGTACGAAAAAGGGATTCCAATGTACCCGGTGAAAGAAGTGGGCAAAACGGATATCAATGGGACCATTATCACCTTCATGCCGGACAGTAGCATCTTTACACACAGTGAATACAAATACGACACGGTGGCTTCCCGTTTGCGAGAACTCTCATTCCTAAACTCAGGGATCAAGCTCAACCTGATAGACCATAGGGAGCAGGACGAGAACGGAGCAGATCTTACCGACGAGTTCTTCTCTACAGGAGGACTAAAAGAATTCGTTCTGTACCTGGACAGCACAAGAGAGCGACTCATCCCTGAGCCTATCCACCTCAACAATGAAAAAGGTGAAATCCCGGTAGAAGTAGCACTGAACTACAACACTTCCTATACAGAAAATGTAGTCAGCTATGTCAATAATATTAATACCATCGAAGGTGGTACACACGTGGCTGGCTTTCGTCGGGCACTTACCAGAACCCTTAAGTCCTACGCTGATAAGTCAGGCCTTTTGGAAAAAGCCAAAGTAGAAATCACGGGGGATGATTTCCGTGAAGGCCTTACCGCCGTTATTTCCATCAAAGTGGCTGAACCCCAGTTTGAAGGACAAACTAAAACCAAGCTCGGCAACTCAGATGCCATGGGTGCCGTGGACACCAGCCTGAGTGAAGCATTGCAGGAGTACTTAGAAGAACATCCTAAAGAAGCAAAACAAATCATCTCTAAGGTTATACTGGCTGCACAGGCCCGGCAGGCTGCCAGAAAAGCACGTGAGATGGTACAACGTAAAAACGTACTGTCAGGCACAGGCCTACCTGGAAAACTCGCTGACTGCTCCGATAAAGACCCTGCAGTATGTGAAATCTACCTGGTGGAGGGTGACTCTGCCGGTGGATCTGCCAAGCAAGGGAGAAACCGAAAGTTTCAGGCCATTCTTCCACTTAGAGGTAAAATCCTTAACGTGGAAAAGGCGCAGGAGCACAAAATCTACGATAACGACGAAATCAAAAACATCATCACCGCTTTGGGTGTCAGGTTTGGCATGGAGGATGACGCGCGAGCGCTCAATATGGAGAAGTTGCGATACCACAAAATCATCATCATGACGGATGCTGATATCGACGGTAGCCATATCAGAACCCTGATCCTTACTTTCTTTTTCAGATACATGCGTTCGCTGATAGAAAACGGATACCTCTACATTGCATTACCACCTCTTTATCTGATCAAAAAAGGTAAGCAAGAGCGATATGCCTGGACGGAAGATGATAGATTATCCATTATCAGAGAACTGGCCCCTGAAGGTAAAGAAGACTCTGTGAACGTACAGAGATATAAAGGTCTGGGAGAGATGAATCCTGAGCAACTATGGACAACGACAATGGATCCTGAATCACGAAGCCTAAAGCTCGTAACGATTGATTCTGCAGCTGAGGCAGATCACTTGTTCTCAATGCTCATGGGTGATGAGGTAGCCCCTAGAAGAGACTTCATCGAGAAAAACGCAAAATATGCTAAAGTAGATGTCTAAAACCTCTGCGATCTGAAACTCTCAACGACTACCTGGAAGATTGCTTGTATAAACTTCCATATCATCACAAAAGAGAAGAGGATCGCTGAGCCCAGGGCCAGAACAATTAGCATTACCAATTCGAAAACCTTATCCATTATTTTTTTAGTTGCTTATTAAAATAATATAAAAAACTCCAGACGATTACATTATTCGTAGAAAAGTTTTCCACATGAAATATAATTTTGTGAAGATCACAACATTCCTATCTTTTATTTTCCTTTTTTGCAAAATTTCAAGCGCTCAGGGCTATTGGCAGCAGCGAGTCAATTACGAAATTTCTATCGATTTCAACTCAAAGTCGCATCAGTACACGGGGGAGCAAACCTTAAAATATTACAATAACTCCCCAGATACCCTTTTCAACGTTTACTACCACCTGTACTTCAATGCCTTTCAGCCGAATAGCATGATGGACGTGAGGAGTAGAACCATCTCAGACCCGGATCCCAGAGTAGGTTCCCGCATTGCTCAACTGAGCGATGATGAAATAGGATACCTCAAAGTGATCTCTCTGGATCAATCTGGTACTGAACTCGCTTACCATGTATCTGAAACAGTACTCGAAGTGAATTTGAGTAAACCCATCCTACCAGGTGCTTCTGAAGTTTTCAACATGAAGTTTGAAGGACAGGTTCCCTTGCAAATCAGAAGAGCAGGTAGAGATAGTTTTGATGGCGTGGATTATTCCATGTCACAGTGGTTTCCCAAAATGGCCGAGTATGACAAGATGGGTTGGCACACCCATCCTTATGTAGGCCGTGAGTTCTATGCCCCTTGGGGAGATTATGAGGTCAATATCACCATGGACAAAGATTATGTGATCGCTGCTACAGGCATCCTCCAAAACCCTAATGAAATAGGCTACGGATATGAAGATACCGGGGTGAAAGTGAATAGAAAAGGTCAGAAAATCACCTGGCGATTCAAAGCTGAAAATGTGCATGATTTTGTATGGGCGGCAGACAAGGATTACATTCAGACGACTGCTCAGGTGCCCGACGGGCCTCTGCTTCGTTTCTTTTACATCCCGGGTGAGGACACCAAATATTGGGAAGAGCTTCCAGCCTATACCATTAAGACCTTCGAATACATGCAAAAGCGATTTGGAAAATATGGCTGGAGCGAATATGCGGTGATCCAGGGCGGAGATGGAGGCATGGAATACCCCATGGCCACGCTCATCGCCAATAGAAAGAACTCAAAGCTTCGCTCACTCAACTCCCTCATAGGGGTGATGATGCATGAAGTTGCTCATAGCTGGTATCAGGGCATGCTGGCTACCAACGAAAGTTACCTCCCATGGATGGATGAAGGATTTACCACGTTTGCGGATGAATACACAGAAAACTTTGTCCTGAATAAAGGCAGCAAGCAACCATTGGACTATTCGTACAAGAAGTATTTCAGATGGGTTGAGTTTGGTTATGAGGAGCCCATGTCCACCCACTCAGATCACTACAGCAGAAATAGTGCTTATTCTATAGGAGCCTACACCAAGGGGGCCATTTCACTTGAGCAATTGGGGTACATTATAGGTGATGCCAACAGAGATGCCGGTCTGCTCCGATATCATCATGAATGGGCCTTCAAACATCCTGACATGAATGATTTTATTCGGGTAATGGAAAAACAAAGTGGCCTTTCCCTGCATTGGTATTATGATTACTGGATAGGCACCACCGAAACCATCGATTATGCCATCTCCTCTGTGTCCGAAGTAAAGAATGGGGTAAAAGTAGATCTGGAAAGGTTGGATAAAATGCCCATGCCAATTGATCTCACCATCACCAAAAAAGATGGAACTGAACTGGAGTACTACATCCCTCTGGGAATCATGCGAGGCGAAAAGCCTAAAGAAACTGCTAACGAAAGATTGGTAGGTGAAGATTGGGCTTGGACACATCCAACCTATTCTTTTAGTCTGGACATCCCCTATTCAGACATTGAAAAAATAGAAATTGACCCTTCCGGAAGAATGGCCGATGTGGATAAATCCAACAATGTAGTTATCCTAAGAAGAGTTCATGAGAACACTCCTAAAAACATTAGCGAATAGAAATCAAGCAAAGTCTATTGGGAAGAGAAAGGCTCTCTTCCCAATAGACTTTTAATTCACATCAGCTTTGATACTGATCATCTGAGAAGGCGCCGACGGGTCATTGGAAAACACGGTGACCGTTTTATATTGTCGGCCCTGACGACCAGAGGTATCAAACCTCACCTCGAAGCTCACCGTCTCACCGGGAGCGATGGTCTGTTTTTTCAACCTGGCAACAGTACATCCACAATTGGGCTTCACACTCCTGATCTCAAGATCTTCCATCCCATTATTGGTTATTTTAAAATCGGTGATTGCCGTCACACCTTTATTCACACTCCCAAAATCATGCTGCGTCTTATCAAAGGAGAGCTTTGGAGCTTTTTTCATTTCTTCCTCGGTCCTGGGCGGAAAGTATTCTGAGATGGTAGCTATCACGTGAAGTTCTTTGACCTCATCTTCAGCTTCATCAGTATACAATCGGATATTATCTGACACGAAACCCAGATCAGCTTTTTTTACAGGATCAAAAGTGAGCCTGATCTCGCCCAGAGTCTTTGGCTCGAGCACCACCGGATCAAACACCACCTGCACATGCCCGGGCAATGAGCTTTTGTCCTCAAGCCAGCGCACAGCACTGTCTCCTTCATTGTATACTTTGAAAGATTCTGTTACCACTTTTTCAGTAGTCACCCGTCCTATATTCAGGGCTTTATATTTCAGCCTGATCTGCCCCAGCAAAAGCGGCAATTCATCTTCCATAGTTGATGCTCTGGGCGAAACCATCCCTTCTATATATAAAGTAGCCGATGCTGAACCCGACCGCCCCGCTGAGTAGCTTACATTCAGCGACTTCTCAAATTTACCCGGTCGGTTCAAAGGGTCATACTCCGCCACCACAAAGCCGGTATCTCCTGGCATCAGAGCAGAGTCTGTCCAGTCAGGCGTAGTACAGCCGCACGATGCTTCCACATTCTTAATCTCCAAAGGATCAGCACCGGTATTCACAAAGAGAAACGCATACTTCACAGCCCCGCCCTCTTCGTGGATTTCACCAAAATCGTGTTTTTCTTTCAAAAAACGAATGTTTTGTCCTGCTAAAGCGGTTATTGTGAAATACACACACAAGACCAACATCCCTCCTACCCTCAATTTTCTATTCATCATCTAATTACCTGTTTTGCTATTTCCTTGTTTTAAAACCACACAAAGATTCAAATTATTTAGGTTTGCACAAAAAATCCGAAATGGCCAGAATATTAACAGGAATTCAGAGTTCAGGGAAACCACATTTGGGAAACCTATTGGGTGCAATAATACCAGCTATTGAGTTATCCAAGGATGATAAAAACGAGTCCTTTTTCTTTATCGCTGACCTCCACTCCCTGACCACCATTAAGGATGCCGAAACCCGGCGTGAAAATGTGAATGCCGTGGCAGCAGCCTGGATCGCGTGCGGGTTTGATACGGAAAAGAACCTCTTTTACAGACAGTCGAGAGTGCCGGCAGTATGCGAGCTGGCCTGGTATCTCAACTGCTTTACACCTTTCCCGATGTTGGCCAACGCCCACTCCTTCAAGGACAAATCGGACCGACTGGCTGATGTCAATGCCGGGCTTTTCACCTACCCGGTACTGATGGCCGCTGATATACTCCTGTATGACGCCAACATCGTACCTGTGGGCAAAGACCAAAAGCAACACCTGGAGATGACCCGTGACATGGCCTCATCATTCAATCACTCCTATGGTGACACTTTCGTACTTCCTGAGGCAAGAATAGACGATAACCTCATGACCATCCCTGGCACCGACGGTCAAAAAATGAGTAAATCGTACGGTAATATCCTTGACATCTTCTTGCCTGACAAGAAGCTCAGAAAAAGTGTGATGTCCATCATCACCGACAGCACTCCGATGGAAGAGCCTAAAAATCCTGACACCTGCAATGTCTTTGCGATCTATAAAACCATTGCTGATGAATCACAGATTAAGGAGATGCGTGCCAACTATGAAGGGGGAAACTATGGTTATGGACATGCCAAACAGGCACTTTTTGAACTGATCGTAGATAAATTTAAAGAGCCCAGGGAGCGTTTTGATTACTACATCAACAACCTCCCCGAGCTGGAAGAACGTTTACAATCAGGAGAGAAACGTGCCGCAGAAATCGCACAATCCGTCCTGAGTCGTGTGAAAGTAAAATTAGGCTTCTAAAGGTTGTCTGGCCACCCAGACAGTCTCTTTGAAATCCGCATTCAGACCCTGAAGCACCAATCGTGTAGGGCCAGGCACCAATACTAGCTTGGCTTTGATGCCCGGGAAGTCATCGGCCTCTACCTCTATGCCTTCTTCGGGATCAACATCATACACTTCATTCCCATTCTTTGACTCATAGTGAGAAGCCAGATAAGATATCGGTTTCAACACCTCATTATCCGGACAGTACTCATCATGCACATTAAAGAGCGCCTCTTCAATGTAAGCACCAAAGGTCATTTGAAAATCTTCCTCCAGTCTCCTTACCTCATCCTGAAGCTCCTGATAGGTGCTCCCTTCCTTTGCAAATTGAAAAAGTTGATTCTTCTTTTCAGCAATTTCAACAAATGCTTGATTAAGATTTTTTATATTCATACCCTCTATTATTTTACAGAAAATATTGAGATTGATTAAAGTGCAAATTTTAATACATTTTTAATTAATACAATACTTTATTGTAATTATTATATTTCTAAAAACTTTTCAAATACCAATATTATCAAATTGATAATCTAAGCATGGAAGTAACAGCAAAGGCTCAAAAGTGGCTTGTAAGCCAAAAAGTAGATCAGGACACCAAAACCATCATTGAGAAGATGTTGGCAGATGCTGACCAAACTGAATTGACTGAGTGTTTTTATAAAGACCTGGAATTTGGCACCGGAGGGCTTAGGGGCCTGATGGGTACCGGATCCAACAGAATGAACAAATACACGGTGGGAATGGCCACCCAGGGGCTTGCCAATTATCTCAATCAAACTTTTGCCGGAGAAGAAATCAGTGTAGCTATTGCCCATGATAGCCGAAACAACAGTCGCTTTTTTGCCGAAACCACGGCAGCCGTTTTCTCGGCCAATGGGATCAAAGTTTATCTCTTTGAAGCGCTCCGCCCAACTCCGGAACTCTCCTTTGCCATCAGACATCTGGGCTGTAAAAGTGGGGTGGTGCTTACTGCCTCTCACAATCCCAAAGAATACAACGGATACAAAGCCTACTGGGACGACGGTGCCCAGATGGTCCCCCCGCATGATGTGAATGTGATCACTGAAGTAGGTAAAATTTCCTCAATTGATGATGTGAATTTTGATGCCAACGCCTCACTCATACAGTCGATCGGCAATGAAGTGGATGAGCCCTACCTGGACATGATTCAGTCTCTTTCACTTTCACCTGAAGCCATTGCCCAGGAGAAGAACCTGAAGATTGTGTTTAGCGCGATCCATGGCACAGGCACCACCATGGTTCCCCCTATTTTGAAAAGGATGGGTTTTGAAAATGTAACGGAGGTGAAGGAACAAGCCATGGCTGATGGCAACTTTCCTACAGTAATCTACCCTAACCCTGAGGAAGCTGAAGCCTTGAGCCTGGCACTCAAGAAGGCCGAGGAAATAGATGCTGACCTGGTCATGGCTACAGACCCTGATGCCGACCGGGTGGGAATAGCCGTGAAAAATGACAAGAACGAATTTCAACTGCTCAACGGGAATCAGACCGGGTCATTATTACTTTATTACCTACTGAGAAAGTGGAAAGAAAATGGTAAACTCAATGGAAAACAGTATGTAGTGAAGACCATTGTGACTACAGACCTCATAGAAAAAATCGCGGAAAAGTACAATGTAAAGCTCTATAACACCCTTACTGGCTTTAAATACATCGCCGAGGTGATCAGAGAACTGGAAGGAAAAGAGGAATTCATTGGTGGCGGAGAAGAAAGTTACGGTTACCTGATCGGAGATGCCGTGAGAGACAAGGATGCCATAGCCTCCTGTGCCATGATTGCTGAAATGGCAGCATGGGCCAAATCTAAAGGCACTTCATTGTACGAACTCCTTAAGAACATCCATAACGAGTTCGGACTTTATCAGGAGTCGTTGAAATCCATCACCAAAAAAGGAAAAACCGGAGCTGAAGAAATCAACGAGATGATGGTCAAATTCCGCCAGAATCCACCATCCATGCTCGCTCAATCGAAAGTGATGACTATGATCGACTACAAAGCAGGAACCTCAAAAGACCTGACCACCGGAAAAGAGGAAAAAATCAAGTTCCCGGCTTCCAATGTCTTGCAGTTCATTACGGCAGACGGTAGCAAAATATCCGTTCGCCCATCAGGTACAGAACCAAAAATCAAATTTTACTTCTCAGTAAACGAGCAAATTTCAGCTCCTGATAAGTATTACGAAACTATTGGTCTTTTGGATAAAAAGACCCAAATTGTAGTAAAAGACCTTGGTTTATAACTTTTTAGAGGTTGTTGCTTTAATCTTTTGATCTAGTTATCTTGCAAGGAATTTTGAAACGGATTCTATAAATATTTATATTCGTCTTAAACTAACCTAAAAACCGCCTTGACTGTATTTATCAATATTCTATTAGTAGCAGTGGGATTTGTTCTCCTCATCAAAGGAGCAGATTTTTTGGTGAATGGAGCTTCGTCCCTGGCTAAGAGATTCAATGTTTCAGATATTGCCATCGGCCTAACCGTGGTTGCCATGGGCACCTCAGCCCCAGAGTTGGTAGTCAATATCATATCCGGAACAGTAACAACGGATGAAGGCACGAATGACATAGTCTTTGGCAATATCATTGGATCCAATATCTTCAATGTCTTTTTGATATTAGGGATATCCAGTATCATATACCCTCTTACGGTACAACGAAATGCCCTTTGGAAGGAAATTCCCTACTCCCTTCTGGCTACTTTTATATTTTTCATTCTGGTCAATGATGTGCTCTTTTTTGGCGCTGAAAAAAACACACTGAACGTACTTGACGCCAGCATCCTCCTGGTCATGTTTATTCTGTTTCTGGTGTATATCTTCATGAACCTGACCAGAAATCCTGATGAGGGTGAGTTGGTAGAGGATATCGTCATTTTCGGGAGCGTAAAAACCACCATGATGATCTCTTTGGGGATTGCAGGATTGATCTTCGGAGGAAAGATGATCGTGGACAATGCAGTTGAAATTGCGAAAACTTTCAACGTAAGTGAAAAACTCATCGGATTGACCATACTGGCAGCTGGTACGTCTCTGCCAGAGTTAGCGACCTCAGCGGTTGCAGCTTTTCAAAAGAAATCCGATCTGGCGGTCGGGAACATTGTTGGTTCCAACATTTTCAACCTGCTGCTGGTGATCGGTGCCACGGGCCTTATTCACTCACCTCTTGGTTACCCTCCTTCACTTAACATGGATTTATACTTCTGTATGATCGGTACACTGATGCTTTTCATCTTCATGTTCACATTCGCTAAGTATAAGCTGGATCGCTCAGAGGGTGTGCTGTATCTGCTTGGTTTTATCGTGTACATGTATGTGCTTTTCGAAAGAGAAGGAATGGGATTTGGCATTTTCTTCTAATTTTCAGCAGGCTTTTTAGTGACAATTAATTAAATCGCACTCTTGGGAAGATTATGCGGTTGAATTTATTGTAAATGCTCTCCTTTCTTGTGAAGTTTACAAGAAAAACGAACAAATGCTATCAACCATAAATCCTGAAGAATCCAACTCCTGGAAAGCACTTACCAAACACTTTGATACTATAAAAGAAACCCACATGCGGACGCTCTTCGAGCAAGACCCGCATCGTTTTGAAACCTTCTCAAAAACCTTCGAGGATATCCTTCTCGACTTTTCCAAAAACAGAATTAACAGCAAAACCTTCACGTTACTTTGTGAGCTAGCTGAAGAAATGGGGCTTCAGGAAGCCAAAAAACAAATGTTCGGTGGTGAGCCGATCAACCTTACTGAAAACAGAGCGGTTCTCCATGTGGCGCTGAGAAACTGCGGTAAAAAACCCTACTATGTCAATGGTGAGAACATTACTCCTGCAGTAATGAGCGTGCTGGATCGCATGAAATCCTTCACCGAGCGACTCCACCAGGGTGACCTCAAGGGGTATACCGGCAAAAGGATTGAACACATTGTCAATATCGGAATTGGTGGGTCAGATCTGGGCCCATTTATGGTCACAGAATGTCTGAAACCTTACCAGAAAGCAGGTATTCAATCTCACTTTGTGTCCAATGTGGACAGCACGCACATAGTGAATGTGCTGAAAGCTGTAGACCCTGAGACTACACTGTTCATTATCGCCTCAAAGACCTTCACCACGCAAGAGACCATGACCAATGCCCTCTCAGCTAAAAAATGGTTTCTGGATGCGGCTAAGGATGAGAAATATGTAAAAGATCACTTCATTGCCATCTCCACCAACAAGGAGTCTGTTACCCAGTTTGGTATAGACGAGGCAAACATGTTTGAGTTCTGGGACTGGGTTGGTGGCCGGTATTCACTATGGTCGGCCATCGGGATGCCGATAGCCTGCGCCATTGGTTTTGACCGTTTTTGGGAACTTTTGGAGGGTGCTGAAGCGATGGACCAACATTTCCTCAACACACCTCATCAGGACAACTTACCTACCATCCTGGCGCTTCTGGGCATATGGTACAATAACTTTTTTGGAGCTGAGACACAGGCCATTTTGCCCTATGACCAATACATGCACGCTTTTGCTCCGTACTTGCAGCAAGGCGATATGGAGAGTAATGGAAAATATGTAGGAAGAAATGGAGAAAAGGTAACTTATCAGACCGGCCCCATCATTTGGGGTGAGCCCGGCACCAATGGTCAGCATGCCTTCTATCAGTTGATTCACCAGGGAACTAAGTTGATTCCCTGTGATTTTCTGGCTGCTGCCCAAAGTCAAAATCCGCTGGATGACCATCACGAGAAATTGTTGGCCAATTTTTTCGCCCAGACAGAAGCGCTCCTGATGGGCAAATCCAGAGAGGCGGTAGAATCAGAGTTCAAGGCTGGTGGAGCTGATCAGGAGACCATAGACCTGCTCTCACCTTTTAAAGTATTTGAGGGTAACCGTCCGACTAACAGTATTCTCTACAAAAAGCTCACGCCGAGAACCCTGGGGTCGCTGATTGCCATGTATGAGCATAAAATATTCGTTCAGGGAATCATCTGGAATATCTTCAGTTTCGATCAGTGGGGCGTGGAACTTGGAAAACAGTTAGCTAAAGCCATTCTTCCTAAACTTTCCGGTGAGGAGCATATTCATGATCATGACGCTTCTACTTCCGGACTCATCAATGCTTATAAGCAGCTCAGGAAAGATTAAACCTGAGGTGATGGCAGAGGATCCCCGTGGCAATGGCCACATTGAGTGACTCTGCCATCCCTACTTTTGGGATACTCACCTTGCCTGAGATCACCGCTTTCACCTCCGGACTCAGTCCATGGGATTCACTGCCCATGACCAGCATCACCGGCTCTTGTGTTGACCACTGTGAAGGAGCAATACCCTCCAGGTCTGCCCCAAATGAAGGAATAGGAGCGTCGGAGATAAACCTAGAGATATCAGTGTAAATTACCCTGACACGGGCAAACGACCCCATCGTAGCATTCACTACTTTAGGGTTATAAACATCCGCTGAATCCTGAGAGCAAATGAGGTACTTCAACCCGAACCAATCCATCGTACGAATGATCGTGCCCATATTACCAGGATCACTCACACCATCAAGCACCACTAAATGATCAGTGAAAGGCACTTCGGCCAATTCCTGCTCGGGCATTTCCACCACTGCGAGACAATCATTGTTGGTCTGAAAGGTACCCAACTCCGTGAGCGTGTTGGAATCCACTTTAATAATTACATCTTTAACAATAGTGGATGGCAATGTGTTGTTATAGAGGAAATCATCGGTGGCCAGAAGGTACTTAACTGTATAATTTGACTGGATGGCCTCCAATACATTCTTTCTACCCTCTATGATAAAACACTTTTCCTTTGTGCGGTACTTTTTTATCTTCAGTGATTTGATGAATTTTGATTGTTTAATAGATACCATTGGGCGAGCTGGGTTTGAAAATTAAAATTCTCCTTCTATTTATTACTGTTTCCGTTTCCTCCTGTATAGGCACAAAGTACCTAAAAAAGGATGAGACGATCCTGTACAAACAGAACATTAAATCAGAGGGGCCCATTAATGAGGAATCTCTCCAGACTCAGCTGACCCAAACACCCAACTCACGACTCCTGGGCCTCCCTATCGCACATCTCGTGCACGTATACAAATGGGGAGAAAGCAACCTCGACTCTGCAAAACTACTTCGCAAAAGAGAGCGAATTACCCTTAAGTACGATAAGAAAATAGCTGGAGCAAAGTCCGACTCGCGAAAGACCAAACTCACTTCCAAAAAAATACAAAAGACCGAAAAAATCGAGAAAACACTGCGTGAAGGTAATCAGCTCATGCGTTGGGGTGAGCAATTGGCAGTATTTGACAGTACACAACTGATCAATTCTACCATCAATCTTAGAAATTATCTCTTTTCCAAAGGGTATTTTAATGCTAAGATTTCCACGAACGTCACTCACAGAAATCAACGCACCTTTGTGACCTACAAAATCCTGGAAAGCAAGCCTTACACTATTGATTCCATTGTATACAAAATCCAGGACAAGCAAGTCAAGAGCCTGTTTGAAGCTAACATCAATCAACAAAAAATGGTTGGTAAACAGTACGACCAGGAGCTCTTCGGCAAAGAAAGGGATCGGGTATACGACCTGATGTCCAACAATGGATATTATGACTTTAAGAAGCAGTACGTTCTGTTTGAGGTAGACTCCACCCAACTGGACGACAGAAGATTATTGATACGGGAAAACATAGCCAATCCGCCAGGCAAGTCCCAACACAGAACCTTCAGGATGGATTCAGTGATTTTCTCCAACGAAACAGCTTTGACCAATTCACAAAACAGGCAAACCGAGGAATACCATGATATCACCTATAGCTTCACCAACGACAAGTACCCGGAGCGACTGTTGAGCTGGAGAATTTTCCTGGAAAAGGACAGCCTTTACAGCAAACAAAACACCCTGGAAACCCAAAAACAGCTCTCCTACCTGGATATCTTCAAATTTGTAAACATCAACTACGATAGTAGTGGCGGAGAGTTTATTGCCAATATTTTCACCAGCCCATTGAAAAAATACCAGACTTCCACTGACATGGGATTGAGCGTATTGGAGCATGCTCAGGGGCCTCCCGGTCCGTTTTTTAATTTTAATGCGAAAAGCCGAAACGTTTTTGGAGGCCTGGAAATCATTCAACTGGATGGAAATGCCAGCATTCAGGGTATCAAGAGTGTTAGTGAAGACAATACCAACTACTCGCGGTTTCAGTATGGAGGCCAGCTTTCGGTTACCTTCCCTCAGTTCCTTTTTCCCATGCGGGAGTCTCAGAGGGCCGCCATTGGGCGGTACAACCCTAGGACGAAAATTGCTACTGGGGTTAATTTTGAGGACAGAAAAGATGAGTACACACGTACCACCTTCAATGGAAGTATGTCCTACATATGGCAAGTAAAGGAAAGCACACAATTCACCCTGAAACCCTTTGATCTCAGTTATATCAATTCCATAAATTCCGACAGCTTTGCAGATACGCTGAAGGCCCTGGAAGACAGTGGTAATCAGTCGTTGGTGAGTTCATTTCAATCTTCATTTGTTAGTTTCACCTCATTCAGCACACAGTTCAATCAAAACAATTATGGTCTCGGTGGCCGCACCAATTCGGGACTTTGGCAGGGCTATATAGAAACCGGGGGAAACCTTCAAAGTATTCTGGGTAAAAAACCCCTCAGTAACTCATTTGACTCGCTGGAGTACTACCACTACGTGAAAGCCAGTGTGGATGTCCGCCGTACCAATCGCCTCAGCTCCAAATCATCGCTGGCTTACCGTCTCAATCTGGGAATGGCGTATGCCTACGGAAGCAATAAGGCACTGCCCTACGAGAAGTACTTCTTTGCCGGCGGAAGCAACAGCATTCGGGCCTGGCAGCCCAGACGTCTGGGACCAGGTGCCTATGCCGTATACAGCACCTCAGATGATGGCGGAGATATAGAGGTGAATAATAGCCGTGAACAGCCGGGAGACATCATCATGGAAGCAAGCGTGGAGTTTAGACGGGATCTGGTAGGGTTCATTGATTACGCCCTGTTTATCGATGCAGGAAACATCTGGCTGTGGAATAGTGAAACTGTCGAAAAGGAGACCGATGGCTACGGAAACGGCACCAATGATGATGGGGTCTTCCGGCTCAAAACTTTCCCTAAGGAGATCGCTGTGGGTGCGGGGTTTGGTCTGCGTTTCGACTTCTCCTTTTTGGTCCTCAGAACGGATATCGCTTACAAGATGGTGGATCCGGCTTATCCGCTGGGCCAGCGTTTCATTCTGGGTGATTATCAGTTAAATGATTTGTGGGATTTCAAAAACCGGGCTGCGGTTAACATCGGGATAGGTTACCCCTTTTAGACATGGAACAACGGAAACAAGTTGAAAATTGGTTTAAAAACCTTCAGGATCAAATCTGTTCAGGACTCACCACGCTCGATGGAAAATCTCAATTCAGAGAGGACCTATGGGATCGTGCTGAAGGCGGTGGTGGACGCACCAGAGTGATAACCAATGGTAACCTCATAGAAAAAGGAGGAGTCAATTTCTCGGCCGTTCACGGACCTCTGCCCGAAAAAATCCAAAAGGGTTTGGCATTGTCTCCATCTGAATTTTATGCCACAGGGGTATCCATAGTCCTCCATCCCGTCAATCCATGGATGCCCATCATCCACATGAATGTGCGATACTTCGAGACTACTCCCCTGGACCAAAATGAAAAAGGAACCTATTGGTTTGGTGGTGGCATAGACCTCACACCACACTACATCACCCCAGAAGACGGAGGGTACTTTCACCATCAACTCAAGGCTGTATGTGATCAAACAGACCCTTCATTTTATCCGAGGTTCAAACAATGGGCTGATGATTATTTCTACATCCGTCACCGCAAGGAGACACGCGGAGTAGGCGGTATTTTCTATGACCGGCTACATCCAGAAACTGAAGAAAAGTCATTTAATACGCTGTGGGCTTTTCAGCAAAATGTAGGAAATACCTTTCTCCCACTCTATGAATATTATGCTCACAAGTATCGTGAAAAACCCTACGAAGAGGCACACAAAAACTGGCAAATGGTGCGACGTGGGCGCTATGTAGAGTTTAACCTGGTATGGGATAAGGGCACCAAGTTTGGCCTGGACACCGATGGTCGCACAGAATCCATTCTGATGAGCATGCCTCCACTGGCACAGTGGCACTATGATCATCAACCCCAGGCAAACTCACCCGAAGCTGAGACGCTCAAGTGGCTCAAAAAAGACATCAACTGGCTGGATCATGCTTGAATGGGTGCTGGAACTGGACGAGAAAATCTTTTTAACCCTGAATGGTCTGGGTTCACCCTACCTGGATACATTCATGATCTGGATGTCAGACAAGTACCTGTGGATTCCCCTTTACCTGTATTTGATTTTCAGGCTGTATCAGCAGGAAGGCAAGAAGCTCCTATGGCCTCTGATTACTCTTATCATTGTGATCATTTGCACCGACCAAACCACTGCAGGGTTTATGAAACCCTATTTCGAACGCCTGCGGCCCTGCAAAGATCCGGACCTGGGGGACCTGATCGTCATCATAGGTGAATGCCGTGGAAAGTTTGGTTTTGCTTCCGGGCATGCGGCCAACTCCTTTGGTTTAGCTGCCTTTTTCTATTTTAAGGAACGCTCTTTTTTCAGCAAAGGACTTCTGCTATGGGCTGCTGTAGTAAGTTATAGCCGGGTATATCTGGGCGTTCATTACCCGGCTGATATTTTGGTAGGTACGCTGGTGGGAGTTTTCTGGGCTTATGCCCTCTACACCATGATGAAATTCTTCCGGCTCAGAGCTAAAGCATATTGACCCTGGAGAGAAACTCATCCTTGTAAGAAGCACCTATCGGGATCACCTTATCACTAATGGAGATATTGAAATCCTCAATATTGCTGATCTTGCTCCTGTTGATGATGTAAGACCTGTGCACCCTGCTAAACATGCTCATAGGCAACCTCTTCTCGATTCCCTTCATGGTGTGATGCACAATGAATTTGCCCTTGAGTGTATTGAAGATCACATAGTCTGCCAGGGCCTCCACAAAAAACAAATTCTCAAAAGGGATTCGCACCAGTTTGGAGTCAGACTTCACAAAAATGTGGTCCTCCATTTCAGCAAACTTCAGCTCTTTTTCACGTTCCTCCCTGGCCTTTATCACCGATTTCAAAAACCGGGTATATTCTATTGGTTTGACGAGGTAATCAAGCACATTATCCTCAAAGGCCTCAATGGCGTACTCCTTTTTGGAAGTAATGAAAATAATCGGATAGGTATTCTTGAGTGACTTTGACAGCTCAAGGCCGGTCATCTCTGGCATTTCCACATCAAGAAAAACAAGATCCACATCATTGTTTTTCTCTCCAACGAGTATGTTAGAGGCTTCTATGGTGTTATCCAGGACGTGCGTAAGATTGAGAAAGTCAGTTTGTTCTATAAATCTACTTACCAGCAAACGAGACATTTCGTCATCGTCCACAATCATACAGTTCAAGGTCATTTATTTAGGCCGGTTTGGTTTGTAACTTCTTTATATACTTCCCAATAATATCAAATTCAATGTTAACGATGCTCCCTTTTCTCAAATTTCGGAAGTTGGTATGATCAAAAGTATAGGGAATTATCCCAACACTAAAGAAATTTTCGGATATATCGAAACATGTAAGGCTCACACCATTGATGCAAACGCTCCCTTTCTCTACCATCACCTCATCGGATGGCCCCAGTTCAAACCTGTAGATCCATGACCCATCCTTATCCTCTACCCGCTCCACCACAGCAGTGGTATCCACATGCCCTTGCACTATGTGTCCATCAAAACGGCCATTCATTTGCAGGCATCTTTCCAGGTTAATCTCATCACCCGGGCTCAAAGTCCCAAGGTTCGTTCTTTTCAAGGTCTCGTCAATGGCTGTAACCCAGTGGGCACCATCCTGCACTTCAGTTACAGTGAGGCAAATGCCGTTATGATTAACACTTTGGTCTACTTTCAATTCATGACTGATGTCCGAAGAAATTTTCAGATGAAGATTCGTACCATCTCTTTTAGTTTCCTTAAGATTGCCAAGTGACTCGATGATTCCTGTAAACATGGGATTTTCTATGCGATGTCCGATTATATTTTTACATACTGGTTTACAATATTAGCTAATTGGAAGATAGTTACAGGCATAAAGGAATGCGGAAACTTCTGATAAAGGAAGTGGCCTCCAAGGGAATCACAGATGAACGGGTGTTGAATGCTATGATGAAGCTGCCCAGGCACTTTTTCTTTGACGAAATCTTTGTGACTCATGCCTATGAGGATAAAGCGTTTCCAATAGGTCAGGGACAGACCATTTCGCAGCCATACACCGTGGCCTTCCAGACAGAGCTTCTGGAGATCAAGGCCGGGGATAAGATTCTCGAGATTGGCACGGGCTCGGGCTACCAGGCCAGTATCCTACTGGAACTTGGCGCTGAAGTACATACCATAGAGTACAATAAGGTTCTCTACAACCAAACCCGAAAGTTTTTACCACGGCTCGGCTACCGGCCCCACTTCTATCAGGGAGATGGCTCACGTGGGCTTCCTGCACAGGCTCCCTTCGATGGAATCATCGTGACTGCTGGCGCACCATCAGTACCCCAGGACCTTATTCAGCAACTCAAAATCGGTGGAAAGCTGATCATCCCGGTTGGGGATGGGAAAACCCAGGAAATGTACAAATTCACCAAGGTTACCGAAAACAAAATTTCCAAAAAATCATTTAAGAATTTCAGCTTCGTACCTTTGCTGGGCGAACACGGCTGGAAAAAATAACCTATGAGCAAAAAGAAAAAACACTGCAGGGAATCCTTTGTGACCATGACTGAAATGGTCCTCCCCAATGACACCAACACCCTCAATAACCTCATGGGGGGAAGACTCATGCACTGGATGGATATCGTCTCAGCCATAGCCGCACAGCGTCACAGTAATCGCATCGTAGTAACGGCCTCAGTAGACAATATTTCTTTTTCAAAAGCGATACAGCTTGGCAATGTGGTCACCCTCAATGCCTTTGTCACCAGAGCCTTCAATTCCTCCATGGAGGTGTACATAGAGGTGACGGCTGAGGATGTTCCTTCCGGTAGGAAAATAGAAACCAACAAAGCTTTTTTCACTTTTGTGGCCGTGGATCAAATGGGGAAACCCATTGACGTGCCCGAGATAGAACCAGAAACCGCCGAGGAACAGGAACTGTATGAAGGAGCGCTTAGGAGAAGACAGCTCCGACTGGTTCTGGGTAAGCGGATGAAACCTGAAGACGCCAACGAATTAAAATCAATTTTCAAACTGTAATGGAAGACGAGTATCTGCCTTTTTTCATCACCGAAGACCTCTACCTGCTGGACGAGATCATCCCTGAATCTGTAAAAGAGACACCTCCAGCCCCTGTGGTGAAAGAAAAAGTGGAGGCCCCAGCGGCAGTGGTGGAAGAAAAAGTGGAGGCGCAAGCAACCGTGGTGGAGGAACCTCCTACAGCCATCGTCCCACCTACCGTACATGACCTGGCCATATGGTCACCTCCGCTTACTGCACAGGACAAAGAGCTTTTGGTGAAAATATTGGCCGCCATCAATGAAGATTTCGAAAAGGCCAACTTAATGGAAGGCATCAACGCTTATGAACCACACTATCACAAGCTCCTGTGTTTTGGATACCAAAAAGAACTGGAATTGAAACTGGGAACCGCGGTGGCTTCTTATCAACCGACTAAAGTATCTGATAGGCAAATCCTGGTGTCAGCCGCTCCGGCAGATCTGCACGCAGATAAAAATGAAAAGGGCCGCTTATGGACGGCCCTTCAGGAAATGTTTTTAAAGTAGGCTATTAGCCAAATATTTCTTTCAACTTGGCTTCCAGTGAGGCTCCTCTCAGACCTTTGGCGATGATTTTACCATCCGGCCCGATCAAATAAGTAGCTGGTATGGAGGTGATCTGGTATTCAGCAGCAGCCACAGAGTTGAAGTACTTCAGATCTGACACATGCACCCACGGCAATCCATCCTGCTCTATGGCCCCTACCCATGCGGCTTTGTTTCTATCTAATGACACCCCGAGTATTTCAAAGTTTTCATCCTGATATTGCTGATAGAGTCTCACCACGTTGGGGTTTTCAGCCCGGCAAGGTTTGCACCATGCGGCCCAAAAATCAACCAACACATATTTTCCACGCAAAGAGCTCAGCGTGACCACTTCTCCATCAGGATTGGGGAGCGAAATCTCAGGCGCTTCTGCCCCAATCGCCAGTTTTCTGAGGGCCGAAACCTTTTTGGTCAACTCTTCTGTGAACATATTGCCGGGAAGTTCGGCACTGAACTTCTGAGCTACACTGTCGTAAAAAGGGAAATGCTCCTCCACAGGCAATGACTCCAGCCCGTAATACGCAGCCAATGAAGGTGTGATCTTCCAGATAAATGTTTTCAGCTCCTTCTGACGCAGTTTCATCAGGGCAAAATACTCTTCTGTGAGCCTGGCAAGGGTCTGCTGATCATCCGCCATCCTCGCCTCAATGGCCTGCTGATTGAGTTCCTTCACGTCCGCCTGCTGATCACGCATCATCCCTTCCAGCTGCTGCACGTATTTGGTGTGCTTGGAGCCGGTCACGGAGACTTCTCCACCAGGGTTATTTCCTTCCAGCATGATCACCACTTCCTCTTCGGTGCCATCCAGCACCAGGTTCATCTGCTGGCGATTGTAAAAATTTAGTCGATAAAAAGTAGCCTCGGCCGGCTTCACATAAAACTCAAATGCTCCCGAAGGATCTACCTCAATGGTATCGATAGGTTTCAGTCCGGTAAACTCAAATTGATTGAGTACAACCAGCTCACCTTTAATAGGATTTTCAACTTTTCCAGACACATTAATTCCATCTTCTCCAGATTTACCACATCCAAAAACGGACAAAATCAAGCCCAACACCAAGTACTTACTCTGACTCATAATCTTCTATTTGATTGTTTCTAACGACTCTCTTAACAGTCGGTTGGCCAACTTAGGATCTACCTTTCCATTGGTCTTCTTCATGACTTCTCCCATAAACATCCCGATGAGGCCTTTTTTACCCTTTCGGTACTCTGCCACTTTCTGAGGGCTATCGATCAGCACCTGATCGATCACCGGCTGAATGGAAGCTGTGTCCGATTCCTGAAAGATATTGAGTGTTTGGGCAGCTTCCAAGGGAGTAGCCCCGGGATTAGCCACCAGGTATGGAAAAAGTTGTTGATTGGCAGCAGAAAAGCTCACCACTCCTTCATCTATCAGCTGAATGATTCCGGATAAATGACTGACCCGGATCACGGAACTTTCAATGGTATTTCCGGTTTCGTTCAGATAGGATTTGAATGGACCCATTATCCAGTTGGCGGCACCTTTGAAATTATTGGTTTGCTGACACAGTTCTTCGAAGAAATAGGCCATCTCCTTTTGATCGGTTAGCACCAAAGCATCTGATTCACTCAGACCATATTCCTTTTCAAACTTGCTTTTGAAATCAGAAGGCAACAAAGGCATTTCAGCCCTGATCTTCTCCAGCCAGTCGCTGGTCACTCTCAGCGGGCTCAGGTCAGGCTCCGGAAAGTATCGGTAATCATTCAACTCCTCCTTGGTGCGCATACCCGAGGAATCCCCCGTATTGGCATCAAAAGTCCTGGTCTCAGAAATAATCTCCTCTCCCGCCTCCAAAAGCGCTATTTGTCTATCCATTTCGTGGTAAATGGCGCGTATCACATTTTTAATGGAGTTCATATTTTTCACTTCCACCTTTTTACCCAATTGGGTATCGGTGGTTCGCATCACGGATACATTGGCATCACAGCGGACAGAACCCTCTTCCATGTTGCCATCGCATATTCCCAGGTAGCGCACAAGCTTTCTCACTTCTGTCAGAAAAGCCCCTGCTTCTTCCGGTGTTTTGATCACCGGCTCGGTCACGATTTCTATCAACGGCACACCCGCTCGGTTCAGATCTATGAGGGTATCGGTCTCACCTTCCAGGTGAATGGATTTTCCGGCATCTTCCTCCAGGTGTATTCTGTTAAGTACTACCTCTGAGTGTTGATTGCCATCATAGACCACTGGCACCAATCCACCTATGCAGATAGGAGTCTTATCCTGTGTGATTTGATAGCCCTTCGGAAGGTCCGGGTAGAAGTAATTTTTTCGATCGAAAAACTGGTACTCGCTAATCTTACTCTTACAGGCCAGCCCCATCTTGATAGCATATTCCACAGCTTTGATGTTCAGCTTGGGCATCACACCGGGATGTCCCAGTGAAATGGTGCTCACGTTGGTATTGGGTGCATCCCCAAAGGAATTGCCATCTGATGAAAAAATCTTCGTCTCAGTATTCAGCTGTGCATGCACCTCCAACCCTACTACAAGCTTGTATTTGGCTTTGACCTCTTCGGAAATCATTTGATCTCAACTTTTCAGTTTCTCATGAATAATTTTCTTCCCAATCTCAAGCGCTTGAGAGAGTCCGGCCAAATTCTTACCACCAGCAGTGGCATAAAATGGCTGACCTCCACCACCACCCTGAATTTCCTTCGCCATGGCTCGCACCATTTCAGAAGCATTGAGTCCAAGCTTTTGGACCAGCGCGTCATCCAATATGACACTTAGCATCGGCTTTTCGTTCAGGTTGGCAGCCAAAACCGCTACCAGATTAGGAACTTCATTTTTGAGTTCAAATGACAGTTGTTTGAGTACATTGGCATCAGGTAATTTTACTTCCTGGGTGATTACTTTGATGCCATCAATATCTTCTACTTTATTAATTAAATCCTTTTTCAGGGCACTGCCCTGCTGCTGATTGAGCTCATCAATCTGCTTCTGCAGCTGATTTTTCTCCTCAATAAGAGATACAATCGCTTTCTTGGGATCTGCGGGGTTTTTAAGAAGTTCCTTTATTTCTTTAAGTATCTCCAATTCCTGATCTACGAAAGCCTCAGCCTTATCAGCCGTAATAGCTTCGATACGCCGTACACCAGCTGCTACAGAGCTCTCACTTACGATCTTAAACAATCCGATATGGCCAGTAGCTGGCACATGGGTACCTCCGCATAGCTCTACAGAATAATCCCGATCAAAAGTGATTACCCGCACAAACTCACCATATTTCTCCCCAAAGAGTGCCATAGCACCCAATGATTTAGCTTCTTCTATCGGAACATTGCGCCTTTCGTCCAGCGCTATATTTTCACGTATCCTCCTGTTTACAATCGCCTCTACCTTCGCGATTTCTTCTTCTGTCACCTTAGCGAAATGGGAGAAATCAAATCTCAAAACCTCTTCGTTCACCAGGGATCCCTTTTGTTGCACGTGTTCGCCAAGGACGCTTCTCAGCGCCGCATGAAGCAAATGCGTGGCGGAGTGATTGTTTTCGGTAAGCAGGCGCTTCTGCACATTCACTTTTGCCATAAAGGTGGCTGTGAGGTCTTTGGGCAGGGTCTTGGTGTAATGAACAATCAGGTCATTTTCTCTTTTGGTATCAAATACCGCAATGCGCTCCACATCATTCTCTAAAACTCCCGAATCCCCTACCTGGCCACCGCTCTCAGCGTAAAAAGGGGTCTGATCCAGCACGATCTGGTAAAAAGAACCTTTCTTTTGCTTGACTTCCCGATACCTGGTGATCCTGGATTCAGCTTCCAGATGTTCATAACCGAGAAAAACAGAAGCCTCGGCTTCAGAAATCACACTTATCCAATCCCCGGTAGACTGCTCTGCTGCACTTTTAGATCTTTCCTTTTGAATCAGCATTTCAGCCTGAAAAGCTTTTTCATCCACCGAGAAACCATTTTCTCTGGCGATCAATGAGGTAAGATCCAACGGAAATCCGTAGGTATCATATAGTTCAAAAGCCGTTTTCCCATCGATCACTTTGCCTTTGGTCTCAGCTTTGATGATTTCGAATCGTTTCAGTCCTTTTTCCAGTGTTCTGAGAAAAGATACTTCTTCCTCACGAATCACTTTAGCCACAAATGCACGCTGCGCGTCCAGCTCGGGAAAGGTGTCTTTAAACTGATCGGCCAACTGACCCACCAGGTCCGTGAGGAAAGGTTCTTTAAAATTCAAGAAAGTGTATCCGTAACGTACCGCCCTTCTAAGGATTCTGCGAATCACATATCCTGCCTTGGCATTGCCCGGCAGCTGTCCATCGGCGATGGTAAATGAAATAGCTCTGATGTGGTCAGAAATCACCCTTATGGCAATATCCACTTTCTGGTCTTCACCATAGGTCACACCGGCACGTTTCGCAATAGACTGGATAATTGGCTGAAAAACATCCGTATCATAGTTGGATTGCTTTCCCTGAACAGCCATAGCCAGTCGTTCGAAGCCCATTCCCGTATCTACATGCTGCTGTGGTAGGTTTTTAAGCGAACCATCTGCCAGTCTGTTGAATTGCATGAAAACCAGGTTCCAGATTTCCACCACCAGTGGGTGGTCATTATTAACTAGGTCTCTACCTGGTACTTTTTTTACTTCATCCTCTGAGCGTAGGTCTATGTGGATCTCGGAGCAGGGGCCACATGGACCCGTATCCCCCATTTCCCAGAAATT
The DNA here is from genome assembly GCF_044005705.1 of Marinoscillum luteum. Classification (NCBI taxonomy): domain Bacteria; kingdom Pseudomonadati; phylum Bacteroidota; class Cytophagia; order Cytophagales; family Reichenbachiellaceae; genus Marinoscillum; species Marinoscillum luteum. Next base: position 80,641 of record NZ_JBIPKE010000012.1, on the reverse strand, counting down.
ATCTTTTTTATTTCCATTGAGAATGCGGGATTCGGGTATCAGTGCTTTCCAGTATCCCCGTGCCTCTTCATCTGCTTCCAGGTGTTCTTTTTCATCTCCTTCAAAAACTGTGGCATACATTCGATCCTCCGGCAGGCCACATACATCAGTAAGAAACTCCCACGCCCATTCGATGGCTTCTTTTTTGAAGTAGTCACCAAAAGACCAGTTGCCCAGCATCTCAAACATGGTATGATGATAGGTATCCAACCCTACTTCTTCCAGATCATTGTGCTTGCCCGACACGCGCAAACACTTCTGAGTATCTGCCACACGGTTGGAATCAGGGGTCTTATTGCCCAGGAAATAGTCCTTAAACTGATTCATACCGGCGTTGGTAAACATCAGCGTAGGGTCGTTTTGTACGACTATGGGAGCGGAAGGAACTATTTTGTGGGACTTTGACTTAAAAAACTCGAGAAATTGAGCGCGGATATCTTTTGAATCCATGTAACTAATTGAATATTAAATGCTTACAGTTTTGCGTTTGGTTTTATTGGTATAAAAACCGTAATTTGCCGATTAGATTTGCTCTACCAGCCGAGCAAAACTAATTGAAAATAACCTAACATTGATCTATGGCCAGGATTAAGTATTATTATGACACAGAGTCATGTAGATACGAGCGGATAAGAGTTTCATCATGGGATATCCTATGGAATTCGCTTGGTTTTTTAATGCTAGCGATGCTTTTGGCGGGGGGTATAGTGTTTATCTATACCAAATATTTTGAGTCCCCTGAAGAGGCGCTTTTGAGAAAAGAAAACGAGGAGCTCAGAATGTACTACGAGCTCCTAAGCAAGGAAGTAACAGATGCCAATCAGATGTTGGCCTCCCTGCAGGAAAGAGATGACAACATCTACCGGGTCATCATGGGTGCAGAGCCTATTGCCGATGAAATCAGAAAAGCTGGATTTGGTGGAGCTAACCGCTACAGAAACATTCTGGAGCAGGGTCTTGAGCGTGAAGAGCTGGTACTTGAAAACTACCAGCGCATTGATCAGCTCAAAAAACAAATGTACATCCAGACCAAATCCTACGATGAGGTGATGAATCTGGCTTTGGACAAAGAGTTGATGCTGGCTTCTATGCCCGCCATTCAGCCTGTATCCAATGAAGACCTTAAGCGACTATCAAGTGGATTTGGATACCGAATGGATCCAATCCTGAAAACACGACGACCACACCACGGTGTAGACTTCTCTTTGCCTAAAGGTAACCCTGTCTATGCTACCGGAGATGGAGTGGTCAAGTTTACCAAAACCAGCTTTAGTGGTTACGGCAAGCAAATTGAAATCGACCATGGATTTGGATACACCACCAAATATGCTCACCTCAATGAGTTTGTGGTGAAAACAGGCCAGAAAGTGAAGCGTGGTGAGCTGATCGCTTACTCTGGAAATACTGGTAAGTCTACCGCTCCACACCTTCATTATGAAGTAAAGATCGACGGTAAGCCCGTGAATCCAGTACATTACTTCTACAAAGATCTGGACTCTGAAGAATATGAAGAAGTACTCCGATTGGCCTCTATAGAAAATCAGGCCATGGGTTCTTACTAAGCATAAAAACATTCGAACATGAAAGCGATGATCCATCATCGCTTTTTTTATGTCTAAAACTTGTGGAAAACTACTTTCCATAGACAAGATTATCCTCTTACTTTTGTAGGCTAATCCCAATCGAATGAGGCAGCTCAGCGGATCACTTCTTACGTTCTCCATTTTACTGTTTTTGCTTACCAACTGTAAAGTCAGTCAGCAAACCACTGCCCCTCCTCCACCCGACCAGGATACCGTGAGATTAGCGTTGGATTCCATTCCTCCGGAGAAAGAGACTTTTCTAATCACCCAGGCGGGAGACACCCTCGATACACTCTTTCAGGAAGTAGAAATCTCCATCGAACGCCTCTTACCGGATACAGTCACCATCATGGCTGTGGGAGACATCATGATGGGTACCCAATTCCCCAACAAGAGCTACCTGCCTTTAAACAACGGTGAATACCTTTGGGATGACACCCGGGACCTCCTCGCATCTGCCGACATCACCTTTGGAAACCTCGAAGGCACCTTATTGGATGGCGAAGGTGATCCCAAAGAATGCAACAACCCAGATGCCTGTTACCTCTTCAAAATGCCCACCCGACTGGCCACCAATCTGGTTGATTGCGGATTTGATCTGCTCAGCGTTGCCAATAACCACGCGAATGACTTTGGGCCTGTAGGAAGAAAAGCCACGCGGCAAACCCTGGACTCTCTGGGGCTGACCTCCGCTGGCTCTACAGAGTACCCATATACCATAGCCAAAATAGGAGACCTGAAAGTGGGGTTTGTGGCCTTTGCTCCGAATAAGGGAACCCTCACCTTCTATAACGTGGAATACGCCCGATCCATCGTGACCATGCTGGACTCCCTGAGCGATCTGGTGATTATCTCCATTCATGGTGGTGCTGAGGGTGCCAAGAATATGCATGTGACCAGAGCCCGTGAATTCTATTTTGGGGAAGACCGTGGCAACATTTATGAGTTTAGTCACGCGATGATTGATGCGGGTGCCGATTTGGTATTGGGGCATGGACCACATGTGGTCAGGGCCATGGAGGTTTACAAAAACAGATTAATTGCTTACTCGCTGGGTAATTTTTTAACATATGGACGTTTTAACCTGAAAGGTGCCAATGGGGAAGCTCCCCTACTGGAGGTACAAACCAAACCCAACGGCGAGTTCATTGGTGGGAGAATCCATTCTTTTTACCAAGCCTATAGCCGAGGCCCCTTGAAAGACGAGCGAAAGCAGGTCATGAAGAACATTCAAAAATTATCTCGGGAAGATTTCCCCGAAAATGAAATATTGATTGATGATGAAGGTAGAATTATCTATATTCAAAACTGAAAATTTTCACCGTGCCATATAAGGAAAAAGAAATAGAAAAAAAGTACTTCACGATAGGTGAAGTAGCCGATGAACTCGGGGTGGCTACTTCACTCATCCGCTTTTGGGAAGGTGAATTTGATATTATCAAACCAAAGAAAAACCGAAAAGGCAATCGCCAATTCACCAAAGAGGACATCAAAAATGTGAAGCTCATTTATTACCTGGTAAAGGAGAAGGGTTTTACACTACAAGGAGCACGTGATTTCATCAAAAACGATGTGGAGGCCGCTACTAACAAGGTGGAGCTCATCGAATCACTCAAGAAAGTACGGTCATTTTTAGTTACTCTTAAGCAGCAGCTGGACTAATGTATGAACGAGAAACTGTATCAGGTAGCACTGGAATTCATTCCCGGCATTGGTGATGTCAATGCCAAGAACCTGATCGCTTACTGCGGCTCTGCCTCCGCGGTGTTCACCGCCAAAATCAATCACTTAAAAAAGATTCCGGGGATTGGCCCCAAAACAATCGATCTGCTGAGCAGTGCCCAACCGCTGCATGAAGCCGAGCGGGTGATCAAGGAAGCCTCAAAAAAAGGAATCGACATTCATCATTTTACAGATTCCTCCTACCCGGAGAAGCTCAAGCAAACGATAGATTCACCAAACATCATTTATTCCAAAGGCACTATCAACTCCTGGAGTAAGGTCCTTGCGATCGTTGGCACCCGCAATGCCACCGATTATGGCCGCACGATCACTGAACGCATTATAGAAGACGCCAGAGAGCTTGGATTAGTAGTTGTGAGTGGTCTTGCTTACGGCATTGACATCACTGCGCACCGGGCCGCGCTCAAGGCCAATATCCCAACAATCGGAGTGCTGGCCGGGGGGCTTGACAGAATCTACCCTTCCTCTCACAAAAAGCCGGCAGAAGAAATGCTCGAAAACGGGGGGCTTATCTCAGAAAACCCTCCAGGAGTACAGGCTGAAGCTCATTTTTTTCCTGCCAGAAACAGAATCATCGCTGGTATGAGTGATGCTGTGGTGGTGATTGAAGCAGCCAGAAAAGGTGGCGCTTTGATTACCGCAAACATCGCTGACTCCTACAACCGCACCGTTTTTGCTGTTCCCGGTGACCTGGAAAACAAATTTTCCGAGGGCTGTAACTATCTCATCCGAAACCAGAAAGCGCTCATCTACACCGGAGTGGATGATTTGAAATATCACCTCAACTGGGACACTGAGAAGCCCAATGCGCAAAGGCCAGCCAAACATGACTTCTCCAAACTGCCGGAAGGTGATCAAAAGTTACTGAGTACATTGAGTGACCATCCTGCCGGTCTGGCCGTGGACGAAATAGCCTGGCGCACCCAAACTCCCATCAACCAGCTGGCAGGAAACCTGCTCAACCTGGAGTTTCAGGGCCTGATTAAGTCGCTTCCAGGTAAAAAGTACAAGCTCTCTTAAAATCCGTAAAACAATGGAATGAGGAAAGTGGCCAGAATCCAAAACAGGATGTTAAGCCATAGCCCTATCCGGAAAAAATCTCTGAATTTATACTGACCAGCGGTATAAACCATCGTATTGGTGTGGTACCCTATGGGCGTCATAAAACTAGCCGAAGCAGCAATCATCACTGCGATCAGGAATGGATATGGACTCAACTCCAACTTATCAGCAGTAGTAATAGCTATAGGAGCAATCAACGCTGCAGCGGCATTGTTACTCATAATCTCCGTGAGCATCGACGTGATAAAGTACATGCAGGAAACGATGGCTATTGGCCCCCAACCGCCCAACTGATCCACAAAGACACTGGCGATCATATCTGCCAAACCACTGTTGTGCATGGCCACACCCAGACTAAGTGCACCGGCCAAAAGGAAAATAATCTTCCACTCAATAGAGGCATAGAGCTCCCGCATGTTAATGGTCTTGCTCAGAACCAGCACCATGGCTCCAAGAATGGTGGAGATAGCAATGGGCAATATATTGAATGAAGCGATGGCCACTACTCCTGCAATCACCGAAAGCACGGTAATAAACTTCTTGCGATTAAAATCAATAATACCCTCCTCAGAAAGCACGATGAAGGGACTGCTCTGACTCATTTCCTCACGTTTTAGGCTTTGAACCCGGTGCATTTTGATCTCTGTAAGAATGATGTCTCCAGCATTGAGAATCACACTATGCAAATTTTCGTGAACCACTTTCTCACTATGGAGAATGGCTAAAGGAACCGCCCGGTACCTCCTCCTGAAATCCATTTCCCTTAAGTTTTTCCCCACAAATTCGGAACCAGAAGTAATGATCAGTTCCAATATGGAAGTATCCCCCTTTTGGAGCTCGTTCTCATTGATTCGCAGGGCTGAGGTATTAAAACTCACCTTCAACCGATCCTTCAGCGCTTTTATCTTCTCCACATCACAGCGGATCTTGAGGATATCCCCTGATTTGATTTCAAAATCACCAGCTGGCAGAGTGAAAAGATTCCCGTTCCTTCGTACTTCAATCACATCTATTTCCAGATCCTTTGCCAGGATTGAGTCCATGATGCGCTGCCCGACAAACTCTGAATCCTTCAGAATCTCTATCTCCGTCATGTAGTCCCTTACCGCAAATCGCTCAGAAGGATCAGACTCTGAAATCCTATCGGGAAGCAGGCGCTTACCAAAAAAATAGATGTAAATGGACCCGACTAACAAAAAGGTAATACCAATGGGTGCGCTCAGAAACATTGAAAATGGCTCCAAGCCACTCTTTTCGGCAATGCCACTCACGAGTACGTTGGTGGAAGTACCAATGAGTGTACACATGCCACCGAAAATGGAGGCATAAGAAAGAGGAATCAGTAACTTAGAAGGGCTGATCCCAGATATTTTACCAATACTCACCATCACAGGAATGAACATGGCAACAATGGGGGTATTGTTAACGAAAGCTGATACGATCCCTATGAACACCATCATGATGAGGATCCCCAGGTTGAAATTTCGCTTAAAAATGGGCCCCAGATAAGGCCCAATTCGCTGGAGGGAACCGGTTTTGAGCAAGGCATAGCTCAGCACAAACATAAAGGCCACCGTAATGGTGGCCGGGTTACTAAAACCGGCAAGGCCCTCCTCCGCACTGATCACTCCTGACATGGTGAGGGCCATCATAATCAGAATAGCCACAAGGTCTATGGAGAGCCACTCCGTAGCGAAAAGCACGATCGCCACCACGATCACTATCAATACAATTATTGCGTCTATTCCCATGCTGCTAAAAAATCAGATCTTAAAATTGTCTATTAACTAGTGAAATACCTCATTAGAGATCAAAAGAGACTCGACCAACGCCTCATCGTTGATGGCTATCTCCGCACTCAATTCACTGAGCACCTTCAGTATGTTTTCTGTGGCCATGTTTCCGACCAGGTCGTCTTTAGCCATGGGGCAACCTCCGAACCCACGTAGCGCACCATCCATACGCCTACACCCCGATTCATAGGCCGCCACTATTTTCTCCCTGGCTGTCGCCGGGTTGGAGTGCAGATGAGCTCCAAACTCAATGTGAGGAAATTTGGGAATCAGCGTTTGGTACAAAGTGGATATCCCCTCAGGTGTGGAAACCCCCACAGTATCTGCCAAAGAAATGATTCCTACTTCCATCTCATCCAACTGATCCACAAACTGCCCAACAAAATCCATCTCATAGGGATCTCCATACGGGTTACCAAACCCCATGGACAAGTACACCACCAACGTCTTTCCATCCATTTGGCAGATCTCCTGTATCTCCGCCAGGTTATCGAAAGCATCATCTATGGACCTGTTGGTGTTTCGCTGTTGAAAAGTCTCCGAAAGTGAAAGCGGATACCCCAAATACTGAATTTCCTCATAATCAGCTGCTTGCTCAGCACCCCTCACATTGGCCACGATAGCCAGTAGTTTGGAGGATGACTCACTCAGATGCAGGCCCTGAAGCACCTCTGCCGTATCCTTCATCTGAGGGATGGCCTTGGGTGATACAAAACTCCCAAAATCGATGGTATCAAACCCTACCCGCAGTAGTTGATTGATGTACTTGATTTTAAGTGCTGTAGGCACAAAGTCGGCTAGACCTTGCATGGCATCTCTGGGGCATTCGATGATTTTCATGGGGTATTTTTATGAGCAAATATACCTTAGAATAATGCCTTGGCAATCCGATAGACTGAGTCTGACTTGCCCATAGAATAATAATGAAGCACCGGCACACCTTTCTCCATCAGTTCTTTTGACTGCTGAATGCCCCATTCTATTCCCACTTCCTTCACCGCTTTATTGTCCTTACATTTCTCTATCTCATTGTAAAGATCATCAGGTATGTCTATGTGGAAAATGCTTGGCAAAGCAGTCATGTGGCTCTTGGTGGTAATGGGCTTGAGACCAGGTATGATCGGCACATTGATCCCGGCTGCCCGACATTTCTCCACAAACTCAAAATATTTACTGTTTTCAAAAAACATCTGAGTCACAATGTACTCAGCCCCTCTGTCCACCTTCTGCTTCAGGTATTTCAGGTCTGACTTCAGATTAGGAGCTTCAAAGTGCTTTTCCGGATAACCGGCCACTCCGATACAAAAACTAGTGGGCACTGCGTTTTGCAGTTCTTCGTCGAGGTACTTTGCTTCATTCATTCCCATCACCTGATCTACCAGGTCAATGGCATAAGCATTGCCATCGGGCTCTGGTCTGAAGGTTTTTTCCTCTGCAATAGAGTCTCCCCTCAACACCAATACATTGTCTATCCCAAGGAAATTAAGATCAATGAGGGCGTTTTCTGTTTCCTCTTTGGTAAATCCCCCACAAATGATGTGTGGCACCGGATCCACATTGTACCTGTTTTTGATCGCTGCGCATATCCCTACCGTTCCAGGTCGCTTTCTGATGGTCTTCTTTTCCAACAGTCCATTTTCCCGGTTTTTATAAACAAACTCCTCCCGGTGATAGGTCACATCTATAAATGGTGGTTTGAATTCCATCAATGGATCTATGTGCGCAAAAAGTGAATCAATACTATCTCCCTTCTTTGGGGGGATGATTTCGAGTGAAAACAAGGTGCTTTCCGTGGAAGCTTTGATATGTTCGGTTACTTTCATTTTTCTATATAAAAAGCCAATTAAAACCTGGCTAACGATAATTTATTCTACTCAGAGCTCATTAAGAATTGTAGCCCAAATTAGGTGCAAGCCAGCGCTCCACCTCAGACAGCTCCATCTGTTTACGTCGGGCATAGTCTTCCATCTGATCCTTATATATTTTGCCCAGTCCAAAATATTTTGACTCTGGGTGGGAAAAGTAAAACCCACTGACGGAAGCTGCCGGGAACATAGCCATGCTTTCCGTGAGCTCCACGCCTATGCTCTCTTCTGCTTTTAGCAAGCCAAAAAGCGGTGGCTTTTCGGTATGATCCGGGCAGGCAGGATAACCTGGCGCAGGACGGATGCCCTGGTAAGTCTCCTTGATCAGATCATCATTCTGCAACTGCTCATCCTTGGCATATCCCCAGAGTTCTTTCCGCACTTTTTCATGCATCATTTCAGCCAGGGCTTCCGCAAATCTATCCGCCACAGCCTTGATCATGATGGACGAATAATCGTCATGATCTGCCTCATACTTTTCCGCAATTTCTTTGGCCCCAAACACGGACACGGCAAAACCACCAAGGTAATCCTGCTGGCCGGTTTCCTTTGGAGCAATGAAATCTGACAAGCTGATATTCGGCAGGTTAGAGCCCTTCTGTCCCTGCTGTCGCAAAAAGTGGAAGGTCTCCTGCAACTTGCCTGACTCATCATAAATCTCCACATCATCCCCTACGGCATTGGCAGGAAATAAACCTACCACGGCACTTGCACGAAGCTCTCCATTGGCAATCACCTGATCAATCATCGCGTTGGCTTCATCATATAGCTTCCTGGCCTCCTTACCGATGGTCTGGTTTTCGAAAATTTGCGGGTATTTTCCTTTCAGCATCCAGGTGGAAAAGAAAGGTGTCCAATCAATGTATTTCCTGATATCGGACAGGCCGACATTTTCAAAAACCTGAAGCCCGGTATGATTTGGAACCGGAACCTGATAGGATTCCCAATCTATTTTCACCTTATTGGCCCTGGCAGCTTCATAGGTAATTCGTGCTTTTTCGGACTGACGACTCTCATGGCTGACCCTCAGCTCCTGATACTCTTCCACCGTTTTCTGCACCAGCGCATCTCTTTTCTCTCCCAGAAGGTCCGAGGCTACCCCCACACTTTTGGAAGCATCCAACACATGAATCACCGGGCCAGAATATTTAGGTGCAATTTTCACGGCAGTATGAATCCTGCTGGTGGTAGCCCCACCTATGAGCAATGGTTTCTTGATCCCTCTGCGCTCCATCTCAGCGGAAACATGCACCATCTCGTCCAGCGAAGGGGTAATCAATCCACTAAGGCCAATAATGTCTGCATTCTGCTTCTCTGCTTCGTCCAGAATGCGCTCTGCTGGAACCATCACCCCCAGATCCACGATATCATAGTTGTTGCATCCCAGAACGACGCCCACGATGTTTTTCCCAATGTCGTGCACATCGCCTTTCACGGTAGCCAGCAGGATCTTTCCCTTGCTAGTCTTGGTATCACCGGAGCGCTCCTTCTCTTTTTCCAGATAGGGAATCAGATAAGCCACGGACTTCTTCATTACCCGGGCGCTTTTCACCACCTGAGGCAAAAACATCTTACCCGAACCGAAGAGATCTCCCACCACATTCATACCATCCATCAGCGGACCTTCTATCACGTGCAAAGGCTTATCATATTGCTGCCTGGCCTCCTCAGTATCTTCTTCTATATAGTCCACAATCCCTTTGACCAGTGCATGCTTCAGCCGCTCCTGCACCGATTGTTCACGCCAGGCATTGTCTTCCACTTTCACTTTACCCTGACCCTTTACGTTTTCGGCAAGTGTCAGCAACCGCTCCGTAGCATCCGGCCGGCGATTGAGCAGTACATCTTCTACATGCTCCAGCAGGTCTTTAGGGATTTCGTCATAGACCTCTATCAAGCCGGCATTGACAATGCCCATGTCCATACCATGTTTGATACCATGATAAAGAAATGCCGAGTGCATGGCTTCCCGCACCACATTATTACCTCTGAAGGAGAATGAAACATTGCTCACTCCGCCACTTACTTTGGCGCCGGGCAGGTTTTCCTTGATCCATTTGGTGGCGTTGAAAAAATCCACCGCGTAGTTGTTATGTTCTTCTATACCCGTAGCTACCGGGAAAATATTCGGATCAAAAATGATGTCCTCTCGGGCAAAGCCCACGGTATCTACCAGCAGGTCATAGCAGCGCTTGCAGATGCTGATTCGGCGCTCGTAGGTATCGGCTTGACCTGCTTCATCGAAGGCCATGACCACTACTGCAGCACCATATTGTCGTATTTTGTTCGCTTGTCGCAAAAACGGTTCTTCCCCTTCTTTCAAACTAATGGAGTTCACCACGCCCTTGCCCTGAATGCACTGCAATCCTGCCTCTATGATCTCCCATTTGGAGGAGTCTATCATTATCGGAATTCTGGAGATCTCTGGCTCGGAAGCAATGAGGTTGAGGAATTTTACCATGGCCGCTTTACCATCCAGCATACCCTCGTCCATGTTGACATCCAGGATCTGTGCACCACTGCGCACCTGATCGAGTGCTACGTCCAGCGCTTCATCATATTTATCCTCCAGGATCAATCGCTTGAAACGAGCCGAACCTGTAATATTGGTTCGCTCACCCACGTTCACGAAGTTCGTTTCAGCAGTGATGATCAAAGGCTCAAGGCCTGAGAGTTTTAGTGGTTTAATATTCATCCGTTATCTGTATTCAGTATCCAGTTATCAGTTTGTTTCATTCAATGATTTCCGGAAAGACTGAATCATTTTTGTAAGTATTAATAATTCTTGATATAAGGCATCAAACTGATCGGTAGTGATTAATTGCCTGGCTCTGGCCAAGTAGATACATCCCACCACCTCAACGCAAGACCTCAGCGAGATCGCCAGAAATCTCTTAAACTCCTTCTTCGTTTGACCTGTACTCCCCTCTGCGATATTCAGGGAAACAGAATCCGCCGCTCTCTTCATTTGACTTGTTAAGGCAAACCTCTCCTCAACCGGAAAACACTTGGTCAATGCATTCACGTTCTGCGACAACTCCAGTGCTTTCTGCCAGATTTTCAGGTTTTCAAATATGAATGACATGAAACCGCCGACTGATTACTGAAAACCGAGATCTGAAGTCATTTGCTTCCTCGGCTCATACCTTCCTGCCACTTCGGCGATGGCCCTGATGTGATCGGGAGTGGTACCACAGCACCCACCCAAAATATTCACTAACCCCTCTTGCAAGTACTCTTCTACCTGGGCAGCCATTTCCTCGGCGCTCTCATCATATTCCCCAAACTCATTGGGCAGTCCGGCATTGGGGTGAGCGCTTACCAGAAAATCAGACTTCTCAGCGAGGGTCTGCAGATAAGGGCGCAGCTGCTTGGCACCCAGCGCACAGTTCAAACCAATACTGAGCAAAGGCATGTGAGAAACCGAAATCAAAAAGGCCTCTGTGGTCTGACCAGAAAGGGTCCTCCCGGAAGCATCAGTGATCGTGCCCGACACCATGATCGGCACGCGCGCACCCCTTGCTCTGACTACCTCATCTATGGCCATGAGTGCTGCTTTGGCATTCAGCGTGTCAAAAACAGTTTCTACCAACAGCGCATCCGCACCACCGTCCAAAAGTCCTTTGACCTGCTCTATGTAGGCTTCTTTCAACCCTTCAAAGGTCACTGCACGGAAACCTGGGTCGTTGACATCCGGTGAGAGTGAGGCGGTTCTGTTCGTTGGCCCAATAGACCCTGCCACAAATCTGGGCTTGTGAGGCTCCTTAGCGGTGAATTCATCCGCTACCTCCCGCGCAATCTTCGCACTCTCATAGTTGAGTTGGTAAGCCAGGTGCTCCAGCTGATAATCTGCCTGGGCAATGGTAGTGCTGCTGAATGTGTTGGTCTCGGCAATGTCTGCACCTGCTGCAAAGTAGGCTGCGTGTATTTCCTTGATCACATCCGGTCGGGTGATGGAAAGCAGGTCATTGTTGCCCTTCAGGGATGAGGGATGATTCTGGAGCGACTCATTTCTAAAATCCTCCTCTTCCAGCTTATACCGCTGGATCATGGTGCCCATGGCACCATCCAAAATCAATATTCTCTCCTGAGCTATTTCTTCTAGCTTGTTCATATCCAAAGATTAAAACCATTTATTCAGGAGAAAGGTACCGGAGTGGATTACTTTATCTCTTCCAGACAATGCCTGGATGGGAGTTGGCACCGAAATTCTGATCAGATGACCAGAAAAGGTTGCCAAGGCTTCATAGGGCCCAATCCCTCTGCCTTTCTCGATAAATGTGGTGGCAAATATAGGGGGAGATTAACACAATAAAAACATTTGCAATTAGGTTCTCATCCGCCCAAAGGAGTATTTTTACTCCCCAATGAAATTTGCTGCAATAGACATAGGCTCCAATGCCATCCGCTTACAGGTCACCAAAGTAATCGAATATGAACAGCTCATCACCTTCAAAAAACTCCAGTATGTGAGGTTTCCACTCAGACTTGGTCATGACGTGTTTACCAACAAAATGATCAGTCCGGTGAATCAGGAGAAGTTCGTGAAACTGATGACCGCCTACAAAAACCTGATAGACCTCTATGGGGTGGACCACTATTTTGGCTGTGCCACCTCTGCCATGCGCGAGTCTGCCAACGGAAAAGCACTTACCGAAAGGGTGCTGAATGAGGTGGGCTTAAAAATCAACATCATCAGTGGTGTGAAAGAAGCCGAAATGATCAATGAAGTGATTAGTCTGGATCTGGATGACAAAACCTACCTGCATGTGGATGTGGGTGGGGGTAGCACCGAGCTCAATTTCTATTATAAACAGAAGAAAGTGGCTTCCAAATCCTTCAAAATCGGATCAGTGAGGCGGCTGGAGCGTCACGACTCACCCAGGGCCTGGAAGGAGATAGAGCGCTGGGTAAAAGATGAACTCAAAGACCATAAGGAGAAAGTCACAGCCATAGGCACGGGCGGAAACATCAACAAAATATATGAGCTCTCGCCGGTTTCCAAAAAAAGGAAAATCTCGCTGGAAAGCATCATGAAAGTGCAGGACTACCTCGGCAACCTCACCCTGGATGAGCGCCTGAACCGGCTGCAACTGAACCCCGACCGGGCCGATGTAATCATCCCTGCTTCGGAAATCTATGTGCACGCCATGAAGGCTGCCGGAGCCAGGTCCATGCTAGTACCCGACATTGGGTTGAAAGACGGAATCAACTATTACCTTTTTGAGAAGTACTACCCCAGACGCGGAAAGATCTTTGTGAAAAACTCATGATCTGAAAATCCCTACATTTGCCGATCTAAAAATCGCGCAATCATGACAATCATAGAAGCTATTGGCTGGCTGGGTGCCGGCTCACTCCTGGTAGGTTTTGTACTCAACATCTTTCAGAAGATCGCCGCTGGCTCCTTCCCTTATTTACTCCTCAACCTGGGTGGCTCGGCACTCCTGCTTTACAATGCCTACATGAACGGCGCCTATCCCTTCGTGGTGGTCAACCTTTTTTGGGTCGTTTTTTCGGGCATTAAACTCTTCCAGCTGTCCTTTAGCAAATCATAAAGCCGTAGCTTTATAGGATGGACAAAGATCATAACCTGGCAGTACTCATAGATGGGGACAATATCCCCTCGGCTTATGTAAAGGAAATGATGGAGGAGATCGCCAAGTATGGCAACCCCACTATCAAACGGATTTATGGCGACTGGACCAAGCCCAATCTTTCCAAATGGAAAAACATGCTCCTGGAAAACGCCATCACGCCCATCCAGCAGTATGCCTACACCACCGGCAAGAATGCTACCGACTCGGCCATGATCATTGATGCCATGGACATCCTGTACTCCGGCAAGGTCAATGGCTTCTGTTTGGTCTCCAGTGATAGTGACTTTACCCGACTGGCTACCCGGCTGAGAGAGGCCGGCATGACGGTGATAGGGATCGGCGAAAAGAAAACTCCCAACCCATTTATAGTGGCCTGTGATCGGTTTATCTACATTGAGATCCTCAAGAAAGCAGAAAAAACCGCGCAAGACCCTAAAGGCAAGCCGGCTAAAAAGGATGAGGATGACAAAATCACGCCTAAAGTGATCAGCCTGATCAGTGCCACCATCTCCGACTGTGCCGATGATGATGGGTGGGCCTTTCTGGGCGATGTGGGTGGTCTGCTTCAGAAAAAGCAACCCAATTTTGACTCCAGAAACTTCGGATTCCAGAAGCTCACTCCTATGATCAAATCGATCAATAAGTTTGAAATAGAGCAGCGCGAAAACCAGCGCGGCGGGAAGTACAAACTCGTGTATGTGAGGAATAAGGATTGATCCTCCTCCCAGGCTGAAAAATAATACTTGACTCGTAATGGTTATTCTGCTAGCTTGGTAGTCCCATGAAGTTTGACAGACATCCTCCGACCGAAAGGCTAAAACCCTACATCAAATATTTTGTGGTGTCGGAGAATGAATTGGGCAGTGAGTACAAGGTTTTTCCTTCTTCAGGGTTGGTGATCGGGTTTCAATACAAAGGGCAACTTTCAGCAATGAATGGCAAGCAGGAAGACCGACTAAGCACCTCAGGTATTACGGGCATTTCAAAGAGTTATAAAACCTTTAAGAACACCCCTAACATTGGAACCATCCTGGTTTATTTCACTGAAACAGGGTTTACGCATTTTGCTTCACATCCGGCGAACGAATTGTACAACTTAAGCCTGTCTTTGGCGGACATTTTTGACCAGGGAGTCACCAAAGAAGTCGAAGAAAAGTTGTTTTCAGCTACTACAGACCTGCAGCGCATTCAGATAGTTGAAGCGTTTTTGCTCTCGCAATTAAAAGACATTCAGGCAGATCGCTTAATTGTAGAAGCGGTAAAACTCCTCTGCCAAAGCCAGGGAACCATTCGCATTCAGGAGCTGCTTGAAAAACTGCATATCAGTCAGAGTGCATTTGAAAAGCGCTTTCGAAAAGTAGTAGGAACAACACCCAAAAAATTCGCATCAATCATTCGATTCAATGCGGTGCTTGACAGCCTGAATGAGGACAAATCGCTCACCGAAATCTGCTACGAGCATCATTTCTTCGATCAGGCTCACTTCATCAAAGACTTCAGGCTCTTCACGGGTGATACGCCCGAACAGTTTAAGCACTCCCTGTAAAACAACGACTTTTTACAATTACCAAAATTCCCCCGCTCTCACCTTTGTCGCTCAAAGCCAATCGAAACGTTCAATCAAAAACCAAAGTACAATGTTTACAGTAGAACAACTCAAAGCCGCCCACAGCAAAGTCAAATCAGGAGCCGACTTCCCTGCGTACATTCAGGAAATCAAACTATTAGGTGTAACCCACTACGTGGCTTATGTAGGCGATGGGCACATCGACTATCACGGGCCTAACCATTATGCTGTGAAAGTACCCCCTAAGTACAACCCATTGCCCATTGCAGACAGCCCCAACTATGAATCCTTTAAAGACGGATTAGCGGCTCACCAGCAAGGCCAAACAGATTTCCTCACGTTCATTAGGATGTGTGCCCAATTTGGTATTGAAAAATGGGTCATCAATATCGACACCATGACCTGTACTTATTTTGATAAAGCCGGTAATGAAGTTCTGGTGGAAGAGATCCCTCATTAAAAACAAATTAGTTTGATTTAACTAGCTAGACAACCACGATCATCAGGTTGTGTATCCTAAGCTCCGACACAGGGTAGACAAAGCTATGTGTGACTTTTTTCCAGCAGAACAGCACACGCCATCCATAAAATGCTGATAGGTAGAATGAAATACCGCAGCATTCCCAGTCAGTGACCCCATCCAATAAACAAGAAAGCCCCTACCAGCACTTGCAGTCCGGTAGGGGCTTTCTCTAACGCTGCTATTGCCCTTTAGGCTATGCCGGCACCATTCTCTGCGTCTTTGTCAGGACTCACTGCCTTGAGCGAACCGTCCGCATTTTCGGCAAAAAGGAGCATGCCCTGAGACTCGATGCCCATGATTTTCCGGGGTGCGAGATTTGACATCACCACCACCTTCCGGCCAACCATTTCTTCCGCAGTGAAATGCTTAGCTACTCCACTCACAATGGTCCGCACATCCAAGCCAGTGTCAACCGTGAACTTCAGCAGCTTATTGGATTTCTCCACCTTCTCGGCGGTCTTGATCTCCCCTACCCGCAGGTCCATTTTCATGAAGTCATCAAATACCACCTCATCTTTGGCCGGAGCCACTTTGGGCACCTCGTTGGCTGCCTCATTTGCTTTCTTTGTATCCATTAGTTTTTGCACTTGTGCTTCTACTGTTTCGTCTTCTATTTTATCAAAAAGCAACACGCCTTCATTGATCTGCTGACCATCCGCCATCAGTCCCAAACCGCCAGCCATAGACCAGGCCACTTCCGTCTGGTTAAGCATCTTTCTCAGCTTATCGGAGGTGAAGGGGAGAAAAGGCTCAGATAAGATGGCCAGACTCCCGGCCAGCTGTAGAGCGATGTTCATGATGGTCTCCACCCGGCTCTGATCTGTCTTGATCAGCTTCCATGGCTCTGTGTCGGCCAGGTATTTATTGCCTTCACGGGCCAGGTCCATTAAGTGGGTGGAGGCTTCTCTAAACCTGAACTGCTCCAGTGACTTTTCTATCTTCTCGGGGTAAGTCCGAATGGCAGCAATCACTTCTTCATCCCGCTCGGTGAGCTCATTTCGTGAAGGGATTTTACCATCAAAATATTTGTGCGTAAGCACTACAGCACGGTTGATGAAGTTACCAAAAATGGCCACCAGCTCACTGTTGTTACGGGTCTGGAAGTCCTTCCAGGTGAAGTCATTGTCTTTGGTCTCCGGTGCATTGGCGGTCAGTACATACCTCAGCACGTCCTGCTTATCAGGAAATTCCTCCAGATACTCATGCAGCCACACCGCCCAGTTTCTGGAGGTGGAAATCTTATTGGACTCCAGGTTCAGAAATTCATTGGCTGGCACATTGTCTGGCAGTATATAGTCTCCATCTGCTTTGAGCAATGCGGGGAAGATCACACAATGAAATACGATGTTGTCTTTACCAATAAAATGAATCAACCGGGTATCCTCACTTTTCCAATAGTCCTCCCAGTTTTTCCCCACTGAGGCTGCCCAGTCCTTGGTGGCAGAGATGTACCCTATCGGGGCATCAAACCATACATATAGCACCTTACCTTCTGCCCCTTCCACCGGCACAGGAATCCCCCAGTCCAGGTCCCGGGTCATTGGTCTTGGTCGCAGGCCATTGTCCAGCCAGCTCTTGCATTGACCAGCCACATTGGATTTCCACTCGGGGTGCTCCTCCACTATCCAGTGTCTCAGCCATTCCTCATACTGATCCAGAGGAAAATACCAGTGCTTGGTCTCCTTCATTACCGGCGATTCGCCACTCAGCATCGACTTGGGATTGATCAGCTCCGCCGGGCTCAACGTAGAGCCACAGTTCTCACACTGATCACCGTAAGCCTCCGGAAAGCTACAGGTAGGGCAAGTTCCCTTGATGTATCGGTCCGCCAAAAATTGCTTGGCTTTGGGGTCATAAAACTGCTCTGAAGACTGCTCTACAAATTTGCCATGGTCATTCAGCTTCTTAAAGAAATCCGAGGCTGTTTTATGATGTGTTGCTGAGCTGGTGCGAGAGTAGATATCGAAACTAATCCCAAATTGCTCAAATGACTTTTTGATCTGCTCGTGGTACTTGTCTACCACCTGCTGAGGAGTCACTCCTTCTTTGCGCGCCCTCAACTCTATAGCCACTCCGTGCTCATCGGAGCCACAAATGAAAGCCACATCGCGACCTTTCAATCTCAAAAAACGTGCATAAATATCTGCGGGCACATATACCCCGGCCAGATGACCAATATGCACCGGACCATTGGCGTAAGGCAGCGCAGAGGTGATCGTATATCTTTTAAATTCCTTGTTTGACATATTTGTAAGTAGAATTGACCGCAAATATAGAAAGATTCAAGAGGGAGCGTAAGCTAAAAAGATTAATCCTTTGTGTATAGATCAACCCACCTACCATTTGTCAGTAGGCCTAACCATTGGCATAAAACATCCCTAAGAATGCCTTAAAAATTATATTTCTTTGCGCCACTCTAAAATCAAAAGAACAACTATGAAAAAGTCTGTGATAGCGGCGTTGATGCTACTGACGCTGAGCTGGTCATACGCCCAGTCTGAAAAGTACAAAGTGGAGATAGAACTTACGGCCACTGCCAATGATCAAGTCCCAGTGACCATCTACACCCCCTCGTCAGATGCTGAATACCTGGAGTATCACATGGCCAAAGTGGTGCCAGGTACTTATAGCATCTCCGATTTCGGAAGGTTTGTTTCCAATTTCAAAGCCTTCGACAAAGAAGGAAACTCCCTGCAGGTAGACACCCTTTCTATCAACCGGTGGAAAATAGCCAACGGTGGTCAGTTACATAAGATTACTTATCTGGTAGATGACACCTGGGATAAGTTTGATGGGTACGGAGACAATATCGTATTTGAACCCGGCGGCACCAACATCAATGCCGAAGAGAAAGTCTTTGTGTTGAATACTTTTGGGTTTATCGGTTATCTGGATGGGTTGAAATTTTCTCCCTATGAGGTGAGCATTACCCACGGAGAAAACACCTTTGGGGCCACCGCACTGAGAAAGAAAACAGTCAACGCAACTGAAGACCTCTTCTTTGCAGACGACTTTAATTTTCTCGCAGATGGCCCTATCATGTACAGTGTACCGGATACCATCTCCCGAAAAATCGCCAATGCCAATGTGCTGGTTTCTGTGTTTTCGCCTAACAAGGCCCTCTCTGCTGCTGAGGTTATGGACAAGATCTATGACCTGATGGAAGCACAAAGTAAGTACCTGGGTGGGCAACTGCCGGTAGACAGATACGCCTACCTCATCTACCTCAACGATGATGGCACCCTATCCGGTGCGATGGGCGCACTGGAGCACAGCTACTCGTCTGTATATTCACTTCCTGAAGCGGGCGCTGATAGGATTGGTCAAACGGTAAGAGACGTGGCGGCCCATGAGTTTTTTCACATCGTCACACCCTTGAATATCCATTCTAAGGAAATCGGTGAGTTCAACTACATAGAGCCTGAAATGTCCAAGCACCTTTGGCTATATGAAGGCGTGACAGAATACAGCTCCATGCATGTGCAAGTGAAATACAACCTCTACGGGCCAGAGACCTTCATGGAGGAGATTCAGGACAAACTCCGGACCGCCGACCGTTTCCCTAATGTTTCCTTCACAGAAATGAGTGAGCGAATCCTGGAACCGGAATTTGAAAGAATGTACACCAACGTGTATTACAAAGGTGCACTGATCGGAATGTGTCTCGACCTCTATCTCATCAAGTACTCCGATGGTGAAAAAGACCTGCAGTGGCTTATGAGAGAGCTGGCTAAAAAGTATGGCATGCAGGTGTCTTTTGAAGATGACGAGCTGTTCAGTGTAATAGAGGCACTTACTTACCCTGAGGTGGGTGAGTTTCTAAGGACTTATGTAAGTGGCGACACGCCATTGCCAATAGCAGAAGTACTCAGCTGGGCTGGCATAGAATACATTGCAGAGAAACCTGGCAGTGAAATCACTTTTGGTGATATTGGGATCACCCTTACCGAAGAACGAGAAATCATGGTGGATGACCTTTCAGAAGCCAATGCTTTCGCCAAAGATCTTGGCTATCAGGTGGGCGACGTGATCACTGAATTCAATGGTCAGGCTTTTGAACTGTCAGCAGTGCGTAAGATCATCAGTGATTTCAAAGCCAACACTACTCCGGGTACCAAGGTGACCGTGGTGGTAAAACGTGAGAAAAATGGTAAAGTGAAGAGCAAAAAGCTCAAAGCCAAGGCTCTGCAAATCGAGACAATGGATCAGCACTTCCTTGAGTTTGTAGAAGAGCCCACTGAAAGTCAGTACAAAGTCCTTCAATCCTGGATTGTAGCTGATAAGTAATCCTTATTGGTTTGACGAAAAGGGGAATATGAAAGCATTCATATTCCCCTTTTTTTGTCTCAATTTTTGTAAGTCAACTGAATCCCTGAGCCATTAGAAATGTAGCCCACGGCTCCCTCCCTATTCACTCGGAAGCGAATGACAAGCTCTTTTGCATGATCCTGAAGATAACCCGCAATGTTTTCGGTCTTCCGGGTATGCATCACATACCCGATCACCGACTCCACTCTGGTCAGCGGTATAGCTTGCTGGCCCTTGATGTCATAGAGTTCAGCCTCCAGCACATCGCCTCCCCTGGTGATCCGGACGGAATAACTCATGACTGCACTTTCTATCGGTAATCCGGCCAGGTCCACATTCACAGGGGTGCAGTAAACCCAGTCTGTGGTGGAATTGTACTGATCACAAAAACAGTTGATGAATTCGGTATGTGGTTTTGGCATATCATCAGCCACCGGGCCATTGATGGCACCACAAGACATTAGGAAAATAAGCAGAAGGGAATAGGTCGGTGTTTTCATACTGCTTTGATATACGAGTACAACCCCTAAAGCAGATTTTTTGTTCGCGACCTCAGGTATTGCACCACTGGCCGGGGAGCAAATAGCGAAATCCCCGATAAATCAAAAGCGTAAAAAACAGCAACCAGGGTGTTCCATGCAGAAGCAAGTCAAAATAATCCATAGGCTGCATGCCTTCCGCTCCGCCCAAAACCCATTGGACTTTGCCCCAAACATGAGGCTCCGGCACAAAAGGAGCTAGCCCCAAAGTCAGTGATAACAGACCGGATGTGCGAAGGAGTTGATTGCTTTCAAGTAATTTTTTCATAAGCCAAAGTTAACCGTACCGTTCAGGAGCTTAAGTAACCATTGTTACCAAACATGATACTCAGAGCCTCTTCCTTTGCAATAAAAAACAAAATGAATATTTCAGAATTGATGGCTCAGGGAGCCACCGTGATAGATGTGAGAACTCCTGGAGAATTTCAAGGTGGAAATGTGGGAGGCTCCATCAACATCCCCCTCAATGAAATCCCACAGCGGGTGCAGGAAATAAAAGAGATCAAAGGAACCATACTATTGTGCTGTGCCAGTGGGAACCGCAGTGGTCAGGCCCATACCTATCTCAGGCATCAGGGAGTAGATTGTGAAAATGCCGGCTCCTGGCTAGATGTAAACAGACTGAAAGCTATGGCATAATCGTCATTGAAAATTGTGACCGGCTGGAGATACTCCAGCCGGTCTTTACTTATCTCCTAAACTTCATCTTGCGCATGCCATTCAGGTATGCCCACATCATTTTGATCTTTGAGCCTCCTTTTCTGGACATCTCCATCGCATCCCAAAGTTCTTCAGGCACCTGATCCAGTTGGTTCATCTCTCCGGCACCTTTGAGCCACTCGCCTCCATCTATGGTCACTACTTCACCATTCACGTAGGCCGAATAATCTGACACCAGATAAGCTGCAAGGTTGGCCAGTTCCTGATGCACGCCTACCCTGCCTACAGGTACTTTGTTGGCGGGATCAAATTTCTCCTTCAGGCCACCAGGTAGCAATCGGTCCCAGGCTCCTTTGGTGGGAAATGGCCCCGGCGCAATGGCATTGGCCCTGATGCCATAGTGTGCCCACTCCACGGCCAATGATCTCGTCATGGCCAATACACCGGCTTTGGCGCAAGCTGAAGGCACCACATAGCCCGAACCTGTCCACGCGTAAGTCGTCACTATACTGAGAATATTTCCTGGGTGTTTGTCTGCTATCCAGTCTTTGCCGAGTGCCAGCGTGAAGTTGTAAGAGCCTTTGAGTACAATATCCACCACTGTATCGAATGCCCTGTGAGAAAGACGCTCTGTGGGGCTGATAAAGTTGCCTGCCGCATTATTGAGCAACACGTCTATGTGACCAAACTGAGCCTTCGAGTCTGCAATGGCCTTTTCGACCTGATCGTATTCGCGTACATCGCAAGCCAGCGGAAGCACCGGGTTTCCCGTTTGATCAGAGATCTCTTTGGCTGTTTCCTCCAGCACATCCAGTTTTCGGCTGGTGATAATGAGGTTGGCTCCCAACTCCGAAAAATAGGTACCCATGGATTTGCCCAATCCGGTACCTCCCCCCGTGACGAGGATCGTCTTTCCTTTCAGTGCGCCCTCTCGCAGCATGCCTTCAGTGTATTTCATATCATTTTTGGGTTTAGTCTCCGAAAGATAACCAAAAATGATTGACACTAATTGTCCTACCTCTGCGGAAGCTTATCCATCACCAGACCATACACAAAGGTGCCCAACACTGCAGCCAGAAAAACGACACCAAAAGCCACAAATCCATTTCCGATGAGAATGTATATAGGACCGGGGCATGCACCGGTCAGTGCCCAACCAAAACCAAAGATGGTTCCGCCAATCAGCGGAGGCCAAAACCTTTTAGCCTTCTCCTGTATCACAATAGGATTACCGGAAATATCCTTGATATTGAATCTTTTGATTATTTGGACAGCAATAATCCCCAGCACCACCGCCGAGCCAATCACCCCATACATATGAAAGGATTCGAACCGGAACATTTCATAAATCCGATACCACGAGATCACTTCTGCCTTGGTCAATACAATGCCAAAAAACACTCCTGCTAATAAAAATCTGAACCTGCTCATAGTACGCTGGGTAAAATCAAGTGTGTAACAATAAGGCCACCAATAAAGAAGCCAACCACAGCTACCAGCGATGGCCACTGGAGGTTGCTCAAGCCACTGATGGCGTGACCGGAGGTGCAGCCATCAGCATAACGAGTGCCAAAGCCTACCATGAAACCACCCAGTACCATGAAGATCAAGCCCTGCCCCGTCAGGAGGTTTTGAAGATTGAAAATCTCCCTGGGAAGAAACTCCGTGCCAGCATTGTCGATACCGTAAGTCTGCAAAGAGGCCACCGTAGCGGGATTGAGCGCGATAGCCCGCTCCGGAGCCATAAACGTGGAAGCGATGTACCCACCAAGGATGGCGCCAGCTGCAAAAAACAGGTTCCACGAAGCTGACTTCCAGTCGAATCGAAAAAAGTCACTCCAGCGACCAGCCCCGCCTATAGAACAAACAGTTTTGAGTGTGGAAGATATCCCGAAGCTTTTGCCAAACAAAAGCATCAATACCATTACCAGTGTGATCAATGGCCCAGCCACATACCAGGGCCATGGTGCCGTTATCAATTCTTTCATAGATTTTTCAGGTTTTTGAAAATTCAGAACATCACTGGCGGATGAAAAGATTTGCTAATGTAAAAATTAAACTCACAAATGTCGCGCCGCCTCCATTTGAGTGATCCATTGGCGAATGAGTTCAATCCCTTCCTCATGTCTCATTTTACGCCCCACCTCCGGCATCATTACCCCGGGATCCAGTGACTCAATGCGATGAACCAGGATTGATTGATCCGGCTGACCGGGCACAATACCGTAGGTCAGTCCTCCGGAACCTCTCCCCGCGGCCACAGGAGGTTTGTTGATACCCAGCTTATAGCTGTCCGTTTCGGTGTAGGTCAGATAAAGACCGGTGTTCTTTGCAGGCCCCTCCGCACGGTGACAATGTGCACAGTTGGTCTCCAACCAGGCACGGGCACGCAGATCAAGCGCACCGGTGCGCTCGTCATCCCACACAGGTAGTTTCGGTCGATCATTCGCATCAGGCAAACCGGAGAGTATCCCAGCTTCTGCCCAGTGATCCAGCTGATTCACCAGGCCTGCCTCATAGGCATAATCCCGATTGAGCTGCCGCGCCGAGGGACCGATGGGCGCCATCTGACCAGAGCGCTCATGGCAGCTCTTGCACTGCACAAGATTGGGCACCGAATAGTTTACTCTTTTTAGAGTTCCAGACGCGTCAGTCCATGATACCGGCACAGTCTTGCCAGCTATTTCCAAAAAGGCTTCTGACTGTTCATCGTTCCAAACATAGGTGAGCGCATTCCAACCTTGAGACTCATGTATCAGCAATCGCGTTTCAATAATCCTTCGCTCTCCATCGGTCTTTCTCAAATCGTTCACGTAATAAAAATTCTTAATTAGAATGGTTCCCACCGGAAAATTCATGACCTCCATGGAATCATAAATGGCCATGGTACCATCCGGTATTTTAACGAACCTTGCCTTTTGAGCATAGTCCGAAAAAAGTGGAGAATTGAGGTCATACGGAAGCACACCTGCAGCCGGGGACAGCTCCTTGAGTGGCTTCGAAAACAGGCCCCAATCGGAGAGCTTTTCTGGCTGATCCAGCCCCACTGTGCCCACCAGGTTCACCTCTTCTATCACCTTCTTTTTGGGGGTGGAATCACAACCCATAAAGACAACGACCAATAAAAGAAAGCTGATAATTTTCATCTCTAAAAAATAGGATCAACGAAGTTTCCCACACAGCTGAACTGTCCCAGGTCGGTGGTGAGATTTTCAAAATCATTCGCAGCATCCAGGTTGGCGAACTTCACATCTTCCTGCTCCACACACAGCGCAAAGTCAGACCCATCCGGGGAGATTCCGTCCCACGCAATATCGGGTGTAGCAAAAGGGAATTTCATAGTAAACAGCAAGCCGAAATCATTCTTCCACGTAGGAAACCAGAAGCTGTTCTTGTAGACATTATTGTGTATGTAAACATCATTAGGATAAGGATCGTAGCCTACATCCTTTTTGGACTTTTCTATGTTTTCGTTCAACTGTGACTCCTCAGTTGTGGCCATTGCTTCCACCAGGTCATAGCTGGCTATGGCCGTACCTATAGTCCTATTGTCTGCGATCAGGTTATCGAAAATCTCAATGTTTCGGGTGGCCAAAAGCATGACACCAGTGCCGGGAGGAACGGTTGCCACCACATTCCCTTTCGGTGCAAAATTTCTGAAATTGTTCTCGTGGATGTTGTTGCTAAACACTCTCGTGGTATGGCCATATTGGGTAAGGCCCGGAAGGTCAAAAACAAGGATCCCACCAGTGTTGTCGTGGGCGTGATTTCCATAGATTTCCACCCATCGGGAATTCTCACTTTCTATGCCTGCCACGTTGTAGTAGGCTTCGTTGTTTCTGATGATCACACTGCCTGATTGTCCTACATAAATCCCCGCATCGGAGGCCCCGATAGCGATGCAATTTTCTACCAGCACATTGCTGGATAGGACCGGGTAAAATGCATAGGCCCCGTTGGATTCCTCAGGGGTACCAGTCCACTGCGACTTGACGTTTCGGATGGTAATTCCCCTGGTATCCGTGACCTTGATATTATCCCCCTTGGCATTCTCTATTGTGAAATTTTCAATGATAATACTAACACCATTAGCAATTTTAAGGCCTTCAGCACCCTCTTCCTGCATCTCAAAAGAGAGAATTGTTTTATCTATACCTTGACCCTTGATAGTCAGGTATTTATTACCATCCACTAAAAGTGATTTTGTAAACATAAAGTGGCCTTCTGGCAGTTCTATGACCGCACTATCTCCAGCTGTGATGAGCTGAGTCTGCAAATCTCGCTCAATAGATTGCCATTTTTCGCCCAGCTCCAAAACACTGGGATTATCACACGAAATGAGGGCCATGGCCAATGCAAAAATCAGGTATGTTGTCTTCATTCTTAAAAGATAGCTAAACCCTAAGGATAAATGAAATGACCACCGAATTACTTCAACCAATCAGGTTTACTCGTACGTATTTTGGCTCCCAGCATATTGAGGAGCTGGTACAATCCAAAGTAAGTGCGATTGATATAAAGACCGTGTCTCGAACCTCGGGCATGCCTGGAGTTTCGTAGCTCCTTCATACTCCCCAGTCTTTCGCTGAGTTCGTAAATTTTCATGAAATAAGCATCATCCGAGAAGTCGAAAAAATCAGTATGAAAGGGACGACCGAGAAGCTCCATCATCTCCTTAAACAGAGACACATAGAGTTGTTTCTCATTATCAGAATCGTCGGCATAAATGAAGTTCAAATCATAAAGAACCGGTACCAATTCCAGATCGTCCTGAAGAAGGCGTTTATTCATCAATTTGAAATAGACAGTATAGAAATCCTCCGGGATTTCTTTTACACATCCAAAGTCGATGATACCTAAAGTTCCATCAGGCCGCATTAGGAAATTTCCGGGATGCGGGTCCGCATGAACGGCCTTGATATGATGGATCTGATGATGGTAGAATTCCCACATAGCCTGCCCTATCTGATCCCTGATTTCCTGTGTAGGATTGGTGGTCAGAAACTCGCGAATGTGCTGCCCCTCCAGCCAGTCCATGGTGATGATGCGGGCGGCGGAGTGCTCTTCATAATACTGCGGGAACAACAAGTTTGGTATCGCCTGACAAGCCTCAGAAATCCGCTTGGATCGGGAGACCTCTAGCTCATAATCGGTTTCTTCCAGCAGCTTACCTTCTACCTCATCCATATACTGATCCAGCTCTCGCTCGTTCAGTCCAAAGAGCCGGAGAGCAAATGGTTTGACCAGCTTCAGGTCTGACCGGACGCTATCTGATATGCCCGGATACTGGATCTTTACAGCGAGTGTTTTATCTCCCAAAGTGGCCTTATGCACCTGACCAATAGATGCTGCATTTACAGCGCTTTTGGAGAAGGAATTAAACCGTTCCGTCGGTGCCATTCCAAAGTATTTCTGAAAGGTCTTTACTACCAAAGGATAAGACAATGGCGGTGCGCTATACTGACTCATGGCAAACTTATCCTGGTAGGCTGTTGGTAATAAATTCTTATCCATGGACAGCATCTGAGCTACCTTCAGGGCGCTGCCCTTAAGCTCACTGAGTGATTCATAAATATCCTCTGCATTGTCCTGATCCAGCTGCTCACGGGAGGCATTTTTATCCATGATCTTTCGTCCATAGTGCTTCACATAGTTTCCTCCAACCTTGGCGCCTGTTTTCACAAATTTGGCAGCCCTTGACACCTTACCCACCGGAATTCTTCCTTGCTCTTTCATATCTCTGTTAATTGCAGGTAGAACTTACCGTGTATCTAAAAGGTTGGATTATTTTGAAATAAAGTTTGAGGGAATCTACCTTACTTAACTGTTTGAAAAGAAAATGCTTAACATGCTCAGACTACCCTACCTGCCGTCACTTCTACTCTCATCAATTATCCTGACCTCTTTTTCTATCAATAGTCAAAGCCTGGAATACCCGCCAACAATCAAGCGACCTACCATCAATGAATATCATGGATACCAGGTAATGGATGAATACCAATGGCTGGAGGAGATCGACCGGCCAGAGGTACGGATATGGGTGGAGGCGCAGAATGACGTATCTCAAAAGCATCTGAGGAAGCTTGCCAACCGGAACAATACCATCAATATGCTCAATGAATATATGTTGCAGAAAAAACGATGGACTACTTACGCCAATATCAACTTTAGCAGCAACCATGAATCCAATTATCGTCTCTTCTATGATGATGACCTCTCTGCTCCCAGCATTTACTATCGCGAGCGATCCTTTAACGACTATCGGGTACTGGTTGATCCCAAATTCATTTCAAATAGCGACCGAATCGTTATCGAGAATTTCGCGCCATCGAAGGACGATCGATACCTGGCCTACCTCTACAGTAGGAATGGAAGTGACTGGCGAGAGATCAAAATTCAATCTACGGAGGGAAGTGTTTCTCCACCAGAAATTCTGACTGGGGTTAAATTCTCAAACGTCAGCTGGCTAAACAATGGGTTTTTCTATAAAAAGTACCAGCAAGGTGCTATCACAGATCAGACCTTGGATTCGGAAGTCTACTACCACCGACTTTTCACAGAGCAGGAAGATGACTCCTTAGTTTTCAAAACCAATTCACCCTATGATGACTTTCAACTGTCTGGCACCTATCAGCAGGACATGTACGTACTAGAAATTCACAACCCAATCAAGAACCAGTATAGTTATCTCTATTTTGATCCGACCAGTGATATAAAGGCTTTCAGGCCTCTGCATTATAAGGTCAATTATTCCCTTGAGTTTATAGATTTCAAGCATGGGCATTTCTTTATGGAAGCCACCATCCATAACAAATCACAAGTTATCACCTTCACGGCTCAGAAACCCCTGGAGATTAGAAGGGTCACGCCCGAGTATGAAGACGCCCAGATCACGGGATATGAGCTCATGGATGACAAAATAGTCGTTTCCTATCAGGCATTGAGTAAGCCATTTATGACCGTGGTGGACCTGGAGGGAAATGTCCTCAAGGAGGTGGACTTGCCCGGGGGTGTTTCAGTATCCAATATGAGCTATCAAAAGGCTTCAGGAGATTTTATCTTTCTGCTACAGTCGTTTACCATACCGCCTGTAGTGTGCAAGCTTGATCTTAACAACTATGACTACAGTGTGGTGGAGCGCACAGGAGTCAATTTCGATTTTCAATCCTTCAAATTCTCCACCCAATACTTCCCGTCCAAAGATGGCACTATGATTCCGATCTTCATCGTCTATAAGAACGAACTCAAAAAAGACGGAAAGACTCCATTTCTTCTCTCTGCCTATGGTGGTTTTGGTGTGATCAGCAACCCTCACTATGATCCAGGGATTATTTATTTTATCGAACAAGGAGGAGCTTTTGCCTTTGTGCACGCACGTGGGGGCGGCGAACTGGGATTCGATTGGTGGAAAAATGGCAGGCTCGATCAAAAGCAAAACACCTTTGATGATGTGATTGCAGCAGCTGAATACCTGATTGATGAAAAGCATACCCAACCTGCAAAGTTGGGCTTCATAGGCAGCTCCAACGGCGGGCTCGTGGCAGGGGCCGTACTCACTCAGCGTCCTGAACTGTTCGGAGCGGTGGTGATAAAAGTTGGCGTGTTGGACATGCTCCGCTACGAACGTTTTACTGTTGGTCCGAAATGGGTAAAGGAGTTTGGGTCAGCCTCGGACTCCTTACAGTTTCTCAACCTGGCCTCCTACTCTCCCTATCATAACCTAAAAGAGGGTATTGAATATCCACCCACCCTGTTGGTGACAGCCCATACCGACGACCGGGTACCACCACTTCATTCCTTCAAATTTGCAGCTGCTTTGCAAGGCCTTTCAGGTAGTAATCCGGCCCTATTGTGGACACAACAAGGCACAGGCCACTCTGGAGCCGCTAATGTTTCCGAGAAAGTAGAAAACAAAGCCTTTGTCTATGGATTCCTTCATGAGCACTTACTCAGGAAGGATTGATGGGTTTTACTTGTTTTGGAAAAGAAACTTTGCAAAATCAAGCATCGAATCCAAAGGCCCTTTGCCTACCAGATCGAAGGCCAGGTTAACAGACTTCTCAATGGCCGCATCCGTCTTTTCAAAATCGGAGCTATCATCATTGACCCAAAACCGGGTAATAAACAGAAAGTGAAGCCAAAAGGCTTTTTCGTACTGATTGGTAAATGGCCGTTCGGCTACTTCCGTGGTATCCTTTCCTTCGGTAACTAAATCATTCACATAAGACTTAAAATGTGGCTGTACCCCCTCCAGAAAATAAGGGTTTAGTTCCTTTCTGCTGATCTCCTCGAAGCGCTTCAGCACGAAGCTTCGATTATTTTTGAGCATTTCCAGCCAGGTAAAATAAAAACCCAGGAGTTTCTCCCTCACGGTGTACTCTGCGTAGGCTGGATCTTCTTCTATGGTTTTGATGGTTTGCACAAACCAGTCACTCCAAATGGTTCGTTCCAGTGCTTTGAAAGAATTAAAGTATGAGTAAAACTGTGCCTCAGTGCTTTTCAGATCCTTTGCAAAAGCAAAAACTGAAGCCGGATTGGAGCCGTGCGTAAGTACGTGATCCATATAAGCCAATTTGAAGTCCTCCTGGCTTAATGACTTTTTTCTTGTTTTGGTGGCTGTCTTTTCCATAAAAGGATAAACCTGAAGCACTCGAAATTGTTGGGGAGATTAAAAAAAAACAATTTGAAAATAAAAAAGCCTCCCAAGAATGAGAGGCTTTTAACCAGCGGTGAACAGATACAGAAGTATTCTCTGAATTGTTAAGGCTAAGATAAAGGAGTGTGCCTCCGGTGACAATACCCTATTTATGGTATTTTTCGATCCCCTGTTTTAGGTTATGTGTCCTAAATGAGCCAAAACAGCCTTTTTTAAAACAAAAGGTCCCGAAAGCCAGCGCTCTCGGGACCTCAATATTGAACATATTACCTTTATTTTTTACCTACTTTTATCTGCTGCCTGAAAGTGCCGGACTCATCTGTGAAGACGATGAAATAGACCCCACTTGAAAAAGTAGTCAAATCTATCTCAGTGCTCTGAACGCCCATAGCCGGATTAAGGGCCTGTTCGAACAGTTTTACACCCGATACATCCAAAACCTCCATTTTGAGATCATTAAGTTTTCTGTAAACGAAAAACTCTGCCTTCAGTACGCCAGCCGTAGGGTTGGGGTATAGCTGAAGATCTTTCAAATAAGGCTTCATGGTGTAAAGCACCTCAGTGGCCTCTACTACAATGCCATTTTCTGTAATGGTCGCTCTCAGTTGGAATTTTTGATTCTCCTTATCTCCACCGATGATAAACTCGATATCTGAATTAGGATCCATAGGCACCCCGGGATACTGAATATTCAACAAGTATTTCCCTTCAGGAATACCTTCAAAATTGAAGACGCCTTCATCATCGGACTCCACATAGGCATACAGTTCGTAAATATCCTCTTCTGTCCTTCCAGCCCTCACAAATCGCCTCATCGAACAACCAGCTCGCTTCACCTTTCTTCGGGAATCTATACGATCATCTTCCCCTCCTATCACGTCCTGAAAGTCAGACTCAAGGGTTCCCACAAAAGAGGCACCACCCGGTGTAGGCGTCTTCTCATCATAAAACATCATCTGAATGTCTATTCCCTCAGCCTCTTCATAGAGGAAGAGCGTGTCTGCCTTGTCCCAATCACTCGTGCTCACATAATAAGTCTGTAATACGTCCGGAAAGACTGTTCGATTGGGCTTAACCAAGAGAACAAAGTCTCCAAGCACCACATCCTCAATCACATAAGTCCCATCAGAAGCCAGCGCGGCACTGTCTGTGATCTGGAAAGGTCCATCAAAAATCCTGAAGATATCCACTTGTCCATTGTTCAGCACAGTTCCCTGGGAGTTGGCAAATACCTTCCCAAAAACATCAGTTGCAGCCCATATGGAAAATCGTCTGGTATTCAATGTCAAATCAGGAAGCAATGGATTTTTGACTTCCAGAGAATAACGCCCCATGCTATTGATATCAATGTCATTGATCATATGAGTCATGGAGGTGGCGCCAGGGATACTCACATCCTCCAAATACCACTGATAACTATTCCCTGCATTGGTTTTCACCTCGGCGATAGACACCTGATAATCCTCTCCCGCTGGAATTGTATCCTGTCTGGCCACACCATAGCGCTTCTGAGGCGCGTAAGTATATGATGTTAAACTCACATTTTTCAAGAGGTCTGTGATGCCTAACCGGTTGTTGGATAGGTTGAGTGATGGATTCCCGGAAGATGAAACATTCGGGAAGCCATTAATCTCATTGCCACTCAAATCAATCACCGTCAATCCGGTTAAATCAGCAAATGACTCAGGAACACTACCAACAATGTTGTTATTAGGCAACCTTAGACCTGTTACACGGCCTCCGGTGACCTCCACACCGGACCAGCTGGCAGATACGGTATTGGCACTGCTCCAATTGGCGCTAGCTGTCCAGTTGGCACCATTGGTGGCAGCAAAAAACTCAAGAAGTGCGGTCTTATCCCGCTCAAGAGTAGTCACCCTCACTGAAATTTCCGCACCTGCGGACAGCTCTCCATCGGACACATTAATCGTCAGGCTGAAATCAGGGTTGACATCAAAATCAATCGCTGATGAATTGCTCACAGACAAATTACCCGTGTTGGCATTGATGGCAAAAGCGTTGCTCACATTACCATCTACAATCGTATATGTCAATGCATCCTCATCAGGATCTGTTGCTTCGATCACTCCCAAAGAAGCACCGCTAGCGCTGCCCTGCTCAACTCTGAAAACCTGATCTTCAATCTGAGGTGATTCATTGATATCAAGTATGCTCACCGTAATGATGGCCGTGGTACTTTCGGTCTGATTAGTGGCTTCCACTGTGAAGGACATTTCAGAAGTTTCTTCAAAGTTGAAAGCAGAAGCATCATTTACCACCAACTCATTTCCGTTGACAATGGACACCAGTCCATTTTCATTCCCGGCTGTTATCTTAATCTCTAAAGGAAGTTCCCCAGGATCTGTAGCCTCAATCACCCCGATCAGTGCTCCCGCTTCTGGGTTTTCCGGGATTTCAAAAGTTTGGTTGGCTATCATTGGTGCAGTAGACTCATTGAGATCGTTGATATTGATGGTGACCGTAGCCTTGGTATCAAATTCACCATCCGACACTTGTACTTCGATAGAGATGCTTTCCTGCAACTCAAAATCGAATAGCGCACTGTCCGCTACTGTTAATACACCTGTCTCCGCATCGATCGTCATTGCCCCATCGTCTCCTGAGGATATTGTAAAGGTAAGCGCGTCGCTTTCAGGATCGCTACCTAGGACAGTACCTATCATGGCACCAGTTGGCGAATTTTCGTCTATTGAGAAACTCTGGCTGGATATTTCAGGGGCCTCGTTGAGGTCATTGATATTGATGGTGACTATAGCTGTTGCATCAAATTCACCATCTGAAAC
The DNA here is from genome assembly GCF_044005705.1 of Marinoscillum luteum. Classification (NCBI taxonomy): domain Bacteria; kingdom Pseudomonadati; phylum Bacteroidota; class Cytophagia; order Cytophagales; family Reichenbachiellaceae; genus Marinoscillum; species Marinoscillum luteum. The sequence continues at coordinate 47,899 of NZ_JBIPKE010000012.1, read as the reverse complement.
CTGAACCTCTATTGAGATACTTTCCTGCAACTCAAAATCGAATAGTGCACTGTCTGCCACCGTTAATACACCAGTCTCAGAATCGATCAGTATTGCCCCATCGTTTCCTGAGGATATTGTAAAGGTAAGCGCGTCGCTTTCAGGATCGCTACCTAGCACGGTGCCTATCACGGTGCCATTTGCCGAATTTTCGTCTATTGAGAAACTCTGATCAGATATTTCAGGGGCTTCTTGGAGATCGTTCAAGTTAATAGTGGCAGTTGATGTGACCGTAAATACACCATCGGAGGCCTCTATGCTAAAGACGAACTGCGGGGTAGATTCAAAATCCAGTTGCGAACTGTCTGCCACTGAAAACTCTCCATTTGCTTCATCAAAGCTAAATGCCATGCTCTCATTTCCTGATATGAGGGCAAAAGTAATGGCATCCTCTTCCGGATCAGCAGCTATTAATGTTCCTGCAGAGATTCCGTTCGCTATATTTTCATTAATGTTAAAAACCTGATCGGCGAAAACCGGAGATTCGTTGACATTATTCAAGTCTATAGTGACTGAACTGGTGGATGAATTGTTTAGATCCGCAGCCATCACCTCAAGGACAAACTGGGTGTTTAGCTCATAGTCAAGCGCCGAGGAATCATTTACAGATAACACACCTGTAGACGAATCCAAAACAAATGCCTCGCTTTCATTTCCAGACATTATTTGAAATAAAATATTGTCCTCCTCTGGATCAGTAGCTTCCAAAGTACCCACAAGTGTACCGGACGCCACATTTTCATCGATCGCAAAGCTATAAGGCGCCAGGGACGGAGCCTCATTGATATCGTTAATATCTATGGTCACTGTACTTGAGACGCTATTGGTGCCATCAGAGACAGATACTTCCAGTGTATATTGTGCTACAGTTTCAAAATCCAACTGAGTGGAATCCAATACGCTGATCACTCCTGATGTAGGATCAATGGCAAAGGCAGCTGACTCATTACCGGAAGCAATGCTATAATCCAAGGCATCCCCATCAGAGTCGGTCGCCTCTACAGTACCCACTTCTGTTCCATTGGGCACATTTTCATCCACGGAAAATGTGTAATCCACGACTGTGGGGGCATCATTAAAATCACTCACGTCAATGGTGACGATGCCTGAAACAGTAGATGCACCATCCGACACATCAACAGTAAGTACGTACTGTGGTGTAGTGGAAAAATCTAACTGAGTGGAATCCAGCACTGAGATTTCTCCAGAATTAGAGCCAATCTCAAATGCTCCGCTTTCGTTGCCAGAAGAAATGGTAAATAACAAGGTTCCAGACTCAGGGTCAGTGGCGACCACCGTCCCAACAACCTCAGAATTTGAGGCGCTCTCTGAAACAGTAAAACTTTGATCAGAGATGCTCGGCGCTTCATCGATATCCACCAAATTAATGGTGATAGTATTGGAAGATGTGTTATAACCGTCCGACACATCTACTCCCAGGCTAAACACCGCAGTGGTTTCATAGTCAAGGGCGGCAGAATCCAATACGGTCAGGATCCCTGCACCACTAAGTGAAAATGTGCCACTTTCATTCCCTGAAGAAATGGCAAATGAAATAGGTTTTCCTTCCGGATCACTGGCAATAACTGTCCCCACCCCTAAGCCATTGGGACTGTTTTCGTTAATGGTGAAAGTCTGAGCTGATATAATAGGCGCCAGATTTGGCAATTGATTAAAAAGGAACCTTACCCGCCCATATTCCGGACTTTCGGTCACAAACAAATCAATGTCTCCGTCTCCATCCACATCTCCAACGGCGATGCGATGGGAAGCATAAGGCGCCGGCATCACTTCCACAAAACCACTACCGGTGTTCTCCATGAAAGTATCGCCATAATCCGAACTTGCGAAAACAATATCCTGATCACCGTCATTGTCAAAATCTGCAAAATTCGCATCTGTAATCCCTGCCTTATTGGACAACACAACATCCTGGACCACCCAGGAAAAAGCAAGGGTATCTGATCCATTATAAGCAATTCTTTGCTCATAGGAACCAGGCCAATTAAATGCGATCAATAATTCATAATCTCCATCACCATCGAAATCAGCGGTATCCAGTGCCACTACAGAATTTCCTCCGTCAGTTACATCTTGCTTCTGAGTAAAAAAAGTGGCATCTCCATTGGTGTTCTCAAAAACGCTCACACCAGAGTACCCTGTTCCAATAACCACATCATTGACTCCATTATTGTCCACATCAAAGATCAGAATACTTTCAACTTCAGAATTAGCCACTGAGGTTTCAGAAATGGTGGTTGGAGAAAAATTACCACTTACAAAATCATGGATTTGCAGATACTTGGATGAATAGTCTTCCTGGCTGACAATGGCCAACTCCAACTCTGGATCTGCATCCAGGTTAGCCAGAGCCATTACATGAATCTCAAAAGAGTATGAGGACATTAATACTTCCACTGGAGCCAACGGAGAAAATTTACCGTTGGAAAACTCAAATGGATAAACAGATGTGTAATAATACTCATCCCCCATATGAGGCTCTCCGGCAAAAACCAAGTCCAGGTCACCATCATTATCAATATCTCCAATGGCCACCAGAGGAGAAGCGAATCCCAGGGAGTCTGAAAGATTTTGTGATAAGGTGAAATTACCTGACCCGTCGTTAACCAAAAATTGGCCGATTTCATTACCAATGGCATCCAGGTCGCCATCACCATCTACATCCACCAGCTCAAAATTATATGCCCAAATGGGCTGAACCAGATGGTTAGTCACCACATTAAAGTTTCCACTTTCTACATCAAACTGAAATGCCTCTAATTCGTTAGTTGCGATCAGGTCATCATCCCCATCGTTATCAAAATCTCCTGCGACAAAATCCTCGAAAGTACCGACACTGGCAGAAAGAGTGGCTAATGAAGTTGAGAATGCATTTGTCCCAAAATCAAACACCTCTGTGATCTCCGAATAGGGACTAAAAATTTCAGTGCTCTGTACCAGCAGTTCTAAATCGGCATCATCATCAAAATTGGCCACCGAAAATCCGTTTAATGAGCCATTGACCACCACCGCATTAATCGGCCCAAAAGATCCAGAGCCATTATTTAGGCTTACCCCTACCCGATCATTATTAGGGTGATCAATATCAAGGCCCACTATCACATCCAGATCACCGTCATTGTCTACATCGGCTATTTTAATGTCATGAAAGAAACTGTCGGAGTACCAAATATTCAAATTTATATCAAACCTGGTGACCACCGAAGTGCCAAACCCACCAGATCCATCATTCAAAAACACCTCAAAGGCCTCGTAATAGGAAGCATTGTAATAGTTGGCCCCAAAATAGCTATCCGGCATGGTCAGTATATCCATGTCACCATCACCATCAAAATCCCCAAGTCGTACCACGTCAGAATTCGTGCTGTAGGTTTGGTGATAAAATGACCTTGGAAGTGTCGCTCTGCTGAAGCCAGTTCCCGTGTTGACCAAAAACTCATATTTAAACGATCCGGTACCATACCATGGAGCGGTCAATACATCCAGATCACCGTCATTGTCCATATCTCCAATCTGCAGCGTACGGATGTAATTGGAATCATCAAAAATGATCGAATCTCCCTGGAAAGTTCCAGAGCCATCATTCTCCAGAAAACGAATACGAGAACTGGAATATCCCTTGATATCTTCAAGAATTAATAAATCAAAATCGCCATCTGAATCCACGGTATCAGCCACTGCTGCCCGAAATCTGGCATCGGAGGCCGGGGTGAAATGAAACCGTTCGAAATGAGCAGAACCGTCATTTACGTAAAGGGCATGCTCGGTATAACCAAACCCCACAAAATCAATATCTCCATCATTATCAAAATCGGCAGCTATCTTCTCTTTCAGCACCAGTCCATCACCCAAATACGGACCTGCACTCAGATCGGATGCAGTATCCCCCTGCACCATCATGTTGGGAGCCATTTGGTACTCTACCAGATCATTTCTCCTGTGATACCATGAGTTGTAGTCTGTATAAGAACCTCTGGCTTTGGATTTGAAAGAGGCGGCTGTGGTAATAATCCCAAAAGCAGCTGCCAGCGCCCAGTGACGAAGGCTTAAGCTGGAATGGATTCCCAGCTGACGCTCCAGCTTTCGCAAACGATCCACCAACAGGTGAGCCGATCGGTCGGAAGTGGCTTGAGCTGACTTTAGTTTTTTCAGAAATCTGCTTTTGAGTTTTTGATAAGCGGATTTCCTACGGTTTTGAAGACAATTGGCGAGTGATTTCAAAATAGTTATATTTTTACTAAGAATAATCCTAAAATTGGGCGAAATTTACGCATAATTTCGCATTAATACAATTATGGGAAAGGCCATCCCGGTAATCTTCATGATTTCTTATCATCGGCCTCTGTCCAAAAGACCTGGTCGGACGTAACAATGGTCTGCTGATGCACGCCTTTATCCATGTTAAGTACATTTGGCCTCAAAGTATTGCGCAGTGCTTTTACCTCAAACAATTCCTCTACGGTGTTATTATATACGATAAATCCAACCTGCTGACCTGATGGTATATAGATGATACTGACGCCACAATGGACGGACTCTTTGGCGATAGGTGCTTCCTTAAATAAGGAACTGCCCTGCCGGAGGCGGGACATGGCCACGAAAAGATAATCACCAACCCGATCCATTCCCCTCAGGAAACCATTCAGCTTGGTCAATACATCATACTTACCAGTTTGAGGATCTACTTTTACCACTTCACCGGTAGCTGATAATAGCATAAACAACCCGTCAGGATATAGTCTTGGACTGTGGGGAACAGGTAGATCGTTCATGATGATTTCATTGCTCTCTACATCCATCAGAATGCCCGAAGTAAGCATCCCCTCCTTCCATCCACGTGGTGTGTTGGTGGCTCCCAGGGCCGTTACGTATTTGGGTTGTTCATTTTCCAGTGTCATCCCATTGAGGTGACACCTGTCTTCGGGCATTAATTCGGAAACAAAATGGGGTTTCCATACCGGTTTGAAGCTAAACTCGTCGCTGTTCACCATCAGGCAACAAAACAGTGTGTTGACGGCAATCAGTTTGTCCTTTGCCCAGATCAGATCATGGATGTCCAACGTACCCGTATTATAACTTACACGAGGTACATAAAGCGCATCGTAGGTATTGGGGTTGGGTTTGTAATTTGCTGCCAGCCCAGGCGCATTAGAGGTAACCAATAGCTGATCCCTTGTAGCAATGGCCCACTTATTGCCGCTAATGGCCATCCCCATGGGTCGATTAAAATTTCGAGGCAACTGCACCAGACTATCCTGATCCTTGGGTGAGAAAATAATCACCTTACCAGTCTGGTAGGTGCTAATGGCTAAGGAGCATTTCAGCCCTTGTAAAAGCTCTGGAACATTAGGGCTAAAACGATAACTAAATGGAGGTGGTACATTAGGCGATTCTTCCATGCCGCCAAGATAAAAAAAACGCCCCGATAGTTATCGGGGCGGCAGTTAAAATTACAACCTAAAATAAAAATAGACTGAAACAGTTATTTCCTACCCACCTTCACTTGCTGCCGGAATGTACCTCCTTCATCCGTAAATATGAGAAAGTAAACCCCTGCCTCATAGGTGGTCAGGTCAACCCGGGCTGTTTGAATTCCCATCTTTGGGCTCAACTCCTGTTCCATGAGCTTCACCCCCTTCACATCCACCACTTCCACCTTCAAATCATTCAGCTTTCTGTATACCAGAAAATCGATGGAAAGTACTCCCTCAGTAGGGTTTGGGTACAGTCTGATATCTTTCAAGTAGGGCTTCAGTGAGTATAAAACCTCATTAGCTTCCACCTGTATCCCCTGATCCGTTATCGTTGCCACGAGTGAGAATCTCTGATTCTCCTTATCGCCGCCCACAACAAACTCAATATCTGAATTGGGATCCATGGGTACACCTGGATATTGAATATTTAACAGGTACTTGCCCTCCTCAACTCCTTCAAAATTGAACCTTCCTTCATCATCGGATTCGACATAAGCATATAGTTCATAGATATCCTCCTCGATCCCCCTACCACTCCTCACAAAACGACGCATCGAACAAGCCGCCCGCTTTACTTTCCGTCTCGCATATATCCTACCGTCCTCCTCATCCACGATCGCCTCATCCAGCTCTGAAAAGAGCTCTCCATCGAAATTAGCTCCTGTTGGCACCGGAGTAACCTGAGGTTTGAATATCATATCAATGTCAATGTCATCCGCTTGCTCTCTCAAAAAGAGCGTATCTGCATCGATCCAGTCATTATTACTGATATAATAAGTCTGCAATACATTCGGGAAAGTCTCGGGGTTATTTTTCACCAACAATATGAAATCTCCGAGCACTACGTCTTCAATTACATAATTACCCTCCGAGTCTATTACCGAGCTATCGGACAAGGTGAAAGGTCCATCAAAAATTCGATAAATTTCAACCTGACCATCAGTCAGTAAGTTGCCCTGATCATCGGCATAGACCTTCCCATAGATATCTGTAGCCGCCCATATGTTTTGATTTCGAGTCTCAATCTCCAAATCGGGCAAAGCCGGATTGGTTACCTTCAGCCGGTATGCCCCCATGTTGCTGTAGTCAATATCGGTCAGCATCAGGCTCGTTTTATTTGCACCCGCCACCTCTACAGCCTCATCCGGTTTGGGAAAATCATCAAAAAGCCACTGATAGACATTTCCTTTACCCGGAACAGTGGCAACCAGCTGGTAAGCTTGTCCGGCCTCTACGGTATCACTTTTAGTAAAACCATAGCGCTTTTGTGGAGCATAGCTGTAATCTGCTATGTTCTTGTTTTTAATCAGGCTCTCAAATCCCAATCGATTTTCCTCCACCTTTAATGTCTCCAGGTTGGGCATTCCCGAGAGGTCAGGCAATTTTCTGATCTGATTATTAGAAAAATCTATATGTTCTAATTTTGCCAGGTTTTTGATCAACTCGGGCACTTCATTCTGCAAGTTGTTAGAAGGCAGCATAAGTGCAGAAACCCGCTGATTGGTGATTGTAACTCCAGCCCATTCACCAATATTTTCGGATACCAACCATCCCTCGTTGGTAACCCAGTCAGCCCCCCCGAGTGTTTCATACAGTGCCGCCAAAACTGCTGCATCCTTTTCCAAACCGAAAGAAAGAATAATGTATTTTCCTGGCATAAAACCTGAATACACAGCCTGGTTACCCCCGAGTGCTAGCTCACTACTGGCGGAAGGGTCCCCTGATACTGCCAGTGTACTGAAATTACCTCCGGTGGCCACACCGCCCCCAAGAGACTGCACATGCGCTGTATTGGCAAACTGGGAAAACCCAAAATGACCAATACCTATGAATAATATGATGTTTAAAAATCGTTTCATATTCATCCTGTACTTCTCCTATCGGTTCTGACCGATTGTTGTAGCTTCAGACTCTTTCGCTGGGCTTAAGAGTAGTTCCCTGATAGATGCTATCTCCGATCTGAGCTGTTCTATTTCGGATGATCTTGATGATGCTGCAGACAGCTCTGCCTTCATTTTAGCATTCTCATCTGCCAACATGTCCACCTTTTTATCCAATTCCTTGATGGCCTCCACCAGTGATGATACTAATACCGCATAATTGACAGCTTTGTATCCATCTTCATTTGTTGTAACCATCTCAGGATATATCTCTTGCACTTCCTGCGCAATAAAACCAATGTGTTGTTCATTCGAAGGATCACTTTTCCACTCAAAGGTCACCCCACGAAGAGATTTGATTTTCTCAAGGGAGTTCTTCTGAGTCTGTATGTTATCTTTTAGTCTCTGATCCGAAGTTTGCACGACTGACTGTCCGGAAATAGTGCCCGATGCATCAATGCTACCATCTCCCCATAGGTAAACATAGGTAGAGTCATTGTCGTATATGGCAATGTGGCTTTGTGCTACCGGATTACTGTCGGCACCAAAATCGGATCCGCCGTACATCCTGATACCACTACCCTCCACGGATGATAAGAGATTGATTTCACCCCCCTGTACTCCATCAACAGAAGAAGATTGCAAAACTACCATGCTGCTTGCATCTGCAGAGTGAAGAGTAAGTTGACCTCCATTGTCCCGGCCATTGCTAGTCAATCCTACGGTTTGATAGGAAGTGCCATCTATCGTATTAAAGATATTGATTGCACCAGCATCATAAGTACCATCCGAAAATACGTCTAGTCCAATGTTTGGAAGTGCCCAGGAACCTCCATCAGATTTCGATCCCAACAATTCCATTTTCGCAAGGTCATTATTGTCCCACTGTTTACCCCCCATGATCACGTTTGGTGTATTGGTACCAAAGAGTATCATTTCACCACTCACGCCTGAAGGGTCTGTACCTCCCGCATCATTATTCGCCCCTACCCGCATAATTCCCTTCACGTTATTATCAACATCTCCTAAAGGTCCTAGTAACTCCAATCTGCCAGCCGTACCCAGAGAGCCTACTGAATCTACCTGGAGCACTGCTCTTACGTCCCAATTGCGATCATTGCCACCATGGAGCTCCAAAAATCCCAGGTCCTGCTCACTCACTCCCAAAGAAATAGCAGCACTTTGACCATTTATGGCACGGGTACTCGAATTCATATTGAAATAAGGAACCTCACTGCTTTGTCCATTCAAACTGGCACCGAACTCCACCAAGGTCGTAAACGGATCTTCTGATGACCCCTCCATGATGAAGTAGGGTAGCCCATTGTTCCATGAGGCCATTCCTGTGTAGGTAGCGCCAGTAAAAACCCCACTCTGATCATAACCGGCCAATTGCATAAAGCCACCGGTGTTGCCCTGGTTACCAAACCATCCTGCTACCTTATGATTAGCATCGTAGGTATAAAGGTTACCCACCCCTTTGGTATTCACAAACAAGCGAGCTCCCTGATTTCTTAAAGAGTCATATAAACCGATATATCCACCATAGCCTGAATAGGAACTTCCTACAATCACTTTCGTGGAGTCATTGGCTCCATAAAGCACGAGACTACCAGCATTGGTCGGTTCATATATATTGAGGTGGGTTCTCAATTTTCCCTCGGCATTCAAAAGTTTGATATCTGTAGCTTCAATGGAATCAGGAACTCCAGTAGATGAACCTCCAGAAAAAGGCTCGCCATTGACCATCAATTCTCCATTGACATTCACATTACCATCAAACCAACCGGCCCAGTTCTCCACGCCTGCCTCAGCTATACCATGAACACCATAGTTAATCCCCGGGCCCAAAGCACGGCCTAATACTCCTTGGTTTAGGATGGTATCGGAGCCATTGTTCACTTCAGCCCAACCAGCTACTCCTATATTATCAACTCCCTGGGCTCCATACGCGCGGCCCCAAACCCCGGTATTGCCCCAGATGTTGTCTCTAGCATACCCAACAGCACCATTGTTATACGAGCCCGTACCATAGCCCTCCGAGCCATCTCCAGCACCTCTGGCTATCCCGAAGGTACCCCAGTTGGTGGCCCCTTCTCCATTGGCGTAACCATATACAGCATAATTGCTTCCAGCTCCTGTGGCTTGCCCATAGAGTGCATAAGAATCATCATCCATCTCCGCGATCACTTCTGCAGCTGCAAAACTCGATCCCGCGGATCCTGATCTGTTGACAGTCAGGGCAGGCTGATCAGTGGTCCCATCATATGTGTCCGTAAATACTTTCTGCTTATAGGGTTGATAGATGGTAATGGGGCTTAAGCTTATCTCTCCTACGGATATGATCAAGCTTGCTTCATCGGAAGATGCAAAAAGGTCGTCTGGTAGAGGTGTGATGCTCCCCAGTACCACACTGTAAAAACCATCGAGAATAGACACACTCGTATGTGTTTCAGTCCATTCGGTAGATTCAAAACTAAATGTAAGGTCCTTCGTACCTGTAACAGGCTCATCATTTTCAGTGAGTTTTCCCTGAAAAGGAATCTTCTGACCATAGGATGAAAGTGTAAAACATAAGGCAAATACTAGTGACAGATATTTCATAATTACGCGTTGTATATATTAAAGAACAAATGTAATTATGCCATTATGAAGATGCAGTACCTAAAAATAGGTAGTTCTCTCCTATCAGGTGCCTGAATAAAAAAAACGTCCTCTCAGAACCTGAGAGGACGTTTACTGTTCCGAAGGTTCGAAACTATTTCTTGCCGATCTTCACCTGCTGCCTAAACGTTCCGGCCTCATCGGTAAAGACTATGAAGTATACTCCTGTGGGATAGGTAGTCAAATCTACTCTGGTGCTTTGAACTCCCATTTTAGGGTTAAGCGCCTGCTCCCATAGCTTAATACCTTTCACATCCACTACTTCCATCTTCAGATCATTGAGTTTTCGGTAAACCAGAAAGTCCGCTGTGAGTATGCTTTCAGTAGGGTTTGGATACAACCTTACATCTTTAATATATGGCTTCAGAGAGTACAAGACTTCAGTAGCTTCCACCTCAATTCCATTCTCCGTAATCACAGCAGTAAGCGTAAATAACTGATTTTCCTTATCTCCTCCTACTATAAATTCGATATCTGAACTCGGGTCCATCGGAACTCCGGGGTATTCAATGTTCAGCAGGTATTTACCTTCTTCTACACCCTCGAAGTTAAACCTTCCTTCGTCGTCCGATTCCACATAAGCGTAGAGTTCATAAATGTCCTCCTGGACACCTCTTCCACTCCTCACAAACCTACGCATGGAACAAGCCGCTCGCTTAACTTTTCGTCGAGCATTGACTCTGGACCCTTCTTCATCAACAATTCCCTGATCTTCAATATCAGTAAACAGCTCTCCTACGAAATCCGCACCGGTTTCAATAATTGTAGGATCCTGATAAAAGATCATCTGGATATCAACTCCCTCTATCCTTTCTCTCACCTCTATGGTGGTGGCATCAGCATACAGCTCAGCCTGCTCATAATAGGTAGGAATGGTATTTGGGAAGATGCTTCGAACAGGTCTGGCCAGGGCAATGAAATCTCCCAAAACCACATTACTGAATCCATATAATCCGGTAGCATCCACCTCTGTGGTATCCTCTGGAACAAATGGCCCAGCTGGAGTTCTTCTGTAGATAATTACCTGACCATCCGTGAGCAAAGTATTGCTATTGTCGGCAAAGACGGTCCCGAAGATATCAGTACTTGCCATGATGTTCTTATTTCTACTGGTAATGGTGAGATCAGGTACCTGAGGATGAGTAACCTCCACCCTGTAAGTTCCCATTTTACTGTAGTCGATACTCTCTATTTGGAGTACTCTTGAATTGGCTCCAGTGATATTGGCAACATCATTGTTATAAGGCTGTCCCGGGATATAAGCCCCAAATTTCCATTGGTACTGAAGGCCTGTGCCACTCATTTGGATACCCAACTGAAGGTTTTCACCTGCCTGAATGGTGTCATAAACGGTCTCGTCATACCTGCGCTGAGGAACATAATTAAATGTCGCTGTATTCTTCAGTCCCAGGTTTGGAATGATGTCTTTAAATGCCAACCTGTTATTGCTAATGTCAACCGCGGTAATAGAAGGCCACTTGGAGACATTCGGGAAAGACCTTAGGTAGTTACCTTTCAAATTCAAAGTAACCAGACCGCTCAAATCAGCAAACGATGGTGGTACATTACCCTCCAGTATTCTGCTCTGATCACCGTCAGTCAGGTCTGTATCAATCTCCGCAGGCAAAGACAGAGCGGTAACCCTATTCTCCTCTACAGTCACACCTTCCCAACTACTGGAAACATCTCCTGTCCAGGTGGTCAGATCGAATTTGAAAGCGCCTTTATCCACAGCATCTTTAAATGCTAATAAAGCTTGTCTGTCCCGCTCAAGTGAAGATAGTTTCAGATTAAATGGCCTGGTTACCAGCTTCACATCCGGGAAGCTTTCATTGGTAATCTCCAAAATATATTCACCTTCGTTAGGAGTATCAGGACTCGCAATCAACACTGAGCTCTCAAAAACATCAATGCCATCACTGGATTCGAGCACCTCGCCATTAAACTTCCAGGTATAGCTATTTGAGGCTCCTCCTATTTCGAAGAAGATCTCAATCCCGACCCCTACATTGTGAAGTGAGTCTACTCTGGCAAAAAGAGAATCCTGAGGGTTAACCAAAAGCCTTCCATCCTGGATCAAACTCGCGTTCAACTCAAACCCTTCGAAATCAAGCGAATTATTCCTTACATAAATGGTATCAGCAGAATTAGAAGCGAAATCGGGAAGAGCGGTGAACCTGTTTCTGTCAGCGTTTAGATAATAAATAGTATCCAACTCAGCCAATGGACTCAATGAGCCAGAAAAGAGGTTATTACTAATATCTATGTATTGAATACCCGTAAGCGCAGACAAGCTCGCAGGCAGATCCCCTGAAAACTCATTATTCTGAACCTTCAACTGCAACAGCTCACTAAGCCCTCCGAGAGTAGCGGGAAGTGACTCTGTGAAGTGGTTGTCATTCACATAAAGTACTTGCAAACTTGCCATGCCTCCCAATCCTTCAGGTAGAGGTCCTTCAAAATCATTGTGATCCAAACGCAATACTTGCAAATTGGTCAACGTACCAATATTGGCTGGCACAAAACCGATGAAGCCATTGTTATGGATCTCAAATTGTCTCAATTCAGATAAGCTACCTAAAGTAGCAGGTAGTTCTCCCAGGAAGTTATTGTTGTACAAATCCAGGTTTTGAAGATTGACCAAAGACCCCACAGAAGCTGGTATGGTTCCTTGCAGTTGATTATCATTCAACGAAAGGTTATAAAGAGTGGTCATATTACCCAGTGCTTCCGGAATTTTTCCGGTTAGTTGGTTTCCACTAAGATCCAGCACCTCCAACGCAGTAAGGTTGGTAATCTCTGTAGGAATCGTTCCAACCAGGTTGTTATCATTAAGAATCAGTGAAACCAGCCTTCCATTGTCATCAAAGTTAGCTCCTTCCCATGCGAGTGGAGATCCTTCCAACCAGCCCTCATTCTTAATCCAACCAGCACCAGCAGTACCATTATAGAGTGCTACCAGGGCTGTAGAATCGCCCTCATTTACTGTAGGTCCGGATGCCACTGGAACCTCCACCATGGTCATGAACTTATTTGGTGTAACATTCAGTGCATAGGTGGTAAGACCTGATGGCCAATCCACGGCGATACTATCAACCACCGTGGCGGTTCCTATTCCGAATTCTGTTCGCAAACTATTACCACTGCTAATACCATTTTGAGAAGTCACGGCCTGAACCTGCCAGGTATTGTTCGCCTTCACCCTTACTCGTCCACCAATACCGGATCTATTCGATTCAATTCCCTTCAGCTTTACGCTAATCCAGTTGTTGGTTTTCACATTGTTCACATAGATATAGTTGTGTCCATTGAAATCCTGATTAGGCAAGAAGATATCCAATGCACCATCTCCATTCACATCAGCCAGTGAAACGTGTGAGAAAATGTTGGTAGCCGGGAATGCCTGCTCATCCACATCTACCAGGTCAAAAGTGAGATTACCCGCATTATAGAGAATATAAGCCCTATCTTCTATGGTCCAAACCAGATCTTGCCAACCATCATTATTCATGTCACCACTGGTGTATCCTCTACCAAATTGAACATCATCTTCTCCATCATAGTCATTGGTCAGCGCAGTAATATGCAAAAACTCAAAACCACCACTCTGATCATTGAGGTACATACCAAGGGCCTCTGTATTTCGGTCGCCAGTGATCAAATCAAGGAAACCGTCATTATTGAAATCTGCCCAGGTGTAGCCCCGACCTCTTACAAAATCGTTAGAAATGGTGTTCTCCACATAGGATAACTGACCGGTGCCATCGTTCACAAAGAGCATGTTCTGCTGGTCTCCTGTGAAATAGATATCCTGATCACCATCATTATCAAAATCAACATTGCTCACTGTCCAGATAAGTATTGGCAAGTCAGGAAGCAAACCATCAGGAGATTCTAATGTAGCTGACAGAGCCAGAGCGCCGGCACCATCATTGGTAAAGACAAAACCTGCAGAAGTAACGAGATCAAGGTTTCCGTCATTATCCAGATCCACCCAAACACCCGATTCTGATCCAAAATCTGTCGTAGTGGTAGCCACAACGGCGTTCGTTTTCACAAAACTCTTGCTTCCGGTATTTCTATAAACTCTATCTCCTTCTCCATTAAATGGCACGAAGAGGTCCGTAAACCCGTCATTGTCATAGTCTCCCCATGATGCAGATCTGGTAAATCCGATTTCCGTAGTGGCTATCGTCCCTATGATCTTTTTGAAAGTACCATTTCCCGTGTTTTCATAAAGGAAATTCGCTGCAAGCTCAAATGCATTTGTGACATAAAGATCATCATCGCCATCTCCATCAAAATCTGCCCATGACCCGCCATAACTCGTTCTGGTAATATCTTCTGTCACTGCGTTGGAAACAGGTTCAAATAGCGATGCTTTATGAATGATATTAGCTTCTTCCGAAGGATATGAAGTAAGGTTGCCCGACTTAGCGATCACCCTATAGTAGTAGTGTCTACCGTCTAGTGTATTGACATCTGCATATTTTAGCTGATTGGTTACGGTATCTACATTCGCAAAATTGGTGGCATCACCTTCTGACCTTTGAATGACAAATTCGCTGGCGCCATCCGAGGAGTTCCAGGTAAGCCCTATTGAGGCACTGCTCATTAGATAAGCAGTAACATTTTCAGGCTCATACAATTCGTACAACTCATTTTCGGGAGCATCCCCTATCACGTAGAATTTAGATATTACATGAAGGTTGTTTCCAAAATCCTTCCATTCCAAATAAAGGGTATCATTCTCATACACTGCACTGACCTCAGATACTTGTCCGTATTCAGAATAGCCACTCAAATTATCACATTTCTCCCTAAAGAAACCAAGCTCCTCATGATAGCCCCAGAATTGATCATACCAGCCAGCTGTCATATCCGACACATTGAAGGTGGCGTAGCTCCATGATTCATAAATAAACACAGAGTCCCTGGTGCTCGTGATTCCTTCATAATCACCCAAGCCAGTACTCACACCAGCCCAAACCTTATCCAAAGGAACTACAGGGTTACAATTACCTGTCTCCAGGACATTTGAGTAACCACTCTCAGCTCCGAAAGTAGGATAACCTGCTTTTGCTCTATAATAGTAAGTGCCTGGTGAAACCGCATCGAAATACCAGCCGGTAAAACCTATGGTATCAATCACGTCAAAATTCACCCCATCAGTACCTCTCTCCAGAACGATATAGTCCGCAAATCCCGGATTAATCACTTCTACAAAAAGGTAATCCCTACCTATTTCCGTATAAAAATCACTTAAGATCGGTGGATCAATCCCATCGGCTCCTGAATCACCAATTTCTATAGCATCAACTGAACCATTAGTCACAGCAAAGTCTATCTGATTTACGGCAAAACTTGTTTTCGGAAATTTCAGCTGGTTTTCATGTTGATAAATTTCCCGATATACAGGTACTACAAGTTTTTCACCACCAGTGCCATGAAGGGTCATTGTGGTGACATTTAGTTCACCACCCGGAGAATGAAGTCTCACATAATCGATGGCAATCGCACTGTCTGAATAATACATTTTCAACGTGTCCAAATCGGGCTCAATGGCATTATGCCACCAGCTATCATAGAGCCACCATTCCCAGCCTTCACCCTCCATAATAGGTGGTGTATCGGGTGCTCCCACTCCACCTATATCAGATCCCAAGCTACTCGCCTCAATAGGACTAGCCGACATGGAGGATGCAAATCTTCTTTCATATGGATCAACAACCAACTGGCTAGAAAGGAAGCGATAATCACCGTTTTTATAGCCCGAATTTCTTACGACAGCCATATACTTGGTCTGATCCCAGTCTGAATCTATGGTAAAGGTGAATGTAGAATCAGTACCAGTATACCCAAACTCAAAATAATAGGGTTCAAAAGAATACTTATCCCCCTTATACCAGTAAAACTCGTCATTGGGGTCCTGACGCTCAGCATGAAGCGTAACTGTACCACCCACCGTGGCATCACCCGTGAAGTAAATATCCCGTGTGCTTTCCTGAGGAGCATAAGTATAATCTGAATAAACTGTGTTACCCGAGGCTCGTGCTAAATCTTCATAATCAAACTGATTATATTCAAAGTTCACATGATAGGCGTACATCAGAGCCGTATCCAGCCCTGCAGGAAGGTCCTCCAGATGGTTTCTGTCTAACCCAAGAGCACCCCACTGAACCTGATTAAAACTCTCAGGTACTGCTCCGGTCAGTCGGTTGTTGTCTAAGAAGAGCTCATGAAGATTACCTATTTGGCCAATTTCTGAAGGGATGGCACCTGACAGCAAGTTTCCGGAAAACCCAATATAACCTAATTGAGAAGCGTTGCCAATCTCCAGAGGTATGCTCCCCGATAGATTGTTGTATGCCAGATCAATAAAATTAAGGTTGGGTAATGAAAAGATTTCAGCTGGAATGCCTCCCGTGAGGTTTCCTCCGTATATCGAAATGAAAGACAAAGCATCCAAACCTGACAGGGCAGTTCCGGATAAGCTTCCTTCTAGTCCATATAGGCTAAGTCCATACACCCTGCCCCCGTAAGCTTCTACCCCTTCCCAGGTTTCCACCGGACCCTCTAGCCAATTATACAATCGCTCGGATGAGTTGTCTATAGTATTGTAAAATGCAACCAAAGCTGAAGAATCTGCCTCCAATACTGCTTCCACTACCTGTACTTCCACAGGTGGAGTGTAAAGCTGTAACCCTGCCAGAGATGAGATCACGTCGTGATAGAGATAGGCTTCATAGTACCCATCTGAATGTGGATTGGTGACTGAATCTATAGTGAATGTAGTACCAGAGCCCACATAGGACCCATTATGAAACCAATCAATATAGGTAATGCTATCAGGTGTAATATCTACACTGAGATTAAGTGACTCTCCTACGGACAATTGAATGTAGTCAGAAGAGACTGGCAAAGGCTGTTGATAAGAGACATCAAAGAATCCCTGATTGTTTTCAAAATAAGAGACCAGTGGAGTGAGGTCTGCAAAGTCCAGACGGTTATTATATCCTATCAAGGTCTCTAATAAGCTGGCATTTTCCAACACCGAAATATCATCTATCTCGTTGTTATGAAAGTAGATATACTTCATTTGATCCACGTTCATATCTGCAGGAAGCCCACCAGTAATAGAATTATTTCCAATATTGAGGTATTCAAGACTCAGGACAGATAACTCTGCCGGCACCTCAGTTATCTGCATATAAGCCAAGGTCAACCTCTTCAGCTGGTTGAACTCCCAAATCACAGCAGGAAGTCCAGCAGAAAAATCTCCACCACTCATATTGAGGCTCTCAAGATTCGTCAGGCCCGACAAGCTGGAAGGCAAAGTGGTCAGAGCAAGCGGGCTG
Organism: Marinoscillum luteum; assembly: GCF_044005705.1. Classification (NCBI taxonomy): domain Bacteria; kingdom Pseudomonadati; phylum Bacteroidota; class Cytophagia; order Cytophagales; family Reichenbachiellaceae; genus Marinoscillum; species Marinoscillum luteum. Next base: position 30,463 of record NZ_JBIPKE010000012.1, on the reverse strand, counting down.
TTGTAGAGAAATAGCGATTTCAGACTGGTAATCCCGGCAATATTCTCCAGCCCTCCTGTAAAAGGTGTACCGGACAAGTTCAAAAACGACAATTTAGACAGGGATGCCATTGAAGCAGGGATATCTCCTCTCACTTTTGGCATATTACTGATCCACAAGGCTTCTAGCTCAGTCAATGATCCTATTTCATTTGGAATAGCTCCTCTAAATCCGGCACCAGCCATTTCCAGTACTTTGAGTTTCGTAAGACTGAAAACCTCTACGGGAATTTTGGTTTCGTAATTGTTTCCCCCAATCCAAAGGGTATCCATGTTGGTGAGAAGACTAATAGATGGCGAAATTTTAGTAATACCTGTAATGTCCAAATCCAAATAATGGAGGTTGGTAAGAGAATACAACTCCCCGGGTATGGATTGTAGGCCAGGATTATAGTATAAACTTAACCACTCCAGGGCGTCCAAATCCCCAATAGAAGGAGGTAAGCCACGTTGCATATTTTTATCATACAAATCTAATTTGGTCACCCTCCCATCTTTCAGAAATACACCTTCCCACATCGCCACCGGCGACTTCAGCCAATTGTTGGCGTTATACCAGTCCCTGCCACGGGTGGCCTTGTATATATCCACCAGGGCAAGCGAATCGCCTTGGGTTACGGGTGCCGAAATCCAATAGGTCTGATCCCCACTATACAAATGGAGACCCGTCTGATTAGTGACCGAATCATTATAAATTTCGCACCAGTAGGTACCAGCTGATTCACGATTCAAATTTGAAATCACCAATACTGAAGTATCACCTGCGTCGAGCCACTCTCCGTTGAAGTACCACTGATAGTGATTCTGGCTTCCACCAACAGTAGCATCAATTAATACCTCCGTTCCCTCAGATACAATCTCAAAAGTAGGTTCCGGGATATACTGAGGTCCTAAATTGAACCCGGCGTAGGTCTGCATCAACGGCTCAAAGTCATCAAACTCGAAGTAATTGTTATACGCCCAAACACCCGACAAAGAGTATAGTCCACTCAAATCGGGAAGACTGGTGAGTTGGTTATTGTCTATCCATAACTCCTGCAAAAACTCCAGATTATTCAATGACGCAGGAACGGCTCCAACAAAGCCATTTCGAGAGATACTGAAGATGGACATTTCCGTCCAGCTACCGATAGCAGTTGGCAGCTCCCCGTCGAACAGGTTATCGTCAAGCACCAGTTCCGCCAGATGAGTCAGACTAGAGTAAGATTCAGGAATAGTGCCTGAAAGCTGATTACGATAGGCATAAAAATAAACGAGGGATGTGTCCCCACTTAATTCCGCGGGCAAAGAACCGCTAATTTCATTGAACTCGATAGACAATGAAACCAGGCCTGGGAAGTTTCCAATACCTGAGGAGAGTGCGGTGATTCCATTTCCACCTAATCTTAACTGGTATAAAGACTCTGTTCCTGAGGTCACGGGGAATTCTCCTGTAATCTGATTATAGCCAACATCAATTTGCTGAATGGCAGGTAACTCGAAAAGTTCGGCCGGTAGTGAACCACTTAACTGGTTATTATCCACCCACAGGTAATTCAAATTTGTTAGCGATCCAATTTCCGGTGGGATACTCCCACTGATTTGATTTGACCCAATAGAAAGTTCATGAATATTGGTTAATCCTGAAACACCATCGAGTGTTCCTGTGAGTTGATTGTCATAAATAACCAATGATTGCAAAGTGCTTAACCCAAAGAAATCGGAAATATCAGTGGTCAGGAAGTTGTGCCAAAGACCAATGTATTCCAATTTCGGTAAGCTTCCTATCCCTGTAGGCAGCGACGTAAGTTGATTGTTGTGAGCATACAAATAACGGAGCGAATCCAGGCTTCCGATAGCTTCCGGAAGTTCGGTTAGTTGGTTTTGACCTAAATTTAATTCTCTTAGTTTGGTAAGACTGCCGATCTCAGAAGGAACAGATGTGATTTGATTACCATCCAGATATAAAACCTCCAGGTTCGCCAGATTACCAATGGATGTAGGAAGGCTTTGAAGAGCGTTACCCCAGAGCCATAAGTATCCAAGATTGGTAAGGTTGCCCAACTCACCTGGAATGCTACTTAATTGATGTCCTCCCAGATCCAGACTGTTAATCTGAGTAAGCGTCCACAGACTTGTGGGCAGATCAGTCATTCCATCCGTGACAAAATAACCTTCGTTATCATAGGTTCTATTCCAAATACTTAAACCATTCAGGTTTGTAAGATTACCAATTGTACCAGGCAGTGAGGTGAAGAAATTACCTCCTATATCAAGGTAACTTAGCTTGGTCAGGTTGCCTATTTCTGCTGGCAGATCCCCGGTAATCGAATTATAACCCAAATTCAAATAAGACAATGAATCCAAATCACCGATAGAAGCTGGTAAAGCACCCGAAAGATTATTATCATATAGGGTCAATCCTGTCACAAACACTACTGTTTTGAAGGTCGAGCTTGTATCTCCTACCACTTCATACTCGTAACTAGCCCAGTCTACACCTGACCAGGTATTGACAGGACCAGATAGCCAGTTGGCATTATCATACCAAAAATCTCCATTCAACGCAAAGTATAAATCCACCAAAGCCAGTGAATCGGAAGTCACCGTAGAGTCAGCTTGAAAACCGATACGTTCGGTTTGTCTTGAATCCCTTGTGGCCTTTTCCTTGGATCTTTCCCTGGCTTGCTGTCTCAATTCTTCTTCCCGATCTTCCCAGGTACCCTCAGTATGAGATTGGGAGCCTCCAGCAAGTGACTGATACCATGAGTCACCTTTAGTGTTAGTGGGTTTAATCTCAGCCGCTTTGGTGTTGCGCACTGAGCTTCGTTCATTAGCCGAACCAAAGCCATTTTCTATGAGTCTTTTTTGAGCATCAATATTTTTTTGGTGGATGGAAAGCTTAAGGGCCTTTAGATCTTCATCTTCTAAAAAAACATCATCAGACTCCTTTAAATCCTCCGCCGATTTTGGGGTCACCCGCTCAAATGAAGGCTGTCCCACATCCTGCATTGGCTTTTGCTTTTTCTCATTGAACTCCTTAATAACACGTTCTAGCGCCAGCTCGCGGTATTCAATAGACTTATCAGTATTTTCAAGGGCCATTTTTTCCTCAATCTTCTGGGCAGAGGTCTGCTCCTGAGCCTTGGGAGTGGACTGTGCCACATTGGTAGTATTGGCAGAAGGATTAACCGTCAGGTCAGTCCTGTGTTCCTCCGTTTTTTTACTCAGCTGTTCCTTATAAGTGGAAATTTCAGATTCAGTAGCCTTCCTTATCTCCTGAGCATCCAACACATTAGCAATCAGGGATAAAACTACAATCGATGCGGTGATAATCTTGGTCTTCATAGAAATGCTGTTCGTGTAAATTCTTTGTAAAGTACTAAGTACCTTAAAAATATTTATAATAGCAACCCCCTATTTTAGGTATTCTTTAGGAACCAAACCACCTGAATTTCACCAAATTATCCTCACAAACAATGGACAAGCAGCTGCTGAGTGCTCAGAATGAGAGGGTTACCCCTATAGACTGTAAATCTCTGGAGTTTCCTCCTATCATTACATCGAACACACCATCTTCTGCGTAGAAGTCATAGTTTTTATGATAAAAACCAAAGTCCTCCTCTGATAGGTCGAAAGTAACTTTTCTGGTCTCTCCTGCTGATACCTCCATTTGCTGAAAATCCACCAGTCGCTTGACGGGTTGTGTCACAGTGGCCACGACATCCCGAACGTAAACCTGAACCGTCTCCGTTCCATCTATTTTGGATGAATTGGTAACATCCACGGTGACGGTCGCTCCTTTCTCCTTTGGGGTAACGGAAAAGTTGGAATATTCAAACGTGGAATAACTCAACCCAAACCCAAATGGAAGCAAAGATTCTGTGGGTGCATCTGTGTAGTGCGACCAAAAGACAAGCCCACTATCAAAGTCATTAGTAACAGGTCTTCCTGTATTCTTGCGGTCGTAGTGCAGAGGCTCCTGACCTACATGGTGAGGGAATGATACCGGAAGCTTACCTGAAGGGTTATAATCTCCAAAAATCACATCAGCAATGGCATTGCCTGCCTCAGACCCGGCGAACCATGCTTCGATAATTGCCGGGGCCTGATCCATAACCTCAGGAATAGCCAATGGCCTGCCGTTCATCAATACCACAATCACGTTTTTATTGACTTTTAAAACCTCCATTAACAGCTGCTGCTGATTTCCTTTGAGTGCAATGTCAGCCTGACTCCTGCCCTCACCTGTCTGAAAACAATCTTCACCAACAGCCATGATCACCACTTCGGAGGATTTGGCTAACCTGATGGCTTCAGCAAACCCGCTTTCGTCCCCTGGCTGAATATCCAACTCATGGATAAAGTCCCTTGTGCCCGTGGAAAGAATATACCCTTCTGCGAAAGCCACTTTTGACTGATCACTCACCGCACTTTGTACACCCTCCAATAAAGAAACAGCAGAATTAGTGACTGCCTGACCTCTCCAGTTTCCAAGAGGAATATCCTTACTACCAGCGAGTTGCCCTATCACTGCAACGGACTTCACTTCTTTAGATAAGGGAAGAATATTGTTTTCATTTTTAAACAAAACCATTGTTTTTCGAGCAATTTCCCTGGCGCCCTGCAAATTTTCCACAGCCAGCAAGGTTTCCTTCTCTCTTTGCTCATCACAGTACCGATAAGGATCCTCAAACAGGCCCAGTGCATACTTCAATTTCAAAATTCGTTTTACGGCATCATCCAGCGCCACTATATCTACCTTACCCTCTGTTATAAGCCCTTCCAACTCTCGTTCGTATGCGCGAGATTCCATGTCCATATCACTACCGGCATTCATTGCCAGCTCCGCAGCATGCTTATTATCCCGTGCAAACCCATGAGTCACCATCTCTCCTATGGATCCCCAATCAGAGACCATGAACCCCTCAAATCCCCAGGCCCCCTTAAGAATGTCACGCTGTAAGAACGTGCTCCCTGTGGCCGGAACTCCGTTAATTTCATTGAATGCATTCATAAAAGTAGCCACACCTGCATCAGATGCGGCCTTGAACGGTGGAAAAACAACATTGTACAATGTCTGATCCGATATATCCACGGTATTGTAGTCTCTGCCTGCTTCTGCAAAACCATAGGCCGCAAAATGCTTAGCGCAAGCGGCTATGGAAACAGGATCAGCCAGGCTTTTTCCCTGATATCCCTGCACCCACGCTCTGGCCATCACTGAGCTCAAGTAGGGGTCTTCTCCTGCGCTTTCCATGATTCGCCCCCATCGGGCATCCCGGCTCACATCTATCATTGGTGAGAATGTCCAGTGTTGGCCTGCGGAAGCTGCCTCCCTAGCAGCTATTTCCGCCCCCTGGCGGGCAGCATCCTCACTCCAACTAGCAGCCTGTGCCAGCGGCACAGGAAGCATGGTCTTGTACCCATGTATGACGTCATATCCAAAAAGCAGTGGTATCCCTAAGCGGCTATTTTCTACCGCCATTTTCTGAGCTTCTCTGGTAGCTTTCGCAGAAAGCACGTTGATCATGGCTCCTACCATCCCATTCTTGATTTGCTCAGCCTTCTCCTGACTGCTATTGTCAGCAGGAATAGGACCTGTAAATTCCCATGTACCATTAAACATGTTGGTTTGACCGATTTTCTCCGCTAGCGTCATCAGCGACATGAGGCTATCCACTTTGTAAGAAATGGTCTTGTCCGAAATGGTATTGGTTTCGGTAGCAGGTGTGCAACTACCGAAAATAATGGAAATGATTATCGCCAGGCTTAGGTATTTTGTCATGTGCTTATTGGTAAATTTTTACAAAATCTATTTCAAGGGTCTGAGGCCAGATACTGTCTTCGATACCATATTTCCCACCCCAATTTCCTCCTACAGCCAGGTTGAAAATAAGGTGAAACGGCTGATCAAAAGGCCATCCTTCGTAGCCTTCATCCCCCTTGTGAATGGTATAATAAGGTTCTGAATCGATGGACCAGGTCATGGACTCTTCCGACCACTCAAAACCATAGTCATGAAAGGTTTCATGAGCATCCGGCAAGGCTATACTGTCCACCTTTTGTGTACCTATGAGATGGTTATACTTCTTGGAATGGATGGTGCCGTAAATCATTCCCTGATTGTAGCCTACATGCTCCATAATGTCAATTTCTCCATCCAGAGGCCATTTTCTTTCTCCATCCATGGTAGGCAGCATCCATATAGCTGGCCAGGTCCCACGCCCATAAGGAACCTTTGCCCGCACCAGCACTTTACCGTACTTCCAATCACCCTTGCCCTTAGTCACGATCTTCGCACTCGAATAGCCACCATTGCCCAAGGTATCCTTTAAGGCCTGAATGATCAGCTTGCCGTCTTCGATTCTTAAGTTTTTCTCCCGGTCAGAATAATACTGCAGCTCATTGTTTCCAAAACCACAAAAATCAGGACATCCATCGCCGATCGTAGCGGTCCACTTCTCATCATCAAGTACAGGATCTGTAAAGTCATCCTCCCACACCAATTCCAATCTCTTTTCCTCAGGTTGTTCTGAAAGGCTTCCACTCTTCACTTGCGAGCAACTGTATAAGGTCAGAGAGGTAATAAGTACCCCAGGTATCCACTTTAATAAATTAATCATTTTACTGTATTAGTTTCTATTGTGTCTGAAAGACGCGAATGTAGTCCACAATCATGTATTGTGGGAAAACAGTACTCGTATTAGGACTTCCCGGCCAATTTCCCCCTACGGCCACATTAAATATGAAAAAGAAGTCATTTCTAAACTCAGAAAGATCTGCCGGGGTGGTGTCTATCACATGAAATTCGACTCCATCGAGTAGCCACGTGATAGAACTTTCATTCCAGATAACAGAAAATACATGATATTCATCTGCGAATATTCCGGAGCTTAACTTCTTGCTTCCCCCATAGTTGGCATACCCATTGGCGCCGCTCCAGTGAGCAGTTCCGTGTGTAGTATTGTCCCGATTGTTCCCTCCAATCAACTCCATAATGTCAATTTCACCACAAGCCGGCCAGCTTACCTGATCAATGTTAGCACCCAGCATCCACAATGCAGGCCAGATACCCTGACCAAAGGGCAACACGGCTCTGATATCCATCCGTCCATACTTAAATTCCTGTTTGTTCTTGGTGATGATTCTCGATGATGTATAGTGGTACCCTCCTCTTGATTCCTTCCTGGCAGTAATCACCAGGTTGCCATCCACCATAGAGGTATTCTCATTTGTATAATATTCCAGTTCATTATTTCCCCACCCACTATGGCCGTTGCCAATCTCGTAGGTCCAATCTTCGGTATTGAGAGATTCCTGATCGAACTCATCCTGCCATACAAGATTCCAACCGTCATAACTCTCTGGTGAGGTGTACCCCTGAGTTGGGATCACAAGCTCGTTGGGTGGTGGTGTAGTGTCAAAGTTTTTGATGACGATCAACGCCGAACTATCATTCATTACGGCATTTGCCGGATCAAAAAGAAGTATCGAGAAGGACTCATCGTCCTCCATTTTTTCATCACCCAGTATTGTTATAGTGATGCTTTCACGTACCGAACCAGCTTGAAAAATAAGTTGTCCAGTGATGTGTTTAAAGTCTTGGTTAGCCACAGCAGATCCCTCCATGGTTTCGTATGAAACAACAACCAGGTCAGCTGAAACTTCAGAAAGTGTAACATCCAGGGTGATGCTAAAATCTTCCTTTCTTTCGGAGATTTCGAGATCATTGATCGAAATACCGGGTAATTGAGGTGAGGGCTCACCTTCTTTGGAATCACAGCTAAGAAGTGATAAAATGAGCAATGAGGGTAAGAAGCTTCTTTTTAAGAACTGCATTTATTCTATTTTTCTAATTAAAAAGGTAATAAAATCGGGTGTTTCAAGAACACCCGATTTTGAAGTAAATATGAAGAAGTATTACTGCGCTTGCAAAATCATCGTCCACCAGGCTGTTCCGTTCTGCTCTGCAGAGATATCCACAGCTACATCCACTCTCTCTACTGTACCGTCGTTAAAGTAGGAGAAGATTTTGTAGGTGGTAGCTCCCTGGAGTGCAGCGTCTGAGCCATTGTACTCTCCACCATTATATCCTTTATTAAATCCAAGGAAGGCGCCAGTACCTGTGACGGTAACAGATGCTCGATCTGTGTCTGTAGCGTCAGTGGTGGCAAAGGTGTAACCAGTGCTGGTCACGAAACCTGCATAAACTCCACCGATATCCCCATCATTCACACATCCGGCAGGATCAACACCCATAAAGCCTTCGCCATACATTGCCCCTTTGGAGTCAAAGGTAAAGGAGCCATCTGTTGCAAATATAAACTCATCATCATACTGGCAAGCACGAGCAGTGGCATCATCGGCGGAGCTGGCAAACCACTCTCCACTTCCAATAGCCGGGCCTACTCTGAAAGCTCCAGCCACAGGGGCAAGTGTCCATACTTTGCCCTCAGCAGACGCCCATATTTCAGATGAATAAGTAGCTGCACTTACAGAAACTGTTTGTGTTACGCTTGAAGTCAAACCATTGTCATCTTTGGCAGTAAGTGTTACATCGTAATCACCAGCTTCTGCATAAGTGTGTACCGGATTTTCATCTGTAGAAGTACCACCATCGCCGAAATCCCACGCGTAGCTTGTCGCATTGGCTGATGAGTTAGTGAAGGTCACTACCAGATTTTCAGCGGCTGATGAAAATACTGCTCTAGGCTCAGCTGAAGGAATTGGAGGCATCAAAGAAGCATCATCATAATGCACAAGGAAAAAACTCCAGTAGACATCCCCTCCGTCTACTTGCATAGCCAGCTGCAGTGAATCCACATCATCATGATCCACCAATTTAATGATTGAGTAAACAATCTTATTTTGAGGGCTTTGCCCAGTACCTATATCACCAGCATTGGTCTTATTGGCCAAACCTATGTAAACACCATCGCCTGAAATAGTCAATGTATTACTGCTCAACTCAAATGTATAATCTCCACCACTCTTGTAAGCGCTCATATCGATGCTTCCCTCAGACATCCAATCCACAGTAGACTCACTGTTACACACATCTGGCACGGTATTATTCCATCCGCCATTTCCAGTTCCGTCTGTAAAGAGGGTTCCATTCGTGTTTTTGTCAAAGGAAAGGTCCGCACGGTTAAATGTATACTCATCATCCAAAATACAAGGACGATCACCATGTGGGGTCACACCACCGAAACTCCACCACTGGGTATCACCGCCAGCTGGCCCTATACCCAATACTACTCCCTCTCTCTGAAGAATCCATGTTTTGGATTCCACACCTGCCAATTTAGTCAGTTCTTCGTCCGGATCAGATAGGGTAATTGACTGAGTTCTTGTAGCTGATTCACCGGCATCATTGGTGGCTGTAAGCTTTACTTCATAAGTATCTGCTGCTGCATAGGAGTGTACCGGATTTTCCTCGTTAGATGTCTCGCCATCACCAAAATCCCATGCATAAGTTGTGGCGTTTTGAGAGAAATTTGTAAAAGTTACTTCCAGGAAGTTAGTCTCGCCAAGTTCAAACTGAAAACTCGCAACCACTTCTTTGGGCTCTGGCTCGTCTTCATTACATGAGGCCAGAAAAACAAGTGTAAGCGCACTCATTAAAAGCCATCCATTTCGGATATAATTTTTCATTTGCTTCTTCATTAGATTTAAGTTTAGATTAATTGATTTGGGTTCTTTTAATTATTGGAAAAGTTCGTTTTCTGGATAGGTGGAGATCTGATGTGCCACACTGGTTTCTTCCAGCGCCACAGGAATCCATACTTTTTGAGGATCCAGATTGCCAGAACGAATCGGGTCACCACTGAAAAGATCTGATGTAGCTCTGCCACTCCTGACCAGGTCATACCAGCGATCACCTTCGCCCGCCAGCTCAGCTCTGCGCTCATACCAAATCAGATCCAGCAATGTCCAGTTTTGCTCAGTCATGATGGTCTGCCCAGTCTTGAAACTCCCGGTATTATCACCGGGGCCTGCAGCACGCTCACGCACCATATCTATATAGGTAAGTGCATTCCCATCAGAACCTGATCCTCTGTGCAGTGCTTCTGCCAGCATGAGGAGAACGTCAGCATATCTGATGGCATAGGTATTCGCATCCTTGGTCAGGTTAGGGTCTCCCCCATTCACGTTATTGCCATTGTAAGCTTTGTAGTTTGAGAATTTCTGCTGCCAGAACCCCGTATGATCCTGAGGGTTGACCTGAGTAATGTCTACTACAACACCGCAATCCGCCGCTCCGGCATCTGCCACCTCCTGAGTAAGCTCTGGTATCGACACAATAGCCACATCTCTCCTATATTGATCATCCGGAAGAAAATGGTCATTCAAATCCTGAGTAGGTAACATGAATCCCCACCCGGCTGCATACTCAGGGTGACCAGAACACAGCCCGCGAATTCCGCATAGCTGCAATATTCCATTCGCTTCGATGCCTTCAAACCAGCCCCAATCACCAGGCCATAGGTTCGTATGCTGAATCTCCAAAACAGATTCTATTGGATTTTTGGTACCGTAATCAAACAAAGTAGAAAAGTCATCCACCAACGCATACTGACCTGAGTTCACAACTTCCTGGAGATACTGGGCAGCCAGGTCAAATTTGGCAGGATCGTCACCATCCAAATCAGCCCAATACAGGTACACTTTGCCTAACAACGCCTGCGCAGTACCCCTTGATGCTCTTCCAACCTCCACATCTGATAATGTAGTGGGCAATACATCTATGGCAGCCTTCAGGTCATCGGTAATGGCCGTCATCATCTCGGTCATAGTGCTTCGCTCCAGATTGATATCATCTGGTGTTAGCAGCTCCGTGACTACTGGCAGAGGTCCAAAATGTCTGAAAAGTTCGAAGTGATAATATGCTCTCAAAAACTTAGCCTCGGCTTTGTAGCGCTCTACCTCAGGAGTGGCCAGTTCAGTCTGAAGAATCACCAGGTTGGCTCTGAAAACACCAATATAGTGCTTACGATAGATCGGCTGCAGCAGGGTATTGGTGTTGGTTTCCCTAAAATCATCCAGCTCCTGCCACGCAGGCTGGTCATTGTCTGAAGGATCCCCGCCAGCATTGGCATTGTCCGATCTGATCTCACCAAACATCACAGGTGAAACCCACTGACCAAAGGCCATAGACCACCCTATGGGGTCGTACGCCGCGATGAGGGCCGCATAAACCTGTTCATTGGTAGAATAGAAATTCTCTGACAGGTATTGATTCACTGGCTTCACCTCTAAAGTCTCCTCACTACAAGCGACACAGAGTATAAGGGCGATAATAATTATTTTGAATGCTTTCATGTTTTTAAATTTTCTTAACCCGTAGTTCATTGAATTACATGGTGATTTTCACTCCCGCACCAATGGTCTTGTTAGATGGATAATACCCCTTGTCTATTCCAGAGTCAAGAATCCATCCGTTGGTACCGATCTCAGGATCGAATCCGGTGTAATTGGTAACCGTCAGCAGGTTGTTTCCAGAGAGGTACACCCGCACACCAGTCAGCTTAATTTTCTCCAAAATGGATGCTGGAATATTGTAGCCTATCTGGATGTTTCTCAAACGAAGAAATGAGCCATCTTCCACATAGAAATCTGAAGGCCGCTGGTTACCATTTGGATCATTAGAAACCAATCTTGGGTATTTAGTACTGCGGTTCTCCTCAGTCCATCTGTCCAGCCAAAAGGTTTGATAATTGGTAAAAGTGATGTCCGATCGCTCATAGGTACGGAAGATATCATGACCTATTTGTGTGGAGAAAAGTGCACTGAAATCGAATCCTTTGTAATTGGCAGAAAAGCTAAGCCCTAAGATGTGATCTGGCCATGGAGATCCGATAGAGGTAATGTCATCCGTATTGATCACCCCATCTTTGTTCACGTCTGCAAAAATCAAATCTCCAGGTGATGCGTCAGGCTGCAATACATCCCCGCTGCTGCTCAGGTGTGAAAACACATCTGCTTCACTCTGGAAAATACCCAGGGTTTTGTATCCCACGAAGTGGCCAACAGGTTCGCCTTCAGACATTCTGGTGATGGCAGCGTTCCGCACTGGCCAGCTCCACCCGTTGATGTAGGTAGATGAACCAGGTACTTCATTTACAGTGTTCTTAAAGGTGGTGTAGTTTAAGCGGGTGTTCAATGTAAGTCCACCAATTCTTTGCTTATATGCTACTGACGCTTCCAATCCTTTATTTTGAATCTCTCCAAGATTAGATAGAGGGAAATCCGTGACACCCAGGTACCCTGGCACAATTTCATTGCCCAAAAGATCCCTAGTGGTTTTGACGTAATAATCAAATTCTGCTGATAGCTGATCATTGAAGAGTTTTATTTCCAAACCCACATCGAACTGCACACTCTCCTCCCATTTCAGATTAGGGTTAGGAACAGTGGCCAAAGCGGATCCACGATTGAGTGCATGATCTACACCCAGCGCATAGCTGAAAGCGTTCACTACTTGAGAGGAATAGCCCAGATCACCTATCCTGTCATTACCATTCACACCCCAGCTCGACCTGATTTTTAGGAAACTGATGGGACTCGTTGGAAAGAAATTTTCATCAGAAATCACCCAACCCGCAGACATAGAAGGGAAGAATCCCCAGCGGTTGTTGGCTCCAAACCGACTCGATCCATCGCGTCTAAGAGTAACACTGAAGAGGTACTTATCACGGTAATCGTAAATCACACGACCGTAGTAGCTCAATAATCTATAATCCACACTGGCCCGGCCAAAAGCCAAATCACTGGTATCCTGACCTGCGTCTATGTACTGAAACTGATCATTGAACTTAGCCGCATCGGGAATATTCAGTGTGGAACCTCCAGCTGTGCGGAATTCCGATCCCAAATAAGAAGTTCCCAGTACCACGTTCAGAGAGTGATTACCCAAATCTTTGGTATAGTTGGCGTAATTTTCAAACTGAATTCTTTGCCCAAATCCATATCCCTGTGAAATACTATTGTTCACACTAAAGAAAGATGGGTGATAATTGTAGTCTGGAGTAAAGGACCGGTAATCATACCAGCTAAAATCAATACCCAGATCACTTTGAAAGGTCAGTCCCTTGATGGGTTCAAACTTTATGTATGCATTGCCCTGAATCTGATCCGCATGCCCGGAATTGTCCGCTAAGAACAGGCGACTCAATGGATTGATGTATTCCTTCTGAACCCATTTAGACTGAGCAAAACCATATTCTGCATCAGCGTCGTATACATCGGTGGTAGGGTCATACGCAAAGGCATCGGCCACCATCGTTCCAAAAGCATTGTTCACTCCCAGGTTTTGATTTTCCGTACGGTTGAGGTAGAAATTCTGACCTACGGTGAAGTAATCATTCACCTTCTTAGTGCTATTCAGTCGGATGGCATATCGCTTATAGTTTGATTTATCACCTCCGATCACCCCTTGCTGATCCCAGTAGTCGAGCGATATGTATGAATTATTCAGCGTAGCTGTCAGGCGATGGTTGATCATAGTCGCCTGATCAGTGATCACATCCATCCAGTTGGTATTTGCAGTGGCATCCCCGGCATTTGGAAAGCCAAGTGCATCTAAAGCGGCTGTTCTATTGCTATTGGCGAACTTTTCACGTGTAAGCTCGATATACTGCTCAGAGTTGAGCATTTCGGGCATTTTCCATGGATTAGAAAATGAAGTGAATCCCTCATAAGAAAGCACTCCAGTGCCATCCTTACCTTTTTTAGTAGTAATAATGATCACTCCGTTGGCAGCTCTCGCCCCATAGATCGCCGTAGATGCAGCATCTTTCAATACATCCACCGACTCGATATCCGATGGATTGAGATTATCAATACCGCTTACCGTAAGACCATCCACCACGTATAGTGGAGAATTGTCGCCATTGGTACTGATCCCACGAATGAAAACAGACTTGCTGGACCCTGGCTGTCCGGAAGACTCACCGGCAATGACTCCAGAAACCTGGCCGTCAATAGCAGACAGTACATTGGGTACCTTGTATCCTTCAATGTCCTTGGCGTCTACCTTGGAGATGGAGCCCGTGGCTACACGCTTTTGCTGAACACCATACCCGATCACCACCACTTCACTGAGTTCTGATAGCGAAATGTCCAGAGACACATTGATCACGGACTGAGCTCCTACTTTGATCTCTTTAGATTCAAAGCCTACGAAGGAGACAATGATAACCGGATCATCCCCAGTGATGGTCAGTTGATACTTCCCATCGATATCTGTAATGGTACCATTGCTGGTACCTTTCTCCAGAATGGTAGCACCTGGCATCTCTGAGCCATCACCACCGTCTGTCACGGTGCCGGAGATTACTCTACCCTGAGCTGAGGCTGTAAACACAGCGGCACACAGCATCAGAAGAGTGAAAAATCCTCGAAATTGAATGATTTGTAAAATTCCCATCTAATCGACTTTATTAATTGTGTTTTTAATAATTAAACGATGACGTTTCTGAAGCCTTTTGCTTGAAAACGTTTGCACAATTTATCCGAAAGGGTCTCTCACAAGTCGAAAACACAATACATCAATACTACATCACACTACATTTCATACCTCATCAATACCACAACAATGGGATACAAAAAATGCCTTTACATGGAAATAATGGGTTTTTTAAACTTTTCCTATTTATATTCATTTTCATAGATAACACAACATGCTCCAGAAGTACAGTTTATTCAAGAGTAAAACCTCCATTCACTACTCACATTTACTTGTGATCGGTCTTTTTTTGGGAAATATTGCAATATCTCAACCAGATCATTATAGATTTTCCAAAATACCACTCACCAACACCTATAATACTGACGATTATCAAGGAGGCATTCAAAACTGGGACATCAGCAGGGATAGCAGGGGTTTTATTTATGTCGCCAACAATTTTGGCTTGCTCGAATACGATGGAAATAGCTGGAGAAGGTATCTGATAGAAAACAACACCAGAGCTCGCTCTGTCTTTGTGGATGCCGACAACCGCATCTATATTGGTGGTCAAAATCAGATCGGATACTTCGAAGCAGATGCCAAGGGTAACCTGGTATTCGAAAGCCTCTTAGGTCTTCTGGATGAGCATGATCGAAATTTGGAAGACATCTGGAAGATCGTCAAGTACGAAAGCAATATTTTCTTCTGTTCTTATCTCGGTCTGGTGGTATATGATGGGAAAACTGTTCGTAAACTCCATCATGAGGTGGACTATGATCTTGTTTTCCAGGTAGCCAATGGGCTCTATGCATCTTCCCTTTCCTCCGGTTTAGCCAAATGGAATGGAAAGAGTTTCTCTATCATACCAGGTAGCCATGTCCTCCAAGATCATGAAATAACCGCAATTGTCCCCTACCAGAACAATAGCCTCTTGATCTTCCAAAAGAATGGAACTGTCTATCATTACAGAGATGGGATCTTTAGAAGATGGAATCTGCCCATTACCGATTTTTTATCCAATTCTCTGATTAACAAAGCCATTTTACTGGAAAACAGCAACATTGCCATTGGTACTCAGAATAACGGGATCGTCATTCTTTCTCAAAATGGTGATGTTATTAATCACCTTACCAAAGGAAAAGGCCTCACCAATCGTACGGTTCTAGCCCTGCATGAGGATCAATTCAATAACCTCTGGGTAGGGCTGAACAACGGCATCTGCATGGTAGAACTGGCCTCCCCTTTTTCAGTTATTAATGAACAGTCCGGCTTACCCGGCACTGGATACTGCGCCACCCTCCATGACAACAAACTCTACCTCGGCACCAGCAATGGGCTATTTTATCAGGGGGCCAATCCAAACCCAATTACTGAATTAGCCGATTATCAACTAGTAAAAAACTCTGGCGGGCAAGTATACAACGTTCAACACATCAACACGGACCTGCTCCTGGCTCATCATGCAGGGGCTTTTCTGGTGGAAGATGACCTGGCCACCCAGTTTTATGACCACACCGGAACCTGGAAGTTTGAAAACTCCATCGGAGATAACCGAATACTGGCCGGCACCTACGACGGCTTTGTGATTTTCAAAAAAGTGGATGGCCAATACCAGGTAGAAAATGAATTGGAGGAATTTAGTGAATCAAGCAGGGTGTTTGAATTTGCGGGAGACTCTATCCTCTTTATGACCCATGGCTACAAAGGGATTTTCAAAATTGACTTTAATAAAGAAAAAGATCGCATTAGAAACATATCCTTTTACGGGAAAAACAAAGGCCTGCCTTCTAACATCCTTATCAACGTGTTCGGTCTGGGGGGCAACAAACTTGTATTTCCTGCAGAAACGGGAATTTATAATTATGATGCCCAGCAAGACACATTTGTGAGTGACCCGGAAATGGGACAGTACTTTCCCAAAGAAGCTCACATTACCGCCATGGCCCATGACCTCAGTGGGAATGTCTTTTTTCTCAATGATATGGAGCTAGGCTATCTGGAGCGCACTCAATATGGGAGTTACATCAAACACACAGCTGCTTTTACTAAAATAAAACCACTGCTTTCTGATGACCTGGAGAACATTCATGTGATTGACCATCAAAATGTTTTTTTTGGTGCCAAAGAAGGATTTGTGCATTTCAACCCCAGCATGAAGTACCTGAGAGATCAGCCCTTTAGAACATTTATTAGAAGCATAGAAGCTACTACAGACGAAGATCGCATGATCTATGGCGGGACCGGTCAACTGGCCTCAGATGAACCTGTTTCACTGTCAGCTTATTTTTCATCGCTTAAGTTTCGGTTTGCATCACCTTACTATGACGGTCAGGATCAGATACTCTTTCAGTACCAGCTGGAGAATTTTGAAAAAGACTGGTCTGAGTGGAACACCGCGACAGAAAAAGAATATACCAATCTTTCTGAAGGATTATACACCTTTAGAGTACGAGCCAAAAACGTCTTTGGGGATATCAGTGAGGAAGCAAGCTTTCAGCTGAAGGTATATCCACCCTGGTACCGCTCTAAGCTCGCGTACGGGTTTTATGGGCTGGGTCTCCTCGTGGTTTTCGGGGCTTCGATGCTTGTGCTTAGCATGAGACACAGCTACGAAAAGAAGAAGCTTACGCTCCGGCAAAAACGCGAGCTCTTACGAAAAGAAAATGAGATTGTGGAGGTGTCTAAAAAGTCCGAAGAACAGATCAGTAAGCTTAGAAATGACAAGCTTCGTTCGGAAATCGATCACAAGAACCGTGAATTGGCCACTACCACCATGCACCTCATCAATAAGAATGAGTTTATGCTTCAGATTAGGAATGCCATCAAAGAAACTTCAAAGTCCGGATCGAAAGACAACTTCAAAAAGATCATCAGAGATATCGACCGAAACCTCTCTGAAGATGAAGGTTGGGAACAGTTTACCAAGCATTTTGACCAGGTTCATGGGGACTTCCTTTCCAACATCAAGAAGGATAACCCTACGCTTACCCCTCAGGAGATCAAACTATGTGCCTACCTGAGAATGAATATGAGCTCGAAGGAGATTGCTAACTTATTGAATATCTCAGTGAGAGGGGTGGAAATCAGCCGCTACAGGCTCAGGAAAAAACTAGACATCAGCAGAGACACCAATCTGGTAGATTACATGCTCGAGTACTCGTAGGGTCGTTGTTTATTAACGAAAATGGGGGAAATTGGCCTTCAATATCTCCAACAGGCTTTCTTCATCCAGGTATTTATTGGCAAAAGCGCCCACATTGGGGTCACTCTCGGCCTTCACCCTATCATCGGGGTTGAGCGAAGTAGTGAGCATCACCACCACAATTTGCGCTTTCTGATCCTCTGAAAGCTTGTTATACTCTTCTAAAAAGCCCCATCCATCCATGCCGGGCATGTTGATGTCCAACAAAATAAGATTGGGTCGTGGGTGCTGTCCATTCACAGAAGACCTCAGGAAATCCAGGGCGTCATTTCCTGTCAAAGAAGCTTCGACACGGTCCGCACATTCCATTTTCTTAATCAAACGCTCGTGAAAGAAATTACAATCCTCATCATCATCCACAAGAAGAATACAATCGATTTTCGGTTTCATCTTTTACTCGTTAATATCTATTGTAAAATAAAACACACTACCGATACCCGGTTCTGACTCCACCCATATCTTACCATTGTGAAGTTCAACTATCTTTCTGCAATGTGAAAGCCCGATACCGGTGCCCTCATACAGCCTTCTGGAGTGGAGTCTTTTGAACATCACAAAAACCTCTTCAATATATTCAGGCTCAATACCAATTCCATTATCTCTTACCGAAAAAATCCACCCATTGCCGTATTTTTTCCGCTCTATTTCTACAACAGGCAGGCGATCCGGGTGATGAAATTTAATGCCATTGGTGATCAGATTCTGAAATAATAACTCAATTTCAGTCGGGTACCCTTTAATTTTTGGCAATTTAGAGACTTTTATTGTGGCCTGACTATTCACAATCAAAGAATCCAGGCTTTCCAGCACATTTTTGACCGCCTCATTTAGATCCACTTGTTCCAGATCCTTCTGCCTGCTCAGCCTTGCATAATCCAGAAGCCCTCCTATAAGCAGCTCCATTCTATTCAAAGCATTCAAAATGGTGTTTGAATACCTCTTGGAGCCCTCACCCAATTTTTCTCCGTAATCCTCAAACAGAATATTAAGATAGTTCTTTATGGTCAAAACAGGCTCTCTCAAGTCATGAGATGCAACGTAAGCAAACTGCTCCATCTCGGCACTTTTGGACTCCAGTATGGCATAGTTCTTTAGCTTTTCCTCGTTCTCTTTTCGCTCGGTAATATCCACACTGACCCCCAGCAGGCCAGTCACATTCCCCTCCGAATTCTTAATTGGTATTTTGGAGGTCAGAAACCAATGCTTATTATTCTCTCCAAGGTCCATACTGGTCTCCCTGGACAAAATAGGAATCCCCGTCTTCATCACTTCCACATCTTCCTTTCTGGAGATATCAGCAGACTCCTTTGGAAACAACTCATGATCAGTTTTCCCTATCACCGTAGAGGAATCCTCCAAGCCCATCAATTCCAACTCACTCCGGTTGATCATTGTTTTCCTAGAGAGCAAATCCTTGGTATAAATGTTAATTGGAATGTTATCAATTAGGGTTTGAAGGAAAATACTCTCCTCAGATATTTTAATTTCAGCCCGTTTTCGCACATCTATGTCCTGAAAGGTACCGCGCAGCCTGATCACCTTATCATCCCTGAGAATCGGAGTACCGATGGCTCTAATCCATCTGTCCTCACCCGTAGCAGTGACTATCATCAATTCCACATCATAGGGTTTCCCCGTTGCAATGCATTCCTGCACTGTAGCCTCAATTCTGGATCGATGAGCACCCTCCTTAAAGAAGTTGATTCCTGTAGTCAGATCAGGCTCAAAATCAATTGGCACTTCATGGATTTCCCTGGTCATTTCTGACCAGGTTACTTTTCCAGCCTCCAAATCTACCTCCCACGTTCCAATTCTTGCTGCACTGGTAGTTGCATTCAAAAGCTCCATTTTATCCTTCAAAAGTGCCGTTCGTTCTGCTACGGTTTTCTCGAGATTGGCATTGGAATCCCGCAATGCCCGCACCGCTTCGGATCTCTTAATATCTGTCCTATTGAGCTCCATAGCGATCATGGAGATGAATGTCAGAGCAATGATCAGAATTGACATCCCAAAAAGTGTCAGGCCCGTCTCTGGACTGATCTCCCCTGTCTCCCAGTATTTTATCACCAGATAACCCAAAACAAGTATCAAACTCCCCATGAGTGGAAACATGCGTTTCGCAAGAAGATTGCCAGGCTTTTTACCAATCAAAAGCGCGGTGAAGCCCAATGAAGGATGAATCAATGAAGAGGCTATTGAACTCAGGAAGAATAAGGCTGAAGTATGGATGGCCATGGACGAAATGAACATGAGCTTTCCTTCTCCTGAAATTCCGTAGACAAAACCAATCATCGCAAAGAAGGAGATCACCGTCACGCAGTGGAGTAGGTATTGGCTCATTTTGCGCCACTCAACTGAATCAGCATAGATGACAAGATGAGCCAGGCCCATCAACGCAAAACAGAGGGCGGTTCCTGCAGACATGAGCCCCGGCACAAGCAACACGTCAAGACCCACTTCCAGGTCAGTAAGATTTTCTATAAATGATATGGATGCGACAAACAGCAGGACACCTCCCAAAAGAATCTTGAAGAGCTTATTTCTATAATAAGTGCAAAGGAGTACCCCCCCTAAAAGAAAGAAACACAGGGCCGTATTGAACTTCATAGAAGGCCATGACTGGACAATAATCTGAACCAACTCTATACCCCGCAGCCAGCCATACATCACCACCAGAGCGGTCAGGATGGTCAGATACGATACACTCCTGTAGATTAAGGAAAACTGGTAAATCATCTATTTCATTTTTACCATAGCAGCATTTGTAATATACAATGTCATCAACCGGATATCAAAACTGTAAGATGAGCAAAAACTTTACCTTTTCTAAAAATATCGAGGGGTTACGATCTTCGACTTGGAGAATACAAATCGGTAATTGAGCATAATCTCATGTGATCCTGTAGTTGCCTGACTTAGTTCTGAAAGGGTGTAGTCATAAGCATATCCCAACTTGAACTGTGCAGAGAGTTGAATATCCAGCAAAAGACTGAGTGCGTCGAAAGATCTGTAAGAAACACCAATCCATAGCTTATCATCAAGGATCAAGTTGGCATTAAAATCGAATTCTATAGGAGCTCCATCGACAGATTTCACCAATATACTGGGCTTCAATTTCACCAGCGGAGATAAGTCCACCAAAAAGCCGAATGTACCAAAGAAGTGTGGCACTTCCACTGAACTAAATCCATCACTATTATTGGCATCACCCTCTCCTGCCCAGGAGTTTTTGAGTGCTGTGGGCACAGATATACCGGCATAATAGCGTTTCCCATAGAGATAGAGCCCCAATCCAAAGTTTGGCAATAGTGCCGAGCCATTGTATTGAAGATTGGGATCATTAGCGCCGATCTCATCATAATTCACTTTAGAAGAGGTCAGCCCTCCCTGAAGCCCCATAGAAAGTATGGCATTGCGCATCTCTATTCTATAGGCATAGGAAAGGTTCAACGTATTTCTGTTGGTCACTCCTATTTGATCATTAGAAAAAACGGCACCTATGGCAATATTCCTATCGGGAATCGGTGAATGAATGGAGAAAGTATGCGTGACGGGTGCCCCATCAATGCCTACCCACTGAATCCTTGAAAGTGCCGTGGCGCTAATAGATTCATGGCTCCCCGCGTAGGCAGGATTCAGCACCAATCCATTAAACATATACTGTGTAAACATCGGTCGCTGTTGGGCATTTGACGTCAGGTTCAACAAAAATAAAAGAGATCCGAAAAAGGTAATTGTTCGCAACAAGTTCATAGGTACGAAGCTACTCTCAATGCAGGGTGTTCAGTCCGGAATTTCGACCACAGTGGGTACTTTCAGGTTAGAAATAGTTATTTCAACGGTAACCTGGCATTTGTTGCGGCTGAGATGCACTTATCCTCCTTTGAGAAGGACTTTATGGTAAGTTCAATTCGGGAATTTCCTGACAAATTCCAGTCATTCTCAAAAGACCGTCATCCAAAAAAACCTTCCCGTGCTCTTTAAATTTTTTCACCCCGGATTTGCATATTACACGGTATTCAGTGTGATATTGTCCTCTTTCTGCTATCGCCCGATTGAGTAGTCCCCGCACTCGAGCCTCATCATCGGGGTGTATTATATCAAAAAACGTTTCGCCATCTCCCGTGAAGTCAGACTCGTCAAATTCGAAAAGCCGAAACATTTGATCATTCCACTCCAGGCGGTTGTTTTGCTCAATCCAATGCCAAAATCCAATCTGACCAGTCTCGATGGCCATTTCCAATAGCTGCCTGCTCTTTCTATAGTCATCCTCAAGTTTCTTCTTGTGGGTGATGACTTCAGTGGACATGATAACACCACCTATAACTCCGAATTTGTCAAACCATGGAAGCATCTCCCACTTAAGCCAAATCACATTTCCATCCTCTTTTATCAGTCGGTCCTCCTCATTGCGCAGCTTTTCACCCTTCAAGGCTCTTTGGTGATAAGACTCCCATTTGTGCTTGTCTGTCGCTCCTGAGAAAACATCATAGTAACTTGAGCCCGTAATATCACCCTCAGACAGATCATAGTCCCTGTACCACCGGTCACTCACTACCAGAAATTTCATCTCCCGATCAAACAAAGCAATGGCTCCGGGGGCATACTTTACAAATACAGATAGTAGGTTTTGAGCGTGCTTCCTGTCCGATATCTCCTTGATGAGCTCATTGGAAAGTATATCGGAGCGTCCATCTATGGGTTTTTTATCTGTCATTTTTTCCATAATGTTCTCATTCTCTAAAATAGATAAACACAAATAGTCGCTCGGGGAACGACATTCTTACACCATGGTTGGAAAAAATGGTCGAGGAATTATAAAGTCTTTATGCTTTCCAGCAGATGGGCTCTGTAAGAAGCACTCACAGGGATGATTTTATCCTCTATCTGAAGATTTCCCTGATCTATATTTTTAATCTTATCAATACGTACTATGAAAGAGCGATGCACTCTCACAAATTCACTTTCAGGGAGGCTTTCTTCTGTATCTTTCAATTTACCGTACACCACATGAGTTCTTTCTTTCGTATGGATCTTCACATAATCTCCGTAAGCTTCCACATAAAGAATTTCCTTCAGATTCAGATTAATGAGGAGTGATTCTGATTTCACAAAAAGATTCTTAGAATCAGAAGAGGTAGGCTCCTTGTCATCAATGTTCGATTTGGCTTTGGTGACGGCTTTAAGAAACCGGCCAAAATTCTCTATTGGTTTAACCAAATAATCTGCTACATCAAACTCAAACGCCTTCACGGCAAACTTCTCCTGAGAGGTCACCAGAATAACCTGAGGTTTTGACTGGAGACTTGCTAAAATCTCCATGCCTGTTAGGTCTGGCATTTGAACATCCAGAAAAACGATGTCCGGCTTCAATTCGACAATAGCCGCTGCGCCTTTGATTGAGTTTTGATAGGTACCTACCAACTTCAGAAAATCCGTTTTTTCAACAAGTGAAGAAACGATTTTCAAAGCCACCATATCATCATCTATTGCAATACATGTAAGCCGTTCCATTAAATCAAATCTAATAAGTTTTCATTGCTTGATCTACCGCTTTTGTAAACATTTCTAAACTTTCTACAGGCTTGTAGAGGTACTCTGAAATCCGATCACCGAATATTTCGGATTTATAATTCCGCTCTGTGGTAACCACAATGATTTTAGGCATATAGTCCAACACCTCCAGAACCTCATATCCATCTAACCCAGGCATCATCAAATCCAGAAAAACAAGATCCGGCTTGTGTTTGGTAATCGATACTGCTCCATCAGCTGATCCCGAACACTCTTCTACGAGAATGAGCCTCTCATCTTGCCGAATCAATCCTTTTAGGATAGCTCTTGAGGCAAAATCATCATCTATTACTACGCACCTGATTTGCTTGATCATACTTTATACTTTTTTAAATTCTCCAGCGCTTCGTTAGCACTTCTAATAAAATCTTTGAGTTTCTCCTCCAGCCCGACAAGGTCCTGACCAGTGGTAATCTCCTCGATATGCTGTAGCGATTCAGCTATATCCTTTCGTTGAAGGCTCGAAAAATTGGGTTTCATCTTATGGGCAACCCTCCCGATCAACTCCCAGTCTTCCTGAGCTATGGCTTTCTCAAAATCATCCATATCCATAGCAAGTGAAACGAGTATGGTTTGAAAAATATCCTTGACCAGTGAGAGATCTCCCCCGGTAATTCCGAAGAGGTATGGAAATTCCTTCTTACTCAAGGTCAAATTGGCCACCTGAACCGGCTCATGGTAGGCTACTGCACGGCAATCAAACAATAACTGCAGCGTCATTTCAGCAGAAATCCCAAATTCACCTTCATTTTCCATGGCCTTCACTATATCCCCATAGACATTGCTGTCTGGGGATCCTGATATTTCAACTTCTAATTGTTCTTCTTTGGGGAGATAGTTAAAATTCACCTGTACATGTCCACTTTTCTGATCTGTCAGCAGGAACCCCAAAACCTGAAAAACCACCTGAAGAATACCTAAACGGTCACCAATCAAAAACTTGGATTCGAATCCCACTACAGAGGCAAGCTTAAGCCCCCTTGATTCCATCATACTTTCAAAACACATCTCCACAGCTACACTAATATGTTCTACCCGAAAAGGCACTTCCTCACTTGGGAAATTGATCTGTGAATGATGCACTCCGTGAATGAACCGATCAAAATAAGCCATGATGAGCCCCCTGGCAGGTGACTTACCTTCTCCGCCTTTGTCTGACAGGGATAATTCTTTCAGAATATCCAGCGGAGTGGATATTTTTAAGATAAACTCATGCAATTTTTCTTCACTTTCTTCATCTTCGATGAAGGTGACCGAACGCGTGCGATCTTCCAGAAAAAAGATGATCTGATCCTCATTGGATCCCGTGGATGAGAGACTCAAGTGTAAATCGTAAATAGCTTCTGTACCCACCAGATTTAGACGAACACCATGTATATACAGGTCTTCATTCAATGCAAGCTGGTCCCTGAGGGAAGGATTTTGCAAAAATGAATTAGAATCAAACAGGTCATATCCAACAGGAATCGGTACCAGGGTATTGCATGATGCCAAGACTTTGCCATCAGAAGATGCCAAAAGAATCTGAGTGGAACCTTTAAGGTGTTGGTACTTTATCTCTTCGAGTGTTAATGGCATCTCCTGGTTTTTTGTTCAAAAATACCGCTTAAAAACTCCTGAAGAGTGGATACTCGGTGAGTGTTGCTCAATGTATGTTCAGTACCCCTCATTCCCAGTTCAGCTTCCCCTATCATGACGAGCAGTCAAAGTATGTATCAATTCATAAAGAGCAGCAGGAATTCTTTTGAGATCAGCCGCAGATTGCTCATCATTGAGCGCCTGAAGCAGTGGTGTTAAATCTGGCATGATCTCACCTTTGTTAAGCTTTGTAAGTTCTTCAATACTGGCATGTCTCATATCACGATCTTCCTGTTCCAAGGCGCTATGCAGATCACCAAGCAATCTGTGAAATTCGGATGAATAATATCTGTAGAGTTCCTCTTTGAATTCCTCATCTCCGAGGCTCATCTGTGTGATCGCTTCATGACTCAGTACATCCCTGGTTACCACAGGCGTTTCATACTCAAGTCGAATGGATTCACTCGTGATTTTGGCATAAAGTTCGTCTGGATCAAATGGTTTGCTAATGTATCCGCTCATTCCGGCAGTGACTGCCTTCTCCTGCACTCCCAGCAATACAGAGGCTGTCAGTGCATAAATTGGAATATCCTTTAGTTGCGGATTTTTCATTTTCCTGATTTCTCTGGTTGCTTCAAAACCGTCCATTACGGGCATTTGAATATCCATGAGAATCATGCTGTAATTCTTCTTACTTGCCATTTGAATGGCTTCAAGTCCATTTTCAGCGAAATCATACTTAAAACCCCACCTATCTAGAAATTTGGCAAGTATCTCCCGGTTTGTTTTGTGATCTTCCGCCACTAGTAAACGAATTCCGGTATTCGAACTTTCAGGTGCTACAGCACTTATCTCCGAATAATCCTGCTGGAGGGACTTCAAAGAACCAATGGGCAACTTCAGGTCAAAAGTAAAAACAGACCCCTCTCCTTCTTCACTTTCTACAGTCACGTCCGAACCCATGATTTTAAGGAGCTCTCTGGTGATGGCTAAGCCTAGCCCCGTGCCACCAAATTTTCTAGCCACGTTGGTACTCGCTTGGGTGAAATTTTCGAAAATGGCATCAATCTTATCTTTAGGAATACCAATTCCTGTATCTGTCACCGTAAAGCACAGGATAACCTCCTTCCCTAATCGTTTCTTCTCCTCAATTTTAAACTTCACAATGCCTTCCTCCGTGAATTTGATGGCATTTCCCAACAGGTTTGTGAGGATTTGGGTGATCCTAACAGAGTCGCCAACAAAGTTTTCGGGTAAGCCATTTTGATAATCAAACAAGAACACCAGCCCCTTCTCATTAGCCCTTATCAGCATGGTCTGATAAACATTCATGGCCACCTCTTTCAGATTAAAATCAATCAGTTCCAGCTCCATTTTACCCGCTTCGATTTTATTAAAATCCAGGATGTCGTTGATCAAAACCAGGAGATTAGAACTAGAAAACTTCAACAGCTTTAAATTTTCCAACTGGTCGGCCCGGGGGGTTTCATACAGCATGATGTTCGAAATACCAATGATGGCATTCATTGGAGTTCTGATCTCATGGCTCATAGAGGACAAGAAAAATTCTTTCGCTTGTGATGCTTTCTCGGCTTCATTCTTCGCGAGTTTCAGCTCTTCTTCCTGTGTGATTTGCCTCGTGATATCTTCGGTGAAAACTATGATCCCGCCAATTTCTTTGTTAGAAGCATACCACGGCCGCACTTCCCATTTCAGCCAGCGAGTCTGGCCGCCCATCTCAAAAAGCTCCCTTTCCTTTCGGGATTCCTTGCCCTGAAGGCCTGATTCATAGGCCTCCTTCCAAGAATCAGGTATGTTGTTAAATATCTCATAATGATTCGCTCCAATGAGATCACGGTCTCCCAACTGATAATCCACCTTCCACTGACTACTCACGGCCAGGTAGGTCAGATTCTCATCCAACATGGCAATGGCTGCAGGGGCTGAGTGAACAAACGCGCGAAGTACATCCTGCTCGGAGCGCAATCGCTTCTCGTATAACTGCTTTTCAATATTAAATCCTATCCAGCCCGCCAGAATATCCACAAAGTCCGTTTCATTGGAATCGAAAAATTCTCCACGCTGTTCGGTAGAGCCAAAACTTATCGTACCATAGCGAACTCCATTTACCGAGATACTTGCACCTATAAAGGAACTTACCTTGAAAGCTTTAAAGCTACTGACTTCTTTGAAATCTGACTGGCTCACGTTCTCGATGGCCAGTGTTCTTCCATAATCGTAGATTAACTGACTAAAAGTATTTTCGAATGGGAACCTATCTCCCTCCTTGATCGGTACAGGCTCTGAGGAATAATACTTTTTAATCGTCACAAAGCCCTTTTCTACCTGACCGATAATCCCGGAAGGCATTTTGAGGTACTCACATGAGATTTTCAAGGCCTCTCCAATCTGCTGATCCATTGTCAGACTTGTATTGGAAAAGATGATATTAAGAAGCTGCAATCCCTCCCGATACCTATCTGCATTTCTTAGTATTTTCTTTTCGTAGGAGATGTCCCTTGCAAATACAGAAACCCCGGTGATAATTCCTTCCTGATTCCTTATGGGATTAAAAAACTTCTGAAAATACCGCCTCACTCCATTATGAGTCAGCTGGTATTCGATATTGAACTTTTTCCCGTCAAGGGATTTTCTATAATGCTGAAGCAGGTCTTGAAACATTTTATCACCAACATCCAGACCACTTTCACCAATTTCAGGTTCACGACCAACCAGCCATTTGATCAATGCTTTATAAGCACCATTGGCTATCTTATATCGAAATTTTCTATCCACCGACCAGATGGCGTCCTCTGTATTTTCTATGAGGGCTTCAATGTTCTCCTTACTCTTCTGAACTTGTAGCTCATTGAACCTTCGTTTAGAAATATCTCTGGATGAAGTCTGAAAGGATACCACTTCTCCGCCAATCACAATAGGTTTGGTGTACGACTCAAGCCACAGGTAATTCCCAGCACTGGTTTTCATGCGATATTGAACCCCTCCTATTTCTTTTCCCTTGAGCGTTTGTGCATGAGGGTTCTCCCTTAGGCGCTCCCTATCTTCGGGGTGCATGAAATCGTACGGACTCCTACCGATCAATTCCTCCTGATCAAACCCTAAAAGATCTTTTACCGATGAGGACACATAGATGTAAGTACCGTCGGGTTCATGCAGACAAATGAGATCTTTTGAGTTTTCTGAAAGTAGCCGAAATACGCGCTGTTGCTCATGCAATTCTGTAACGTCCCTTGCCACGGCCATCACACGAGTGAGCTTCCCATGTTGGTCAAAATCTATGACCACATTCTGGCCAATCATTCGCTCCTCTCCCTGGCGCGTAATCATTGGAAATTCATAATAGCTTTTGGCTTGCTTTTTGGTCCTTTGCTCATTGTAAAAAGCAATCATTTCTGATCTGGCATTTTCCTTAACGAGCGTCAAATAGGACATCTGAGACAATTCTTGCTCACTGTACCCACTGAGCTTCTGGAGCTTGATGTTCGAAAACTTAAAGTACCCATTTGAGTCCAGCTCATAGATCATATCATCCATGTGGTTGACCAAGTCCTGAAACTTCTGTTGACTCTTTATCAACTCGATGTTTTTACTTCGCACGTTCAGAATAGCCATCACATGCTGGGCAAGAGTTCTCAGTGCCTCCTTCTGACCTATCGAAAGCTGATTGGGTTTATGATCTATCACACACAGTGTACCCAATGCATGCCCCTCCGGATCCACCAGAGGCACACCGGCATAGAACCTCACTAAAGGTTCCCCTACGGCCAAAGGATTATCATGAAAGCGTTCATCTTCATAGGCATCGTGCACCTCCAGAATCTCTTTGGGATCATTGATCGCATGGGCGCAGTAAGCTACTTCTCTTGAGGTGTACTCTACATTGAGTCCGTGATGTGATTTAAACCATTGCCGCTCTTCGTCTATGAATGTAATGAGAGAGATGGGTACCTGACAAATCTCACTGGCCAATTTGGTAATATTATCGAACTCTTCTTCCGGGAGGGTATCGAGAATCTCCAGTTCACGTAGTGCTTCCAGTCGGCTTTGCTCGTTGGCAGGTATTTCAGGTATTCTCATTCAATAGTCTTCGCTAAAGATTAAAGATAATGAGCACCGTACAATTAGGGCAATATTAATAGATATATATAAAAAAAGCCTTCTGATAAATCAGAAGGCTCCATTAGTCCCAACCATAGATTATATCCAACCATGAATCTATACCTCAAAAGTAAGGTTTGTTCTTACCCCAAAATCATCCACTCGTTGAGTGGCAGGTATTACTCGTTGAGTCACACAAGGCATTGGATGGGTAGGATAAACCAGCCGTTCCGGATCTCCAGATCATCATCAAAACACACAAAAAAAGCCTTCTGATAAATCAGAAGGCTCCATTAGTCCCAACCATAGAATCATATCCAACAATGAATCTATACCTCAAAAGTAAGGTTTGTTCTTACCCCAAAATCATCCACTCGTTGAGTGGCAGGTATTACTCGTTGAGTATCTCAAAGGATCAGGTAGAGTGCATTACTCCAATCATTCCTTAATCCCGAACATTGTCAAACCAGCATAAAAAAAGCCTCCCGATAAATCGGAAGGCTCCATTAGTCCCAACCATAGATCATATCCAACCATGAATCTATACCCCAAAAGTAAGCTTTGTTTTTGCCCCAAAATCATCCACTCGTTGAGTAGCAGGTATTACTCGTTGAGTATCTCAAAGGATCAGGTAGAGTGCATTACTCCAATCATTCCTTAATCCCGAACATTGTCAAACCAGCATAAAAAAAGCCTCCCGATAAAAAATCAGAAGGCTTTATTGGTCTATATTGACATCAGACCATTAGATCATTTTATCTATTCACGACCACAAAACCTGAAATCGGATCGCTACCGTCCCCTAGTTGGATCAGGTAGTAATAGGTACCAGAAGGTACATTATTATCATTCCCTATTCTCAAACCAGAGTTGACATCACTTTTCCAGACATTATTCTGGTTGTCATATCCTTTGATTTCAAATACCTTATTTCCCCATCTATTGAAAATCTGAACAGTGTTATTCGGATAATTCTCAATGTCTTTGATGTAAAAGAAGTCATTGATACCATCGCCATCAGGCGTAAACCCTCTGCGAGGCTCTACTTTTGGACATCGGTCTGTATCCAGATAGTTTGGAGTGCCATCCCCATCACAGTCATCGTTGGTAGGATCACCGTCTCTATCGCCATCTTCATCTTTTGTATCTATTCCATCACCATCGTCATCTGTATCCAAATAATCAGGGATACCATCGCCATCAGTATCATCATTGGCAGGATCCCCGTCACCATTCACATCTTCATCCGAATCCAGTACCCCGTCTCCATCTGTATCGCAACTATCTGAATCCAGGAAGTTTGGAGTGCCATCAGCATCACAATCATCGTTGTATGGATTACCATCGCCATCTGTGTCTTCCGCCGCATCATTCAGACCATCTCCGTCTGAGTCGCAGGGATCAGCATCCAGATAGTTTGGTGTGCCATCAGCATCACAGTCATCATTGGTAGGGTCTCCATCGCCATCCAGGTCCTCATCCTCATCCAGGATACCGTCCCCATCCGTATCACAGCTATCC
>NZ_JBIPKE010000017.1:0-567202 GCF_044005705.1 Marinoscillum luteum | reverse complement strand
CTGAGCTACGTCGAAGCATCAGACATTTTCAATGCATTTTCTATTATCAAATACTCGATCAATCTTGAAAAGACATGGTTTCTCCCTTGAGAACCGTCATTCCGCGCAGGTGGTAATCTCATTCAGTCAGAATTTCTCAGGTCCGATATCAGGCATTGCCTTACTCTTCGACGGAGCTCAGAGTGACAATGCCCAAAGACACTTTGCTGTGAAAATGTCATGCCGAGATCAGGACAACAAGCCAGACTCAGTGTGATAATGCCAGAGCCACGTCAATTGAAAATGTCATGCTGAGCTCCGTCGAAGCATCAGACATTTTCATTTCCCACTACCCTAATATCAGGTCAGGAACTCTCCATAGCAAGAGAAGTACACTTATAGGTCTACAATCATCCAAAACTCCCATGTGGGAAGCGAGTGACTCCTTTGTAAGAGCTGATCTCTTGTACATTTAGTCATCCATGCCGGTGTTCAATTGTCGCCGGCAGAATCATCACTCAACTGTACATTTTAAAAGCATCAAATAATGAAGCGATCAATACTTATCATCGCCCTAATTTTCACAGTAGCGCAATACACCAATGCACAAGCCCCGGACTCCTTTGCCCATCCGGGAGTACTCAGCAGTCAGGTCGAGCTGGACGCCTTGAAAGAGGCAGTACAAACAAGCAATGGACACCCGCAGGTGGCAGGCTATGCCCGAATGGCGAACGAAACATTGGGAAACCTTGACTATACCCCTACTCCCTACGCCAATGTGCATGTAATCGCCTCCGGTGTGGGAGATGAGGAGCGCGCCTTTCGCCAGGATGCTCATGCCCTGTATATCCACGCCATCAAGTGGGTGGTGACCGGAGATGACGCTCACCGCGACAAGGCCATAGAAATTGCAGATGCCTGGGGGAATACCTTTGAGTCGCTGATCCCGGAAGAGAATAAACCCAACCAACCTACACTGGAAGCCTCCTGGGCCCTCCCGATATGGATAGCTGGAGCAGAAATACTGAAATACTATGACAATGGAGTTTCCGGTTGGTCCTCTGCGAGTTTTGAAACTTTCGTGCAAAAGGTACTGGTCTACGTCAATGGCCCTATCTACCAGACGGCCAACTGGCTGATCTCTAAAGATCTTTCACTGATGACGGCAGGAGTCTTCCTGAATGACGCTGCGCTATATAATGAAGGCTACAATCATGTAACCAGCCAGATTGACGACATTAGTACCACGGGCCAAATCCCAGAGCTGACCCGCGACTTTGTGCACTCACAGTATGTACTGATCGGGCTGGCGCAATGTGCCGAGGTAGCCTATCAGCAGGGTGATGAGGGCTTATTTACACATTCGGATGCCCGGTTACGCACTGGTGCGGAGACTTACACCCTTTCGGTACTGGGTCAGACCTCTCCTAGCTATCACAGCAGTTCGGAATGGGCCCGCCACAGTGCTCCTTATGAGATTTTACTCAAGCGCTACACCGAGCTGGAGCTACCAGTGCCTGTAGTCCAGTATTATGTGATCGCCCAAAATCGCCCCGAAGATGGCAGTGAAGACCACTTTGTGGGATGGCTAAGTGCTACGCACGCCATAGAAGCTGAGGCCGGTGAAGCGCCGGTAAGTGAAGGCCAGGAAGAAGTACCCGGCAATCTGGCATTCAATCAGACAGCCAGCGCCTCTGAAGTGCCACAGCCAGAAAATCCGCCCGCTGCAGCCATTGATAACAACACGCTCACCCGCTGGTCTGCACAGGTCTATCCTCAGTGGCTGGAAGTGGATCTGGGAGAGGTAAAAGCAGTAGGGAAAACCGAAGTGATTTTCTACGAAGACCGGGCCTACAAGTACTTCATAGAGGTGAAAAAATCTGAGGCCGATGCCTATACCCAGGTGGTAGATCGCACGGCCAATACCACACCAGGCAGTGTAGAAGCTCCGATAACCGACGAGTTTTCTCCAACCCAGGCACGTTATGTGCGCATCACCGTCACAGGGGCTTCGGGATACACTGGAGCCTGGGTCAGCCTCACTGAATTTCGAATATTCGAAGGAGATGAAGTCATTTTAGGTATTGGGGATAAGGGCCGATTCAATGTTTTCCCAAACCCCGTTTCGGATACTTTCACGGTAGAAGAAGCCCATGAGCAAGTGGTGGTACTTTACAGTCTCTCAGGTGCAGAACTGATGAAAAAGTCAGCAGGAGTTACTAAACACTTCGATGTATCCGGCCTGCCCGCAGGACTTTATTTCGTGAAAATCATCTCTCCTGATCAGAAGGTAATAGAAACACGAAAGCTGATCAAAAAGCTCTAGGGAGCCAAGAGTCGATCGTGGCATTGTCTTACTCTTCGACGGAGCTCAGAGTGACAATGCCCAAAGACATTTTGCTGTGAAAATGTCATGCTGAGCTCCGTCGAAGCATCAGACATTTTCAGTGCTATTATCAAATACTCAATCAATCTTGAAAAGACTTTCGTACCTCCCTTTGAGAACCGTCATTCCTGCGAAGGCAGAAATCTCATTTGGTCAGGGCTCTCGATTCGCTGGCAGCATAGTCATCCCTTCTGTCATGGAGCCTGTCGGACCACAGACATATGGATGATAAGTTAGCGGCATTGCCTTACTCTTCGACGGAGCTCAGAGTGACAATGCCTAAAGACACTTTGCTGTGTAAATATCATGCCGAGATTAGAATACCCATGCCAGACTCTGTGTGATAATGTCAGAGCCACGTCGATTGAAAATGTCATGCTGAGCTCCGTCGAAGCATCAGACATTTTCAGTGCTATTATCAAATACTCAATCAATCTTGAAAAGACTTTCGTACCTCCCTTGAGAACCGTCATTCCTGCGAAGGCAGAAATCTCATTTAGTCAGGGCTCTCGATTCGCTGGCAGCATTGTCATCCCTTCTGTCATGGAGCCTGTCGAATCATCAGATAGAGGGATGATGAGTTAGCGGCATTGTCTTACTCTTCGACGGAGCTCAGAGTGACAATGCCCGGGCTCAGAACGACATCCCAAACTCGGCACTAACCTGACTGAATTGTAATTCTTTCAACGTGCTCCATGTGAAAATGTCATGCTGAGCTCCGTCGAAGCATCAGACATTTTCACTTTCTGAAATAAGCCATCGAAAGTTCGGGAAGCAGGTCCCACCGGCGAGCTATCAATGCTTCTTTCTTCGCTCTCCTCCATCCCTTTACTTGCTTCTCAAAAGCAATGGCCTGATTGACATCTGGGAAATGCTCCTGAAAAACCAACTTCAACGGGCGCCTCCTGAATGTATAAGCCCTAGAATCATGACCCGATTGATGCTCCCAAACACGACGATCAAGATCATTGGTTACCCCGGTATAGTAGGTACCATCAGAACATCGTAGAATGTAAACCGTGTAGGTCATCCCATATAAATCTACATAAAAGGTGGGTTTATCTGTATAAAAGGAGATTGGGTGGCGGCATTGTCTTACTCTTCGACGGAGCTCAGAGTGACAATGCCCAAAGACATTTTGCTGTGAAAATGTCATCTTCAGTTACGCCTTTATTTATCAGATACCCAGGTCAACATCGAGAAGAACCTGTTATAGTTGTTGAAAACCGTCATTCCCGCGCAGGCGGGAATCTCATACAGTCAAGAGTTTTCAGGTTCGCTATCAGGCATTGTCTTACTCTTCGACGGAGCGCAGAGTGACAATGCCCAGCTCAGTGCGACAATATCGGAGCTAGGGATAACAATGCAGAAATCAGCGTGACAATGCCCGGGCTGATCATGGTTAAGCATACTCAATCGTTCCTGATGATTTCAAATTGCCCTGGCGAAACCTTTATGGGAGGTGGGAATCCTTTTCCAAGCACCTTGCGGTTATCCTCGTTCAGTCCTTCCGTGTTTTCAAATCCGCTGTTCACTACGGATTCAAATGATTCATAGGAGTCCCACACCACTATGTTGACGTAGTTGAACTTGTTATTGGCATTGATAGCCCGGTAAAAGGTGGAGCTTACAAATCCGGGTTTTGATTTAAAATACGCGATGTAGGCATCCCTGATTTTTAAGGCTTCATTCTCGTACCCCTCAGGTACCTCTATCGAATTGATGACACTTATTTGCTTCATTTATGATTGATCACGTTTTGATTCTTTGGTAAAGTGCTCCCATTTTTTCTTTGCCGACCGCATCATGGCCGGGTACACTACCCACAGCCGGAAGGGTTTGATCAGGGCCATATAAAATCGCCCAAAACCACCCTTTGGCTTTACATACACGGCCATGTGAACCACCCAAACCCCATCCTGCGGTACCCTACTTATGTGAAGCGCAGCCTCTACAGTTTTATTGGCTATTTCGGAGAGAAATTCGTTCTCCAACTGATAGACCGGGATAAAATCACCCGTGCCCGGATCGGGTAGCTCCTCAAAGGTCAGTTGCTCACGTCCGGCATACCGATGACGAAGTGTGCCCGGAATCAGGTGATCTACCGGCTGCTGCTCATCCCAGTGAAACAGCTTTCCTAAAAACAGCCTGAACCGAAACAGCAGGCCAGCGAGGCCCTTGCCAGAGAGCTGGTCTCCGGCAGATCTGAATAACGTTAGAAACTGATCGAGGGAGTGCTCAGACTGGAGAATGATGGGGAAACGCCACACATCCTCCAGTTCATAATCTGACAGCAGGTCATGAACATACAAGGAATGTTTGAGGTGCTCCTCAGGGCTGATTTTTATCTTTTGAGACATAAGGCTAGGTTTCAAAAGCAAATTAGTTCAGAAAAACTTATCACCGCTATTAGCCTTTCATCACCTGCTTGCAACCATTTTTGACCGAACAGCGTCTCTAGCGGGATAAAAAATCGCATAATGAAAAGATACGCTCACTTCAACATGATCATGATGGTCTCCTTACTCCTGACCTTTGGATGCAAGGAAGATGGTTTGTTCAACAAGGAAATTGACAACACCCCGGCCAATATCAAGATCCTATACCCTCAAGCCAATACAGTGAATTACATCACTTCCATTGGGTATGCCGATTACATGGTTTTCCTGCTGTCAGACCCGGAGAAAAATGGGAAAAAGTTGACCGTAACCGGGATCGGCACTGTGACCCTGGAACTCAACGACAACCCGATCTATTATGATGATGTGCCAGACACCCTTTTTGGGCTTTCTCCCATTATTTACGCCAACGGCGACAACCTGATCCAATTATATGTGGAAGTAGAAGACAAGGGAGACCGCAACACTCTGAGCGATCACACTTTCAGTTTTACCATGGTTCCGGATAATGCTTTTATCACCAACCCAAAATTAACACGCACAGAAGACCTCAGCGTGGAATTCGACGTGCATACTTTCTCAAAAGACCTGGGTTCAATCGTATCGTTCAATTTTACCACGGTGGATGTGAATGCCGGGGCAATTTATAACTTCGGACAACACGAGTACTACAGTGCTATGAATGAGATCAACTGTAATAACTGCCATACCAGCCAGCCCTCACTTACTTCGCACTTCAGTACCCATCTTATCGGGAAGGACATTAAAAGTGGGAATAACCTTTATGTGCACATCTATGTGATCGACCATAAGAACTCGAATGGTTCGCATACCAACTACCGCTATCCGCTTGGGGTTATTCCTTAAGCGGAGCTGGGGGCGTCAATTTGGAGTATTGGAAATCAAAGTGAGCAGAAGGTTTTTCCTAACGGGAAGTTGCGTAACCTACGCTCCATTTTTTCGGTTAGGCGGGGCAACTACAATAAGGGCGGAGTATAATTTTGTTCGTCGTTGCTGTTGATTAAGTGCCCTCAAGCCGGGCAGGCTGTTACTTTTCCTTGATGAAAAGTAACCAAAAATCATGACAGAATGATCACTTCCGACCCTATCCGATCATGATCGGGGCCATCGCACGCCCGGAATTCTGTCGGGCCGTCCCGCCTGGAAGTTGAGGTTTGGTTGAAAATTGACCGATGATGTTTAGGTTTTGGAAGGGTGGTACAATTGCTACGTTTGTTACCACACGTTAATGGACGTCAAGTCCGTTAAAGTAAATTTCGGTTATTGCCGTGTCATCCCACTTTGCACCGGGGTAAACTTCTGAGATTTCAAATTTCATTGTAAAGTTCGGTTTTTTCTTAAGTTGCTCGAAGTTATGTCGATCGTTGTAACCAATAGGATCAACTTTAAAATGCTGCTCTGCTTTGGTGTCCGCAAGTTCTAGTACTGCATATGGCTTGTTATCAACATACATTTTCAAGGTTTTGACTCTGGAATTATTCTTCCATGCATTATCACTCTTGACATAACCGTTCACAATTATTATGTCGGTTATTCTAGGATTCTCAGGTTTAACGTGATATTCGAGATATTCACCTATTCCATAACCAGGAACTCCTTCTACCCAAGCTGTTTCATAGCTCAAATCATGAGCATTATTGGCGATGTATGTGTTGGTGCCCTGTGCAGAAAGTTCGGATGAAGCAGTTTGGGTATCTAGTCCACCTCCGCAATACCAACTACAT
The DNA here is from genome assembly GCF_044005705.1 of Marinoscillum luteum. Lineage (NCBI taxonomy): Bacteria > Pseudomonadati > Bacteroidota > Cytophagia > Cytophagales > Reichenbachiellaceae > Marinoscillum > Marinoscillum luteum. The sequence goes on along the minus strand of NZ_JBIPKE010000017.1, from coordinate 560,693 downwards.
CCACCTCCAACAATATCCCACATGTTTTCATAGACTTCACCATACTTTTCAAAGGTCGCTTGTTCTTCGGATGTTAGTTCTTCCCACGATCTGTTGCCCTCATTCAAATCTTCCAAGGCTTTGTCTCTTAGGGCCCATTCTTTTTGAATAGTTGGACCGAAATCAAGCATCTTTCCGATTGTTGGCTTGAGAGTTGGTATGTCTTGGGCGTTCAGAAAGTTGAAGAATGAAATGAACAATATAGCTAGTAGAGTCTTCATGTGTACTGAATATGTGTGGTAACAAATGGCCAACACCCCCTGACTGCCAGCCGTCCTCTACCAAATCTAGTAAATTTTAACTCCTGAGTAAACCATGATTGTCTATATGGCTGTACACCCCATCGGCAAATTGCCAAATCAGCAATCGTTGTCTCGCTTGTTGGAGAATCACACCAAAAAGGTCGGGCTCCCGTTGATGTATGTGTTCTATTCCTGATAAGCTCCGGAAGAATACGTTAACTCATAACTGTGGGTATATATCTCAAACACGATTCCAAATGGGTCCTCTACATAGACCATTTTATAAGGCTTTTCATTGGGGTAGTATTCCCTGATCGGCATTCTTTGCTTTCCGCCAGACTCAACTATCTTTTTGGTCAGATTTTCGATATCAGGATCTTGTACACAAAAGTGAAAAAGCCCTGTATTGAAAGGGTTAAACTCAGGGGCTTCCTTTATCCCGTGGGGAAAAGAAAACAGCTCAATCCCGATTCCGTCAGAGGTAGACAAATGCGCGATTTCAAACTCCTCCCAATTTTCTCCAAAAACGTCAATGCACATCTGTCCAATGGCTGTTTCTCTTTCCTTCTTTACGGTGGATGGTGGCATTATCACATACCATCCCATCACGTTATGATAAAAACCTACCGCTTTCCTGATGTCAGGCACAGTAATCCCAATGTGCGAAAAGGATTTCGGATACTTTATGTCTTTCATGATATTAGCTTTTGTTGATCGTATTAATGCCTGATGGCCATCTGGTAGCAAAGCCAGAAGATTTTGAACCCTCAGAACCCCATGGGGTAACGGGAGCGATAAAGAATGGTTTATTTATTTACGGTTAGATTTTAAATTCCTTGGAAGTTCCGTAACCTCTCCATCTTTCGTTTGTTCGGGGTGGCTGCAACACGGGGTGGTAATTTTGTTCGTCGTTGCTGTTGATTAGGTGCCCTCAAGCCGGGCTGGCTGTTACTTTTCCTTGATGAAAAGTAACCAAAAATCATGACAGAATGATCACTTCCGACCCTATCCGATCATGATCGGGCCCTCACACGCCCGGAATTCTGTCGGGCCGTTCCGCCTGGGAGTTGAGGTTTGGGTTGAAAAGTGAGAGGAGGAGCAAGCAGTCAGCACTCCGGATAGCTATCGGGAGACATATGCCCGATCAGCGTTTGTTAGATGGTGTTTAATCGCAGTTGTTCAGGCAAAAGTCGAAGTAGTAAACCTGTTCGTCGTTGCTTAGAAAAGATAAGTGGATGTTGTCGTATGAATAATCCTTCCTCAGTTGTTGGTGTAGTTTGGATGCCATATTCATAGAGAACAAATAGACTGAGTCAACCGGAGTTGTGTCCATTCTAGATAGATAGTTGCTCATTATTTCGCTATCGGTAATTTCTAAGTTGATTTGCTTTGTTTCACCCACCGAATTCTCGAAGATTCGAACATTTTTAGATTGAAAATCATGGATGTATCCAAGAGCAGTTTTTTCTTCAATGCTTTGGATTTCAGCTTCTTTAATATTCGATTCAAAAGTTGGACTCAAGCTCCAAACCACCATAAAAACAAAGAAAGCAACTGTCAGAATATTGCCAATTAAGGCAATTGTGCGCTTCGATCCTTTAATGTCTCCTCGAAAGGCAAATAGTCCTGCCAAACTCACTCCAAAGGCAATCATGACGATCACTGCCAGAATGACCTGTGTTCCGTCTGGCATGTTCCAAACTGTTGGAATAATAAACGCCACAAAGATGAGAAAGAAACTAACTAAGAATAACCTAAAACTTTTCATGTTGCAGTGATGCCATCTAACAACCGACCAACACTCCCCTGACTGTCAACCGTTCTCTACCAAATCTAGCAGATTTTCTATCCTGAACAAACCATTGCCGGCTATAGGGGTGCCCTCAAGCCGGGCTGGCTGTTACTTTCCTTGATGAAAAGTAACCAAAATCATGACAGAATGATCACTTCCCACCCTACCCGATCATGATCGGGGCCCTCGCACGCCCGGAATTCTGTCGGGCCGTCCCGCCTGGAAGTTGAGGGTTGGGTTGAAGAGTGAGAGAAGGAGAATGCAGACAGCACTCTCGATAGTTATCGGGAGACATATGGCCGATCAACTTCCGTTACCATCTGTGTTTTTGTCGTTTAAATAGCCCATAAAGCCTTCGACCGAAACTTCAATCATTTCTCTCGTGTCACCCGAGCTGAAGCCAGGACATTTTTCTGGGTAGGCAAGTAGGTCGTTCCACATTGCTTGTATTTCTAATAGTTCAGTTCGAGTGAATTCGAATGTTTGCTTATCCAGAATTGCATAGGCACTGATCTTTGCTTCATAGGATTCATAAAACAAAATCTTGAACACATCTTTCAATTTGTGTGTACAATCCAGTTGTTCAAGTGCGAAAACAAGAGTTCCGTTATAGTTGTGATTTTCTGGTTTGAAAATGGCTGTCAGCAGTGGTTCAAGTGCCGTTTGTGGCTTGAGTTCATAAATCCCCAAAGCAACCGAGTTCCTAACTCGCGGATCAGTCGATTCAAGCAATTCGATAAAGAGTTCAACAGCATCCTTGGTGTTCGTTTCAACCAGTTCATCCACCACCTCCATTTGTTCGAAAGGTGTTCCAGTTAAGATTCGTTGTTTGAGTTTTTCGAGTTCCAATAATCTACGTTCTGAAGTGCATTGATGGTAACGTCTAATAAAATGAGTATGTGATCCAGTAGCTAGAAGCACTGAAGTGTCTGTTTGGCATTGATATTTCATATAGCTCAGTTCGCATATTCATTTTAGTGTTTGTTATCAGCTTTTATAATTCAGATTCTCTTTTAACACTTACCATTTCATCGAAACCATGTTTTATTAGAAGTTTCTTCAAAGTTGTAATGAACCTTCTTAATTCCCTTTCCAGAATTGAATTGTAATCAGGACTTAACTTATTGAAGTCATTCGGAAGAAGATTTGAAATAGCATGGTTAATCCCAGAAATAATTGTCGGGAAGTCGATAAACTCCAAAGTTCCATCTTTCATTTGAGTATCGATGCTAATATTTCTAGGTCTCCCTGCGTACTTAAAGGTTACATTCTCAGTTTGAATGGTCGATTTCAATTTCTCGAACTGAAGGTTCACATCTTCATTTATTCGATCAGGGACAATAACATTGATCTGACATTTCCTGTAGTGATTGTCTCCGACTTTAAATCCGCCATTCTCAATTAAGAATCGGCAAATTGGAACAATCAAATTTTCCAGATATACAGATGCCAGCGTAGATGAAGGAAAGAAATTCAAGTCATCATCTGAACTCGACAGAAATAGATCTTTGATCTGAGTAACGGCTCTTTCAAAACTTGAACTATCTTCAGTATCAAATTGAGCAACAGATAGGCCGCCAAAATCAGAAAGTAATTTGATTTCTTTGTCAATCAAAAACGCACATTTCGAAGTGCCTAAACGACCTGTAAACAATCCCAGTTCGAATAAAACATTATCTCTTGGCTGTAAAACTTCCGTCCCTCGAAACGTCACTTTATCATCTCCTGTTCCAATCAATATTCCAAAATCATACTGCAATGTAGCTTTAAGGAGATCCGACAAAAAGTTCTGATTGATCTTAAATATTGATTTATCCCAAACATTTTCATTCCATATAGAGACATCAAAATCTTTATCGAGAATAGCTTTGGCTGTTTCAGCAAGGTTTAGTTCTTCAGACGATGATCCTATAAACAAGCGTTTCTTTATCATTTTTAAATCCGTATTGTTGATTTAAGATCAATAAATATGCTCTCGACTTCAGATAACAACTTTTTAAGGTTATCTAATTTCAAAGAATCATGTCTAAAAATATATTCTCGTTCATCAACAGATAACAAGTTGTTGGCTTTGTTATTATCTGTACATATTGCCTTCAACTGATAATATATTACTGAAACCAATTCATAGAAACTCAAATTTTGGTATTCTAATACTTTAATATCATAGCAAATTGCATTGATATCGAAACTGCTGAGATCAATCTCATGGTTGGAATTCTCCTTTGAGTTCTTCAAAAATCTTATCATTTTTTTGAGTCGCCCATTCGTTTCAGAACTTCGTTCATTGATTCTCTTGATGCTTAAAAATGGATAGTCCGCATTTCCTTTTGAATGAGTCTCTTTATTGTAGACTTGAATACCTCGATAATCACCCTTGTCGTTGATTATTGACCTAACATCGTCATACCAGTTGGCTATTACAATATCCACATCTCGCCTAAGACTCTTGTTTGTTATTTTTATCGATTTTGGCTTGGTGGTATCGCAGATATCATAGTTGTCAAGCAAAACAATTTCACTATCTCTACGCAGGTTCCTTAAATCATCCAAAGCACTTCCAGAGTATGACGAAGTATTTACTTCATATTCAAGCTTCTGAATAGAGCTTTGATAATATTTGGAGCGCCTTTCTGGTTTAGCCAATATGTCTTTGGCGTTATTAGCATCGTAAGTATAAAATTTGTCAGAGATCGTAAGGAGGTCAATATCACTGTATCCTTTTATATGTGTATCAGTCATAACAGAGCCTTGATATTTAAAAGATACATTATCAAGAGTTCGTTCCAGGTGACCTTTTACTCTTTCACCAGCTTCCTTGCTTTTTCGAGTATATTCAGGTTCTACACCTTTCATAGCAATTCTTATGTATGTTAAAACCTCGCTATAGGAAATTGTTCCTAATTCATCAGAAAAGGATTTTTCGAAAGCAAAATTTTCAGGGTTAATTCTGCCTCTTACGCTTTCAACAAGTTGTCTGTAATTCTTTGCCATAAATTTCTAATAAGTGGAATCCGTTCCGAATAATTGCCCATAACAACCGACCAACAACCCCCTGGCTGTCAACCGTTCTCTACCAAATCTAGCAGATTTTCTATCCTGATCAAACCATTACTGGCCATAGGTGCACTGCACGGCCTTCTTGGATCTCTGCATAGTCCTATTGAAGCGCTGCATGGTCGCCTTGGATCACTGCACGGCTGTCTTGTACCTCTGCACAGCCATCTTGGAACGCTGCACGCTTACCTTCAAGCTCTGCACGGTCGTCTTAAACCTCTGCACGGTTATCTCGGAACACTGCACGACCTTCTTGGATCTCTGCACGGCCGTCTTGGAACGCTGCACGGCCTTCTTCAAACACTGCACGGCTGTCTTGAACCTTTGCAATTCTCAATCAGCTAATCAAAAAAATGAAGTTCCCTCCCGGGTAGTTTGCCCCTTGAAACAAGCTTCCTCTACTTTGATAGGTTGGTTACAGGCTAATTATTCATGGATTTTAGCTCAGCTAAAATGAATCTGAATTAGATTGAATTCACTAAATAGTTATCCATGAAAAATCTAATTATTGCGATTAGCCTGCTTCTACAATTTCTTCCATCGGCCTATAGTCAACAAATTGGTGTCGGCGTAGGAGGTGTACTGCTAGTTGAATATTCGAAGGAATATGATTCTGATACCCGAGGCGGCCAGGTAAACAGTACCTCGAAAAAGCAATTTGACGCGTATAAGATTCCCACAGTCTCCTTTTTTAGTTTTAAAGAGTCGGGTCATTTTTTCCTTTTCGAAACGGGGAAGTTTAACATTGGAAGTAAAGATACGGAGACAACTCATACGAATGACGTTGGGGATTCTCAGGTAATTGGTGGAGAAAATACTTTCAATTTTACAAGCTCCTTTCGAACTGGGTACAGCTTCAGATTATCTGACAATGAAAAGATCTCAACCTATTTGGGTGTAGGAATCAATCCTCAATTCGACAGAGAAGTAGTGGAGCCAAGAATTTCTGCCTTTAAGACGGCAGAGACTATCCTAGACACTGATTTGGAAATTTTGGCCAATCTCTTCATAAAGGTGAATCCAAACATTGCAATAAACTTGGCTGTTCCTGTCAAAATCTGGAATTACAAATTTGTTGGTCAAAGGACGGACAATCCACAAATGCCCCAGCGTGAGCAATATCAACGTAATGATTCGAATGAATTTTTACCACTTCAATTTGAATTCAAAGCAGGTCTGGTATACAGATTTGAAAAATCCAAGGCTCAATAATACAAATGAGGTTGTCTCTCGGGTAGTTTCCCCCTTGAAACAAGCCTCATCTGTTCTCCCGCTGGTTGGGACCTTGGTATTAAGATAGAACAGTTAGTCCAAAAAATAAAACCATTTTCGACCTAGAACTGAATTCGGTACATGAGATCCGGAAAAAAGCCGATTTGTTTAATGGAATTCACCTCATCGGTCACCTCGTTGTAGCGGCGCACAAATTCATTTTTGCGATTGGTCACGTTCTGCAAGTCCACAAAAAACTGGTGGGAAATGTTTCGCCTGGGGCTGTTCATCCGCACCCCAAATTTCACATCCCAGCGGAAGTAGTTGGCATATCGCTCGCTGTAGGCTATCTCGTCCATGCGCACCTCGCGTCCGGCATTGGCCCGGGTAGCTTCCAGGTTCACAGGCGTATAGGGCTTGCCGCCAGAGGTCGTAAACTTGGTGTCAAACGTCCAGGCATTTCGCTGGGCTGGCCCAAATTTCCATTCCTTTCCGAAAAGTACATTGTACACAAACTGGTTGTTGAAGCTGGTGCTGCGCTCAATCCCGTCGCTCCCGCTATATTTTGAGTCAAACAGCGAGGTGGTCATCAGCAGGTAGTAGTCGTTCGAAAAGAACTTTTCCAGTGTGAGCTCCAGGCCATAGTTTCTTCCCGTTCCTTCGTTGACCAGCGAGCCCCTTTCGTCAAAGACAAAGTCCGCCCCTTCGTTGATGATGGCATAGCTGCTCGGGGTGCTTTGCACCGGGATATTGTACAGGTGCTGGTAATAGATCTCCGATTTGAATCGCCAGTCTTTGCCCAGGTTACGGTCGTACCCCGCCACAAAATGATGACTTTTGATAAAATCCAGGTTTTTGTTGGTTCGCTCAAATACACCGGGGCTGGTTTCTTCCTGCAGGAAAAGGATGGGCGAAGGGGCCATTTGCGAATGCAGACCATAGGCCAGGCTGATCCGCTGAATGGGGGTGAACTGATAGCTGAGGGCCGCCCGTGGTTCTACGGAAAACCTCTCGGACAGACCGAGGTACTGAGTGGTCACCCCAAAGGTGGTGCTCAGGTTGTCAGTGAGCTTATACTCCGCCTGACCAAAAACCCGCGACAGCAGGTAGTATTCGCTCACATTGCGCACCGGAATGAAATAATCCGGGATCTCATCGTTGTTTTCATCCGGTATTTCGGCCCGGTTGTCCCGGTCGTTGTAGAGAAAATCTGCATGATACAGCTCGCCCAGATAGCCAGCCCGAAGGTTCCACCGGGCATTAAACTTCTTGTTAACCACCGAGGAGAGGGTGTAGCGACTGTCTGCCGTTTCCACGTTCGTTGCCCTGAATTTCCCAACGGTCTCCCCGCCATTGTCTTTCAGCAAGTTGTCCTGGTAGTAGTTGTTTTGAGTGGTGGATGCACCCACGGTGGTTTTGATGTACGTCGTTTTGTTGGGTCGCACCAGGTGAGACATTCCTATTACCCCCAGGGTATTGTCGATGTAGGCATCCACGGCCGGGTCAGCAAACAGGTCTCCTTCTTTCACCTCGTCGCCTTTGAAATCAATGCTGCTCAAGCCACCAAGTCCGAACACTTCGAATTTCCCGATTTTGGTTTCCCCCAGGTTCACCTTAAAGGAAAAATCCTGATAATAAGGCACAGCACTCGTACCGGTAGCAGCCAGGCTGGCTATGCCATAGCGGTAGGTAGCTACAAAGGAAGAGTTCTTTTCCCGGTTGATTGGACCCTCTGCCATCAGCTCCATTCCCGAGTAGGCACTCATTTGTCCGGTGAATTCGAACTTGTCGGCATTTCCATTTCTGAAATTCACATCAAAAACGGCCGCATTGGCATTGCCATACTCCGCAGGAAAAGCCCCCGTCAGGAAATCTGATGTTCTCAGAATGTTGGTGTTAAGTGCATTCACCGGCCCGCCGGTTACCCCCAGCGTAGCAAAGTGATTGGTGGTAGGCACAGGAATCCCCTCGATCCGCCACTGCAGACCGGTGGGTGAATTTCCCCGCACCACAATGTCGTTTCGCGAATCATTGGGTGCACTCACCCCTGCAAAGGAAGTGGCCAATCGAGCCACGTCGTTTCGCCCGCCAGAGAAGCGGGTGGTTTCCTCCAGGCTAAACGTGCGGGCACTCACCTTTGCCATTTCATTGATGGGCAGGTCTTTGCTGGCACTGGCGGTCACCACCACGGCTTCAAGGTTTTCCACCGATTCCTCCAACTTGATCTGCAGGATCACCTCCTTACCTGCCGTCACCAGTACATTGGGGATGGTCTGGTTTTTATAGCCCACATATTGCACGGCCAGGGTTTGCCTTCCTACAGGTACATTTTCCAGTCGGAAGGTTCCATCTACATCCGTGATGGTGCCCAGCATCGGCTCGCTCCCCAGCACGAGGATCGTGGCCCCAATGAGTTCGTATTCTGCCTGTGCGTCGATGATTTTTCCCTTGATCACCTGCGTTTGCCCAAAGGAATTGAAGACCAGAAAAAGGGCCAGGGCGATCCCAATTAAAATCTTTACAGTCTGATTGCGAATAGTAAGCGTATTCATAAGCGTGTGTTTTGGTTCAGTTGTTCGAATCTACGGGGGTAGAGAAATGCCTGGTAGGCAATTCCGTGTGAGTCCATAAAGCAATCAGGTGAACCGTGTATATGGCCCTATGAAATGGGTTTGCATATCACAACGACAGATCATCGGGGTTCGGCCCGTGATTTTCCGGTTTCGAAGCACACAAATACGGCCTCAGGGGCAATTCGTTAACCAGCCTTTCAAATTCTGGTTAGCTTTATATCAGTTTTTAGGGATCCTTATGAAAAACTTCAAAATCAGGGAAATACACGTGCGCTGGGTAGGAATCTTCCTCGTCGGGTTTCTGGTGATGTTCACAGAGCAGGAAGGAACACCAGCTGCCGCCCTACCCTTTTGGTCACATTACTTCGTTTCGGTGGCTTTCACGGCCATCTACTGGAACGGCGCCTATCTCCTCTTTATGTGGTTTCGCAAAGTGTTTCCGGAGATCAGCCAAACGTACAAAAGACTTTTTCTCACTTACATGGCGCTCTTCGTCTGGATGAGCATCGGTGGGATTCCCTTCAAAATGGCACTTGGTCTGGTGGAATATACCCTGAGTGGGGTTTTCCTGGCCTGCTCAGAATACTTCATGCTCAACATCATTCTGGCAATTATCATTGGCACGATCTACGAAACGGTCTTTTTCTTTGAAAAATGGAAGGAATCTATCCAACAAAATGAGGAGCTCAAAAATCAGCAGATTCGTACCCAATTCGAGGTGCTGCAAAACCAGATGAGCCCCCATTTTCTATTCAACAGCCTGAATACCCTCACCACGCTGATCGCGGAAAACCAGCAGGTGGCTATTGATTTCACACAGAAACTCTCTGAAGTATATCGCTACATCTTGCAAAACAAAGAACGGGACCTGGTACATCTCCATGAGGAGCTGGACTTTGCCAAATCGTATTTGTACCTCTTAAAAATGCGTTTTCCGGATAACCTGACAGCCACCTTCAATGTAGACAAGAAATATGAGCACCTCAGCATTGCGCCGTTGACTATACAGATGCTGGTAGAAAATGCCATCAAACACAATGTGGTGTCCAAAGCCGATCCGCTCCACATCGATGTGTATGTAGAGAACGGATCCTCCATCGTAGTGAAGAACAATCTGCAAAAGCGTCCGGTGATCGAGAAGTCCACAAAAACCGGATTGGCCAATATCAGAAAACGCTATGAATACCTGGGCAACAGGCAAATTGAGATCATCACCACCCCCAAAAACTACATGGTTGCTATTCCGTTGATCGACCTGATAGAAAACCGAAACATCGCCGTATGAAGGTCCTGATCATTGAAGACGAGGCACCGGCCTTTCGTCGGTTACAAAAGCTGCTCGAAGAAATCAATCCGGATATTGAAATCGTGGAGGTGCTGGACAGTGTGGAGGAAAGTGTAAAATGGTTTAACAACCACCACATTCCAGATCTTATTTTCAGTGACATCCAGCTGAGTGACGGCATTTCATTCGATATTTTTGATCGAGTGCCTATTACCAGGCCCGTTATTTTCACCACCGCGTTTGACGAATACATGCTGAAGGCTTTTCGGGTCAATAGCATTGATTACCTGCTGAAACCCATCAAAAAAGAAGACCTGGAAAAGAGCCTCCTCAAATACCAGCAAATGAAGAGGGTCTTCGGCGGAGGGGTGGATATGAGCGAGCTCCTGAAAAATGTAAAGCTGGGCGGGCAAGACTACAAAATCCGTTTTCTGGCGAAAGTTGGAGACAAACTGGTCTCAGTGGAGACAGAGGATGTGGCCTATTTTCAAACCCGACATGGCGTGGTACACATGGCGACTACCCAGGGCCGAACCTACCTGCTGGATCAGGCCCTGGATGAACTCATGACGCAGCTGGATCCCAATAAATTTTTCCGTGCCAACCGGCAGTTTATTGTACAGTTCAGGTCCATATCGGCGGTACACCGATACCACAAAGGCAAGCTCCTGATAGAGCTGAATCCCAAACTGGAAGAAGACGTGGTAGTGAGTGCCGAAAAGGCAAGCGATTTCAGAAAATGGCTGGGCGATTGAGGGATGAGAATCGGTATTTCTGACCCTTGGAAACATCATACAAAATGCCATTCAAAGCATCTTAAGATCGGACTTTTATTCCCTAGCATGAGGCCAAAAAGGCCCTAAATCACACCATTTCAGGGCGCTGAAATTTTATTTTTTACCGACCGGTCAAAAGCACAACATTCCCGATCGTCCATACGTTGAGGATCATCAATTTGGGCAATGACATAGGGAAAATGCTATATACACGGCATAAGCCCTGATTCTGAAAGGAAGTCAATCCACCCCAGGGAAGATTCTCTATGAACGTCTATTTTAGAAACAGCACCCATTTGAAAACATCGAACATCAGGTCGAGTGATTTTGGAAATCATTTACCTATCTCTTTATTACCTTTAGAAAAGCAACAGCCGAGGTGATGGAAACCACAAAAAACTCAATTTCATTTGAAGGAAAGAAGCTCTCCGTCCAAAAGAGGCTTCTGGTCGCACTGGGTGTAATTGTCACCATTGGTATTTTCATGCGGTTCATCAACTTCCCCAACAGTTCCCGGTCCTCATCCGCCGAAAACAGGGCTGAGATGCAGCCCGCCGGACTGCCGATCGTGATGAATGACTCACTGATCCGTCCACTCACCACACTCCTGAACAGCTCCCTGCAAAAAGACCTGGATGGCATCATTGCTTCCAATAAAAAGTGGGCGACGCTGGCCAGTCAAAAGAAGATGTGCATCGGACTCGTGGACTTAAGGGACTCCTACAACGTGAAGTTTGCCCGGGTCAATGGCAACGATATGATGTATGCTGCCAGCCTCCCCAAAATAGCCGTACTGCTGACAGCCACAGAGTCGATCGATCAGGGGCTGCTGGAGGAAACCGATGAGATAAAATCCGACATGCGCATGATGATCGCCAAGAGTGACAATGCAGCCACCACCAGGATGATAGACCGGGTAGGTCTGGATAAGATTGCTGAAGTAATGCAGGACCCCAAATACGACTTCTACGACGAAGAAAAAGGGGGTGGCCTTTGGGTAGGCAAGCGCTACGCCAGCACGGGACCCAGAAATGGCGATCCACTGAAAAACATCAGCCATGGTGCCACAGCCACACAGGTGTGCAGGTACTATTACCTGCTGGCCTTTGGGCAGCTCGTGAACTATGAGCGCTCAAAACAAATGCTCGCCTACTTAGGAGATCCCATGCTGCACCATAAATTTGTCAACACCCTGGATCAGGTGGCGCCACGGGCACAGGTTTTCCGAAAATCAGGATCGTGGAGAAATTATCATTCTGACTCAGCACTCGTTTGGGGTCCTACGTGGAGAAGGTATATATTGGTGGCCCTGGTAGAGGATGAAGATGGTGAAAAGATCATGCGTGAACTCATCATGGAAGTGGATAAAAAATTAAAACCGAAAATTTAAAAATTGTTAGAGCAGTCAAAAGATCTTATAAAAGCATTTTTACTCAGGACTTTTGATGTACGTGAAGGAGAATACCAGCGGGTGCTGCTCATGCAGCTCAATATTTTCCTGCTGATATTCACACTCCTGGTCATAAAACCTGTAGTCAACGCCCAGTTCCTCTCCATGATGGGCGTTGACCAATTGCCCCTCATGTTTCTCATGGTGGCCATCAGCGCCATGGGGGTGTCCATGATTTACTCCAGAGCGCTGGGTAGCCGCTCGCTTCGGCGTATTTCCAACTCCACCCTGCTGATCTCCGTGATCCTGCTGACATTCTTTGGCATACTGCTTAAACTCAGCATTTCACCGGCACTGGTGCTCTATGTGCTCTATGTCATCGTGGCCATCTTCGCCGTACTAAGCACCTCTCAGTTCTGGATCATGGCCAACCTGGCTTTTGATGCGCGAGAGGCCAAGCGTCTCTTTAGCTTTATTGGCGCAGGCCCCATTGCCGGAGGTGTGGCTGGTGGATACATGACCTCCATCATGGCCAATTACATAGAAGGCACCAACCTGATCTTTTTTGGTGCCGGCCTTCTGTGTGTCTGTATCTACCTCAACAATGTGATCTGGACACGACACATACCCAAGCTGACCCGCTTTCAACGGAAAAAACGGATGAAGGATTTTGGTGATCACCCGATCTGGCTCATCCGCCAGTCGAAGCACCTCACCTACCTCGCGCTGATCATCGGCATTGGCGTGATTGTTTCCAAACTCATCGAGTTTCAGTTTAGCAGTGTGGCGGTCCAGTCCTTTGATGATCCGGATGAGCTCACATCCTTTTTCGGATTTTGGCTTTCCACCTTCAATGTGGTCTCCCTGCTCATACAGCTCTTTCTCACCCGGCGAATAGTGGGTACCTATGGCGTAGGCACTTCCCTGTTTGCTTTGCCCGGTGGTATTCTATTAGGGTCTTCTCTTTTGCTCTTCGCGCCCGTGCTTTGGGCGGGGATTTTCACCAGGCTGTGGGAAGTATCCGTGAAGCAGTCGGTCAATAAATCCGCTACAGAGCTTCTGGCACTACCCATTCCGTCAGGTATTAAAAGTCAGACGAAAAGTTTCATAGACGTATTCGTGGACCTGGCTGCCACAGGACTGGCCGGTTTGATGCTCATTTTCCTGATCAATGGCCTTGACCTGTCCGTCAGAGCGGTGAGTATCCTCACCATTTTCATTCTCATCATCTGGATCTGGGTGGCACTCAAAGTGAGGCAGGAATACCTCAACTCTTTCAAATCTAAACTTGCGCAGATTGACAAGAAGAATGTGCAGCCGGATTACAGCAATATTTCTGTTTTAAACGGACTCAAACGTGCACTGGAAACCGGCACTGAGCAGCAAATTCTCTACGTGCTGGATAAGGTGCGGGAGATTCCTGACAAACGGCTTTTCGATAATGTCAGTCAGTTTTTAGTTCATCAATCCCCTATTGTACGAGCCCGTGCATTGCAGTCCATTTATTATCTGGAAAAAACGGTGGATCCGCAGGTTCTGGAGGGCCTCCTCTCTGATCCTGATCAGGAAGTGCGGTACAAAGCGTTTGCCCAGCTCCTGCGTCAAACCAAAGAACAGCGAATCAACCTCATTCATAACTACCTGACCCATAGCGATCCTACCATCAGCGGTGCGGCGCTGGTAGGGCTGGCTGAGGAAGCACGAAACAATGAAGAGATGAAACGCCTGCTGAAGGTGGAGCAGCGTATTCACGAAAAGATCGATTACATCGGTCTCTCTGAAAATCCGGAGGAGAAATACCTCTATAAAGTAATGATCCTCAGAGCGGCTGGTCATGCCAATATTCCCGCCTTTTATCCCATCATCCGCAGCTTCATGGACGACAAGGAAGTTCGCGTGATCAATGAGGCCATCCTTGCGGCAGGGTTCACCATGAATGTGACCTTTATAGAGCGGCTTGCAGAGTTTCTGGTACCCCGGGAAACCCGAAAAAATGCCCAATTGGCGTTGCTCAATTATGGTGTGGGCATCCTCCCGGAGCTGGACCGGGTGGTCCGCAATGCTACGACACGTGCGGAAGTCACCCACATGATTCCCGGAGTACTGGAGCGCATAGATGCCTATGCTTCGGTGAAAGTACTCCTCTCCTTCCTCAATACCAATGACGTAATGCTACGTCTGGAGGCACTAAGGTCGCTCAATGCACTCCAGCGTGATTTTCCTCATCTTCGGATTAACAAAAAGGACATTCTTGGTCACGTCATAGACGAATGCAATGTCTACAAAAATATCCTTGGAGTGTTTTACAAACAGCGTCAGCTGCTACCCGTACATGAGTCGGCACAGATAAAAGAAGCACGCACCCAGCTCACCAGCCTGCTGGAAAGGCGGCTGGACGGCACACTGGAGCGGATTTTCCGGCTCATAGGCCTCAGGTACCCTCCGGATGATATCATCTCGGCCTATGAAGGTATCAGGAGTGTCAATGAGCACGTACGACTCAACTCTGTAGAATACCTGGATAACCTACTGGAGCCCACACTTAAAAAAGCGCTGCTCCCCATCGCAGAGAGTGCCATGCTGGATGTTCTCAGCAAAGACATCATTGACCACCTGAAGGTCACTGTACCCGATGAAAAGAAATGCCTGGTGATGCTACTGGATGGGCGTGATGCCAAATTGAAACTGGCAGTTTTCAAACTCATAGAGGCCGTTGGCTCAGTGGAATACAAAGAGATGGTACGGCCATTTCTCAACAGCCACCACGAAAAGATCAGAGAACAGGCAGCGAAAATCCTCGGGCAGCAAGCGAAAACCTCCTAAAGAGGTCTATTTCAACTTGCAGATCCGGTCAATGCTGGAAGCCAAAGCTGCATGGTCGCTTGCAGAGTTTTTCTTGAGTACGTTGCTCATCAGCACCACCAGATAGGTAGTACCATCGGTATGCTCCACAATGGCTACGGAGTTCATATAATTATTCACGTTGCCAATGTACTTACCACACTGATATCCTTCTTCTTGCTTACAGCTATACAGGCTACCTGATTTAAAGTACACCGCTGCAGTAGCCAGTTGGGGAGCTGCTGCATACCTGATCCTGCGATCGGTCATGTAGAGCATGCGCTTGATTTCGAGGCTGGAGGCAGAATCCACCACCTGGCCACGTTCCATCGCTACCAGGTATTTCATTAGTCCTGAAGGGGTACCTATACTCCCTCCCTTTCCGGGAATAAAAGAACCCGCACCCTTCGTAAAAAATGCCCCCAAACGCCATTCGTCAGTGGTAATACCCAGGGCCCTCAGTGGATCATTGACTACCGAATTGGCAATCTCACTGAGCTGTGATTTGGGGGTAGTTCTGAAATATTCATCGGCTTGTTCCTCTGTGAGTGTGGGGTAGTCTTTACCAAATACCCGCATCAGCACGGCCTCACGCCAGCATACACTGGCAGCGCCATTGTTACTCACAGAAAGCATGTGATCTAACCATTCGTACAGTGAGAACACGTCCGTCTCTACCACGGTTCGCTTCACCTGCTTTCTGGTTTCCAAATCAAAAATCGGAACTGTATGCTCATCATACATGGCCCACTTTCCGGCCCGTACCGAACGATCCCGCAGCAGTGCTCTTCGTTGATCAAAAGAGTCAGGGTAAATCTTGGACAGTTCAGCGAAGAAGCCTGTGGCCACAGCAATTTTTCCTACGCTACCAGGCTGGTACTGTAGATTTTCCTTTCGGGAAGCGTAGCGCATCGGCCTACCGGGAGTAATGTCCAGCAGGGCCAACGAGTAGCTTTCGTCCAGATTCGGAAAAAGTGCATTGACGGATTTTTGAAATTTTGCATCCGTAGCAGGCAACGCTTCCAGACTATCGCCTTTGGCACCCAAAAGATTGAGTTTGATGTCGCTGATAGACTTCTGAGCCCCAGAAATGGGTTTACCTTCCTTGAGCTCACCAGCCATGATCAGTTCCAGGCGCTTCAGTCTGCGAATCCCGGTAAGCTCATATCCATCTATTGGGTAGAGGTTGTCGGCGGAAGTAAGCACCACACATCCTAAAAACCCGGAAAGCACAATCTTTATAGTCAGTTTCATAAGGCGGTATTTAATGGTATCAATTGATCCCCTGCTAAAACAGGCGTGATCGATCTGAGAAACTCAGACGCTGCTGCCCGTTTGTTTTCCACAAATGGTCTGACCTGAAAAAGCCATATTTTGTCCTTCCTGAATCCCAACTCTACATCATAAGGACTCTTCATCCCTATCTCGCCCAGCTTTTCCTTCAGGGCTTCGGCCATTTCCCCGAGGCTCACCAAATTGGCTTCTGACAGCACGGGCTCCTCAAAAGTAGTATGCTTTTTGAGGGTGCCACCCGTGGCAGGGATGGAGGTATAGTCCGGCTCGCGTGAGGGCGACAAGAGGATGGTTCTGTCTGCTTCCAGCAGCCAGGTTTCACTTGCCTGCCCTTCCACAGCACCACCCACACCTCTATTGAAAGCCACGGTGTTATCATCTGGCTTTCCGGTGGTCACTCCCTTGGTGATGAGCACACCTGAGCAGTCTGCATCCACACTGGGGATGATGAGGATGGAAGGAAACACGTTTTCAGGATTAAGGAGATATTTTTGGCGCCACTTATAACTGCGCTCGGTATAGGGTGATGCCCATACATCTTTGATCCCCTGTAGTATTTTTTGCGCATCCAACACATTGAAGAGTGTGAGGTTGAGGCCCGCCCCGGTGAAGTCTTTGAGGTCTTCCATATTGGTATCGCTACGGATGAAAACCGGCACCTTGCCCAGCGATACCCCAAATGCTTCTTTAAACTTCGCATTGAGAGCAGCCTCAAATTCGGGCATCAACTTGATCTGCCTGATAGCCACCTGCAATACCTCCAACCTGCCCATCACGTACTTTTCCATTTCACCATCTGTGGATCCGGCAGTACTCATTTCACCCGCCACCTTAAATGTGGCTTTCAGGTATTGCCAGTAGCTCATCCCCTGGCCTGGCATCGCCTGGTCAAAATGCTGTTTGAAAATGGCAAAAGGTATGACAATACCATTCACCACATGATCGGGAAAAAGCTGCTTCAGCTGGCCCAAATTGGCCGCTTTGGGGCCGCAGATGATGCCCGACTTGGAGGCATTGACGTCCCGCAGGTTCAGGATTCTGGCGTCATCCAGCTCCATCATTTCCACGGGTACACTTATTTTCTCTTCGTTTCTCACCTTTTTGGCAAAGAGGGCCTTTTCTTCAGGAGTCATCTCTGTGGCCAGCTTCATCAGTACCGTGCCTTTATTCGAAACCGCGTAGAACACCTTCTTTCCATTGTATGGAAGCAAAGCCGTCAGGTTTTCCATGGACAGCACGGCATTCGGAATCCCCAGGTTTCGGGCCAGCAGCTGGACATGCGAGACCATGTTGCCTTCCGTGACCGTGGCAATACCCGCCACCGGTTTCAGGTCGGCAGGAGGCCTGTTGAATACATAGATTTTATCACCAGACACCTCTATCTCCTCTGGAGACTGATTGGTCACCACCAACTCGCCCATGGCATATCCGGGGTTGAGTCCACGGGCAGCACTTTGATTTTTGATTCCCAACAGTTGGTTTGAAAATCCCGCCTGATCGGCAAAGAAATCACCCAAAAGGGATACGCTGCTCCCCAGCTGCAACAGACACGAAGCCCGCACCCGGTCGTCGATGAAGCCATTGGCCAGAGGCTCAAATGAACCATAACGCTTCACCACCTCCTGATAAGTAGCTCTAAACGTCCCGGCGCTCCACTCTACCGACCTCCGAAGGTGATCCAGGTCATCTCCAAGTTCCTTCAGGGTTATCTCACCATCGGCGACAATGATTAGATTGGCATCCAGCGTCTCCCACTCCCAAATTTCGAGGTAACCAAAGCCAGTCGCTGCCTGAGCCAGGGTTTTAGATTTGATGAGTAGCTCTGCAAGTGTCTCAGGCCTCCACAGCACTGACTCTCTGATGAGCATGGTCTCCATTTTGATGGAAGCATCCATCAGCGCCAGACGAGCACTTGATTTCATTGGATTGACGATCTGCCGACGTAAGGTAAGGCCTGTCGTGGCGATCAGCTCACAGCGATCCCGGCTGGTCCTGGCCTGACTGTACTGCTCCATAAAGTCAACCAGGGTGCCATTTGCCGGCAAGCTATTAGGCACCTTTTTAGCCAGGCTCTTGAAATCACTGATGGCCACAGGCTGATAAAAAATCTCCATCTGGGCCAGCAGGCTCGTGAGCTTCTCCTTGAGCTCAGCGTTCAGCTTAGCTGAATGTGCTGCCTGAAAGTCTCGTACTTTTTGTATGTCGGATTCTTCCGGCTGACCGTGCAGTTTCACGCGCAGGTCCATGAATGGATTATACACATCAGAAATTTCCTTGGAAATGGCTCTGACACTCTGAGCAGTATTGTTGTCGCCTGAGTGCGGGATGTCCTTTGCACTTTGGCGAATCAAAAAGAATTGACCTACGAGCCGGCTTTTATCCTCGAGCAACCACTGCAGGTAAGCCAGGCCCCAGGCTTCCTCATCCTCAGCCTGAAAAGCACCACGATAAAACTGCGCTCTTCTGTTGATCCAACCGCCATCATTGGCCCGGAGGTATTGTTCCAGACTGTATTGTTTCATCCGAGATCCCTGGTATTCTGAGTCCCAAAAATCCTCGTGCGCCGTGTTAGAAAGGATCTGCCCTAAAAAAATATGATGACTCGCGCCCAAAGCCACCACTTCGTCTTTATACCGCGCTCGCTGCACTCCAGGTTCGGGGCATCGCTCCTGCGGAGCCACTGTGGAGCCGTCTTTGCAAAACCAGCGGATGTCCTTATAAGGGCCTTTGGAATCCGACTTATAAGCGTTAATCATTTTGCTGATCGCAGCATCTGTAACGGTCTGGTTGCTCTGGGCAGTCGTGGCACCTATGAGGCTACCAAATAGCATTAAGAGAATAAAGCCTTTTGTGTAATTCATTGAAAATAGGGTCTTGTCTGTAGGATAAAGGTAACCAAAGTCAGCTAGGCACTCCCTAAAGAGCGGGGGGTGCCTTTCACTTTTGATGGATTAAACTTTGCAAAAGCCAACTCACGGTAAAACACACCAAAGCATCAAGCCAGTCTGCTTTACCAACAAACACCCCGGCCCAACTGTTTTCGCTGAGTATTCAAAAGATATTACGGAAGGGACCACACAGGTCCAAAGGCAGCTTATACCTCCTCGTCTTCGGGATCCTGAGTCTTTGTTTTGTTGTGATTGAGTACAAACAACAATATGCCTATTCCAGAAAGAAGCAGGATGAGGTATGTAAAAATTCTTTTCATTATGTCAGTTTTCTCTTTGTAAAAGTTAGGACGAGAAATAACGATTAAGTCACACCTTTCGTGGATTTTTTTTCATCTTTATTTTTCCAAATAAAATACAGCGCTGACCTGCTACTCTGAACACTCCTTCATCAGAGCTTTCGCTCCTCCAAAACCTTACCCAACTGATCCACCATGAGCACATAGCGCTTGAGATTTGCATCCCTGATGATCACTTCGTATAAAAGCTGATTGCCTTCATTGATCAACACTGCGTTCATAATTTCGCCCAGTTGATCCATGTGGGTTTTGATGGCAACCGGCAGCAAATCGGGAGTCAGGTACATGGTGTACTTTTCCAGGAGACCCTGCTGGTCAAACATCGCGATGTATTCGATATCATCCTGGTAAAATATGGCCTCAAATTTCGCCTCCTTCTCCGACCAGTCGATGTTGATCGCTTTGGGGAAATTTCTGTCAAAAGTGAGTAAGCATGACTCTGGTGGGGTCGCTTCACTCCCGTCAATTACCTTTTTCAAAAAATCATCCATTGCCCTTACATTTCTTATAATGACGGAAATAACCAGGAAAGTAACCCATCATCCGTGCTTTAAATATTTTTGAGTGTACAAAAACACCACCCTGGTACGCGCCCTTTTTAACCGCATTTTAGCCGCATTCTCACTGATTCTCAGCGAAGTACTGATCTCCCTGATGGATAAGTCGTGTTGGTATTTCATCAGCAGCAGTGCCTTCTCCTCTGGGTGAATCTCCTCCATGATCAGTAGCAGGTTCTCATAGGTAATTTCTGAGAGTGCCTCGTCGGACTCATCGATGATTTCAGGAATTTCATTTTCCTTGTTCCACTCAGGATAGTGCAGCTTCTTCTTTTCCCGCAGGTAGTCTATGCAGTGGTTGTAAGTAATGGAGTATAGCCAGGAAGAAAATGAAGACTTCTGCTTAAAAGACCCGATTTTCTCAAAAGTCTTGGAAAACACATCCTCTGCCAGCTCACGGGCCGTTTCCCGGTTTTTCACAAAGCTGTAACACTTGTCCAGCACCTTCTTATAATACCGCTCGTACAGCTCCTGAAAAAATCTGGAGGCATTCCCTTCCTTGAGCTTTTCTATCAGCTCTGCATCAGACCACGTTGCCAAATCGGTACTCATTGCCACTTTAAAAAATTTTCAAAAAAATAAATTTCATTTCTCAGTTACCTTATGCAGGTGGTGCGTCTCAATCTAAAATGAAATATAACATTTAATCTTTCACAAGAACAATTAGAAAAAAATGAAAAAGAATCAATATTTAAAAGCGTTTGCTGCATTCGGTCTGGCCGCTGTGTTATTCACTAGTTGTGGGGATGTACCACAGGCGGAAATTGACCAGGCTACTCTGGCTATCAATGAGGCCAAGGCAGCTGGTGCAGAAGTGTATGCAACTGAGAGCTATCTGGCTCTTGAGGACTCTATGAAAGCGGTGATAGAAACCATAGAAGCTCAAAAGACTAAACTCTTCAAAAACTTCACGGCTTCTAAGGCAAGTCTGGCTTCTGTGGCACAATTGGCAACAATGGTGAAACAGGAAACAGAAACCACCAAAGAGGAACTTAAGAATCAGATTCAAGCGGAAATCGCTGAAGTGAAATCTCTGATAGAGGCTAATAAGCAGCTGATCACAGAGGCTCCAAAAGGTAAAGAAGGCACCACGGCCCTACTGGCCATACAGGGTGAACTCTCTACCATCGAAGGCACTGTTTCAGAATCCGGAAGCCTGTTTGAGAAAGGTGAGTATTTAGCAAGTCTGGACCTGACCAAAGCGGCCAAGGAAAAGGCAGCGGCTATCAACACCGAGTTGCAGGACGTGATCGCCAAATACAAAGCGAACACCAAAGCTAAAAGAGGTTAATAAAGTAAAAATTTGAGGTTTTCTCAACAGCGCTGGATGCTGTTGAGAAACCTCATTTTTTCAGCACCTGATGTCAAAACCTCCACTCAAGTGGTCGATCACTGTACTTGTGATGCTTCTTACAGCCACCACCATCATTTTGTACCTCATCAAATCTCCCTCGCCAGAAGACCAACTGGGGCTGGCCAGGCAGCATATTACCACAGCATTGAAGACCAACTCCGGTCTATATACTCAATCATCCCTCGATGAAGCCACCAGGCTCTACGACTCAGCCATGACCCTATGGCAGCAGGAAAATGAAAGAATTTTTCTCTTTAGAAACTACGACCTCACCCGGACATATGCAGAGCGTGCCGCTCTATTGGCCATCACCTCTGTGAAAGAAATCAACGCAACTCAGGCTAAACTCAAATCTGAGGTTTCATTACAAATCAGTCAAATACAGGATCACCTGGCTAGCTTCCAGGTGCTCTACCCCCACATCCCCCTGAAGGCGCAGCAAGTTTCAGACCTGGCCCTGGGAAAAATATTGTTTGATCAGGCCAAGAGCGCTTTTCAAAAAGAAAATTACCCCGAATCCAAACGCAAACTGGACAGTGCCAGTCTGCTGATCTATACGGTGACTACCTATGCCGAACAAACCATGGAAAACTACATGAAAGCTTTTCCTGAATGGAACCATTGGGTCAACACCACAATTGAAGAATCCAGAAAACAGAAAAAAACCTGCCTGATTGTAGATAAATATGCCCGCACCTGTCAGGTCTATAAAAATGGGAGGTTGCACAAAACCTACACCTCAGAGCTCAGCTCCAACTGGATCGGGGACAAACACCACCAGGGTGACAAATCCACCCCGGAAGGAATCTACCGGGTAGTCAAAAAGAAAGCCGGCACTGACACCCGATACTACAAGGCTCTCCTGCTGGACTACCCCAATGAAGCGGATAAAATCCGCTTTGCTCAAAATAAAAAAAATGGAGTCCTACAGCCCAGTGCGGCTATAGGAGGACTGATAGAGGTGCATGGACATGGTGGTAAGGGCACCGACTGGACAGATGGATGTATCGCGCTCCATAACGACGACATGGATGTTGTATTTGATCAGTGTCCTGTGGGTACCAGCATCGTCATCGTTGGGTCACTTGTCCCTTTTCAAACTTTAATTTCCTCCAAATGACAGAAGAAATAGTGCCAGAAATACCGGTAACAGTAGATCGCCGCAAAAGGGTGCTTACCTGGGCTGGCTATGGTCTGCTCACCTTTATCCTCCTACTCACACTCCCCTGGTTGATAGAGAAAAGTACGCTGGCCATCCTGAGTTCACCCCCGGCTAACGAAATGGAGGAAGCAGCCGTTTCAGACCTGACCCTCCAGCTGCAAAGTGATTTGGAGAAGTTGGAAAAGAAACTGGCCGGAAAAACCCCAAAAGGTGCCTACATGATCGTAAACACCGCTGCCAATACCTTCGCCCTTTATAAAGGGTCTGAGCTCATTCATGCCGATAAATGCAGTACCGGTAGTTATATTTTGCTGAAAAACGGTGACAATCAACAGTGGATGTTTAAAACTCCAAAAGGGGAGTTCAAGATCAGATCGAGAACGGTAGCACCTGTCTGGAAAAAACCAGACTGGGCCTTTGTGGAGGATGGTCTGCCTATCCCCTCTATGAATCACTCCTCCAGGTTTGAATATGGTGTACTGGGTGATTATGCTCTGGGCCTCGGCGATGGCTATCTCATTCACGGCACACTTTATCAGCGATTTTTGGGGCTACCCGTCACCCATGGATGTATTCGCCTCAATGACGCCAACCTGAAGCTGGCCTACGAATCACTGAAAACCGGCTCCAAAGTATATATCTACTAAGATGAAAATTACACTAGTGATCATCGGTTTCCTTTTGCTCGTCTTCCTGATCCAGTTGGGTGTAGCCCCTGCGGGTGTGGCGAGCCAATGGCAGGAAAAGCTGGAGTCCAAAGACAGTCTGTACATGCAGAAGTATGATCCGGCCTATGAGCTATCAGAAGTAAGCAGTCTGGCCAGAAAAAAGGCCTTTCTGGAAGCCCAGCTCCAATTGGCCGAGGAGGATTCCATTCACCTGATCGTCAACCTACGGGATAGCTCCATTCACCTGGCCATCCATGGGGTGATCATTCATACATCCAAATTGCCCTCCATCGAAAATGATGCCCTACTGAAAAGTATACCCAATAGGCTATATCTGGGCCTCTTTTCTGATCCGGTACCCATTATCAGCATCCACTCCACCATCCTGAAGGAGCCGATCGTAGAACGACAGGCTCCAAAAGACCCGGTGGAGGCGGCCCTCAATGCTTACGAACCAGACACACTCATCCAAAACCCCGCCTACATCAGACTCAGGCTGGCACATGGGATTGATTTGATATTGGAACAGCATCCTAATCCCACTTTTGCTGAGCAATGGACAAGGTACAGGTTCAGGCAGGAAAACCGCCCTACAGTGACCAGCAGACTACAAAGGATGGTCAGCCTGAAAGGACAGGAATACACACCCGACATCCGACTGAAACTATCTGCCAATGACATCCGGGCGCTCTACAGGGCGCTACCAGCGCAGCCTAAGGTAGTACTCTATTTTTGATCAGGTGGGTTATAAATATTCACTACTAAAATCAGTGACCTTGGGCGCATCCGATCGTCTAAATAAAAAAAGAACAACCTCCTGTTGCTGACAGGACTCCTCAACCAACAATTCTCAACATTATGGACTCATTTAGCCTGATTATGGGCATCATCTTCGCATTGGCCATGTTTGGCCCAATCGCTTATCTGGTATGGGCCGGTCAAAGCCGAACCAAAAGAATGAAAAACATCTTAAAGAACCTTTCGCAAGACCACGCATTCCAATTTGCCATGCAGGAGGTCTGGGGGGACAAAGCATTGGCGCTGGACAGTATTCATAAGGTTTTCGCCTTCCAGAGCAGACAGACTGGCGCAGAGGTGAATAAAGTAATCGCTCTGGGAAATGCTACCTACTGTAAACTGGATAAGAAAAAAGACAAGGTTCAGATTTTGATCGGCATACATGATACTTTGGGGCTGTACACAGAAACCATCTCGATCTTCGACACTCAGTATGATGATCCTTCAGAAGCGGGTTTCCATGCCCTACTGGGAGAAAAATGGAAAGAATCAATCAGGTCGGTGATCATGAGCGAGACCACTCGCCCTTCAAAAGCGGCCTGAGGTCCAAGAGAGCGGGTAACCGGTCTCGAACCGGCGACCTTCAGCTTGGGAAGCTGACGCTCTACCAACTGAGCTACACCCGCATTTTCACAATAAATATAAGGTGAGTGATGGATTCTGAGCAAGTGGTGGAGCCGGATTTATTTTCTCCGTGCGCGGGGTAGTTGTGCAGGCCAGAAATGATTTTCTATCTTTGAAATCCTGAATCTCATCATGGCCAAAATCATTAAAATTCCCTCCGCGTTTGTTTACGAATCCAAGGTCGTGGGGGTGTCTCATGCAAATGCTGATGGCACCTCCAGACAGGAGATCATCAGGCGCGAAGTAGCTGAGGATGATCCTCTTTTTCTGGAGCTGGAACCCGAAAATGAATTTGACCCTAATGCAGTAAAAGTTTTATCCAGAAAAAGAAATCAGATCGGGTACCTGAAAACCGAACTGGCAGAGCAGGTACGCTCCGCTTTGATCAATCAAACCACTATCTACGCACGGGCACTTTGGGTAAATGGAGAAAAAATGCTCGGAGTGGGCATCCGCATAGAGCTGGTAAGCTAGTCTACAAGTCCATCCAGCGCTTGAAATTGGCCACCCGCTCTCTGCTCACAATCACCTCATCGTCTGCATGAGGATCTAGTTTCAATAGCAATCTGCTATTGAAGTAGCTGTGGATTTCTTTGATCGCCGGTAATGAAATGATCAATTTCCTGTTGATCCTGAAAAAATCAAGTGGGTTGATCAACTCCTGCAGCTGATCCAGGCTCTGATCCATAGGCCATTTATCACCGCTCCGGGTCACCAGGCAGGTGAGATCATTCTGCGAAACAAAGTAGGCAATATCTTCCACGGTAAAGGGTTGAAACCGATCCCCTAACTTGACCAAAAAACGCTTCTTATAGCTTCCTGAAAGCATACGACTCACCTGACCAAACTGATCTTTGACCTCAGGGCTGACTGTTCGCTCACCATACTTTTTGAACTTCTCCAGTGCATTCTCCAGCTCGGCCCTGTCGATGGGTTTCAGGAGGTAATCGATGCTGTTGTATTTAAAAGCCTTCACCGCATATTCATCATAGGCCGTGGTGAAAATCACCGGGCAACTGATCAGGTCATCCGCCAGTAGATCAAAGCCCACGCCATCATTTAACTGAATGTCCAGGAGGATCAGATCCGGAGAAGAATTATCCTTGAGCCACTGAATGGTGGACTCCACCGAATCCAGAAGAGCCACCACGGAATATTCGGGAGAAAGCTCCTGCACCAATACCTTGAGCCGTTCTGCCGAAAGGCGCTCATCTTCCACTATGGCTATATGAATCATGTAAGTCTAAATCTGGATAGTATGGGCATTTTAACAGTGAAGGTCTGGTCATTTTCGATCACGATGACCGATTGTTCGGATTGCAGATCATACTGACTTCTGATGTTTTCCAAACCAACCTTGGTCGATACTACCTCTGCACCCTTTTTACTCACCTGATTTTGAACCACCAAATAGTCACCTTCGGTGAAGATATGAATGCGCAATGGTTCGCTTTTAGAAAACCGGTTGTGCTTCTCGGCATTTTCTACGAGCATCTGCAGGGAGAGAGTGGGCACAAAAAAGTTGTTTTTGGACGGGTCTACATCAATACTGACCTCAATGCGCTCCTCATGGCGCACCCTCAGTAAAAACAGATAATGATCAAGTATTTCAAGCTCCTTTTCCAGCGTACTCATAGACTCTTCCCTACTTTCCAGAATGTATCGATACATCTTTGAAAGCCTGGACAAAAACTCTTCAGCCTGAGCAGGATTGACATGGATAAGTGACTGAAGTACGCTAAAGGAATTGAACAGAAAATGTGGTTTGATCTGATTTTTCAGATTTTGATATTGACTCTGAAGTAGCTCTTTCTGTACGAGCGCCTTGTCTTGTTCCAGCTGACGACTTTGCACGGCATTGAGCTGGATGATCCTAGCAGCAATGATGAGCCAGGCAAATATCTGGCCCTGCCCGATTTCCTTATAAATGGCCTCTTCATACACCGGACAGTTGAGACTTGGTTTGATATAAAACTCAGAAATACCGCTCGCCGTGACTACCAATGGAAAAGTAAGAAGGGTAAGTATGAAGACGACTTTCAATAAGTCTCCGGAGCGGGAGTAGTCGTACTTCTTCCTTTCAAAATAGAGAAATACCCGATCCAAAACCTCCCAAAGGAACAGCACTACCCCTACGGTATAGACCAGCAGTATCTTATCGATCAGCTCAAAAACAAAAAACTCGCTGAGAATCTCAGAATGACCCAGCCGCAAGAAAAAGAAGATGAGTACTCCGGCCGAAATTCTAAAGCCATACCGTTTAGCCCAGTTCATGGATTGAATTTACAACAAAATTACTGATCCACAGAAGCCAGCGATTCCCCATCTGTCATCTTCACAGACAGTGCCTTTGAAGTGAGGTATCTTCTGTTGGGACCTGAACCTTTGATAATCAAAAGGTGCGTACCCTCCAGGAGTGTAGTGGGTGTCAGCCTGAGCAAATAAGTATCTGCCTGGTCAGTCGCCGAGACACTTGCATGCAAGCCTTCCATTTCCTGAACCACCGGTGTTTCAAATTTTGTTTTTCTGTCTGCTTTGGAACGTACAATAGTAAGTGTGGTTTCAAAGGTCTCACCTGCCACTAGCTGCACCTTATCAGCATCCACTCTGATCACAGCACCGATCTTTGGCAGGTCCTGAGCATCCGAAAAAGTGAAAGCGAATACCGCAATAAGGGCTAGTAAAATGCGTGAATAGTTTTTCATAACGTTGTTGGGATTTGGTTATGATTAAAAACACGCACTTGACCAATCAGTGTTGGTTGTTGACCGGTGAACTGTCGATATTCTTAGGTGAGTCGTCCGATTATCTCTCTCAACTTACCATTACAAAGGAGGGCCCATCAATTCACCGCCGGAATGATGAAGTTTTTCATCATATCATCCGACTGGGTGACATACAAAGGCCACTTCAGGTACAGCCCCTGAGTGATCACAAGGACCATATCGAGGCTTGGAAATACATTGATGTAATTGCCCCCATCGCCATCTGCCGAGAGGTACTCGGTGTCTGCCAGATTTCTGACCCAGAAGTGGTAGCTATAATCTCCGGATGTGGTTTGCTCTTTCACCTGAAAGCATTCGCTTACCCAACTGGCCGGGATCACTTGTTCGTCGTTCCACCGGCCATTGTTGAGATAGGTAATCCCGATCTTTAGCATGTCCCGGGGACGAATGAACATACGAGCGGATCCTTCCGGATACCCATCCGGCTGCGACTGCCACTTATAATCTCGAATGCCTAGTTTTTGATAAAAGTTGGCGTCTGCCCACTCCCGTACACCACCATCCACCATTTCATCCACGGCTTTCAGCATCAGATTGGGCAGGGCGCTGTTGTACCTCCACTCCGAGCCCGCACCAGCATTTGAGCGGCTCAGCACAAAATCACCAAAATCATCAGACTTCCACAGCCTGGCCAGGTCAGTATCTCCCCATTCATCCCATTGAAAACCTGCAGTCATCGTGAGGCAGTCTTCGAAATTTAAAGCCGCTTTATTAGGGTCTTCAAAATACGCTGCATACTGGGGTAGAAAATCTGAAATCTTATCCTCTACGGAATGTCCATATTGATTCAGTGCCATGCCCACTAGAGTGGAGGTAAATGTTTTATTGACAGAAGCCACGTAATGTTTGTCTTTTCTTGACCATTGGATGGGTGCCGGACTGCGATCAACAGCTATGTCGTTTTCAAACTGAATGGTGTCATTATTTCCAAAAAGATACTCCTCCAGCACCAGCATGTCCTTGTGGTAAACCAGGACACTATGAATCTCTTTGTAACCATCGCCCTGCACCTTCTCCATAAGGTTCTGAACCAGCTGCCGATCCATATTAGCATCCTTCAGGGTACCAGTGGCAATGCCATCATTCAACTGTACAGGTGGGTAATAGAAGTAGGTAGGAATAGCGAGGGGAGCCATCTCCACCTGGGTCTTTTTTCCACGGCGCACATTCAGTTCCCTCGGTCTGTAATCAGAATGACTCACTGCAATGGCATAGTCGCCTGAGCCGTCACTCACATCTTCCAGTAGCTTCACTTCATCATTGGAAAATTGAAAAGATCCATTTGCTCCCGTGGTGGTCTCAGGGCCATTTTCGAGTACAAATACTCTGGCATTGGCTATCGGCTCATTTGTATAAGCGTCAATCAACTGACCAGAAAGAAGCGTGTCATTGTCGTTTTGATGACAGCTGACCACTACAATGAGGGTCAAAACGATCAGTAAGGGTGATTTCATCAGGTTGGATTTAAGGTTTCGTCAGTACAAACCCATTTGTGAAAAAATTAAAACACAACAGGCCTAAGCAATGATGAAAAAATATTCGCTGAAGTCGTCCATTCGGTACCTCAACATTAATACATCACACCAACCCTCGCACTACATCATTGATTCATCATAGCGTCCAAAAAACATTCTCAAATTCCTTAAAAGCACTTTTCTGTTTTTCTTTCAATTAGCAACCAATCCTGCACTGGAGGAGCTGATCAGCTTGATTTCCACCCTGCGATTCAGCAGACTCTCTCCTTCTGTATCCTCCAGAGGGTTCTCTTCACCCAGGGCATTGACCTTCAACTGATCCGAGGACACACCCTCCGCAACGAGAAAATCCATCACAGCACTGGCACGTTTGAGGGCCAGCAATTTATTATAATCGTTCGCTCCTACTTTATCTGTGTAGCCTTCCAGTGCAAGCTTCAGACCCGGGCGATCCTTTATTTCATTCGCAAACAGTCGCAAAGTGCTTTTGTACTGTTCTGTAACCACTGACCGGTCAAATTCAAAATGAACGATCGGAATGGGAATTTCAGCGATGGGTTCTTCCTGATTCTCAGGCTTATGTACCCTCATGGTGGCCAGCAAGGGCTTAGCCATATCCCCCGGCACCAGACGTTCAGGATCAACATTGAAATCATTGAGCATTTCTATCGCTATTTGTTGCTCCTGCACCTCATCTCCATTCACTCCCTCTTTATTCACCCGCAGCTGTACCACATTATCGTTATGATCCTGCAGCAACACTTTTATGACCTGCTGCTGCGCGTACACCAGCTGGCTTTGGTAAGTGACACTTAGCTTGAAAACAGTCTCAATAGGAACCAACATAGCATACCTTCCCATCTCATCGGTAGTGGCGGTGTAGGTACTGTCCGGCCCTTCCACCATCACCTCTGCTCCGGGTAGGGCTTCGTCAGACTCATCATCCACTACCTGTCCAGTAATTCTTACTTTATTAAAAAGGAATACCCGGTAGATGTCCATATTGCCATAGCCTCCGGTACGACCAGATGACAGATAGGCTATTTTACCGAATACATTGAAATAGGTATCATCTGAAGGTGAATTGATGGGGTGCCCAAGATTTTCGGGTTTGCTCCATTTTCCAGTCACTCGATCATACCTGCTCCTGAAAATATCATAACCTCCGGTAGAATTATGCCCTCTGGAACTGAAATAGAGTTCTCCATTAGCAGCCATGTACGGAGAGTCATCATTGTAAATTGTATTAAGCTCCTTTAGCGGGGTGGGTTCGTTCCATGAGCCATCTGCACCTTTGGTTAGTTGATACAGGTCCAGATTTCCGTTTGCCGAGTAGAAGTTGGTAGCATAGTAAATGGTATCAAAAGTTTCGTTAATGGAGCAATGAGTCTCAGCACTACCCAGCCGATTCAACATATTGAGTGACTTGGGCATAGACCACTGACCGTCCCGAAGCTCAGACAACAGGAGGTCTTCATCATGGTAGGTCACCAATTTGGTATCGTGATCAAAAAGCTGCACAGTGGCATCATGATGTTTCTTCGAAGACTGTCTGTCAAATTGTTGAGGGTTTTCCCACAAGCCCCTTTCATCCAGGGTAGCCTTCAGGATTTGCTCATAGGCCAGCCCATCGGTAGCCATATCGTCCATTTCAGCTCTCCTTACGGTATAGACTACCGATTTCTGATCTTTGGTGATCACAGCATTGTATTCATGACCTTCTGAGTTGATCGTTGGGCCCAGATTTTGAACCACCACATCTTTTCTATTCAGATAGATGGATTCATAAGCGTTCATATGGATAGTGAGTAGCTCCAGCTCTTCCTGAGATAATAGAGTAGTATCCACTTGTCCCCAGGCACTTTGAGCGGCTTTCAAAGAGTCATTCTGCAAATAAGCCAGGGTGAGATAGTAAGGATACTTTTCATCCACTGATGGAGAAGATTTCTTGAGGGCTGCCAGGGCCTCCTCCTGACGATAGCTCTGAAGCAAGCTAACGCCTCTGTAATACTGAAGTGCTTCCTGCTCTTCTTCTTTAGGCTGATCTATGGTGTCAATCATGCGCAGCGCCTTAGCATATAAGCCCGCATTTATGGTCTTTTTGATTCGTTTCAGCTTTTGGGCTCCGGCATCCTGTATAACAAGAGTAAGGACGAAAGCAAGAAGTAGGGCGTATCGGCTTTTCATAGGACCTGATTTTTTTTGAAATCAAATATTCCCTCATTAACTCACTAATAGCGTGAATTTTAGGTGAATGAACCTAAAAACCAGTTGGATAGACCGGGAAATTCCTTCGAGCTCCAAAAAAGCCCTTTTGCTCTACTGCTGGTGCCCTTTCTATTTAGGATCTGCCTCTACAAAAAATCCAAGAAGGTAATCTGTTAATCCTGAACCACTACCAGCTCTGGGCTGCCCTCTCCCAAAAGAGTTTGCAATCTAAAAAGCATTCTATCCAGAGTATGCTGGCATTGAGGACCGTTCAGAATGAGTGTTTTGGGGATAGGCTGGCCCGCTCTTTTCATTTTGCGAATTAGCTGGAGTCCCTGAATAGGGTGATCACACTGTATTAGGGCATTTCGGGTATTCTTACTGTTTGTTCTCATGACTGAAGATTTTTATTTTACTACTCAAACGGGGTGAGTACCAATAACCCTACCAAATGCATCAATCTTATCCGAAAATCTAAATCCAACTAAGAAATGCTCTATTATTGGCTCTATGAAAAGAATCATTATCACTGGGGCCACGGGTATGATCGGGGGGATCGTACTGAGAGAATGCCTCAACTCTAATGAGGTGAAATCCGTCACTTCCCTGGTCAGAAAGTCCTCCGGCTTCAGTCATCCGAAGCTTACGGAAATTGTCCATCAGGATTTTATGGATCTTTCTTCAATATCCCAATATTTTCGAAATCAGGATGTGGCCTACTACTGTCTGGGCGTATATACCGGTCAGGTGCCCGATGATGAGTTCAAAAAAATCACCGTGGACTATACCAGGATTTTTGCGGACCTTGTCTACCAGAACAACCCAAAAATAACATTTTGCTTCCTCAGTGGAGCCGGTGCAGATCCCAAAGAAGAAAGCAAAATGTCTTTCGCAAGGTATAAGGGCATGGCCGAAAACTACCTGATCAGTAAAGCCTCCGGGCCATTGTATCTATTGAGACCCGCCTACATCTATCCTGTGGAGCCACGCGATGAACCTAACTTTAGTTATCGACTGATGCGCAAGCTTTACCCACTGCTCAAGCTGGTATACCCAAGCGGAGCCATCACTTCTGAAGAGCTTGCTGGGGCTATTTTTAATCTTGGATTTTCCGAAAATGGAAGTGGGGTAACCATATTGGAAAACAAGGAGATCAAACAGCTGACTTAGTTCGAGTAGAGCCTGTCTACCTTCGTCCAACTCCCGCCATTGGCACATTCAATCCCTGCGGATTTTAATATCCCTTTGGCCTGACCACTGCGCATGCCTGAAGCACAGCAGAGAATCACCGGCTTGTTCAGTCTTTTGATTTCCTGGGTTTTGGATCCTATATTTTGTAGCGGATAGTTTTTTGCACCTTTTACATGTCCGTTTTTGAACTCTCCGGGTGTACGTACATCGATCACCACTGCGCCATTATCTTTTAAAGCCTGAAGTTCTTTTGACCCTCCGCCAAACAAGCTGCTTAGTATTCCCATTGTTGTATTGTATTTTGAATGAGCAACAAAAGTATAGAGATATAGCCTGGCCAAAAGTGACTTTTGTTACACAGGCTGAGCATCTAATACCCCGGAATATTTAACCCCAAAATGATATCCCTCTGCGCGAGGAGCATTCCGTTTTCCCTTTTCAGTGCTACGATCCCCGATCCGGCCCTTCTCTTATCCTGTGCCCTGAGTGTGGGTGTCAGATTGGGATCATCATCAAAATAGAAATCATCAATAAAATAATCAGTATAGCCTGGTGGCTTCACCGTGGCATGTATATGCTGTGGAATAGTGGTATTGGGATAGGAAGCTGGTCTAAAGGTATAAAAGGTATACTTTCCGTCACTTCCAGTCTTGATCCAACCCCTGTGCTGGCCGTGTCTTCTCTCCCAACCTTGGGCATCCGTACTAGCCCGATAGATCCCGCGCTCATCTGTCTGATAGATGTAAAGGATCACGTCTTTGGCTGGTGTCACCCCATCATTGAGATAAATAACCCCTGTGACTTTCATCTTTGCCGCTGACTGTTCAAACCCGGGTATGGTGTCTACACTATTGAGTGATCGACTACCATATTCATAAAGGGCTTCACAGCCCTCACACCTACCGCCCACCTGCTTGTCTTGTGCTGATGTGCAGGAGATTTGAAATAGGACGATCAATAAAATGATGATATTTTTCACATAATATTTATTTGATCCTACTCAATGAACGAAGTTTCCCTCGGTTGGGGTCATTTCATTTGATCGACCATCCTGAATCGTAGGTGAATGGTAAGAAACCCTCGCTGATGGTGCTAGCTGTAAAAAGGAGCTTTGACTGTCACCTCCACACCGCTATTTTCCGAAGAGCTAAAATTGATCTCCCCCTGAATGCCGGCGGTGCGCTCCCGCATATTTCTCATCCCCTGACCATCCTTCAAGAGTTGCTCCGAGTTCATCCCCACCCCATCATCTTTAAAGTACATCGTTAGGAGATTGGAAGAGAAAATGAGCTTCACATGCAAATGAGCCGCCTGCGAATGCTTGATCACATTATTGATCACCTCCTGGGCAATCCGGTATAACACAAATTCTGTTTTGGAATTGAGTTTCTGTACTTCGCCCTGTACCTCCAACTTGGTTTTAAGGGCACCTATCCCTGAGATGGTTTCCATGTCTACTTTCAGAGAGTTGAGGAGTGAGAAGTTGGTGATATTTTCCTCATTCAAGGTGCTGGAGATATCTCGGAGTTTGTCAATGGCCTGACTGAGAAGTTCCATAGAGTTTTTCACCCGCTCTCGCTCATCATCAGGCACCAGATCAAAAGTGGAAAGATTCAACTTAGCCAGAAAAAGCGTCTGCCCCACATTATCGTGGATCTCCTGAGAGAGCGCATAGAGGGCGGTTTTCTTTTTCTCCTCTGCCAACAGGATGTTCTTTTGAGCCAGTTTCCGGAGTGCCGTATTTTTCCCGTTTTCAAACACCAGAGCCACCACGAAAATGATAATCACCAGGCCGAAAAATGTATTGGCTATGAAGAAATTTGACCACTCGGCAGCATAGTCCACGGGAAATTCATATCCATTTTTGGCCATCAGGGCAAAAACCACCACCATAGCAGCATTAATAAACATCCAGACAAATCCAGATCGCTTACCAGCCATCAACAACGCTACAATAGGCGAAGATGCCAGCCAGACAATGACCGGTGAATAAAAACCACCCGAGTAGTAGGTACACCCCACTACGCCAAACACGCCAAACAGTACATACAGATTGGATACCAGCCACAAAGGCCAATCCAGCCGGATGGCAAATGCCTGTAACAGATGGGCCCCGGCTGTAATCGCCATGATGCGCATCCCCATCTCAAAACCTATGGTAGATGATAGACTGATGTAATTCAGGTCGAACAGAAAGGTGACTATCACAAAATAGGTCACCAGTTTATATTGTCGGTGTTCCTCTGCATTCTCCTGTCGCTGGCGGGGAATGAAAAAATTGATGAATTTTGAAATCATGGGTTATAGGTATTTGTGTTTTCCGAGCAATCGCAGCAACCAACTGGCGGGAAGGGCATACCATTTTATCCGGGGTTTCCCCCATTTCAAACCTTGTTTGTATCGTTTTTCATCCAGCCACTTATAATACAGTAGCCAGGTGGGTTCTTTGAATTCCCAAAGTGAGCAAAGGGGCACCCGCTCACCGGACTGTGCAATGATCCCATTGACTGCACGGCGGGCAGTCTCGTTAGCGGCCTCCATGGTGGCCAGATTGGTAACACTCCGCACATAGTCAGAGGCTAAAAAAAGATTGGGAATGGCCGTATAAGATTCGGGCCGGAGTGACCAGGAGCCCACTTCATTCACCAAGAGTGGTTCGTCATTTTCTGTCACCAAACTGGAGCCATATTTAGCCGGCTTGTTCAATTTTGGATTACTGGAGGGGCCCTCCTTAAAAAAGCTTTTATCAAAAATGATGGCCTCATCTATGTACACATAGGCCACATTATCATCCTGCAGCAGTTCCTCCTCCACATTGAAGTTTTGTTTCATTTGAGTCCACACCTCCAGAATCACTTCTTTCACCGTGCAGTCCTTTGCCGGTTTTCCAAAAACAACTCCCGGGGCATCCCAGTCGGACACATCGATAGACAGCACTCCGTTCACCTCAGAGTCTCCATACTCCTCCCAGCGATAATCGGCCCAAAATTGAGCTTGTGAAATCACCGTGAGGGCCCAGGGTGAATCTGCGAGAATAATGTGTCCCGCATTGATTTTGACATCCTCCTTCAGAAAATACTGTATCCCATTCATCCAGGCCACCTGACTACTCAGTTTTTTGAGGTTGGCAAGTCTGCCATCCAGGTGGATCAGTTCAGGAGTGGCCAGTACCTTGGCGGCACGCTCCACTGGCAGGGCACAGAGGTAATAATCAGCAGTTTTGGTCTGCAATTCACCATTTTCAAGGATTTCCACACCAGCGATTTCTTTCCCTTGGGTTTTGACTGAGACCACTGTTGTTTTAAAATGATAGTTAACACCCTGCTTTTTGAGGTAATCCAACCATGGGTAGAGCCACTTCTCATTAGTAGGGCCATCCAGTATTCTGTCGCTGATTTCATGCGGTTTTCCAAACCCAAAAATCATTTGCATCAGAATATTTCCATTGGTGAAAGTATTGGCCTTTTTGGCCTTGGCGGCCACAAGCGTTCTGGTAAGTCCGTCTACAAACAACTCACGATATGCGGGGCTATACTTATCCGCTTCGCAATAGTCCCACCAGCCGATCTGCTCATACTCCTCAGACCGCCTCCGTTTGGAGCTGGTCATCAGCTGCCATATTTTACCCAGAATAACCTTGCTTTCGCCTTCTTCCAGACCGGTATCGGCATGCAGTGCCTCCACGATGAGCCGGAGATCTGCCAGTGAATTGGGGAAACCGCTGGGCATCTGAATGGGCTTTTTGCCAGCGCGCGCCAGCATCATGATGGGGGCCTCTATGAGGTTGTCGGCGGTGCTTTTTTGAGTGCCATCACCCGAGGGGGTGCGCTTCATGGTATCAATAAGGTGCCTATAAAATCCGGGAAAGAATCGAAAGCCATGCTCTCCCGAGAGGTCTTTATTGTTTCCCTGTGTGAACTCAGGAAGAGGGATGGATCGAGCCTTCCCCCCTGGCAGGTGATCTTGTCTTTCGTAGACAGTAACTTCAAAACCTTTTTCTATGAGCTCATGTGCGGCACTCATTCCGGCCACACCGCCGCCCAAAATAATTACACTTTTCTTCATCGCTGGTTTGATCAGACAGTGCCTCAGGGGCACTATCTATTCATCCAGTCAATTTAAATAAAATTAGCGGGTCAATTTTATTTCCCTACAGCGGCTTCATCTAAAAACCATACAAGACTGCCCTGTTCAGGGCTAATATGGGCTGCTGGATAGGATTCCCATTCACCTGTTTTATTGAAGATTTCGGATACTTTCTCTTTCTTTCCTGCTCCTGTTACCAGAAAGACTACCTCATGCGCCGTGTTGATCACTGGCCCGGTGAGGGTCACTCTCTTCTGACCAGAATCAGGATGAACCGCCACCCGACACACTTCCTCAGAGCTCAAAAGCTCCATCTGATGTGGGAATATGGAAGCCGTGTGACCATCCTCTCCCATACCCAAAATGATGAGATCAAAAACGGGAAGTCCTTTATGTGTAGGCAGATACTCCAGTAGCTCCTGACCATAGCGTTCAGCTTCTCTCTCCGGATCGTTTTCACCCAACACCCGGTGGACATTTTCCTGCGGGATGGGGATGTAATCGAGCAGGCGCTCTTTGGTCATTTTGAAGTTACTTTCTGCATCTTCAGGCGACACACAGCGCTCATCACCCCAGTAGAAATGAATTCCGTTCCACAACGGTGAGTTCCGGTACTTCACCGCCAGGTAATCAAACA
The DNA here is from genome assembly GCF_044005705.1 of Marinoscillum luteum. Lineage (NCBI taxonomy): Bacteria > Pseudomonadati > Bacteroidota > Cytophagia > Cytophagales > Reichenbachiellaceae > Marinoscillum > Marinoscillum luteum. Next base: position 523,400 of record NZ_JBIPKE010000017.1, on the reverse strand, counting down.
GCATTTTTGGGGTGGAGCCACCCGAAAGTGCACAATGAAATACTGACTTCTCACCAGCCTCTTTCATCAAATAATCACCAAACGCCTCTGCTGTTTCTTTAGCCGTGGCAAAAATTTCCTTACGTTCTTTCATCATAGCTCACAAAATATTCCATCATCGGCCAGGTTTTTACAAGGGTATCTCCAGGCCATATTTTTCCCTTCTATCAGGTCATCTACATTCTCAGGCCCCCAGGTACCTGCCGGATATCCGTAAATAGGTATGGTAGGATCCTCTTTCCATGCTTTCAGTATAGGGTCAATAAACTCCCATGCAGCTTCGACACTGTCGCCTCTTGCGTACAGTGTGGCATCTCCCTGCATACAGTCCAGCAGCAGACGTTCGTAGGCATCCGGCACATAGGCATCCGTCAGCTCAGAGTATTGAAAGTCCATATTGACGTTTTTCACCTTAAAACCGGCCCCAGGGACCTTCATCCCAAATTTGATCAGAATTCCCTCGTCCGGCTGTATCCTGATCACCAGCATGTTTTGGGCATTCACCTCGGTCTGGTTCATGAAAAGGTGATGATGGTTGGGTTTGAAGTGGATCACCACTTCGGAAACCCGGGTGGGCAATTTTTTACCCGAACGAATGTAAAAAGGTACACCAGCCCAACGCCAGTTGTCAATAAAAAACTTGAGCGCGACGAAGGTCTCAGTTCTCGATTCCGGGTTCACTCCCTCCTCTTCCCTGTAGCCTTTCACGCTTTCACCCTTGATGGTACTGGCCAGGTACTGGCCACGCACCACGTCGTTGCGAATATCGTCTTTGGTCATTGGGCGCAATGACTGAAAGACCTTGAGTTTCTCGTTTCGGATATTATGTGCATCGGATTTTACTGGTGGCTCCATGGCTACCAGACCAATAAGCTGGAGAAGGTGATTCTGCACCATGTCCCGCATAGCCCCGGATCCATCATAATAGCCACCCCGCTTCTCCACTCCTACAGACTCGGCTGAGGTGATTTCCACCCGGTGGATGTAGTTTCTGTTCCACAGAGGTTCAAAAATACTGTTCGAAAAACGCGTGACCAGCAGGTTTTGTACCGTTTCCTTCCCCAGGTAATGGTCAATTCTGTAGATCTGGTTTTCATGATAGTCCTCCAGCAAACTTTTGTTCAAGGCCCTGGCAGACTCCAGATCATAACCAAATGGCTTCTCGATGATCACACGCGTCCACCCATTGGTTTCTTTGTTGAGACCTACGCTGGCTAAGTGTTTTGGGATGACGGAATACAGGCTCGGTGGCACCGAAAGATAAAAAATGGCATTGCAATTGGTCCCATGATATCCATCGATAGAATAGAGGCGCTCGGCCAGTTTTTTATAATCCTCAGCGTCAGAAGTATCCATGGAGTGATAGTGTACCAACTGAGCAAACTCATCCAGGGAGTCATCTCCGTTCTTCTTCAGATGTTCGTTTTCGAAAACCGCCTTTTTTCGAAAAGTATCATTGTCATAAGCCGAGCGGCCTACCCCCACAATAGCATACTTTTCCGGTAAATATTTCTTCTTATAGAGGTTATAAATTGCCGGGATCAACTTTCTGGCAGTGAGGTCGCCGGATGCGCCGAAAATTACCAGAATCTGATTATCATTATTTACCATTTCTTTCGAATATCTATAGGGAAGTATTTAATTTCAAGTGGTCAAATGACAAGCTCATCAGACGCACCTTCAACACAAACTTCTATCATTTTTGACATGAAAAATTAAAAATGATCAAAGTTTTTACGTTTTTGACCCAAAAAATTTAAAAACACCACCAAATCAATCGTATTTTCGCATGCAGATAGGTTTGATTTTGAAATTTTACGAAAATAAAAAATAATAACACAATGGCAGATCAATATGACTTTGGGCTAGTAGGTTTAGGCGTAATGGGGAGAAATTTTATTCTGAATGTGGCGGATCATGGATTTTCTTCCATGGGTCTGGACACAGATGATGAAAAAGTGAATGCGCTAAAGGCAGAAGGAGCTCACGTGAATGTCAATGGTTCTACTGATTCTGTTACGTTTTTGGGTGCACTCAAGACTCCAAGGAAAATCATGCTCCTGGTACCTGCCGGAAAGCCAGTAGATTCTGTCATCGAAACGTTGCTCCCCAATCTTGAAAAAGGAGACATCATTATCGACGGGGGAAACTCATACTTTGAAGACACAGAACGAAGGATTACCTATCTGGAAGAGAAAGGCATCCATTTTTTTGGCGCCGGAGTATCCGGTGGAGCCAAAGGAGCCCGCCGCGGCCCTAGTATCATGCCAGGTGGCAATAAAGAAGCCTACGAGCATGTACGCACCATTTTTGAAGCGGCATCTGCCAAGGTAAACGACGAACCTTGTGTAGAGTATATGGGCCGTGGATCAGCGGGCAACTATGTGAAAATGGTTCACAATGGCATAGAATACGGCCTGATGCAGCTGATCTCGGAAATATACGATGTGGCCAAAAAAGGAATTGGTTACTCTAATGAAAAGCTTGCTCATCTTTTTGATGAATGGAATCGTGGGGAGCTGCAGTCATTTCTGGTGGAGATCACCGCTGAAATTTTCAAAAAGAAAGATGACCTTACCGGCAAAGACCTGGTGGACATGATCCTGGACAAAGCCAAACAGAAAGGCACTGGCAAATGGACCTCTCAAAATGCCATGGACCTGGGGATTCCTATCCCCACGGTGGATGCAGCTGTAACCATGCGAGCCATCTCAGCCCTGAAAGATCAGCGCGTGGATGCGGATGCGGTATATCATACCCCCTCGCTTGGCAATGACAAACCAGATGCTCAAACGCTGGAGCATGCGCTGCAATTTGCTTACATCGTGACCTATGCTCAGGGGATGTCTCAGCTGGCCGCGGCCTCTAAAGAGTACAACTACGGACTCAATCTGGAGACCATCGCCAAGATATGGAGAGGTGGCTGTATCATTAGAGCTACCCTGCTGGAGGATATCAGAAAGGCATTTGATAAAAACCCTAACCTGGCAAATCTGATGCTGGACGACAATTTTGTGAAAACCCTCAAAACGATTGAAGGTGATGCCAGAATCGTGGTGCAATTTGCAGTGGGCAGTGGCATACCGGTGGCCGGGCTGGCATCCGCAGTGAGTTATTTTGATGCTTTCCGCTCAGGAAATCTGCCATTAAACCTCATTCAGGCACAGCGAGACCATTTTGGTTCGCATACCTATGAACGCACAGACCGTGAAGGAATTTTCCATACTGAATGGTAATGTAATCCTTGCGCGACCGGGTACCGGTCGCGCAAGGATTTTCAGACTTCTATAGTTTTATCATAGGCCTATCTGATTCTCCTCATAGGAAATCAGTTCTGCCTTTCGGATCTTATACCCACCAAACACCCTAGGTATGAGCCCTGAAAAAACCACCCCAGCATATCCTTACGAAGCTACAGATCGCTTCGACCATTCAAGGTACAGGCTCTCCCAGGCCACCTACTATCAGATCATGGATCTTATCAAATTTTATCATGAGAGCATGTACCTACTCCCCGACGATGAAGTAGTCATTGTAGAGCGATTGAATGATCAGAATCATACCGAGTACTGCAAGGTCAGTGTTAATCACCTGGTACTCGAGTAACCCACTCCATTATAGGTAAATCACCTAAACCACATTCCTGCGTTTTATACCGTAATATTCAATCTATCCTTTAGCTAGCTTTGAGGTCTCAATCATTAGATCATCTGCTCAAGAAAGGTCATCAGAAAAATGGCTTTGAAGTTTTTTATTTTTATATTAGTTAACGCTATTATAATAACTAACTGCTAAAATCATGAACGTACAACTTGTGCAGTGATCCTCTCTATTCTGGTCAACATATAGAGTCGTCATGCCTAAACTCCACCTTGAGGCATTTGAAACCTGCCTCATTGGGGATAAAAAGAAGCTAAACAGACTCTATTATGAGATTCTCATTTCATTACCCGGTTCAATATTTCACTCTGGTGACCCTGTGCCTAATCCCATTTTTGGGGCTTAGTCAGTCAACTTCCTGGACGGGACTCACAGATACCAAGTGGAGGACATCAACCAATTGGACAAATGGTGTGCCTGACGAAACCACCGACGTTATCATCGGAGACGCGAACTTCATTGGGCTCAATCAGCCAACCGTGGCCAAGGGTAAAGGTACAGGAGCTTGTAAGTCCCTCACTGTTGGAAATGGGATGAAGACCTGCACACTGACCATTAAAGACGGTTTTGATATTAGTGGGAATCTGATCATCGGTGCCAATGGCACCATCGAAGACGATGGAGGCCGATTAAGTATTGTTGGCGATTGGACCAACTCCGGGAGCTACACCGCCACCGGATCCAACAGAAGAATCTATTTTGCCGGCACCACACAGACCATCGGTGGTACTACAGTAACCAATTTTGAAAAACTGTACATCAACGCCGGCAGTTCGGTCACACTGGCTCAAAACATGATCAATTCCTCATTCATTGACTTGAGTGGAACCTTTAATCCAACCGAAAACTATACAGTAAGTGGCACCGGGTCGATTAACATAAGAGCAGGTGGTACTCTAAAAGTAATGGCCAGTACATTTGGAACCAACTATACCCACAGCGGAGGTACTGACCCCTCCAAAAGCACATCATTGATTGATTATGCTTCTTCATCAGTCAATCAGACCATCGACAACAGCATCAGCTACCGGATTTTGCAGATTAGCGGGGGCATGACCAAAACACTTTCCGGAAATACCACTATTCAGAACGATCTCCTTATCAACGGAGGTACATTGGATGTTTCCACATTCAGTGCTGACAGAAACTCCGCAGGGGGTAGTCTGGTCATCGCCGGGGGTGCCTCCCTGAAAATAGGTGGTACTAATACTTTTCCTGCAAATTATGGCTCACATACGCTGGCAACCACCAGCACCGTAGAATACTATGGAGCCAATCAGACTGTCACAAGCGAAGCCTACGGAAACCTGACCTTAAGTAGTTCTAGTGGCTCAGTAGTCAAAACTCTTCCGGGCACTACCCTTAACATAGCCGGAAACTTCACCGCTTCTGCATCAGCAGGCACTTTGGGTTTCACGGCATTAAACACTATGACCATAGCGGGGAATGTAAGCCTGAGTGCCTCCAGCACCTTTGAAGGCTCTACATTTACTCATAGCCTCAGCGGCAACTGGACCAATAATGGCACCTTTAATGGATGTGGCGGGACATTAAATTTCAATGGAGCATCGGCAACAATGAGCGGCAGTGGTACCAATAATTTTGGCAACCTGGTCATTAATGGTAGTGGAACAGTCCTTCATCAAAACTCCTCTTTATCCCTTTGCGGTAATTTTTCAACTGTCAATGGAGGGAGCTTTGTACATACTGCTGGTGGCACAGGCAATATCACCACCACCGGCACTTCCAAAACCATATCCGGATCCAATATCACCCTCAACAACCTCATCATTAGCACCGGTAGCATATCTACCACGAGTACTCTTACTCTGGCCGGAGACCTCACCGTCAATGGTCCTCTTTCCGCATCTGCTGGGAATATTACATTTTCCGGCACAGGAAAAACCATTTCAGGTAGTTCTACTATTCAGCTTGCCGGAGTAGAAGTAACAGGCTCTCTATCCACCGCAAGAGATCTGCTCATTTCATCTAATTTGACTGTTCCTGGTTCATTTACAGCCACAGCTGGCCAGGTCACCTTCAATGGCACATCCACCTTCTCAGGTACTGCCAATATTTATGACCTGCTCATCACCACTACCGGGAGTCTGGAGATGGGAAGTAACTCCGTCCTGGGGATTGCAGGTACCACCACTCTGGATGCTGGCGGCACCTTTGACGCTGCCACCAACGTACCCAACACCATCGAGTATAATGGTTCTATAGCCCAATCCACTGTTTTCCCCACCTTTCACAACCTGATCCTTTCAGGTGGAAACACTAAAACCCCTTCAAGCGCTCTTACTATTAATGGTGATTTTACACTTGGTGGCAGTACCACATTTGAAGCTGGGGCATTTACACATTCCATAGGTGGAAACTGGACCAACAACGGTACTTTTACGGCGAACACCTCCACCATTACGCTCAATGGAAGCAATGACTCACAGCTTACCGGAGCAACCACCTTTAACGATCTCACTGTCAACAAAACGAACAACAGCGTAATTACTTTAAATAATAGTATCAACGCCGTGAACCTTACCATGACCTCTGGTGATATCCTCACAGGAGCCAATTCGGTCACCCTGACTGGCAACCGTACAGGAGCTGGCCTGGTCACCGGAACAATCACGCGTAACCTTACCTATGCCACGTCCACTGATTATGCGTTTGAAGGGCCTCATAGTTTTATCAACTTCAGCTCCATCACGGGTTCTATCACCTCCATCACCATGACCTCCACCATTGGCCCCAACAGCACCTTTGCTTCAGCAGCCAGCATCAATAGAACCTATGATATCAGCGTAACCGGCAGTACCACATACAACGCTACTTTGAGCCTGCACTATGAACAGGCCGAGCTGAACGGCAATGTGGAAGGAGCGATGACTTTTTGGAATGATGGAGGTACAGCCACTTGGGTGGATGCTACCAATCTGAATACCACTTTTGACAATACCGACAACTGGGTAGCCAAGTCGGGGCTCACAGACCTGCTCAACAAATGGACTATTTCTGAGGGATTGGTCATTTACAGCTGGGATGGATCAGTAGACACCTCTTGGTCTACCGCAGACAACTGGACACCATCAGGCATCCCAGGCATTCAGGATGTCGTTCATATTGGAGACCTGATATTTACCAACCAACCCACCATCAGCACGTCAGAAAACATCAAAAAAATTTACTTCAATTCTACCACTCCTGGTACGCTCACCATGGCCGCTGGAGGTACACTCATTGTGCAGGGGAATATAGACGGCATCTGGAGCATAGATGCCAATCACACCATCAATGTAGGTGCGCAAACACTCACCACGCTGAGTGATATCGTCCTCAGCAATGGGATCGCCAATAGAGAAATAGATCTGAACATCAGCACCGGAACAGTTAACATTAGCGGTTCCCTCACTCAATCTGAGGCCAATATCACCTTCACGGATGCAGGGAACATCAACATAGACGGAGATTTCAATTACGTAAGTGGCACATTCACCCCAGGCACTTCTACAGTCACTTTCAGTGGATCAGGCTTTCAGGAAATGGGTGGAGTGACCTACAATGACCTTGTCATTGATAAACCGTCCGGAACTGCCACCATAAGTACGGCTGTAACTGTCAACAATAACCTCACACTAACGGACGCAAGCCATTTAGACCTGGAAGGCACTCTAAGTGTTTTAGGGAATATTGATATCGGGGTAGGCACCATCCTCAACGTGCCGGCATCCAGTACCATCAACCTGGGCGGAAACTGGGTGCTTTCCGGCTCTTTTGTGCCTGGATCCGGCACGGTAAATTTCAATGGCTCCGGAGCTCAGTCTGTGGTCGCCACTACTTTCAATGACTTGAGTGTAAATAAAGCGAGTGGAACACTCACCTTGCTTGACGACCTCATCATCAATGGAGACGTAAGCATTCAAAATGGTACGGTGGAGGTATCTACCTACGATGTAAGCCGAAGCACAGAAGGCGGCACCGTATCTCTGGGAGCTGGAGCATCAGCCAGATTTGGAGGAACCAGCCTCCAGATCAATAATTTTTCCAATCTGATCACGGACCCCACGAGCACTATAGAGTTTTATACAACTTCCAGTCGCATTATTCCACCAGTATCCTACGGTAACCTCACCATCACCGGCGGAGGCAGCAACGCCAAAATAATGGTAGGCCCCACGAGTGTGTCAGGCACTCTGACTGTGAGCAGTGGAAGTACGCTAACCGCCCCCTCAACTACCCTCACGCTGGGTGGCGATTTTGTAATGGATGGAACCTTCAATGCTTCCGGAGGCACCTTGATTCTCAATGGAACCGGGAATACCATTGATGGGGACATTACCTATGATGACATAGTGGTAAACGGCAGCTATGATCTGGCAAGTGGCAGCGCCACTATTAATGGTAACCTGGAGGTTTCCTCCACCGGAGATTTTGACGCTGGGGTTATTCCAATTGTTTCGTATGGTGATTTTACCAATTCGGGTATTGTGATATCTGACGGAACTGTCACTTTTGCGGGTACACAAACACAAACCCTTCGCTTATTAAGTGCTATAACCTCTTCATCTACAGGGATTATCAATTTTAATGGTTCATTCCCTCAGGTTTTTAATTCTACCTCCTCTCCGCAATTTGCTACAGTCAATATTAATAATACCGCTCCAATTGTGGCCTCACAACCCTGGACTGTTGTGGTGGAGATGAACGTGGCAGCAGCAGCTAGCTGGGATGGGGGGCCATTAGACCATACTTTTTATGGAAATTTCACTAACAATGGTACCGTGTCAAGCGATGGAAAACTCACCTTTAACCCGTCCAGCCCGGTGAACATAAACCTTGGGACAAATTTCACTACCACCAAGGAGGTGGAGTTTGGTGGTACAGGTCTCATCACCCTTACAGACAGTAATCCGATGTTTGAGTCGGTAACGGTCTCCAATAGTCATGCAGCGGGCCTTTCTCCACTAACCAACTGGACCATCGCCCAGGATTTGCTCATTAAGTCGGGTGCGCAACTCAATGGTGGAACACTCAGCCATGCAGTATCCGGCTCATGGACAAATAATGGTACTTTCAATGGAGAAACCTCTACAGTCACATTTGATAGCTCTGGCGGCACGGATGCCATCAATGGATCAGGGGCCAATAACTTCAACAACCTAATCTTCGCCACGGGAACCACCATGGATGTGCTAGCTGATGTTAACATTACAGCCGATTTTACCAACAACGGCACTTTAGTAAGCCTTATTGACCAGCTTGTGAAATTTGAAGGCTCGGGAGCATCCATACTAGGAGGTACAGCCACTACCATTTTTGATGGGTTGGAAATAGACAAATCAGCAAATGATGTACAAATGACGGTGGATGCAGAAATAGCAGGAGACCTCATTCTGACCAATGGCCCATTGAACCTTAACGGAAATACACTATCTGTCTCCAATACACTATCCACCGCAGTATCTCGCACCAATGGCTATGTTCTGAGCGAAAACACTTCATTCAGCAGTGTAATGGCCTGGACAATCAGCAACAACGTGGCAACGTACAATTTTCCTTTCGGAAATGCATCTGGTGATTACATTCCATTTGTCTTTGACCTTAATAGTGGAGATGCCGGAGTAGTTTCGCTGGCCACCTATCCCACCAGCAGCGGCAACCTGCCCCTGCCTCCAGGAGTAGATCATGTGAATACCGACGGAGGTACTGACAACAGCGAAAACACAGTAGATCGCTTCTACCTGATCAATCTAACAGGAGCAACCAGCCCAAACGCAGACATCACCTTCAATGCCTCAGCTGCGGAAGTGGGAACCATCTCTGACCTGTTGGCCCAGCGATGGAATGGCGACTGGGAAGCTCCAAAAGCTGGTCAAACCTCAGGTGCCACTTCCGTGACCGTGCCTGGTGTGACAGAATTTTCTCCGTGGGCTATCTCGGGCAATAGTGTCCCCCTACCCGTTGAACTCATCAGTTTTAAAGGACAACAACAAGGATCAAATGCCATTTTGGAATGGGCAACAGCCACTGAGCGGGATAACGACTATTTCGAAGTACTTAAATCCAGTGATGGTCAAAGCTTTACACCTATTGCAAAAGTACAGGGCACAGGAAATTCATCCACCCTTCAGGAATATTCCCTTGTGGATCAGTCACCCACTCCCGGGGTGAGCTACTACCAGCTGCGGCAGGTGGACTATGATGGAGCTTTTGCGCTGAGTCCGATCATTTCGGTGCGTATAACCAACGACCAATGGGATTTCAATATCTTCCCAAACCCGGCAACAGATTTCATTCATTTGGTTTCCAATACCAGTTATGCTCATGACATCATGCTGGTGATCTACAATCAGCAGGGACAAGTAATGATGGAGAAAGTGGTCTCAGAAGTAAGTGCAAATCACATTTTAAAACTAGACATTCAGGGCTTTCCTTCCGGACTTTACATCATGAAAATGCTATCCCCGGACTTTGATAAAACCCTGAAAGTATATATTCGGTAGGCACTTATGGCTCACGTGATCCGTTCGTAAATTTTGAAATAACCTCAGCGGAAAGGCGCAACCAATTTATGGCTGACTGCTTTGTGAGCTGCTTTCAATAAAGGAATTGTATAACACTCAGATGTAATTCTATAAATCCCTTTTGGCCTAATTCCGTATATTTGAAGTGTTGAAAAAGCTTATTTCCATATCACTTACCCTTATTTTGCTCCTGAGCAATGTAGGATTCACTTACGGCACCCACTTCTGTATGGGTATGGCTGTGAAAAGTGAAGTGATGCTAGGCCACGAGCATCTGGACTGTGGTATGGGCATGATGGACATGGATACCCACTCCGAGGGCATGCATTTTTCAGAATCAGAATGCTGTGACAATCAGTACGTGACCGCAGAAACAGACAATCAATTCAAACCTGACGTATCTGTGACTGCAGGTGATCTGATGACGACAGCTGCTTTTGCCTTCATCTTGTATCACGTGGTTGTCGTACCTGCAGCTGGACAAACCTTCATTTTAGATACTTCTCCCTCATTACCAGATCAGGAAATCTTCCTCCTGAATCAGGTATTTCGCATTTGATTTTTTTGATTCTGAACTGGCCTGAAATCTCTTAGGCTTTGAATTTTCTATGGGATAGGGTCTAACTCCTGTTAAGACTCCCTGCCCACATTATTCATCAAAAAATCATCGACGTGCTTAGTAAAATTATCAAATACTTTCTGGAGAACCGTTTGGTCACCGTTCTCATTTTAATCACACTGGTGGCATGGGGCATCGTGACTTCCCCCTTTAGCTGGGACTCCGGCATACTGCCAAAGGATCCGGTGCCTGTGGATGCCATACCTGATATTGGGGAAAATCAGCAGATCGTCTTTTCCCAATGGCCAGGACGTTCCCCTCAGGACATTGAAGATCAGATTTCGTACCCGCTCACCACCTATTTACTAGGTATTCCTGGGGTGAAATCCATTCGTAGTTCCTCCATTTTCGGTTTTTCCATGATCAACATCATCTTTGATGAAGAAATAGAGTTCTATTGGTCCCGGTCCCGGATTCTTGAAAAACTCAGCTCACTACCATCAGGACTTCTTCCAGATCAGGTGCAGCCTACCCTGGGCCCAGATGCTACAGCCCTTGGTCAGGTCTATTGGTATACCCTGGAAGGTAGGGATAAGGACGGAAACCCTACAGGTGGATGGGATCTACATGAAATCCGTACCGCTCAGGACTTTTATGTTAAATATGGGCTGAACGCTGTATCCGGTGTCTCGGAGGTGGCCTCCATCGGAGGGTTTGTGCAAGAATATCAAATAGATGTGAACCCTGATGCTCTCAAAGCTTATAACATCCCATTGCACATGGTCATGCAGGCCGTGCAAAAATCCAATCGGGATGTGGGTGCCAAAACCATAGAAATCAACCAGGCTGAATACCTGGTGCGTGGACTTGGGTACATCAAAAGCGTATCTGATATAGAAAAGGCAGTGGTCTCTGTTCAGGATAATGTACCCATACAAATCAAGGACATAGCTGTAGTCTCACTGGGGCCTGCTGCACGCAGAGGACTTTTGGACAAAGGTGGAGCTGAAGTGGTGGGTGGAGTAGTAGTGGCCAGATATGGCTCCAACCCCCTGGAGGTGATCAATAAGGTCAAAGAAAAAATCAAGGAGATAGCTCCCGGGCTGCCTCAAAAAACACTGGCTGATGGCACAGAAAGTCAACTCACCATCGTCCCTTTTTATGACCGCACCCAATTGATTCATGAAACCATCGGCACACTGGAAACAGCACTTTCGCATGAGGTATTGATCAGCATCATTGTAGTGTTGATTCTTTTACTGAATCTGCGAGCGTCTATTATTATCTCCAGTTTGCTTCCAGTCGGAGTATTGATGACTTTCATACTCATGCGCTATACCGGAGTGGACGCCAATGTGGTAGCCCTCTCTGGCATTGCCATTGCCATAGGCGTAATGGTGGACGTAGGGATAGTTTTCGTAGAAAACATCATCCGCCATCTGGAACTACCTGAAAATCATGGTGCCACTGGGAAGAAATTGCTCAAGGTTATCTATGATGCCACTGTGGAAGTTGCCTCGGCCATTACCACGGCTTTGGCCACCACCATTGTGAGTTTTGTGCCGGTATTTGCCATGGAATCAGCCGAAGGCAAGCTTTTCAAGCCACTGGCCTTCACCAAAACATATGCCCTCATGGGCTCCTTTGCTCTGGGGTTGGTGGTACTGCCTACATTGGCCTATTTCATCTTTGGCATCCGGTATGACCAAAAGAAGGTACGCAATATCTGGAACTACTCATTCATAGCCGCCGGAATGATTTTGGCCGCCTATTTTCAGCTGTGGCTACCACTCGTGCTATGTCTCGTCGGTATCAATAACATTTTGGAACCGAAATGGTCAGAAACTTACAAGAAGTTCCCGGACTACATCAACCTCGCATTGGCTCTGTTTATTGCCAGTTTTTTCCTGGCAGAAGAATGGATGCCCCTGGGAGTCAGCACTTCTATAATTATCAATTACATCTTTGTGGTCGCACTGATAGGGGTGATTATCTCTGCCCTTATGGGTGTGGTATATTTCTATGAGCCCATCCTGCAATGGTGTCTGGTCAACAAGGGAAAATTTTTGCTGCTTCCCGTTTTCACCATCCTCCTGGGAGTAGTCATCTGGCTCGGGTTTGATCGTGTTTTCGGTTTTGTGGGAGATTCTGTCAGAAACTCAAAACCCTATCAATCGGTAGCACATACTTTCCCTGGAATCGGGTCTGAATTTATGCCTGCTCTGAATGAAGGAAGCTATCTGCTCATGCCCACCTCCATGCCGCACGCCGGTCTGGAGCAAAACCGTCGGGTAGTGGGTCAACTGGATATGCTGGTAAGCCAAATACCAGAAGTGGATATGGTTGTGGGTAAACTCGGCCGGGCAGAATCAGCACTTGACCCTGCCCCGGTGTCTATGTATGAAAACATCATCAACTACAAACCCGAATATCTGGTAGACGAAAATGGACGCAGGATGAGGTTTAAAGTAGACTCTAAAGGAAATTTTATCCTAAACAATGACCAGACAAAACCCGATCAACCTTCAGCATGGAGACTTGATAAAAACAAAGCCTGGATATTTGATGGGCAAGACACCATTCAACTGACGGCAAACTTGCCATCGGGCAGACATGGTCTGACGAACATTCAAGATCGACTGATACCAGACTCCAATGGTCAGTTTTATAGAAACTGGAGAACACACATCAAATCTCCTGACGACATCTGGGATGAAATCGTAAGTGTTACCAAAATCCCTGGGGTGACATCTGCGCCCAAGCTGCAGCCAATAGAGACTCGATTAATCATGCTGCAGACAGGAATGCGAGCACCTATGGGCATCAAGGTATATGGACCCGATCTATCCACCATACAAGATTTTGGCTTTCAACTGGAGACCATCCTCAAAGAAGTGCCATCGGTAAAAGCTGAAGCTGTATTTGCGGATCGGATAGTAGGGAAACCATATCTCCATCTCAATATCAACCGAGATCAAATCGCACGGCATGGATTGAGTATAGAAGACGTGCAGCAAACGATAGAAACGGCCATTGGAGGCATGAAAATCACTTCCACGGTGGAGGGCCGCGAGCGCTTTCCGGTGCGGGTCAGGTATCCCAGAGAACTCCGGGACGATCCCGAATCTCTGGGGCGAATTCTCCTCCCCACCTCTGCGGGAACACAGATTCCGCTTAGTCAAGTCGTAGACTTTGAATATGTCCGTGGGCCGCAGATGATCAAAAGCGAAGACACCTTTTTGGTAGGTTATGTATTATTTGACAAAAGAAATGACTTTGCAGAACTGGAGGTGGTGAATCAGGCTCAGGCGGCCATTCAGGAAAAAATAGATACGGGAGAGTTGAAAGTACCGGCAGGCATCAGTTACAAATTCTCCGGTAGTTATGAAAACCAGGTGCGGGCGATCAAAAGGCTTTCCATTGTGATCCCCATCAGTCTTCTGGTTATTTTTCTGTTGCTCTACTTTCAATTCAAAACCGTCATTGCCTCCTCCATCCACTTCTCTGGAGTATTTGTGGCCTTTGCGGGTGGCTTTATCATGCTCTGGCTATATGGACAAGGTTGGTTCCTCAACTTTTCCATTGCGGACACCAATCTGCGTGACCTCTTCCAGATGCATACCATCAATCTGAGTGTAGCCGTTTGGGTGGGCTTTATCGCGCTGTTTGGGATTGCCACAGACGATGGGGTGATCATGGGCACGTACATCCATCAGGTTTTTGAAGAACGCAAGCCCAAAACAATAAATGAAGTCAGAGAAGCGGTATTGATCGCCGGAAAAAAGCGAGTTCGGCCAGCGATGATGACGGCCGCTGTTGCCATTATCGCGTTGCTCCCGGTGCTTTCCTCTACAGGAAAGGGCTCAGATATTATGGTGCCTATGGCCATCCCCACCTTCGGAGGGATGACCATCCAGATCATGACCATGTTTGTGGTACCAGTGCTGCAGGCTTTTTGGAGAGAATCTGTTATCAAACGAGGCTCAAAATAGAGATCATTTAGAAACTAAAGAAATGTCACAGTTACATAAATATTCAACAATTCCTTACCAATCGGGCTATTTGAGCAAAAGGCTTGGCCAAATAGTTAAACCACCGATACAAATCAAAAGGAACCATTTGCGGATCGCCCTGGTGATTTCAATATGCTATCTCTTCGCGCTGCTTCCTGTGAACATACAAGCACAGGCGCTCCAGAGCTATCAACAACAGGCGTTAGCACAGAATCCATCGCTTCAGGCAAAATACAAGGAATTTGAAGCAGCCATGACGAAAGTGAATCAGGTCAATAGCTTACCAGACCCTACGATTTCCATTGGCTATTTTATATCGCCAGTAGAAACCAGATTGGGGCCACAGCGTGCCAGGCTTTCATTAACGCAGATGTTTCCATGGTTTGGCACCTTAAAAGCTCAGGGAGATGCAACAGCCCTGCAGGCAGAAGCCACCTATGAGCAATTTTTGAATGCACAATACCGGATCAAGTTTGAGGTGGCCAAAGCTTATTTTCCGTTGGTGGAACTGGATAGGCTTATTGTAATCCAAAAGAAAAACCTAAGGGTACTCTACGACTGGAAACAGCTGGTCATCACCCAATACGAAAATGGAAAAATAAGTCTGGCAGATGTACTTCGCCTGGGGGTTTTCATCCAAGAGATGGAGACAGAGCTTGACCTAATGCAAGGGCGAGAAAAGCCACTGACCGTGGGATTCAATCGTCTCCTGAATCGTGAGGACACTGCGACCATTGAGGTAGACCAGGTATTGGCGCCTACTCTGACCACCCTTCCGCAAGAGGTGAACTGGTGCAATCACCCTATGGTGAGGGAATATGGCAAGAGAATAGACTCGCGGGAAAAACAAGCCCTGGCTATTCAGAAACAGTCCCTACCGAAAATCGGAGCTGGCATTGACTATGTGATGATCTCAGAGCGTACAGACATGAGTGTGCCAGATAGTGGTAAAGACGCACTGATGCCTATGGTATCCATGAGTATTCCGATTTTCCGAAAAAAATACACCTCCGCCATCAAAGAAACACAACTCCAGGTAGAGGGGTACCAGCAGGCCATCATGGCTACGCAAAATGACCTGACCTCACAATATGAGCAGCTCATCTATGAAGCCCAAAGAGAAAACGAACTGATACACCTCTACGGGATTCAAACTATCGAAACAGAGAAAATACAGCAACTCATGCTTACCGCCTTTAGCAACTCCGGTCAGGACCTGGACGAGCTTTTGAGGATCCAAATGCAGCTCCTAACCTATCAAATGAAACAGGTAAAAGCTGAGACAAGACTCCATGTGATCAATGAAAACATCAACTACCTCCTGGCAGGTAGCCTCTAAAACACCAAAACGATGAAAAACATATTTCAAAATAAATATTTCCTAATTATTCTCACCCTGATCGTGGGTGGGATCATTGGTTGGATGATTAAACCCTCATCCTCTGCTCCGATATCCGATGCCCATGAACATAGCATAGATGATCAAGGAATCTGGACCTGCTCTATGCACCCCCAGATCAGACAAAATGAGCCTGGTGCCTGCCCGATCTGCGGTATGGATTTAATCCCCTTGGCAAATGATGATGAAAACCAGGCTGACCCAATGGCCGTACGCATGTCCCCCACCGCAATGGCCCTGGCTAATGTACAAACGGCCATGGTGGGAAATACCGCTCCTACCAAATCCATACGCCTCAATGGAAAAGTTCAGGTAAATGAGTCGCTGCTGAGTAAAATACCTGCTCACTTTCACGGGCGAATCGAAAAACTCTATGTCAACTTCACAGGTGAACTCATCCAAAAGGGACAACTCCTCGCTGAGGTATACTCTCCAGAACTCGTTACCGCGCAGCAGGAGTTACAAATGGCCTATCAGAATAAGGAAACGGACCCTCAACTATACCAGAGTGCCAGAAAAAAACTGGAAAACTGGAAAATTTCCGCCACTGAGATTGAAAAAATTGAAACCAAAAAACAGACACTCACCCTGGTGAAGATCAACGCTCATCATGGAGGGTATGTATTGAAAAGAAATGTCTCACAAGGTGATCATGTTCAAATGGGAGACATCCTTTTTGAAATCGCGAAGCTCGACAAAGTTTGGTTGCTCTTTGATGTCTATGAATCCGACATGCAATGGGTAAAAAAGGGGAATCACATCAATTTTACCGTAGCATCATTCCCGGGAGAAACATTTACAGGCAAGATCTCCTTTCTGGATCCTGTAATCGACCCAAAAAGCCGAGTAGTCAAAGCCCGGGTAGAGGTAAACAACTCAGACCTCAGGCTAAAGCCTGAAATGTTCGCTTCAGGAGTTATCGAAGCTTCACTCCCCGGTGACGAAACAAACGTGATTGTTCCAAAATCAGCTGTCATGTGGACCGGAAAGCGTTCAGTGGTTTATGTGAAAGATGCTACCGAAGATGCCGTTAGTTTCAGGATGCGTGAAGTCACTCTGGGGCCCTCTTTGGGAGAAAGTTATGTAATCGAGCAGGGTCTGAGCGAGGGAGAAGAGATCGCGGTTAATGGCGCTTTTTCCATAGATGCAGCGGCTCAGCTGGCCGGCAAACCGAGCATGATGAGTCCTGAAGGTGGAGCTGGTATGTCGGGCCATCATCATGGCTCTATCCCTGCCACCAACTCCCCGGTTTCGCAGCCCAATTCCGCAAAAGTCATGACCGATCTAAAGCCACTTTTAGCTCAATATATCATGATCAAAAACACATTGGTAGAAGACAACCTGTCAGAAGCCAGGGCCATGGCACAGGCCTTTATCAAGGAAATTTCCAATGTAGATATGTCCGTATTCAAAGGGTCAGACTATCAGCTCTGGATGAGTCAAAGTAAGGCACTTACAACTTCCGCTGATCTGATGGCACAGTCCCAAAGCATTGCAGAAGCCAGAAATCACTTTATACACCTCTCTGGTTCGCTACTGGAGCTGACCAGGGAATTTAAACCGACAAATGAATCAGTCTACGTTCAGTTTTGCCCGATGGCAGATAATAACCAAGGCGCCATCTGGCTTAGTTTGGAACAGGATATTAGAAACCCCTATTTCGGAGAAGCCATGCTCACCTGTGGGAATGTAGAAGAAGTACTTTGATCATACTTAACTAGGAACAAACAATTGTATAACCAAAAATCAAATTGAACATGAAAACGATGATGACCACCCTTTTGCTATCAGCTTTTTTACTGGCCTGCGCCTCACCCAAAAACAATGAAGCTGACCGTGCTGTTACGGCTTCTGAACAAACGCAACCTGATCTGATTTCGGATTATGTAGCGCTAAAAGATGCCCTGGTGCAATCCAATGCGGATTTGGCCAAAGCCGCCGCCAAAACCCTGTCAGTTTCTCTAAAGGATCAGAAAATGAACTCAGAGATCATAGACATGACTAATCAAATTGCAGCTTCTGGTGACCTAAGTGCCCAGCGAAAGGCGTTCAAGGAAGTCACCAGCAAGCTCATAGCCGAGCTAAAAGCCAAGGGAACCAGTCAGGGGATTTTTGTCCAGTTCTGTCCGATGGCCTTTGGCGGTGAGGGCGGTAGCTGGCTCAGCCTCTCAGAGGAAATCAGAAACCCATACTATGGCGACATGATGCTGAAGTGCGGGCGAGTGACTGAAAAACTTTAAGAACCACTAAACCCATAAGCCCATGAATAATCACGAACATCATCAAGCGTCTCATCACGACCATTCAGAACCTGATCACAGATCAAGTAATGGGCATGAGGATCACCATGATCATCATGCCCACATGATCACCGACTTCAAAAAGCGTTTTTACGTTAATACCGCTCTGTCTGTCCCGGTACTGCTGTTTTCCCAGATGATTCAAGGTTTTTTTGGGTTGGAGCTCTCCTTTCCTGGAATGTCCTACGCTGCCGGAGGATTAGCCACTGTGATTTTCATTTACGGTGGCTGGCCTTTTCTCAAGGGGCTCAAAGATGAGCTCTCAAGTGGAGGCCCAGGCATGATGACATTGATCGGAATCGCCATTTCCGTGGCCTGGATCTACAGTACGGCTGTAGTTGTTGGCTTGGATGGCAAAGTATTCTATTGGGAGCTAGTCACCCTGATAGACATCATGCTCCTTGGGCACTGGCTGGAAATGCGCTCCATCATGGGCGCATCCCGGGCCTTAGAAAAGCTAGCAGCACTGATGCCCTCAGTGGCCCATAAGATAGAAGGAGAAAATCTCTCAGACGTAAAAATAGACACGCTAAAAAAGGGAGACATCATACTGGTGAAGCCAGGAGAAAAAGCCCCAGCTGATGGAAAAATTATAGAAGGTGAGAGTGAACTCAACGAAAGCGCTCTGACGGGGGAGAGCAAGCCAGTGGCTAAGTCCAAGGGTGATGAGGTGATAGGTGGAGCCATCAATGGGGATGGTAGCCTCAAAATAGAGGTGACCTCTTCCGGGGCTGACAGCTACCTCAATAAGGTGATCAAGCTGGTAGAAGAGGCCCAGCAAACCAAATCGAAGACTCAAAATCTGGCCGACAAAGCAGCAGGTTGGCTGGCGTACATCGCTCTGGGTGTTGGCGTTATCACCTTTGTGGCCTGGGCATTCTTCAGCAGTCAAAACATGGATTTTGCACTGGAGCGGATGGTCACTGTGATGATCATCACCTGTCCGCATGCACTGGGACTGGCTATACCATTAGTAGTATCGATTTCCACTGCCTTATCAGCCAAAAATGGGCTGCTCATACGCAACCGAACAGCTTTTGAGAACAGTCGGAAAATTTCTACGGTGGTTTTCGACAAGACCGGCACGCTGACAGAGGGCAATTTTGGAGTCAATCGGGTAACGACCCTCAAAGGTGGAATTTCAAAAAATGACCTACTGAAAATGGCTGCCGCCATTGAACAAAACTCTGAACACCCGATCGCTCGGGGCATAGTAGCTGCGGCCAAAAAAGAAAAGCTGGAGCTTTCGGAAATAAAGAATTTTCAAGCTGAGAAAGGCAAAGGTGTCTCTGGGGAGATCAATGGGGATCTTTATAGCATTGTGAGCCCAGGATATCTGAAAGAACAAGGCAAAGACCTCCCCGAAAATGCATTTACAGAAGCTGTGGAAACCGTCGTATTTGTACTCAAAGGAGAAGAACTGATAGGTTTTATCGCTTTGGCTGATCAAATTAGAAAAGAAAGCGCTTCCGCTATCAAAACACTAAAGGATAAGGGAATCAAGGTATTGATGGCCACAGGTGACAATGAGCAAACGGCCAAATCCGTATCCGACCAACTCGGTTTGGATGGATATTATAGTCAGGTACTCCCCCACCAAAAATCAGAATTGGTAGAAAAACTCCAAAGTGAAGGCGCATTTGTGGCCATGACGGGCGACGGGGTAAACGACGCTCCCGCACTGGCAAAAGCCAATATTGGGATAGCTGTAGGCTCGGGTACAGATGTGGCTGCTGAAACCGCCGACATCATACTCACCAATAGTAGTCCGGCGGATATTGTCAATCTCATCCTGTTTGGGCGTGCCACCCATCGGAAAATGGTACAGAACCTTATCTGGGCCACCGGATACAATGTGGTAGCCATTCCATTAGCAGCAGGAATTTTATTCAATCAGGGCATTATGATCAACCCTGCAGTGGGTGCTGCGCTCATGAGCCTTAGTACCATCATCTGTGCCGCCAATGCTCAGCTCCTTAGGTTTAGCCTGAAGTAGGGATTGACTTGCCGTCTTAGGTTTTTTAACCGGTCCAGAAACAATTCCATCGAAAAAAAATCTAACAAGGCACCTTTTGAGTGTTATAATTTCTATTTTGAGAGCAAAGAGTTATTAAAAGTTCAACGGAGGCTGACTTTTACCGAGAGTCTCATCACTAACTTATACGACTATCAAATCTCATCATTCCAAGTATTATTTCCTCCTGGCCCTCCTCATCATTATTCTTCTGGGGAGTCAGGTCTACCTTCAGCAAATCATTCAGGAAAGTAAGTCTGCCAGAATGATCAACCTGTCAGGTAGGCAGAGAATGCTGAGCCAAAAAATCACCAAGCTGAGTCTGGCCATAAGCATCACCAATGATAGTCTCCAATCTGATACCTATGCGGTGGAGCTAGAAGATGCCTGGGAAACCTGGAAACAGTCGCATGACGAGTTGGAAGCAGTCTATCGAAATAATGATTACCCTGCACTCAAACTCCTTTTTGATGAGCTGGAAGTATCGTTCAATGAAATTGACCTGGCAGTTGGCCAGCTACTGACGCAAAACCTATCGAAGGATTCCACAGCCATCGCTTTGAACCTGGAGACCATAAGTGAAAATGAACCTCTCTTTCTGAGTTATATGGACCAGATCACTTTCAAACTGGATGAGCTGGTCAATGACAAAATTGACAAACTATCCAGAATCCAACTGACCCTACTGATTATTACCCTGGTATTCATTGCCCTGGAGATCTTTCTCGTTTTGCGCCCCAAACTAGCGGAGGCTGATACCAGCAAATCCATGCATGATAACATGCTCAAAATGATCAATCAGATTAGTGATTATGCCATTATTTTTCTTGACAAAGAGGGTAAAATCCAAAACTGGAACAGTGGTGCTGAGCGGATACATGGGTACATAGGAACGGAAATGATCGGGCATCACGTTGCGGTCTTTAGCAGTGCTGAAGATCAAGCTTCCAAAAAAGCTGACAAACAGCTTCAGGTGGCCAAAGAAAACGGCATAGCTACTAATGAGGAATGGATTGTGCGAAAGGACAAATCGGGCTTTTGGGCGAAAACGACCATTACGGCCATTTACAATATAGAAGGCAATCACATTGGGTTTGGCAGGGTCACCCAGGATCTTACAGAGGCCAAAAAAACCGAACAGGCGAAGGTTCTGCATGCTAAAAACAAAGAACTTGAAGAATTCACCTACATCGTATCACACGACCTCAAAGTGCCTGTACGCACTATATCCAATTACATCAAGATCATCAGGGAAGATCACGAGTCTGAGCTAAGCAAAGAGTTGCTCAGGTACATCAACTCTATTGACAAAGCATCAGCAAGAATGCAGGCACTAATTCATGGGCTATTGGACTATTCCCTCCTGGGTAAAAGCCCCACTCTTGAGCCCCTCAATCTTAATCAAACTCTCAAAGACGTTCTGGAAGATCTCAATTCCCTGATTCAGGCGCATGATGCCCGGATATCTGTAGGTGAGCTACCCAATCTCAATGTCTATCCTGTGGAAATGCGCCAACTCTTCCAAAACCTCATAACCAATGCCATAAAATTTAGAAAAGATGATGTGGCGCCGGTCATCAGCATTGAAGGCCATCTGGTGGAGGGTTTTTGGAAGTTCTCTGTAAAGGATAATGGGATTGGTATTGAAGAAAAGCAATTCGAAAAGATATTTATCATATTCCAGCGTGCTACCACCGAATCAAAATTCGAAGGGCAGGGTATCGGTCTGGCCAATTGCAAAAAGATCACGGAGATGCACGGAGGCAGGCTTTGGGTTGAGTCTGAGCCCGGAATCGGCAGTACCTTCTATTTCACCATATCTTCCAATCTTTCCTAAAACAAAGGGGAGCCGGGCTGTGCCCGGCTCCCCTTTCATTACTTGTCTTTCTCCTTTTCCTTGGGTTTGCTTTTAGCTTTACTTTTCTCTTTCACTTTCGGCTTTTCCTTTGACTTCAGTTTTACAACTGTCTCAGGTTTTTCAATCGCCTGTTGCCTGGCCTCTGCCTGGGCCCGCCGTACTTCCGCCAGCTCTTGTTCTTGCATGGCTGCCTTCTGAGCTTCTGCAGCCGCTCTCTGTTTCACTTCCGCGACTTTCTGCTTCTCCTCAGCTTCTTGTCTCTTGAGCTCTGCCATTCTCTGCTTCTCTTCAGCCTGTTGCTGCTTTTGTATGGCAAACTGATAGTCAGCAATATAGTTTACAGGATTCACGGCTTTCCCATCTTTATACACTTCATAATGCAGATGTGGAGCAGTTGACCTTCCCGAGCTCCCTACTCTCCCGATCAGCTGACCCCTCTTTACGGTCTCTCCCTCCTTCACTTCCATAGAAGAGAGCTGGGCATATTTCGTTTGATAGACCTCATCATGAGCTAAAACAATATGTTTACCATAGCCCCCGGGTTGGTCGCTTACCAGAATAACCTTTCCATCAGCCGTAGCAATGACGGGGGTTCCTTCTGCCGCTGAGATATCTATTCCCTGATGAAATTTTTGTGCTTCATCAAATGGATCCGTTCGGTAACCAAAGTTAGAGGTGACCCTCACCTTCTCATCCTTCACTCCCAATGGGAAAATGGAAGGTGTCTCCACCCATGCACCCTCTACGGGAAGAACCAACCCTTCTAATGCCGGGCTGGGATTATCCTGTATAAAAACCATCTCCGGCGTTTTCATTTCAAATGAAAACAGCATCACCATTCCCCCAATCACCGGAGCAAGTAATACCAGGCTCATCAGGGAGATCTTATTCGATTTATTTCGATTCATCATCTGTATTCTTTTTTTAATGGTTGAAAAATTGAAGAAGCTCACCGGACCAGAGAAGCCACCACCAGCCAGACTCACCAGCGACATTTGATAGGGAATCTTCACTCCACTATCTGCCGTCACAGCGGCATCCACCTGATACTCGTGCACCTCTATCAGCGACTTTCTCAATAAATAAATGAAAGGGTTGAACCAAAAAAGAACAACAATGAAATCCGCCAGCATACGGTCATAAGAATGGCCAAAATTGACATGCTGTAGTTCATGGGCCATCACCAGATTCAGCTCCCGAGTGTGTTCTACCTTTTCGGGAATAAACACGGACCTGAAAAAGGAAAATGGCTGGGCAAAGGGTGTTCTGAACACCTCAATTGCTCCAATCTTAGCGATTAATTGATATCCATATTTAAATTTTCTGATCTTATAAAAGTTTGAGAAATAGCGTTGAAAAAGAAGCAACACACCTATGGCATAGAGTGAAGAAAGCAGCCAGATCCAGCTCACCTGAAACCCGGGCACAATCACCCCTTCTGTCATGGCTGCAGATGATTGACTGATGCGCGTACCGATCATAGTGACCAACTCCTGATTGGCCTGCACGACAGGGGCACTCCCTACCTGCACAAATGGCAGCGCAAACCCTATCACCAGGATTCCCAATAAGAATATTCTATTGAACTGATAAAAGGTTAACCCCCTCAGAAACAGCAGGTAGAACAACACCAGCACCGCCTGAAAAGCACTCACTTTCAATATATAAAACAGCCAATCAGCCATTGTTTTCCTGTTTTTTGATCTCTGCTGCAATCATATCCTGTAGCTCCTTCAACTCCTCGATGCTCAGCTCGCTCTCCTGTGTGAAGAAAGAAGCAAACTGTTTCGGGCTATCATTGAAGAAGGTGTGCATCATCCCCTGCATCGATTCCTTGGCATAATCCGCCTTGGAGATCAAGGGATAATACTCCTTAGACTTCCCATGGGTTTCAAACCCGATAAACTCCTTTTTCACCAGCACATTCACCACAGTGGACACTGTGGTGTAAGCCGGAGCAGGGTCACTATACTGAGCCACTATGTCCTTCAGGTAGCCCCTACCCAGCTTCCACAGGTATTTCATTACTTGTTCTTCTGCCTTGGTCAACGCTTTCATAAAACAAACTTATAACTATATTTATAGTAATACAACTATTTATATAGTAATGTTCGGATTTTAACTACACCACTCATCAAAAAGTCACATCAACTCATCCAATAAAGCCCCTTAAAACAGCCAATAATCATTACTTTACAGCTCATTAAATCAAAAAACCTTATGAAAATAATATTGCGCAACACCCCATTGCTCCTACTCCTTGTGACCATGTGGGCTTGTTCTCCTCAGGCTGAAAAAATCTACACATCGGAAGAGATTGCCGCTGAATCAGAAAAAGCCCTCACTTTTTTCGATCAAGCCTTCGATGAAATGGTAGATCGCTATCCCGTGTATCAATCCTACCTGGGTATCAAAAAAGATTATGGTAAGTGGGATGACATCTCCGACGAGATGGAGCAAAAAGAAATGGAATTCACCAAAGCTAACCTCCAATACCTCCTTGATAGCATCAACTATGATGCCCTGGACTATCAGTCCAAACTTAGTTATGATCTTTTCAAAATGGACGCCGAAAACTCCATTGCTGATTTCAAATACCGTCAGTATAACTATCCCGTACATCAGATGCGCGGCACTCACACGATGGTGGCCTCCATGCTCATCAACATCCACAGCATAGCAGACTCCAGTGATGCCGCAGCCTATGTGGCTCGTCTCAATGGCGTGGATCAGCTTTTTGATCAGCTCATCGTCAACCTTAAAACCAGGGAAGATTTGGGCATCATACCACCCAAGTTTGTCTACCCACGAGTGCTGGAAGCATGCGCCAACATCATCAGTGGCGCACCGATAGACAAAAGTGCAGAACAGAATGCCATCTATGCCGATTTCTCTGGTAAAGTGGAGTCCATCGAGCTGGATGCAGAGGCTAAGAAAGTACTTCTGGCTGGCGCTGAGGATGCACTGATCAATACAGTAAAACCTGCCTACGAAAAACTTATTGCTTTCCTTCAGGAGCAGGAGACCCGTGCTACCAGTGATGACGGTGCCTGGAAATTTCCGAATGGTGAAGCTTTTTATAACAACGCCCTCCAAAGAACCACCACAACCAAATTGACCTCTGCCGAGATTCATGAAATAGGCCTGAAGGAAGTGGCGCGGATCCATGGCGAGATGCGTGAGATCATGAAGCAGGTGAATTTTGAAGGAGAGCTACAGGACTTCTTCGAATTTCTAAAAACTGACGCTCAGTTTTACTACCCGGATACCGACGAAGGTAAAGTGGCCTACATAGATAGTGCCACCACCATCATTGACAACATGCGTCAGCAACTGGATAATCTTTTCCTGACCAAACCCAAAGCCGACATTACAGTGAAACGTGTCGAAGCTTTCCGCGAAGAATCAGCGGGCAAAGCCTTCTACCAGGCTCCGGCACCTGATGGCTCTCGTCCGGGTACTTATTATGCCAACCTCTCCAGTACGAAGAATATGCCTAAGTATGAGATGGAAGCCCTGGCTTACCATGAGGGAATCCCCGGTCATCATATGGACAGGAGTATTTCTCAGGAGCTCACCGGCATTCCCAAGTTTAGAAAATATGGTGGCTACACCGCCTATGTAGAAGGCTGGGGTCTGTACTGTGAGTATATACCCAAAGAAATGGGCATGTATGCCAATCCTTACTCTGACTATGGCAGACTGGCCATGGAACTTTGGAGAGCCTGCCGACTGGTGGTGGACACTGGTATCCACTCCAAAAAATGGACCCGTGATGAAGGAATAGCCTACTATCAGACCAATACCTCCGGCAGTGAGCGGGAGTGTGTGCGTATGGTAGAGCGACACATCGTGATGCCTTCACAGGCTACGGCTTACAAAATAGGAATGCTGAAAATTCTTGAGCTTAGGGAAAAAGCACAAACAGAGATGGGCGATGCTTTTGATCTGCGCGAATTTCACGATGTAGTACTGACCAGCGGTGCAGTACCCCTTAATGTGCTGGAAGACCTGGTAGACCGATACATCGCCAGCAAAGCGATATAAATTAAATCCAAAGAAAATGAAAAACACCCCCGCGCTGATCCGTGATCAGCGCGGGGGTGTTTTTTTTGAGAGACCACTCCGACGCACCTCAAATTGTTGATTGGAAACCTTTGATTTTGATTGAATGTTATAAATTACACATAATACGTGTGCCATGAAAAACATAACGCTCTCCATACCCGATGAGCTACTCCAAAAAAGCCGTGAGTACGCCAAAAAAAATGGAACTACCATCAACAACATGGTAAGGACATTGCTTAAAAACACCATAGAAGGAAACAGTGACTTCCCGGCAATAGAAAATTCTATTACCACACTTGGTGTAAAGACAAAGTCTTATTCGTTCAACCGAGATGACCTCTATGAAAGGTAAAGTGTTCATAGACACCAATGTGCTCATCTACCTATTCAGCACTGATGAACCAGAAAAAAGAATTCACTGTAACAAACTACTCAGTTCACTGGAAAAAGATCACGTAATGGTTTGGAGCACTCAGGTAGTTCAGGAATTCTACAATACGCTCACCCGAAAACTTGGTGTATCCCCGCTAAAACTAAAAAGTTACTTCAGTTATTTCGGCAGCTTCGAACTTGTGGTGAATAATATGACCACAATAAATACCGCCATTGACATACAGATCAATAATCAACTCACCTTTTGGGACTCCCTGATCGTAAGTGCAGCTCATCAAGCCAACTGTTCTACTCTGTTATCTGAGGATCTTACCCACAGCCAAAAAATCGACACCCTCACGATTCAAAATCCTTTTGAGCTGGGTTACTGATAGCCTACACCTCCATCGTCATATACTTCAGTCGCTTCATAGCATTCACCTCCAGACTTATCGCATCAAACTCCTCCATCACCTTCCCCCGCATGAGGTAGATGCCCTTGCCCGTAAAGGGAAACTTTTTAGTCACAGGCGGAAAATGCACTGTATCAATAAACTCCCCGTCCTCATCCAGAAACGTCCCAAAATACATTCGATCGCCTTTAGATGTACTGGTATGCTTGGTGGCCACCAGGTAGCCCATCACCAGCACCACCTTATTGATATGCAGCGGGAGTTTGCTGGCAGGCACACAATCATTTCGTTTTTCACTCAGCAGGTTAAAGGGACTCTCCAGCGGAAAGCCCAACAACTCCACCTCGTCGTAGACGTCCTCTATTGCTTCATGCTCGATTTCAGGAAGCTTATATTTCTTCACTGGCGGATCGAAAAGTGAAGGTTTATTCTGACTCTTACCTGTATTACCCAGCAGAAAATACGCATGCCACAGCAGCGCCTTCTTATCCTTGCCCGTAAACCGAAACGCACCAATACGGATCAGCAAACTCAGCTGATCCAGCGAGATACTTACTCGTTTCACAAAATCATCCACCGACAAAAATGCCCCCTTCTTCTGCCGGTCCATGAGCACCTCATGTACCGTATGATGTTCCAGCTCTTTGATGAAGTTCAGACCTAAATAAATAGTCTTCCCCCTGATAATCGTCTCGTTTTCACTCGTATTGACACACGGCAACTGGATATCCGCCCCGTGCATACGGGCCTCATGGATATACAGTTCCCGGCTATAAAAACCACCTCCATTGTTGATCACAGCCACCATAAACTCCAGCGGATAGTGCGACTTCAGAAACATACTCTGGTAGCTCTCAATAGCATAGGACGCTGAGTGCCCCTTCGCAAAAGCATAGCCCGCAAAACTTTCGATCTGCCGCCACACATCCGCACTCACAGCGGGCTCATACCCCCTGGCTTCACAGTTGGCAAAAAACTTATCCCGTACCTGCTGAAATTCTTCACGAGACCGGTACTTGCCCGACATCCCTCTGCGCAACACATCAGCCTCTGCCAGTGTGAGTCCCGCAAAATAGTGTGCCACTTTGATCACATCCTCCTGATACACCATGATCCCATAGGTATCGGGCATGATCTTCCAAAGCACCGGGTGAGCCTCTTTCCTCCTTTCGGGAATCCGAAATCGCAAGATATACTCCCGCATCATCCCTGACTTGGCCACTCCCGGCCGGATAATAGAACTGGCCGCCACCAGGGTGAGGTAATCTTCTGCCCGCAACTTGGTCAGCAGCATACGCATAGCCGGAGACTCTACATAAAAACACCCAATCGCCTTGGCCTCCCGCAGATTGATCTTTACCAATTCATCTTCCTTGAATAATTTGATGTCATGGATATCTATGGGCAGCCTGTCAGGCTGATTTTCACGAATGATCTCCAGGGCATCCTTGATTTTCCCCAGGCCCCGCTGCCCCAGCACATCAAATTTGTACAGCCCCACATCTTCAGCTATGTGCATATCAAAATGGGTAAGTGGAAAGCCCTTGGGCGGCAATGAAGTAGCCGTATAGTAGTGAATAGGCCGTTCAGAGATGATAATGCCACCAGCGTGCACACTCAGGTGACTGGGGAAACCCGATAGCCGGTCACCGTAGGTGAGAATGAGCCGCGCATGATGATCCAGATTTTGCTCGGGTGTCTTTTGGAGTCGCTCTATCTCATAAGGAGGCACCCCAAAGACCTTCCCCACCTCCCTGATCACCGCCCGCCACTGAAAAGTGCTGTGTGTAGCCAACAGCACCACATTTTCGTACCTTTCAAAAATATAACGGGTCACATCCTCCCTGTCCCACGAGGAAAAATCCATATCAAAGTCTGGTGGACTCTTTCGGAAAAGGTTGATAAATCGCTCAAAATACAGGTCAAGTTCAATGGGATCCACATCTGTAATGCGCAGCAGGTAAGCCACCACACTATTGGCTCCACTCCCACGACCTACATAAAAATACCCTTGATCCCGAGCATATTTTACAATATCCCAACTGATGAGAAAATAAGACAAATAACCCATCTGTCGGATCACCCTCAGCTCTGTGATGACACGTCTCCTGATGGCAAAAGAGGGTGAATCTCCATAACGGTAGGCTAACCCGGCAAGGCTGAGTTCCCGCACTTTCTGATAATCAGAATCCTGACTACCTGTCCATGTTTTCAAATTCTGAGAAGTGGCTTCAGCCCCCAAAGTGAAGTCTATACAGCTCGATTGGATGACCGTTTTCAGGTTTTCAAATGCCTCTGGCAGCTCCTGATAATAGTCCGTAAGCTGTTTTTTAGTTAAAAAAACGTCCTCTTTATGCGCCGTATCAGTGTCAGCCAACTTACTCACCAGTGTATTGAGGTCTATGGCACGCAACACGCAGTGCAGCTCAAAGTCCCCCTCCTCTGGCAAAGTATACACTGGGCAGGCAATCAGTTTTTCGCGGGGCAACTTACTCAGAAACCTGATCCGGGTCACCTCACGAGGTTTTATCGCCAGGTATTCGTACGGCTTCAGTTCACGAGTGGGGATATTGGTCTGAGGATAGATCACAAAACAATCCTGTAACTCGTCGGTGAAAGCAGGAATGGGTGCACCTGTATGCAGGTGCTTAGACAAAAAGGCATTGATCGACTGAAACCCGGCATTATTTCTAGCTATGGCCACAAACTGCTGCTCAGCACCATTTCTGAAATCTACCCCCAGGAGAGGCCGGATACCCTGCTTCTGCGCCTGACGGACAAACTCCAGACTACCAGCAGTGCTATTGATATCAGTAAGCGCCAGCGTGCGTACATGATTACGCACAGCCCACTCCATCAGCCTGTCAATAGACAGTAGACCGTATTTGAAACTGAAATATGAATGGACATTAAGCACATGTAAATCTAATAATTTTAGTAATAACTATTATTATTAGTATTTACATACTAACTCACCTCTTCAAACACATCCTCCAGGTTGAGCACAAGCCCCTTCAGCACATTTGATCGCACCTGATCCTCCCGTACAAACTTGCCACGAGAGATGTATTTTCCATCTATAAGCTCATAGATCTCCAGTACGTTTTCACCAGGATATACTACCCAGTACTCCTTCACACCATGCTCTTCATAGAGGTAATACTTTTCATTGAGATCTTTGGAGGCAGTGGCAGGTGAAAGAATCTCTACCACCAAGTCTGGTGCGCCTTTGCACCCGGCATCATCCAGCTTGGCAGGATCACAAACTACACATAGATCGGGTTGCACAACCGTGAAGGTCTGATCATCGCTATCTCCCTGATTACTGGGAAAGCGAACATCAAACGGAGCATGATAAACCTTACACAATTTCCCCTTCAGGTAATTGTAGATTTCACTTCCCATGACTACCCCTATCTCCTGATGGGTCCTCCGTGGTGCAGGAGACATCCTAAAAAGCTTCCCCTTGATTAGCTCCACGCGCTCCTCAAAAGTCCACTTCAGATAATCAGCATAGGAGTAAGTAGCCTCCGGCTCGAGAAGCGAAATATCATCAATTCGGGGTTCCTTTACTTTGTATGGAGTGGCCATGCTAGTTTAAAGATAAAACGTTTTAAAATTATTTTTACACATCTCTCATCCCTATGAGAGAACATTCTACCTCCTCCTATTGGCGAGCAGCGGCGGTGGTTCCCCGGTGAAAGGATTCCACCTACCAATGGTTTTCGCCAGCATACCCGAGGCCCGCATCACAGACCGATCCCCATACCTGTCACGGATGACATCCATGGCATGGTAGAGGTTGAGCTGCTCCTCACTGTCATCAAATAAATCGATCTGATAAAAACCATTGACCAGGTCGCTCATGCGAATCCCAATGAGTCGCACCAGCAGCCGCTTATTATACAACCGATCAAACAAATCCAATGCTTTGGGGATTAGCGCATGATCCGCTGCTGTATAAGGAATTTTCGCCTGCAGTGTGTAGGTGTTAAAATCCGAATAGCGCACCTTCACGGTGATGCAGGAAGTAAGCTTCTCTCCCCGCCTCAGTTGAAATCCGAGGTTCTCCGTCATCGCCACCAGTATTCCTTTGAGTTTTACCACATCGATGGTATCCCGATCAAAGGTGCGCTCCGTGGAGATCGATTTTCGCTCAGAGTAAGGCACTACCTTGGAGTAATCAATCCCGTTGGCTTTGCGCCAAATGGTCACCCCATTGGCCCCAAAAGCCCGCTCCATCAGATCTACCGACATCTGCTGCAGCGTGTAGATCTTCCGCACCCCCAGACTCATCAGTTTGCTGTAAGTCTTATCTCCCACCATTGGAATTTTTTTCACAGACAGAGGGGCCAAAAAAGGCTTTTCCTGACCGTAATCTATCCTCAGATGGTTATTGGGCTTGGCCTCATTGGTCGCTACCTTGGAGACAGTCTTGTTTTCCGAAAGGCCAAAGGAGATGGGCAACCCCGACTCCTTCACGATGCGGGTACGTAGCTCAGTGGCCATTTTCCAGGCCCCAAAGAACTTATCCATACCAGTAAGATCCACATAAAACTCATCGATCGAACTCTTCTCCAGCACTGGCACAGCCTCCTGAATAATATCAGTTACCATTTTGGAGTGCTTAGTGTAATCAGCCGAATTTCCCCGCACAATAATGGCCTCCGGACACAGTGCTCGTGCCAGCTTCATGGGCATCGCCGAGTGCACTCCAAACCGCCTAGCTTCATAACTACAGGCCGCTACCACGCCCCGATCGCTCGTGCCCCCGATCAACACAGGCTTCCCCACAAGCGCACTATTCTTTAGTCGCTCCACAGAGACAAAGAACGTATCAAGATCCAGATGCAGAATAGAATTCATAGTTCACAAATCTAATATTTTTAGCATTAAAACTAATAATATTAGTCTTTAAAACAAAAATAATTCCCTCACCCCTAGATTCCTTCCTTCTCACCTTCAATCATATTCGATTAGATATCCAATAAAAAATTAAAATAACCTGCTTTATTATTTTTTTAGACAAGTCTAAATTTATAATATTGTAATTCTAAATACTTTAAAAATGAAGTACCCTCAACTCCTTATCACCATCTGCTGCATGATCCTAATGGGAAGCTGTGAAAGCCTCATCCCACCAGCCCCTGAAGAAAGTGAACTACTGGATGGTCCGATGACTGAGCTCACCCCCGCCCAAAACCGGCAATTCCTTGCGGGTGATATCGCTTTTAATGATGAAGTCTTCACTGCCCTAAATGGCCTGGGCCCACTCTTTGTCGCCACTTCCTGTGGTAGCTGCCATGCAGGTGATGGCAAAGGTCATCCCTTCACCACCCTCACCAGGTTTGGGCAAACTGCACCCGATACCCCTCATCAGTCACCCGGTGCTCCGCAACTGCAACACCGGGCACTCCCTGGTTTCGAGCCTGAACGAATTCCAGAAGGCACACCTTATATGAATTTCACACCACCGGCCGTCACCGGACTGGGACTGCTCTCAGCTATCACGGATGCGCAAATCCTGGACAATGCTGATCCCGATGACCTGGACAATGACGGCATCTCCGGAGTGCCCAATTACGTTAGTCCACCCCCCTATTTTGAACAGCAGTGGTTTCACTCTCCACTCAATGGAAAAATCATAGGCCGATTTGGAAAGAAAGCAGCGGCAGTGGACCTCCTTCACCAGACCGTGAGCGCCTACAACCAGGACATGGGGATCACCTCTACCTTCGAGCCCACAGATACCTACACCGGCCTCACGCTGGACCCGGAGGTAAGCGACAAGACGGTGCGAGATGTGGTTTTTTACCTGCGAACACTCAAGGCACCTATCCCCAGAAACGCTCAGGAGTCGATCATCACATCCGGACGAAAAATCTTCGAAAACATCAATTGTTCAGGCTGCCATATCCCCGAATGGAAAACACCCTCCTCAGATATCGAAGCCCTATCCAACAAGCTTTTTTATCCCTATACAGACCTGCTCCTACACGACATGGGCCCTGAGCTGGATGATGGCGTCACTGAGGGCAGCGCCGAGACTTATGAGTGGCGAACTCCTCCGCTTTGGGGCCTGGGTCTATCACCCAACTCGCAGGGAGGTCAATACTTCCTGATGCATGATGGCAGGGCAAAAAGCATTGCTGAAGCCATCAATATGCACGGTGGTGAAGCAGAGCAAAGTAAGCTGGCGTTTCAGGCCCTTGCGGAAAGTGATCAAGAGGCGCTTTTAAAATTTCTGGAATCTCTATAGGTATGAAACGAAAAGAATTTATCAAAACCTGCGGGATTGGGTGCCTGAGCCTCATGAGCGGCGCTAGTCTTCTGGCTGGCTGTGTAGGCACGCGGCACATCAATGTTCCCATTTCCGACTCCTTTCTCCATATTCCTTTAAGTGAGTTTTTCAATGAAAAAAAGGAGAATTACAGGAAATACATCATCGTTCAGAATGAAGAGCTGAGCTACCCCATCTGTGTTTACAGGTTTTCAGAAAACGAATATACCGCCATCTGGATGAGATGTACCCATCAGGGCACGGAGCTCCAGGCCTATGGCGACCGACTACAGTGCCCCGCCCACGGCAGTGAATTTTCCAATACCGGTGCATTACAAAACGGACCTGCGGATCAGCCACTGAGAACCTTTCCCGTCACTGCAGACTTCAACCAAATCAAAATAGACCTACGATGAGACATTTATACAGCATCACTTTACTCTTTTGTACATTATCCACCTGGGCCCAGATGGATGGCTCATTGCTAAAAAAAGCACCAAAAGACTCCAGCATCACCGGTATGAATATGGATGCTGTCTACAACAGGCCCTTTTTGCAGGTGGGAAAAACCCCTGTGGCGGTAGGCGGATATATAGAAGCAGACTATCAGTATATGGGTGAGGATGGCCTCACAGAAGGACATTCATTCAGAATACCGCGACTGACGATCTTCATGTCTTCCGCCGTACATCAGAAAATCAAGTTTCTAACCGAACTGGAACTGGAAGAGGGTGGCAAAGAGATCGCCATAGAGTTTGCGGCGCTCGATTTCAATTTTCACCCGCTGTTTAACCTCCGTGGTGGTGTGATTATGAACCCCATTGGCGCTTTCAATCAAAACCACGATGGCCCCAAGTGGGAGTTTGTAGACAGGCCACTCAGTGCGGAACAAATGCTACCTGCCACCTGGAGCAACGTGGGATTTGGTGTTTATGGCAAGCACTACCAAAACGATTGGGCATTCGGCTATGAAGGATACCTTACCAATGGTTTTAACAACTCGATCATTGAAAATGATCAAAACCGAACCTTTCTGCCTGCCTCCAAAACGAATGCGGACCGGTTTGAGGAAACCAACAATGGCGAGCCTCTGATTACCTTAAAAACAGCATTGAGATACAAGAATAATGAGATTGGTTTCTCCTACATGGGGGGCATCTACAATACGCATACGGAGGATGGCCTTATCCTGGAAAATAAACGGCGGCTTGATGTATGGGCGGTGGACTTCAATGTCACATTACCACTTACGAAAACCTACCTGGTAGGCGAATATGCATGGATATGGGTGGACGTACCGTCATCATACAGTCAGCAATTCGGCAACAGGCAACACGGAGGATTCATTGACATTGTGCAGCCTCTTTTTACCAGAACCATTTTGGGGTTCAACAATGCAACACTCAATATCGCCTGCCGTCTGGAGTATGTCGACTGGAATGTTGGCAGTTTTCGGGAAACAGGTGAAAACATCTCCGATGACATTTGGGCCATTGTACCCGCAGTGAGCTTCAGGCCTACAGCCCAGACGGTCATCCGACTCAATTATCGCATGATGAAGCAGCAGGATATACTAGGCAATCCACCAGCAGCCATTGCGGGGATACAGTTTGGAGTTTCTTCTTACTTTTAAGACCTTATCGGACGTATCCGGCCAACTATAGGGTGATACGGGTCATTATTGAATGAACAATCAAAATGCCCGTAAACATATTTCAAATTCATTTAAATGCTTAAATTATTGAAATATGCGTCCCAACTCCCTTCACTACCTGATCTCACTGGCACTATTGAGCCAATTTAGCGCGACTGATGCGCAGCAGAAAAGAACCTACAATGTGGCCATCGTGGTTCACGAAGGTGTAGAGCTTTTTGACTTTGCCGGCCCTGGCGAAGTGTTTGCAGCTGCGGCCCGATCCAACGATGTGGCCAATATTAATGTATTCACCGTGGCACCCTCCAAAGAACCGGTGGTCAGCCAAACCTTTCTGAGCATCAATCCCAATTACTCCATTGATGACGCACCACCGATCGACATCCTGGTGATCCCTGGAGGAAGAACCAGTGTGCTCCTCAACGATGCAAAATTCATGGCCTGGGTGAAAGAACTGGAACCAAAAACCGACAACCTGCTGACAGTATGTACCGGTGCTTTTGTGCCGGCCAGATTGGGGCTACTGGATGGACTCAAAGCCACCACCCACCACGGATCCATCGCATCGCTGAAAAGCGGATACCCCAACATTACGGTCATAGAAGAAGAGAAATTTGTGGATAATGGACACATTATTACGTCAGGTGGGGTGTCTTCTGGCACCGAAGGGGCATTACACATGATCCAACGCATAGCCGGACTCAAAGCCGCCAAAGGGGTAGCGAGGTATATGGAGTACGACCACTGGTCGCCCGACAAGGGACTCATGGCCTACGAAAATGAAGCCATCAAAAAACTCAAAAGCATGTCAGTCACCACCAAAAGTCGCGACGGAATGAAGTCGGATTTTTCAGGCTTTGAAAGAGAACTTAGCAACGTGACCGCAGAGATGGTCAATTTTGGTGAGCTGGAAGCCTATGGTGACGAGCTGCTGGAAAACAACCAGTCAGAGCTCAGTCTGATGGTATTCAGGCGGCTTAGCGAGCTGTATCCATGGTCAATTATCCCTTTTGATCGCATGACGGAAGTTGCTCGAAAGACCGGTAAAAATGACACCCCTCCTACCGAGGAAGAGTTTATCAATCTCATCAAAGAAAATGGTATTGCCGCAGCCAGCGAATCTTTCGAAACCTGGCAGAAAAAGTACCCCGGATGGAAAATTTTCGGTGAAGGCTCACTCAATATACTGGGATATAAGTACCTGTACGGCTCAGAGATAGATACAGCCCTTGGTATTTTTCAGCTCATTGTAAAGGCCTACCCAGAGTCATGGAATGCGTGGGACAGCCTGGCAGAAGGGTATCTGAAATCTGAAGATTACCCAATGGCCCGAAAGTACTACAACAAATCACTGAAGCTCAACCCCGAAAACACCAATGCCACCAAGATGTTGGAGCAAATGAAAACTCAATATGCTGGTCAATGAGTAAAAAGAAAATTGTCTTCCTCATATTACCAAAAGTGCACCTTCAGGATCTGGCAGGTCCGGCTCAGGTCTTTTATGAGGCTGATCAGTTACATAAAAACACCTTTGAACTCAGGTATGCCGGTTTAAAAACTGACACGATAAGTGAGCAAGGGCTTCAATTGGGTGGCTTGGAAGATTTTACCCATCTGGAACTCACCCGTGAGGATTATATTTTTCTCCCGGGCATTGATTTCGCGAGCTATAAGGAGCAGCCCGTGTCTGAAGCCGAAACCAGGCTCTTTACCTGGTTAAAAGATCGTCACCACGAGGGGGTTTCCATCGCCTCTGTATGCTCGGGTGCGCTGGTCCTGGCAAAGGCAGGTCTGCTGGACCATATTCGCTGTACCACCCACTGGAAATGTATCGATTATATACAGCAGGCCTATCCCAAAACCAGGGTGCAGGCCAACAAGATTTTCGAAGAAGACAGACGGATCTATACCAGCGCGGGTATGACCTCCGGGATAGACATGGCCCTGTCCATCATTGAAGCAATTTGTGGCCCACTCACAGCCGCTCATGTGGCTCGAGAAATGGTGGTGTACGTTCGCAGAAGTGGCACAGAAAGTCAAAAGAGTTATTATCTGGACTACCGCACACATTTCAATCCCACCATACACCAGGTGCAGAACTATCTAATCAACCACATCAACGAAAACCCAACACTCTCGGAACTCGCGGAGGAGTTCTGTGTGAGTGAACGAAACCTTACCAGGCTCTTCAAGAAACACGCAGGACTGACCATTCAGGATTATAAGGATGTGATGAGACTAGAGCTGGCAGCCCACCTCCTGCACAATCCCAACTATACTCAGAAGTATATCGCTGGAGAGTGTGGATTTCACGACGAGCGACAGTTTAGGAGGCTATGGAAACGAAAATACCATTACCCACCTTCAAGGCATCCGGAAAAAGTTGCTCACTAAGGAAATCATCAAAATCCGGCCCTAATTGCCCGCCAGAAACCGATGCTGCTTACGTGAACCTATCTTCCACCTTATCCCTAAACTATTCACTTTTTGATCTGTATAGCTGAGTGATTGGCTGGAAATCATCAACTTCTCTCCGGCTTTGCCTATTTGACCATGGCTGGCGATCATTACCACTGCTCCGCATAAAGCCATCAAAGAGCCAGCGATGACCATAGGTTCATTGGGCTGATTGCCAGATAGAGCAAGGGTGGTGAATAAATAGCCTCCCCCCACCAAAGCCGTACCTGCAAAATATTGCTTTGAAAACTTTTGGAGCAGCAATCCCGCTTCATATTGAGCGCTTTTGGTTGGTTCCTGGTATTGACCGTAAAGGCTGGTAATGGTGAGCAAAGAGATCATTACAAATAAGGCAGTGTTATTCTTCATTAGTTAGTCATTTAGTGCAATTCAAACATAACTCAATTGATAATCTCGCACAAAAAAACCTCACCTGAGACCAGATGAGGTTTGATTACGCTTAATATTTCTGATGACTATACGATCTCCACAAGTTCGATCTCGAAGATCAAATCCTGACCAGCCAACGGGTGATTGGCGTCAATGGTGATGGCCTCCTCAGTCACTTCCTGCACGATCACGTGAGTCTGCTGACCATTGTCATTGGTAGCGACCAACGTCTGACCAGCCTCGGGCTTCATATCAGCAGGTAGCTCAGTGCGGGGCACTGTCTGGATCAACTCATCATTTCTATCACCATAAGCCTCCGCTGAAGGGATCGTTACGGTTTTTTTCTCGCTGATGGCCATTCCATTTACAGCCTCGTCAAAGCCTTTGATCATCTGGCCTCCACCTACGGTAAACTGAAGTGGATCACGCTCCAACGAAGAATCAAATACTTGTCCGCTAGTAAGCTTTCCGGTGTAATGTACCTTCACGGTATCATTCGCTTTTGCAATACTCATAATTGTTGTTATTGGTTTTTTTGAAATTTTTATCTGGCCAGACAAAGACACTAGGCACTCCGGAATGGATCAATAGCAGCTGCAACCTGACATTATACCGACTTTATCAACCGGTTTGAGTACGCAAAGTTAACAAATGAGGGAGGGTTTAAAACCAAAATCGCATTTTTATGCATTGAATTTCAATACTTTAACCTCTCCGATCAGACTACTTGGTGCGGTCTATGGTAAACTGCACCAGCTGCTCCAGAGAGGTCCGGTAGGTCGATTCGGGCAATTCAGCCAATAATTTATTGGCTTTCTGATGATAATCAGTCATCACATCCGTGGCATACTTGATTCCTCCGGAGGCTTTCACAAAGTCAATTACTTCGTTGACAAGCTTAGGCTCATCTGCACTTCTTTTGATCATCCTACGGATTCGCTTCTTCTCGGACCTGCCCACCTGATTGAGGGCGTAAATCAGCGGAAGAGTCATTTTCTTTTCTTTAATGTCTATACCCGTGGGCTTCCCTATTTCGAAGGTGCCGTAATCAAACAGGTCATCTTTGATCTGAAAGGCCATCCCCACATTTTCCCCAAACTGGGTCATGCGCTCGATCACCTCCGGGTCTGCTCCGGCAGAAGAGGCCCCCACCCTGCAGCAGGCTGTGATCAGACTGGCTGTTTTCTGACGAATGATGTCATAATACACTTCTTCGGTGATGTCCAGCTTTCGGGCCTTCTCCATTTGTAGCAGCTCACCTTCACTCATCTCTTTCACCGCATTGGAAACGATCTTGAGCAAATCAAAATCGTCATTATTGAGTGAAAGTAACAATCCTCTGGAGAGCAAAAAGTCACCTACCAATACGGCAATCTTATTTTTCCAAAGGGCATTGACTGAAAAGAAGCCACGGCGATAGTGGGAATCATCCACCACATCGTCGTGCACCAGAGTGGCGGTGTGCAGCAGTTCGATCAGCGAAGCTCCCCTATAAGTGGACTCATTGATACCGCCAGCCGCTCCGGCACTCAGAAACACAAACAAAGGGCGCATCTGCTTACCCTTGCGACGCACGATGTAACTGGTGATTTTATCAAGCAGCATCACATTGCTGCGCATGCTCTTTCGAAACTTCTGTTCGAATTCTGACATTTCCGCAGCTACCGGCTCTTGTATATCTTTGAGTTGTATGGGCATGTGAATTATCCAGCTGCAATATTAACATCTCACAACTGCATTACAAATCTGTTTATTTGTGATCTAACCTTTTGTTATACTCAAAGGGTTTTTTAGTTTACTTCGTTTTTTATCAAATCCCTCTATGAGCATCAAACAAGCTGAGTATTATCTTTTGGACGTCTTTACAGACGAAAAATATGGTGGAAACCCGCTGGCGATTTTTCCGGATGCCAGTGCAATCAATGAGCACCTGTTTCAGAAGATAGCCAGAGAAATGAACCTGTCCGAAACGGTTTTTCTTTTTCCCCCTAAGGAGAACAGCAACTACTCCATGCGAATTTTCACTCCCGAAAAAGAATTGCCTACTGCCGGACATCCCACAGTAGGTACGGCATATTACATGGCCAGGATGCATAATCTTGCGAAAGAAGGATCATTAAAAATCACGCTGAACCAACCCATAGGTGCTGTGGATGTGTTTGTGGAGTTTGAAGACCATCACCCGGCCATGGTCACGATGCATCATCCGCTACCCGTTTTCGGGCCGACGCACAACGAAAAAGCCTGGCAAGTGGCTGAGCTGCTTTCTCTGGATATTGAAGACCTGGATGATCTGCCCATCGAGGAGGTTTCCTGTGGAAACAACACGCTCATTGTACCCCTAAAGTCGGTGGAAGCGCTGGGAAAAATCAGATTCAGACCGCATCTGTGGGACAACCTTCGCTCAGAATTCAATAAATCAATTGTTTACACCTTCACCAAAACCGGAGTGAAAGATGGCGATGTGCAAGGCCGGATGTTTGGCCCTGAGGTAGGCATACTGGAAGACCCGGCTACCGGCTCTGCCAACGGCCCGCTCATCAGCTACCTGACCAAACACCAGCTGGTGTCCGGACCTATACTGAGCCTACAGGGATGTGAGATGGGACGACGCAGCAAGCTTCATCTGGATGCGGATGTGGACAGCCAGGGGAACATCACAGCAGTGAAAGTGGGCGGAAAATGCGTCTTTGTGGGTAAAGGCTTCCACTTTTTAGAACTGATGTAGCATTTATCCCTAACTTGCATCCATAAAAAACAGCACCCGTAGATTAAGTTGATTACAATCTCCTGTGAATGAGAAGACAGAAAGCCAGATATTCTGAAATTATACCCCGGACAAAGCAGTGGCCAATCGTGCAGCTGGCCAAGGACCGAAAACAATTTATAGAGGAAGTAACCACCGAGTCTTTCAACAACCTGAAGCACATCACCCGTGGCAGATCCCTGCGGGAAGAGCTGGAAATGACCGTATACAGGGAAAAACTCCGCATCAAAGCCAACCCGTGGAGGGTAGACCCTAAGGATGAGAAATCATTCTGGAAAAGTGTGCAGGACAGGCTCAGTGACAGCAGCGCACTGCCACCGGAAGAAGCCAAAGCCGTAGAGGAGGGCTTGCTCACCGAGATCATTCGCCGGTATGCTGAAGAAATCTCCGGCAATTTCAAAAAGAATTCATACCGCTTCGCACGCGGGTTTATCACCTTTGGCTTTGCACGGCTGCTCAATGCCACCCGGGTCAAAGGCTTTGCGTCACTCTTCAGCAGACAGCTGGACCTGGATGACAAAATCAACATAGTAGGTGAGCCCGAGCACATTCGCGAGCTGGCCAAAAGGGGCACCGTGGTGATGGTACCTACACATTTCAGTAACCTCGATTCTATCCTCATTGGCTGGGTGATTCAGTTTCTGGGGTTACCGGCATTCATCTACGGCGCAGGGCTCAACCTCTTCAACCTGAAAATATTTGCCTACTTCATGAATAGCCTGGGGGCCTATAAGGTAGACCGCAGAAAGAAAAACCCTGTGTATCTGGAAACCCTCAAAACGTACTCCAGTCAGGCGCTCAGAAGGGGCTGTCACAGTCTGTTTTTCCCTGGGGGCACCCGCTCACGCTCCGGTCAGATAGAAAAAGCACTAAAACTTGGTCTGATGAGCACCGCCATAGAGGCGCAGCGGATCATGTATCAGGAGGAAACGCCGGAAAAGCCTGCCCGAAAGATCTTTTTGGTGCCAGTAGTGATCAACTATCACTTCACACTGGAGGCTCCTGCACTCATCAATGAGCACCTGAAGCGCACAGGGCAAGAGCGATATTACAAGGAGGCTGATGAGTTTACAACATCCTATAAGATTGCTACGTTTCTGCTCAAGTTTTTCACCAAGGGCTCCAATATCTCAGTGAGCATAGGCCGTGGGATGGACATCCTGGGCAACTATGTAGACAATGAAGGTAACAGTGTGGATGCCGCCAATCAGCCGATTGATCCAAAGGACTATTTTATTTCGCAAGGCAAGATCACTGTAGATCTACAGCGCGAGCAGGAATATGTGCGTATCCTGGCCAAGCGGGTGGTAGAAGAATACCATAAATACAACCGGGTTTTTGCCAGTCACCTGGTGGCATATACTGCCTTCAAAATGCTGGAGCGGAAAAATCCTAAACTTGATCTGTATAACCTGCTGAGGCTACCGGATGAAGACCTCATACTGGACTATGAGGAATTTAAGAAAGCCTGGAAAAAACTGCGCAAGCGCATACTGAAGCTGGAAAGAAAAGGAAAAGTGGGTGCGGCACAGCACCTGAAGGAAAAAGCCGATGAGGCCATCGTACACGGTCTGGCCAATGTGGGGATGTACCATGCTCAGCGTCCATTGATCAAAAAGGGCGATAAGATCATCATTCAGGATATGAATACTTTGTATTACTACCACAACAGAATGGAAGGCTATGGGCTCGAAAAACACATCTGAAAAGCCAATAGGCGTCATAGGGGCGGGTAGCTTTGGCACCGCCGTATCTAACATCCTGGCCGAAAAAAACCAGCGCGTGATTCTCTACGCACGCACTGCTGAAAAGGCAGCGCTGCTCAACTCCACACGAGAGAGCTCCGGTCACAAGCTCCATGACCACATAGAAGTCACCAATGATCTGGAGTACATAGGCACCTCCTGCGACGTGATTTTCCCGGTGGTCCCTTCTGCCAATTTCCGGGCCATGATGAAAGAACTGGCGCCTTTTCTTAGGCCCTATCACATCCTCATTCATGGCACCAAAGGCTTCGATCTGAATGTGGACCTTAAAAAAATTGACGCACAAAATCCACTCTCCCGTGAGCATGTGCGTACGATGAGTGAGGTCATCAAGGAAGAAAGCTCCGTGGTTCGCATCGGGTGTCTGGCGGGCCCCAACCTGGCCCGTGAGATCAGTGAGAAGAAACCCGCAGCTACTGTGGTGGCCAGTCACTTCGATGAAGTGATCCGGGTAGGTCAAAACCTGCTCAAAAATGATCGATTTCTGATCTATGGCAGCAATGACCTCATTGGGATAGAGCTCTGCGGCATCTTAAAAAACATCATCGCAGTGGGCGCTGGCACCATTGCAGGACTGGAATTGGGTGAAAATGCCAAGGCCCTTTTTATCAGCCGCGGACTCGTGGAAATGGTACACATCGGCAAGGCCCTGGGTGGCAATGCCGAGGCCTTTCTGGGACTGGCGGGTGTGGGTGACCTGGTGGCTACCAGCTCCAGCCACCTGAGTAGGAATTTTACGGTAGGCAATCGCCTGGCCAAAGGAGAAACCATCGATCAGATCATAGAATCTATGGAAGAGGTGGCCGAAGGGGTGAAGACCATCCGGATCATCAACGAGCTCTCACAGACCTATAAGGTGAGGTGCCCCATTACCGAAACACTCTACCGCATCATCAATCAGGAAATGACCGTGGGTGATGCCCACAAATACCTGATGAAGTTTCCCTTCCGGGCAGAGATAGATTTTATGTAAACTCCTACTCCTTTCGGGTTCGGGTGAGCTTCTCCATCAGCAGGGTCAGCAGTTCGAACCGGATCAATTCATTATACTCCAGGTGGTCATTATGGTCCGTCAGGCCCTTAATCAGTTGATCACGCTCTCTGTAAAATGCCTTTTCTTCAAATCGCTCCTTCACCAGGCGCACAAAGCACTGATAGAAGGCCCTGGTGCGTGGCAGCGCATCCCCCTTGATATACCGCTGATAGTACACCTTGAGGTTATTGGCTTCATTGTCATATTCCAGCGTATTTTTCAGCCGCAGGAGGATGACCCGCACCACCACAAACTGCAGATTGTAACCCGTCTTGTCCTTAGAAACCGGCGCACAGTCGTGGTAAAATTTATGTAGTTTTTTGAAATCGAAACCCGGTACTTTCATGGGCTCGCCGGTCATGTGGCTGATCACAAAGAGATAAGCTGACCTGATGGCCCAGGCTGCACGATCCATTTTGTCCAACTCCTGAAACCTGGGCTCCTCGTGCACCGTCTCCAGTAGCTTTAAAGCTTCGCGATAAGCACCCT
This sequence comes from Marinoscillum luteum, assembly GCF_044005705.1. Taxonomy (NCBI): domain Bacteria; kingdom Pseudomonadati; phylum Bacteroidota; class Cytophagia; order Cytophagales; family Reichenbachiellaceae; genus Marinoscillum; species Marinoscillum luteum. The sequence continues at coordinate 479,342 of NZ_JBIPKE010000017.1, read as the reverse complement.
GGTGCATCAGCAGCTGAAACTCCTCCACCAGTACCTCAAACCGATTGAAGGCTTCAAAGGAAGTACTCTTAAGGAGTTTTTTCAGTACCGGCCTGGCCTGGTTTAGTCGGGCAGTGGCAATGAAGTATTTGAGGGTGGATACATTAACCTCCAGCATCACATGCTCCGTTTCCAGGTGTGCATACTCCCTGAGGTGTACTTTGAGCAATTCAAGCACTCTCCCCCACTCCTCAAAATCATTTCGCTGATGCGCTGCCACCAGGGCGATCCGCAGAAAATACAACCGCAAAAAAGGAGACTCATATTGCTCATGGTAAGCCCTGAGGGCTTCCATGTGCTTTTCGCATTTGGTCACCAACTCATGCCGCTGCGACCGGATAAATTTGGTCTCGGAGAGCACCACCTGCACCAGCCCTTTGGAGACATCCAACACCCTGACCTGCCCTATCAGCTCTGAGACGGCCTGCTGGTGCTTTTCCACCTCACCGGTGAAGCCTTTCAGGTAGTTGACCTTTCGCAAAGTCAGAAAACACTCCAGTTCTACTTCTACCAGGTGGTATTTACGAGCCTTCTTCAGCACCCGCCTGGCGATCCGCTCTGCATTGTGATAGACATTCACATACAGCAGCTTCCTGGCAATGGTCATCTGGCGCTCACATTGGAATTTGATGCGGGTGTAGTTTCGGCGGTTGAGTTCGGAATGGTTGGTAGCCAGAATAAGCTCCGAAAGCTTATTGATCAGGCTGCCTTTGAGCATGATGAAGCGCTTATCTCCGGGATCACTCTGGTACAATTGGCGTGCAGCCGAGACATCATCCAAAAATCCACCAGCAGCCACAAGCTTATAGAGTTTCTTGAGCTTGGAGTCCCTCGGTATGAGCAGGTTAAAAGTTTTCGGACGGTCCTGTTCTATGACATTGACCATTTCTCGAATCAAATCCATTATCCGCTGGTTGAATCCGACTTTACTAATCCATGGATGCTGTATCTGCAATGCCGTACGCAGCCCCACAGTTGACAACCCTAAATAAGAGCTTTTTTAGCACATATGGCCCATCTATTCCGAAATCTTAACATTCACACAACATCTACTTTCTTATCTATCTCTTTCCAAAGGGCACTTTTACAGCTTACTACTGCCCGGATATTGTAATCGCAAAAGGTACGGGTTCAGGGTATATTAGAGGAACCTAATTCAAAACGTATCATGAAAAAAACCTACTCACTCTTATTGCTACTGCTCATTGTATTCACCGCGGGGGCGCAAGCTCCGGCCGGATATTACAACTCAGCAAACGGACTGTCCGGGGAAGCTTTGAAATCTGCCCTGAACGACATCATCGATGGTCATACGGAATATAGCTATGCCAATGTATGGGACCTGCTGAAGGTCACTGATGTGGATCCCAACAATCCTAATAATGTAATGGGCATCTACTCGCGCTTCTCCATGGACGCTGCCGCTGAATATGCCGGTGGAGCCGGATGGAACCGCGAGCACGTCTGGGCCAAATCACGGGGAGACTTTGGCACCACCATGGGGCCGGGTACCGACATCCACCACATCCGTGCGGAAGATGTCTCCACCAACTCCGCCAGAAACAACAGGGCCTTTGATGAGGGCGGCACACAGTACATAGACGGATCAGGCAACTACTCCGGCCCTACACCTGCCAAATCGGGAACCGACTACACCTGGTATCCCGGTGATGAGGTGAAAGGTGATGTGGCCAGAATGATCTTTTACATGGCCACCCGCTACGAAGGAGAAAACGGCGAGCCCGACCTGGAGCTCACCGAAGAGATTCTCTCCAACACCGACAAGACGCCCTTTCACGGAAAACTTTCGGTGCTGCTGCTGTGGCACGAGCAAGATCCTGTGACCACTCTGGAAATGGACAGAAATGACGCCATTTTCAGCTATCAGGGAAACAGAAACCCATTCATTGACCACCCGGAATACGTGGCCTCTATCTGGGGTTCCGGAGGTGGTGGCGGTGGTGGCGGCGGGAGCTGTGCCGACACTGAAGTGACCTTCACCCTCGTGACCGACAACTACCCCGCAGAAACCTCCTGGACACTGACCAAGGATGGCAGCACCGTGGCCTCAGGAAGTGGCTACACAGCTGCTAACACGGCTCATGTGGAGAGCCTCTGCCTCGCTGATGGTACTTATGACTTCACCATCAACGATCAGTATGGCGATGGTATCTGCTGCAGCTACGGATCAGGATCTTATGAATGGACCTCATCGGCGGGCACACTCGCCAGTGGCGGACAGTTTACTTCCTCAGAGACCAAGTCCTTCACCATTGGGGGTGGTGGCGGAGGAGGCGGTGGTGGCTCCACCGGCACGGTAATCATCTCCGAGTATGTGGAAGGCTCTTCCAACAACAAAGCCATTGAGATTGCCAACATAGGCTCTACCTCTGTAGACCTGTCTGCCTACACCCTGAAGAAGCAAACCAACGGAGCAGGCTCCTGGTCTTCTCCCCTCAGTCTGAGTGGTACGCTCCCCGCTCAGAGTGTGTATGTGATCGTGTACAGCAGTGCGGGCAGCACCCTGCTGGCCAAGGCAGACCTCACCACCTCGAGCTCTGTGATGACTTTCAACGGCAATGATCCTGTGGGGCTGTTTGAGAATGATGTGCTCACGGATATTGTCGGTACATTCAGTGGCGGCTCGGGCAACTTTGCACAGAATGTCACTCTACAAAGAAAAGCTACCGTGGCTGGCCCTTCGTCCACCTACAGCACCGCAGAATGGACCACTTTGGCACAAGACGATTTTGACAATGTGGGGTTGCTCACCGGCGGTAGCTCCGGCGGAGGAGGTGGCGGCACAGGTGGCACCATGCCCACAGGGTACTGCTCCTCTCAGGGCAACAACTCATCCTATGAGTACATTTCCAGCTTTAGCCTGGGGGCTATCAGCAACTCCAGCGGCAACGACGGTGGTTATGGCAACTACACCAGCCTCTCTACCACGGTGGCCAAAGGACAATCCTATTCCTTCAGCCTGACACCTGCTTTCCCATCCGGGGTATATGATGAGTACGTCAAAATATGGGTGGACCTGAACCGTGATGGGGACTTTGCAGATGCCGGAGAAGAGCTCTTCAGCACCGGACCGATACAATCTACCACCACAGGCAGCATCACCATCCCCACCTCGGCCTCCGAGGGGATTACCACCATGCGGGTGAGCATGAAGTACAATGGCGCACCTACCTCGTGCGAGGCCTTCAGCTATGGCGAAGTGGAAGACTATGCCGTGACCATCGCTGCCAGTGGCAGCAGGATCGCTGAGGTACAGGAAACGACCACCTTCACCACGGAGCTCTACCCCAACCCTGCGGCGGACTTTGTGAACCTACACCTGAAAGTGAAGACCGAAGACTACCTGCAGATACAAATCAGCGACCTGAATGGCAGGATTGTCTTTACCGACACTCGCAAGCCCGCCAATGGCTTCCTGACCACACAGATCAAGACCGGCACGTTCGGTAGCAGGTTTTACTTTATCACCGTCACAGGCGGTGGGGAGACCTTCAAAGGCAAGCTGATCGTGGAGTAAGGAGATCAGACCCCATTACCAACAAGGCGCTCAATTTCGGTTGAGCGCCTTGTTTTTTTTAGGGGAGTTGGTGGAGGTAAGAAGAAAGTCACTGCATTCTCTCTGCTCATATTCGTATGCCTTCATGATACTGTTTGCAAATCGTAAATTTTTCACTGTCCAAACTCACAGGCTCCAAGTCAACCTCCGTTTTGAGATACTTTGTATCCAGCAGTTCATCATCAATCTCTGGGTCTAATAACAGGAAATTACCGTCGATAGACCAATTACCCTTCAACGAGCCTCCGTTGTAGTTACATCCAAAATAAGTAAAGCTAAAAGTGTTATTCTTGAAAAGAACAAGGGTCTTACCATAGGTCCCAAAATCTCCACAATACCATTCAAGCACTTGCTCACGGCGTTTTTCACTCCAGTAAAAAAGTAGTAAACCGATGAGAATAGTGGCTAAGGTTAAGGTTGCGATCAGGTTCGTCCGTATAGTGGATCTCCCGTTCAAGGTATTTCGTTGTAAAAAAGATTTTGATCTGCTCATGACCTAGATTTCCTTTTTAGATGGAGTTATCGTGATAGGTGATTTCCCCCTTTGCAGTTGAACTGCCTCATCAAATTGCAATCCCTGATCCAAAAGTCTGAGGAGTTCATAAGCTCCTCCCATACTTGGGAAGCATTCGAATACTATTGAGGACTTACAAAAATGCTGTTCGATTTGATTGAAAATTTTTTGAATTTGATTCAATGCATCTTCAATTTCAGTGTATTTAACCACAACTATTGAATCTGATGGGATTTGAAAAAGATGGTCAAAGTCAATATGCGAGATATTCTTGTTCCGTTTTTCTCGTATAGTTTTAACTATTGTTTCCAAGGAATCTATTTGGGAGGTTAACTTCTCCCTAGTTGCTTCATCAGATACTTCAGGCAATGCGCGCCTTAGTGAGGCGTTTTTAAATTTTCCAGTCGTTAGAGGATCGGTTAATCTAGAAATAGACAAAAGAATATCATTTTCTAGCGAGTCCATAATTATTGAGAAAAAGAGTGGTGCAGATTGATTGACAATCTTAATTCGTTCAGAGTTGGTTGTAAACAAGTCTTGATATTCTTCCCATTTTTTTGATGTCCAAATGAGTTCCTTGTACATCGCAAAAAACGATGTTCCAAGTTCGTTACCCATGCAGTTCAAGAAGTTTTTCTTAATCTCAGTCTCCGTCATTTCATATGGCTTACAACATCTGAATATATGAAACAAAGTTCCACATACTTACTAATAGTATCACCCCAAGCTAGCCATATAACCACTACGAGTCAAGCATTTTGAAAACCCTGGAGGATTTGCCAGATGTAAACTTTGGTGCGCTGGCGCGCTGCGCCTTCCCGGGTTTCCCTGCAGGGTTTGGAGCCCGTCCTGCGCTGTTGATAATGAGGCCTGCGAAATAATATTTCGCCCTGCGGGAGACGGGCCTCTCCCTGCGGAATTTTATTTCGTCCCTCAGTATCTTTTACCCTTCCTGCATGACTTATGATCCTTCCTGCGCGACTTATGACCTCTCCTGCAGCACTTTTCCACGAGGGAGTTTATGCACTGTCTTCCCATCTACGAAGGTGAGTCTATCGAACCATCAGGTAGGTTGATGGCATTGTCTTACTCTTCGACGGAGCTCAGAGTGACAATGCCGAGCTCGAAATAACAATGCCGAGATCAGATAACAATACCGGGCTCAGCGTGATAATGCCCAGCGCCACGTCGATTGAAAAGGTCATGCTGAGCTCCGTCGAAGCATCAGACATTTTCTGGGAAGCTCTCTTTTATCCACCCAGGAGAAGAGGTTAAGAAGCCTTTATGAGCTCCAGAATGTCATCAGATTCTGAACCCAAATAATGGGTGATTCTCAGTATGTTGCTAATGATAAGTTCAGAAATATTCTTGGTGGTAAGATTACCAGTATTCAGGTAAATGACCTTTGGAGGTGCTCCGTGCATGGCATTGAGGTCCACAAAATCTGAGTCAAAAGTCACTATGGCAAAATGATTCTCCCGGGCATATTGGAAGATCTCAAAATCAGATGAATTTTCTAATCCAACAAATCTCACCTGCTGGCAATTTGAAAACTCTGGAGGGAGCGCTCTAAGAATTCTGGGTGAGATGTTCTGATCAAATAATAAGGTCACTGAACTGAAATTAGTCTCCTTTCCTTATCGGCGGCATAAGCCAGGCAAGCGTCAATCATTTCGTCAGTCAATTCTTCGAAATCAGATTTGATGTCTTCACGGCTCATTCCGTTCGACAGCCAGTTCAACACATCATAAACCGAAATTCTGGTTCCTATAATGCAGGGCTTCCCAAATCGTTTGTCCGCTCGGATTTCCAAAAACTGTCTATAATCCATAGGTTAAATATACATCATTTGCTCAAGTCAATTGTAAGCATGTAAACCGAATGTTTAGTGCAAAGTTTCATCAATCGAGACCTAGAGGGCGTTGATGAAGGCACTTCCGTTGAGTTGCGTCATTCCCGCGCAGGCGGAAATCTCATCTGGTGAATGGCTTTCGGTAAGACGGGGCGATTGTATAGGCATTGTCTTACTCTTCGATGGAGCTAAGTGTGACAATGCCCAAAGACACTTTGCTGTGAAAATGTCATGCTGAGCTCCGTCGAAGCATCAGACATTTTCACCCCTGAAATAAGTAGATTTAGTTTGGTCAGTCCTCTATCCTCAGCCCATCATCCAACTCGTTGGTGTCGGTAGACTTTCGGACAAAACCATTTTTGAGGAGCAGCTCCTTACAAATACCGATGGCTTTTACCAATCCTTCCCCAATTTGGTTGGCCTTCACGCCCATGACCACCTCGTCCACCACCGTCTGCCAGTCGGCGGTCTGTACTTTTCGGCTAATGCCCTCATCACCCAGCACCAGCACCATGTGCTCTTGGCGGCTCACGAATATCAGTATCCCCACCCGCTCCTCTGTCTCAAACACTTTCTCATTCAAAAATGCCTCCAGCGCCCTTTGGCGTACCCGCTGAGCCTGTCGCTCCTTAGGTATGATCCAGCGCTTGGCCTGGGGAAAGAGGAGGGGAAACAAAAAGCCAATCACCAAAGCCACAAAAGCCACGATGGCCACCTCCATGGGGGTGATGCGAAACGGCAGCATCCATGTGTAGGAAAGTACGCCTACCAGCACCAGGGTGAACCCCGACAGCAAAGTACTCACGTACCAAGAAGCTTCGGCATAGTCATCACTTGATCCCACAAAATAGGGCACTATTTCCCCACAGGAGACCGTTTCCAGGTCTTTCACGGCCTGCTCTACCTGCTGCTTTTCTGATTCTGTAAAAGTATATTTCTTAGCCATTGTTCTGTTTTAATATTACCACCCACCAGAAGCACCACCGCCACCGAAACCGCCGCCTCCACCGGAGAACCCGCCAAAGCCGCCGCCTCCACCAGAGTAGCCGCCACCGCCACCGAAACCTCCGCCCCAGTACATGCCGCCGCCACCACGACCCCCTCTACCACCATTGGACGGTACACTCATGAAGATGGCCACGATGATGGCGATGAATATCCCTGCCGCCAGCCCGATGAGAAGCCAGCCAAGAATAAACACAATCACCGCGCTCAGGCCAGTGGCTTTGCCCTTGCCCAGTTTTTTGGTCAGTACAGTTTTGAGTATTCCGGTGAAAATAAAGCCTAAAACCAGCACGGGAAGCACCCAGCTTTTGGACGAAGTGCTGTTGGTGGATCGCCGCTTCACTGCCGGAGGCAGTTCTTCACCCATAATGGCGCTGATCACTACATCCACACCACTGTCGATCCCTTTATAAAAATGTCCGGACCGAAACTCCGGTGTAATGACGTTGATAATGATGCGCTTGGAAAGTGCATCCGTAAGCGCTCCCTCCAGACCATAGCCCACCTCTATCCGCATTTTTCTATCAGTCATGGCAAAGAGCATGATCACGCCATCATCTGCGCCCTGTCTGCCTATTTTCCACGCCTCTCCCAGGCGAATGCTGTATTGCTCGATGGTCTCCTCACCTGTGGTGGGGATCAGCACCACCACTACCTGGCTGCCTTTCGTATTTTCATAGTTCAAGAGCTTCTGCTCCAGGCTACTCTGCTCAGCCGGGGTGAGCGTGCCCGTAAGGTCCGTTACTCGCCGGGTCAGGTCCGGCAGGGCTACATCCTGTGACCATGCACACAATGAAAGAAAAATAAATAGAGGTATCAGTATCCGAATTTTCACAATGTCGTTTGTTCTCTTATCCTTGTAACTTAGTCAACACAATTCAAAAATTAAATTGAAACACCATGAATAAAAAATGGATAACCATTATCGTCATCATTGTGGCGGTTTTTCTCATCTACAACTTCTTTTCCGGTAAGTACAACTCCATGGTCACCAAAGAAGAGGCTGTCAATACTGAGTGGTCCAATGTGGAAACCCAATATCAGCGTCGAAGTGATCTCATCCCCAACCTGGTCAATACTGTAAAGGGATTTGCTCAACAGGAGCAGGATGTACTCATAGGTGTGACGGAAGCCCGATCCAAAGCCTCCAGCATTAACCTGGATGCCAACAATCTTACTGCGGAAAACATGCAACAGTTTCAGGCAGCCCAGGGTCAGCTAAATTCTGCACTCTCCAGACTGCTGGTCACCGTGGAGAAATACCCCGACCTGAAGTCTAATCAGAACTTTCTGGAGCTGCAAGCACAGCTGGAAGGTACAGAAAACCGTATAGCCGTAGCCAGAAAAAGGTTTAATGAAACCGCTCAGGACTACAACACATTTATCCGGGTGTTTCCCAATAATTTCATTTCGGGCTGGGCAGGCTTTGAGCGCAAGGCATTGTTTGCCGCCGATGAAGGTGCCGAAAAAGCGCCTGAGGTACAGTTTTAAGGTCTAGTGCATTGAGCTCGGGTGGTTTCATGATCAACCGGGCTCTTCTTTTTTGACCAAATCAAATATCTATCTTTGAATCCATGAGAGTCTCAAATTCGGATATTGCTCACATCAAAAAAACCGCCAAATCCATTTTTGGCAATTCCTGCGAGGTATACCTCTTTGGATCACGGGTCTCCAATGATACGAAAGGTGGTGATCTGGATTTACTAATCCGAACGAATGATCCCACACAGCTCCTCACGAAAAAACTCACCTTTAAAGCCAGAGTCAAACAATTAATAGGAGATCAGAAAATTGACGTAATCGTGAGATCGGCGAGTGCACCCGATGAGCAAGACCATATTTATCAGGAAGCGTTAAAAGGACAACTGCTATGAAAGACTGGCAAATGAGATTCAACGCTGCAAGAAAAGAGTCTGAGTTGCACTTTCATCATCTTGAACATGCGCTTCAACGAACCTCCAGCATTTATCCTCTGAGTGAGAAAAGGTGAGCGTTAAAAAAAGAAGCAACCTAACCTGTCGTCAGACTGCTCCTCCCCTTCCTCATATTTACTTCACCGTCTCCACCACCAGGTTGTGGTTGGTGTAAATGCAGATATCTGCGGCAATGCCCAGGCTCTCACGCACCATTTCCTCGGCCGTCATATCAGGAGCATGGCGCTTTAGTGCGATAGCCGCAGCACGGGCATACATACTGCCTGAGCCAATAGAAGCTATGTCGTCATCGGGCTCCAGCACATCGCCAGTGCCGGAGATCACCAGTATCTCCCCTTTGTCCACCACGATCATCATGGCCTCCAACCTCCTGAGGTAGCGGTCGGTGCGCCAGTCTTTGGCCAACTCCACCGCGGCACGTTTCATATTGCCGGTATAGGTAGCCAGTTTCTCTTCCAGGCGCTCCAGTAGGGTGAAGGCATCGGCCGTAGACCCTGCAAAACCAGTAATGATCTTACCATCCTGCAGTTTGCGAATCTTCTTCACGTTGCTCTTAGCCACTGTGTTGCCCATTGTGGCCTGGCCATCTGCCCCTATGGCCACCTGACCATTGTGCTTGATGGCCACCACCGTGGTAGATCTTATTTTTACTTTTCCCATGTTATATCGCTTATTCTATAATAAAAATGTCCCGTCATTGCATAACGGGACATCTCTTTATATGGTTTGTCTGATTCCTTAAATCAAAATTCTCACAGGGTCTTCCAGCAGTCCTTTGAGTGTTTTGAGGAAGGCCGCACCTACGGCTCCATCCACAGCTCTGTGGTCGCACGAAAGGGTCACTTTCATCACGTTGCCAGGCTTCATCTCGCCATTCTTCACTATCACGGTCTCCTTGATACCTCCCACAGCCAGGATACAAGCATCTGGTGGGTTGACAATCGCAGTAAAGTCCTCTACACCGAACATTCCAAGATTGGAAATAGTAAATGTATTGCCCGTGTAGTCGTCTGGAGTCAGTTGTTTGTTTTTTGCCTTCTGGCTAAAGTCTTTCACTTCTGCAGAAATGTGCGAAAGAGACTTGTTATCCGCAAAGCGAATCACCGGCACGATCAATCCCTCTGGCAGGGCCATGGCCACACCTATATGGATGTGAGAATGCTTCTTCATCACATCTCCGTTCCAGCTCACATTCACATCAGGATGCTGACGCAATGCCGCAGCAGTGGCCTTCACCACCATATCGTTGAAGGAGAGCTTCACCGGGGACATCTCGTTCATGCTGGCTCGTGCCGCAATCGCCTTGTCCATGTTGATCTCCATGGTGATGTAGAAGTGTGGCGCCGTGAATTTGCTTTCAGACAATCGCTTCGCGATGGTCTTGCGCATCTGAGTCACTTTCACATCTACCGAGTGTTCTTCACCCACTACAGATGGAATACTGAATGCCGGGGCTTCTGCTGCCTTTGCTTCCGCCTTGGGAGCTGCCTGCGAAGGCTTAAAGTCCTCCACATCCTTCTTCACAATCCTGCCACCGTCACCTGATCCGGCAATCTGGCCAAGATCATATCCTTTTTCCTGGGCTATTTTCTTTGCCAAAGGAGATGCTTTCAGTCTTCCATTGCTGGAGCTGGATGGCGTATCTGCCACAGCTTTGGCCTCAGGCGCAGCGCTGGCGGCTGATACACTTTCTTCCTTTGGTTTATCTTCTGTTTTGGCTGGAGCGGCTCCACCAGCTGCTTCAGCTTTCAATAGTGTTTTCCAGTCGGCACCTGCCTCTCCTATGATGGCAATCACACCATCGATCGGCACAGATCCGCCATCTTCTATTGCTATATGAAGGAGAGTTCCGTCCTCATAAGCCTCCAGTTCCATGGTGGCTTTGTCGGTTTCCACCTCAGCCAGCACATCACCTGCCTCTACTTGATCACCTTCTTTCTTGATCCAGGCAGAGATTACACCCTCTTCCATGGTATCACTCATCTTCGGCATGCGGATCACTGTAGCCTTAATCCCAGAAGTATCCACTGCCTCCGCCTTTGCCGGGGCTGGTGCGTCTGCAGCTTCCTCCTTCTTTTCAGAAGCTCCATTGGATCCACCACTTTCAATGTCCTTGAGCAAACCGGAGATATCTTCACCTTTCTCGCCGATGATGGCAATCACACCATCCACAGCCACTGATTCCTGCTCCTTTATGCCTATGTATAAAAGCACTCCATCCTGATAGGACTCCAACTCCATAGTGGCCTTATCGGTCTCCACTTCTGCCAGCACATCCCCAGAAGACACTTCATCACCCTCTTTTTTTATCCATGATGCGATGACGCCCTCTTCCATGGTGTCACTCATCTTTGGCATTCTGATTACTTCAGCCATTTTATCCGCATTATTTATATCTTATCAAACAATTCCAAAGTTAATCCATGTCGGTTTTTCTCCAACATCTTTAATCCTTTAATTTGGATATTATAACAAATTGGAAAAATAGGGACTTCTTTTTTTAAAAATTTCAAATGCCAGCGAAAGACAACTTTGACTATACCCGGCCCAAACGATTCTTCTCTTCGCACCTGGAAACCATCTATCCGGCGCTTTTCAGAAAAGTAAAAAAAGTGGCTCCGGCGACCCATCAAAGAGTGGATACTCCCGATGGTGACTTTCTGGACCTGGACTGGCGAAAGCAGGGTTGCTCCCGACTGGTTATTATCCAGCATGGGCTAGAAGGCAGCTCCGACAGGCCCTATATGCTGGGAATGGCCAAGTGCTTCTATGAAAACGGCTATGATGTGCTCACCTGGAACTTCCGGGGATGTAGTGGCGAAATGAACCGAACCGCCCGCTTTTACCATAGCGGAGCCACAGAAGACCTGGATAGCGTGGTACAAGCCGCCCTACCCGATTATGAGGATATTAGTCTGGTGGGCTTTAGCCTGGGTGGCAACCTGACCCTCAAATACCTCGGTGAGGCCGCTCGCTATCCACAGGTCAGGCGTGGTGTAGCCATCTCTGCTCCCCTGGACCTGGATGCGGGGGTTGACAAACTGCATACTGCCAATGGGCTCATTTATGAAAAGCGCTTTCTCCGAAACCTCAAAAAGAAAATACGCGAAAAGGCCTTTTTGATGCCCGATCAAATCGATGTGGAAAAGCTGAGGCGGGTAAAAACCCTCAGAGACTTTGACGATCACTACACTGCTCCGCTCCACGGCTTCCAGGATGCCACGGACTATTACCGCCAGTGCAGCGCCAAATATTTCCTCAAGGGCATCAAAGTACCAACGCTCATTCTCAACTCCATCAATGACCCCCTGCTCAGCCAGGAAAGCGTGGATCACGAGCTGACCGCCGACCTCCCACTGGTACATCTGGAAACCACCAAACATGGCGGTCATGTCGGCTTCTATCAAAAAAGCAGTCAACCCTACTTCTGGTCTGAGTGGCGTGCCCTTGAATTTTGCCAGCATCATTAGATTTGCGTCCAAAGCATGCTATCTTTCCGTCTGTGTACGATCGCTATACCATTTTCTGCCCCATAGAGGAGCTTGAGCAAAAGTTTTCCGTGAAGAACCAGAATCCTTACCAGGAAAGCTACAATGCCGCTCCGGCACAAAGACTCCCGGTAATCACCAACAAAAAACCGGGACAGATTCAATATTTTCATTGGGGCATCACTGATACGATGGCCAACAATAAATCCATCAGCCCGCGACTGTTCAATCTCACCAGTGACAATGCTCTGCAAAGGCCTGCGTACAAAAAGATACTGCAAGCCGATCGATGCCTTATTTTAGTCAACGGATTTTACGTTTGGAAGCAGCTCAGCAAAAAGCAACGGGTTCCTTATTTCTGCTACTATAAGTATCAGCTTCCTTTTGCCATAGCGGGAGTTTGGGAGGAATTTGATGACCTTCAGGGCAATGTGAACAGCACCTTTAATATGCTGGTGGTTCCTTCCTCAGAACCATTGCAAGACTATCAGGAAGACATGCCCGCCATCCTCAATAGCGAACAAGCTGCGAGTTGGATGAATGATGACACCAACCTTAGCCAGCTCGGGGAGATACTCGATAACATCGCTCCAGGCGGCCTGAAAATGCACGCTGTGAGCCCACGTCTGACTGACTTAAAGAACAACGACGAGGGACTGGTAAAGCCTGCACCTCCAGCAGATCAGTTTGGAAATTATACCTTGTTCAGTTAAGTTTCTGCATTAATTACCTCCCAAAGCCAGCGCCGGAGTATTTTTTATTTGCTTAGTAAAATATGAGAATATCACTTAAAAAGGGAGTCACATTATGCCTGTTTGCCACTTTCTTGACCCTTTCTTGTGTCCACGCACAGAAGGAAAAAAAACTCTACAACAAAGGGCTCTATGCCTTCTATGATGAAGATTTTCCGGCAGCAGCCTACTTTTTTCAGGAAATTTCCGCCTCCGGAAAGTCCTACAAAGACTCAGACTACCGACTAGAACTGAGCCTGCTCACGCAAAAAGCATACCGCGAACGACCTCTGGATGCCATTATCAAATACAGTGAGATCAAGCAAAAAACTGACAAGTTCTACCATTACTGGATGGGACGTGTCTTTGCTAACCGATACATGTTCCCGGAGGCCGTAGAATCATGGCAAAAATTTCTGAAGCAGAAAGCCTATAAAAGCGAGGAAATCGTGATGGAAACGAAGGATTTCATCGCTCAAACCGAAAGGTTGATTGCATTTTTTGATAACCCTGATAACTATGAGGTACACCAGCTCGGCAAACCAATCAATACTGAATATGCCGAACTAAGCCCGGTATATTTTGAAGAAAAAGACGAGCTACTTTTCGCTTCCAACAGAGTCAATCCTGATCAGGATGACTTTATCATTTACCAGGCAACGAGTGGTGACATGGGGTGGAATGCTCCCACAGAAATCTCTGTGTTAGGCTCTTTCAAAAGGGAAATGACGAATGTGGAAGTCGTGAACAACGATGGTAAACTCTTTCATTTCAACGCCAAAAAAGGTGATCTTTTTTACAGTGAGCTGACGGCCAGTGGATGGACCAAGCCCGTGGAATTCGATAGTAAAATCACTTCCACCAAACTTGGTTCACATTTTTACATCAATGAACACGAGGACAGAATCATTTTCGCCTCCAAAAACAAGAAGAATGGCCTGGACCTGATGGAGTCCTTCAAGGATGCCGAAACGGGCAAGTGGGAAAAACCGCACCCTTTTGCTACCAACCTCAACTCCACAGCCAACGAAGACAGTCCCTTTCTATCAGAAGATGAAACCAAATTCTATTTCTCATCAGACCGACCCAATGGCGTGGGAGGGTATGATCTGTATGTCTCTGAGTTGGATCCGGAAACCCGCCAATGGTCGGATCCGGTGAACATGGGCTGGCCCATCAACTCCCCTGATGATGAGGTCAATTTTAAAATTAACCCCGACCTCAATTCCGGTTATTTTTCTTCCAATAGAATACACTCTATTGGGGATTATGATATCTACTTTTTCTGGAAAATACAGAAGACCACTATAGAAGGGCGTGTGATAGATGGCATCTCCCAGGAGCCTGTCACTCATGGCGAAATCCGCTTTCACCCTGCTCAGTATCTGGACGAATACTTCCGGTCAAAGCTTGACTCCTCCGGGAGGTACAAAACCAACATCATTGCCAATGAGAGCTTTAGGGTAGAAGTACTTCAGGGTTTTGATACCCTCATGAATCAAATTTTTACCGTCGATGGCGCCGAAGGTGACAATGTGATACACTTCAAAGATTTTTATCTGCTTCCACCCGAGCTCGAAGCTGAACAAAGAGCAGCACTGGAGGCTCGGTTTAACCAGTCACCCGAAGAAAATCAGGATACTGAACAAACTCAGGAGATCACCAGTGAAAACACCAGTGACCATCAAAACACGACCCTGAGAAATGTTTATTTTGAGTTTGGCACCAGTCAGCTCCGTAAGGAATCTGATCCCATATTGAACCAGTTGCTGACATTCTTAACAACTAATCCGAAGATCCGGATTGAGGTCTCTGGGCATACCGATAACATAGGCTCCAAACAGGCAAATCTTATCGTTTCCCAAAGAAGGGCCGAATCTGTAAAAACCTGGTTGGTAGAAAAGGGCATAGATCCATCGCGAATTGCCACGACAGGGTATGGTGAAAGCCGGCCCATGGCGTCCAATGATGATGAGGTGGATGGCAGGGCATTGAACCGACGCATAGAATTCCGAGTGCTACAGTAAGCGTAAAAATTTCGCCACAGCTGCATCCCGATACGTCAATTTTTTAAATAACTTGAGGTGCAAAGTTAATTTTCATTCAAAATGGCGCCAAAAACAACTTTGACAAGAACACTCCTATTTGGAGTCGGAGTCTTCTTGTCCCTTTTCTCATTTGCTCAAAAGGAAGCAAAAAGCTACGAAAAAGGGCTGGAAAGCCTGGGAGAACACCGGTATCCGCTAGCTCTCGGGTACTTTAAAGAAACTGCAGCAATCGATCCGAAATATCAGGACCTGGAGTATAAAATGGAGATTGCCACACTCCTCAGCCCTGAGGGTGATGACAAGTCGCTAACCAAAATATTGAGTTTTGAAAGCTCCTATGGTAGCTCCGACGATCACTACTACTACTGGCTGGGTCAGATCTATACCAGACGATACCAAATCAGTGAAGCCGTTTCAGCTTTTGAAAAATTTCACCAGAAAATAGCCTACGCTGGAAATGCCGAGGAAGAATCACTGGAAATGGTGGAGCACAGCACCCAACTAAAAGAATTCTTCAACAATCCTGACAACTACGAAATTCATCAGCTGGAAAGCCCAGTGAACTCGTCTTCTTCAGAACTGACCCCCGTGTACTTTGAGGGTGAAAATGAATTACTTTTTGCTTCTGACAGGAAGGGCAGTGGCGAAAAGCCATTCGCCATCTACTACACCAAAAGTGGACCCAACGGCTGGGAGCCAATACAGGAGGTTAAAAATCTGGGCACTTTCACCCGTAAAAATGCGAACATAGAGGTGATAAATGACGATGGGAAACTCTTCCTCTTCCGCGAAGAAAACGGTGGTGATCTATTTTACAGCCAACCCTCCGGCAGCAGCTGGACCACTCCGGTGGAGTTTGACGCCCGCATCTCCAATAATCACCTGGCATCGCACTTTTTCATCAACGAACACGAAGATCGTATCATTTTCGCCTCAGATGAAGACACCGATGGCCTGGATATTTATGAGTCCTTCAGGGATCCGGCCAATGGCAAGTGGAGCAAACCTGCCCCCTTCTCTACCAGTATCAACTCAGATTACAATGAAGACAGTCCTTACCTGTCTCCCGACGAAAAAACCTTATACTTTAGCTCCAACAGACCCGGTGGAATAGGAGGATATGACATCTACGTGAGCTACTACGACCCGTCCTCCTTCTCATGGTCAGAGCCCGAGAACATGGGCTGGCCCATCAATTCTCCAAATGATGAGCTTCACTTCAAAATGAATGACAATCAGACCTCCGGATACTTTGTCTCCGACCGACTGCATTCAAAAGGTGGGTTTGACATATATTTCTTCTGGGAGGTGCAAAAAGTAAAAATAGAGGGTCGGATTTATGACGAGACCAGGGGTACGGCCCTGACCAACGCCGAAATTCGCTTTCGCCCCTATCAATACCTCGACGAATATTTCAGTTCTCCCATAGACCAAACAGGAAGGTACAGTACGAGAATTATCGGAGACGAAACATTCAAAGTGGAAATTATCCAGAATGGAAAAATTCTCATGGAAGAAAAGTTTGAAATTCACGACACCTCCGGCGAGCCTACCACACATGTCAAGGATTTTTCAGTGAAATAAGGAGCAAACAATACCGCATTTAGGTTGGGATATCTAGGGGAAATATGTCCTTTTAGCTCTATTTTTGAAAACAGTTGAAATCATTAACCCCATAAAAACCCTACGGCATGTACACCTCAAAAATCTCCGGCATAGGCCACTACGTACCAGACAATGTAGTTACTAACAAAGACCTGGAACAATATATGGAAACCTCTGACGAGTGGATAGAGGAAAGAACCGGGATCAAAGAACGGCGATGGATAGACCCCACAACGGACGACATGCCCTCTACCATGGGGACCAAAGCCGCCAAAATAGCCATTGAAAATGCGGGGCTTACCCCAGATGACATAGACTTCATTGTATTTGCTACCCTGAGCCCAGACTACTATTTCCCGGGGCCGGGTGTACAGGTACAGGAGCTCCTGGGCATCAGAGAAATCGGGGCACTGGATGTGCGAAACCAGTGTAGCGGATTCATCTATGGACTTTCAGTGGCAGATCAGTTTGTGAAAACGGGTATGTACAAAAATGTGCTCGTGATCGGAAGTGAATATCATTCAGGTGGACTTGAGAAATCAACCCGGGGACGGGGAGTAACCGTGATCTTTGGCGATGGAGCAGGTGCTGTGGTACTGTCCAGGTCAGAAGATACCACCAAAGGTATCCTCTCCACCCACCTCCACTCAGAAGGGAAACACGCCAAAGAACTGGCACTGATCGGGCCCGCCACTAACCGGTGGGTAGATAAAATCATGACTGAAAATGACCCTGAAGACACCAGCTACTACCCTTACATGAATGGCAACTTTGTCTTTAAACATGCGGTGACCCGTTTCAGCGAAGTAATCCAAGAGGCGCTGATGACCAATGGTTTTCAGGCTTCCGATATAGACATGCTCATTCCTCATCAGGCCAACCTGCGCATCAGCCAGTTCATCCAGAAAAAGATGGGCCTGGGAGATGACAATGTCTATAACAACATCATGCGCTATGGCAACACCACAGCGGCCTCCATTCCCATAGCCTTAAGTGAAGCGCATTTGGAAGGAAAGATCAAGCCCGGAGACCTGGTGTGTCTGGCAGCATTTGGAAGTGGATTTACCTGGGCTTCTGCTTTGATTCGCTGGTGATGAAACCTACACCCGAGGAGTTGGACATATTGAATGATCAGAATTTTTTGAAGCTGAAAAACAGCTTGTCTGAAAAAATCATCCAATACCTGGCCAAAATAGAACGGGCGCTGGCTGACGAGATCAAAGAAATGCCCTTCCAGTTTCCGGTGGGCACTTTTCTGAAAGCTGGAAAGATCTCAAAAGGAGAACAATACCAGGGCCTTCCTTATTTCATATTGGATTACCCGAGGCTTTTCACCCAAAAAGAGGTGTTCGCTTTTCGCGCTATGCTCTGGTGGGGTCACCACTTCAGTTGTACCCTTCACCTGCAGGGTGACTTCCTCCAACAAAACAAATCCAGAATTATTGACAACATTTTGGCGCAAAATGCTTTATACTTTTGTGTGAATGATCAGCCTTGGGATTATCATTACCAGGAAAACAATTATCAACAAATCTCAACACTTACCAGAGCAACCGTGAGTCAGCATATCGAGGAAAAAGGTTTTATAAAAATCAGTGATTGTCTGCCTGTGACGGCCTGGTCTGAATATGAATCATTCGCATTGAATAGTTTTGCCCGATTTTTGAACTACCTCCAGTAATATGCGAATACTCCTTCTGGCCTTTTCTATACTCACACTGCGACCTCTGCTGGCCCAGGATCCAGAACTGGACCCTAACCAGAGGGTTTTCCAGACCGATACCCTACCCGATGGCGTGTATCGCTCCAAGTATGAAGATGGTACCCGGGCCTTTGTGGGTGCTGTGCAAAACGGCCAGAAAACCGGAGTATGGAAATACTATAATCAAAACGGCACCCTCAAGGAAATCATAGAATACGAAAACGGAGTAAAACATGGCCTCAACAGGAAGCTGGACGCCTACGGAGTGCTGATCAATGAAAGTACGTATGAGAAAAATGTCCTCAACGGCCCTTACAAAGAATACTATGACAATGGAAAACTGGCCCTGACCGGATACTACCGCAATGGTCAGCAGGATAGTACCTGGATCGAATACTTCCCTGAGGGAAATGTGAACTTTGTGAAGAAATACAAAAATGGCCAGCTCAACGGAAAGAGCTTATTCTACTACTCATTTGGTCGCCTGAAAGCGGAAGAATACTATACCAACGGCATTGAGTCTGGTACCTGGAAAATTTATTACCCCAATAAGCAACTCCGCAAAGAATTTCGCTTCAAAAACGGTCTCCTCAGTGGAGCCTATAAAGAATTTCACGAAAGTGGAGCCAAGAGCGTGGAAGGGCAATACGCCCTGGGCCTGAAAACCGGCAAATGGCTGAGCTTTTATGAGGATGGCACGCTGTTCTCTATAGGTGACTATGAGCGCGACCAGAAAACCGGACTTTGGAAGTACTTCAAAGCCAATGGAGCCCTGGACTATGAAGGCCAGTATCAGAATGACCTCATGGAAAATCAGTGGATTTACTACTACGACTCAGGCATTCCCCGAATGATCGGGAGTTTTGTCCACGGGGATGAGGATGGACTGTGGGGACTTTTCTACGAAAATGAACAACTCAAACAAGAGCAGGTCTGGAAACTTGGACGTCTGATGGAAGTAAGTCCGTTTTTTACCATCCAGGGTGAAGAACTAACTCCAGGTACACTCAAAAATGGCACCGGCACCCTTCTTTCTTACCATCAGGATGGCACCATCGCCTCGGAGGAAGAATTGATCAACGGAAAAAAAGCCGGTGTAGCCAGGTACTACTACGAAGACGGCACCTTGAAAGAAACCGGACGATACCTCACTGGACTACAGACTGGTGAATGGAGACAATATCACCCCAATGGAAAAATCGCTGCGGAGGGCCAATACACTAAAGGCCTGGTGACGGGGATATGGTCCTTTTTCAATACACGTGGACGTCTGATCGATACGGTGGACTACTCCGAGGTGCAATCGGAATAACCCTACCAGGCCAGCGCTTCGAGCGCCTCTACGATTTTATGAGGATGACTCCAAGGGATGAAATGGTTCACTCCCTCCAGGTATCGGATATCAGTCAGTGAGTCTCCCATCATTCTCTGCACAAATGCTGCGTTCTCTTTGGGAACCAGCATATCCTTAGTCCCCTGAATGACTACAGCCGGAATTTGCACCGCCTTCCAAAGGGGCAGCATACCGTCCAACTCCGCTTTAAGGGGCAAAATCTCCTCATTGCTCACCCAAAAGTCAGTGGGAGTTACCCAACCACCCACTCTAGTCTCTATCCAGGTCCTGTACCACTCATAGCGCTCCATGGCAGGGTCCACAGAAGGAGCGACCAGCACCATGGCCTGCGTGAGACTCGGGTAGTCCATAGCGATCCGGGCGGCCACCGGGCCACCCAGGGAGTGCCCAACCATCACTTTGTTGGGCTGATCAAATCGACTGATCACCTGCTGCAGGTAGTAGGCTTGTTTTTGCAATGAAGGCTCTGGCCGGCCATAGTCCGAATCGCCAAAGCCGGGACGATCGATGGAGAGCACATCGTAGATTTGAAGGAGGGAATCATTTTTGAAAAAATCAATAAACGCACTCCACGAACCGGGAGATCCATGAATAAACACTGCCAGATTGGGTTTACCCTGATCTATGTAGACATAATGCACGTGATTACTGTCCACTTCAATGGTTTCCGAAACCGGCTGAATGGGGCGGTCTTTGAATATCTCCTGAAACGCCTCTTGCTCCAACCTGAACTGCATACAACCACACAGGAAAACCGCAATCAACCATATTGGAGCTTGTCTCATGGTAGGCAAAACGCCAGATTCGCGATTTTGGTTATATATTTCAGTATTAAACCAATATCTGATGATCATCAACCTCATTTCTTCGCCCCGAAACATCTCCACTGCGCTCATGTATTCTTTTGCGCACAGATCCGACACCAAAGTGATGGATGAGCCCTTTTATGGCTACTATCTCAACCTGACCGGGGCGGATCATCCGGGCAAGGAAGAAATCATAGCCAGCCAACCCAAAACAGTGAGCGAAGTACGCAACTGGATCCAGCATACCGCCAGCCAGCATGAGGTGGTCTTTGTGAAAAACATGGCCCATCACCTCATCAACATGAACATCGATTTTCTGGAGGATTATCGAAATGTCTTTCTGATCCGTGATCCTCGCCAGTTGATCACCTCTTTCTCAAAAGTCATCCCCAACCCACAGATGACTGATATTGGGGTAGCCAGGCAATATGAACTTTTTGAAAAACTGAGAGAAACTCAAAGCTGCCCTGTAATCGACTCCAACGAAGTATTGAAAAATCCTGACAAAGTACTCCGACAACTGTGCGAATCTCTCGACCTCACCTTTGAGGCCTCCATGCTCCGATGGAAGGCTGGTGCCCTGCCAGAGGATGGTGTGTGGGCTAAATACTGGTACAAGAATGTGCATGCCTCCACGGGTTTCCAAAAGAAGAATCTAAACCCTGTGCAGTTGCCCCCTGAATGTGAAGCATTGTATAGCGCTGCTTTACCCCTTTATGAGAAAATGGCCCAAGATGCCCTAAAAGCGTAGGCTTTATCAAAAGCTAACATATTGTTAGTTATTCCTTAACAGGCCTGTTGAGTGCGGTAGCAGGTTCGTACTCTAGCTTCGTGTTTTCATTTACAACCATGAAGAAAATCCATTACGCATCTATTATTGCGCTGCTCAGCATAGCGGCTTGCAGCCAGCCAGAGATCAACCACTATCAACTCCGCATCAAGGGTAGTGAATCCATGTATGAAACTTTTCTGGAGCTCAAAAATGATTTTGAAAAACGTCAGGACAGCATCACCATCAGCATAGAGGGAGGTGGTAGCCGCACAGGGCTGATGGCCATCAAAAATCATGAAGCCGAGATTGGGCTCTCTTCGTTTCCTTTTGACCTGGAAAAAACCCTGGGATCCGATCACCATGTGAGTGAGGCGGTGGTTGCTTATGATGCCATTGTGGTCATCACCAACCAAAATAACCCTATTGACTCCCTGAGTGATGAAAGTTTACAAAAAATCTACTCAGGCACCGTCTATGACTGGAATCAATTGGGTGGAAAACCGGGCCTCATCTTACCCATTATCCGGGATGAAAACTCCGGTACGCAGCAATTTTTTGTAGAGCATTTCGGGGTAAAGCAGCTGGCCCCTACTGCTAAAGTAGCACATGATAATGCAGAAATTGTGGCTAAAGTAAGTAGTAATCCCAACGGCATTGGCTTCATTGGTTTTGCGTACTTTACAGAAAGTGTTCACAACATGAAGCTACCCTCTGACAGCACACAGACCCAATTTGAAGCACCCACCCATCGGAATCTGGAAAATGGGAAATACCCACTAAAACGCGGACTGAGAATCTACTACCGGGATACCAACAACCCGGCGATCAGCGGTTTTTTACAATACCTGAAAAGCAAACACGCAGAAGGAGTGATTGAGTCGTTTGGGCTCATCCCGGTGCAGGATAAATCTACAGAAATCTCAGCGGGTCAGCCTCCGCAGACAGGCCCCTGAGCACATCAACAGCACGCTGTGCGTCCCCTGCATCTACAAAAATATGGTCGTGATAATAGCCGGCCATCACATTACAGCTGATGTTGCTTTTGGCCAGGGCTGTGGCAAAGACCGCTGTGAGGCCTACGGCAGCCAATGAGGAATGCACTTTGAGCGTGATCCAGGAAGCCACAAAGTCGTAAGAAATCCCCAGAGCGTCTGCCCGTTTTCTTTCCAGCACCACGGTGGTACCTTCAGCCTCTCTGAACTCACAGATCGTATCTTCCCGGCTGATGCCTGAGAGGCTGGTCACTGAAGCAAACACATACTCCCCTGGCTGCAGCTCCGGCATCATGCTTCTGATCAGGGTGGTCAGGTTGGTTTCTCCAGTCATCCGAATCAGTTAAATAATCCATCTCGTTCCGGTGCCACCGCCACGGCTATTTTAGAATCGGCGGTACCGTAGTACACAAACCACTGACCTTTGTACAAACTCAGTCCCTCGAGGAAGCAAACGTTGTTAACCTGGCCGGTGATCTCATAGTCCTTGTCCGGGGTGAAAAAGTAATCCTCCGCACGCGCAAGAATCTGCTCTGGATGCTCAGGATCAAACAGCACCTGGCCCGCAGAGTAGGTACCATGAGCCAAAGTGGGATCATATCGATCATCCAGGGCATTTCGGCTGTTGTAGATAAGCAAAATCCCATTTTTCGTCAGCATGGCTGGCGGACCGGGTTCCACCAGGTCACTGTCAAACTTTCCCTCACGGGGACTTAGCACCTTGATCCATTCCCCATCGGCATCTTTCACTGGCGTCCATTTAGTCAGGTCGTCAGAGGTTGCCAAAAACAAGTCCGTATCTCCAAAGTACATCCAATATTGACCATTGATTTTCTTTGCCATGAGTCGCCCGTCGCTCATTTCAGATACAATGGACCCCGACTTAGACCAGTGGTCTATGTCTTCCTGCCTGGCAAAAGCAGACCCATATTTTGTCCAATTGATCAGATCATTGGAGGTGGCTAACAGCAACCGGGCCAGGTCTCCATCATACCCCGTGTAGGTCATGATGTAGCGGCCATTTTCATCCTCCACAATGCGGGGATCTTCAGCGCCACCCTCCCATTCATATATTTTAGCTTCATCCTCCTGAGGGAAAAACACCGGCTGAGGGTATCGGATGAAGTGAAGCCCATCCAGTGAATAAGCCAGCCCGATACGTGAGGTTCCGTTGTATCTTCCAACAAAATCCTCCGCACGGTAGAGCAAAAACAGGGTATCATTCCTGACTACAGAGGCCGGATTAAAGACATCCTTCCCCTCCCATTTGACGGTATCCCCTTTGATGGGATCCACAAATAAAGTAGTGGTGTCCGGAGTGAGCACAGGGTTGTTGGCGTCCATCTTGATGAAGCCAGTCAGTTGCCAGTCCGTTGGGACCTTCTGCTCCGGGTTGCACGCAGTGATAAACAGTAAAAGCAGGGTGATTAATGGAAAAATTCGCATAATTTTCAAGTGTCAAACCCCAATTTAACAAAACGAATGCTACAAAAATATAATCCCAAAAACGAAGACATCAAGATCTGGGTGGGTGACCGCCTGATGGATCGCTCAGAAGCCAAAGTTTCCGTATTTGACTCCTCTGTACAGGGCGGAGACGCCATCTGGGAAGGTCTGCGGGTATATAAGGAAGGTGTCTTTTGCCTGGATCATCACCTGCGCAGGATGCGCGAATCAGCCAAAGCACTGGCTTTTGAAAGTGTCCCTTCAGACCCAACCATCGAATCAGCCATCAAAGCTACCCTGCAGGCCAATGGAATGACAGAAGACACCCACATCAGGCTAACCCTTACACGGGGTGAAAAAGTCACCTCAGGAATGGATCCTCGTCTGAATCAAAAAGGGCCATGTCTGATTGTGCTGGCAGAGTGGAAACCGCTTGTTTACGACAATGAAAAGGGTATAAAAGTGATCACCAGCACTCAGCGCAGAAACAACCCGCAATACCTGGATAGCAAGATTCACCATGCCAATCTGCTCAATAACATTCTGGCCAAGGTGCAGGCCAACTTTGCGAACGTGGATGCGGCCATCATGCTGGATCATCAGGGATTTGTGGCAGAGCTGAATGATACGAACCTTTTCATGGCCAAGGAGGGCGTGCTGTATACCCCCTATGCCGATGCCTGCCTACATGGAATCACCCGTGGATTGGTGATGGATCTGGCTCGGAAACTTGACCTTCCGGTTTTTGAAAAAAACCTGTCGCTGGTGGAGTTTTACAATGCCGATGAGGTCTTTGCCACCGGAACCATGGGAGAGCTCACCCCGATTCATGAAATCGACGGACGAAAGATCGAAAACAAGTCGGGACAACTCCTCAGAGGGCGGCTTCAAAAGGCTTTTGCGGAATTGATCCCCACTCTGTGCGAGAAGTTGTGATTAATTCGTATCCACCCAATAATCGGGTCTTTCTAAGGAAGCATTGGGCAGGAGCGTGCAGTTCTTACATATATTGGGGTAATCATACTCAAAGGTGCCGCTGAGATAGGCACAGTCGTCCGAGACCTGGGTGTTGAGGAAATTGGGAAATACTGCTATGCGGGTGGTATCCATCAGCACAGCCTGAAAAAAGCCCTGAACATTTTCGTCTTCCTGATCAGGAATCACATTGCCGTAAGCCACTCCGGGTGGAGTATCGAAGAGAGAGCCTGAGTTTTCCGTCAGAGCCTCTATGCTCCGCATGTATTGAAAATTTCGCTCTGACATGGAGTACTGATACAGCGTGAAGATGTGCTTGATCTGAAAGGATTTGTCGATGGCCCTGGTGATGATCGCTGGCACCTCAAATTCGCTTTTGGTATATCCCACGTTGGTAAACAGGTTGAGGTCTTCGGCACCAATAGGCCGGATGATGTAGCACGGAGGTGGTGTATTGTTGAACGGATCCGGAAAATCTGTTTGGAAAAAGGCATAGGTTTCTTCACCCAACCACGTGAGAAAAATGGGCTCATCATGCTGCTGAAAACGGGTGGTCAGGTGGCATTTCACCGCAGGCACCGACACATCCAGCCCTAAAGTGGAGGTAGTGATCAGTTCCGTCTCCTCCCAGCTGATTTCGTCCTGGCCCTGGTAGAAAGGCATCCGATCCGGCTCGGTTTCATATCTCCTGCCATCTGCCAGTACCACCTCTATGTGATAAGATCGGCCAGGATATCCCTTCACTATATTGGCCGGGCATCGGTAATTCACTTTGGATTTATTATCCTGAATGAAGGTTTGGGCTACAAAATCCTCTCTATTCCCTCCCTCATCCACGAGGGTCACCTGCGCATTGAATACATCTGTGGGTGCTTCACCGGTGAAGGAAGTCTGCTGAATCTTCACATGATAGGGCCCCGGCCCTTGATTGATATATCCCGAAATGACAATCTGCCGGGCCACATCCTTGTCCTCATCCAGAAGATATAGCGTTTCACAAGCCGAAACCAGAACCAAACAGACAATCAAGTGCGTAAAATATTTCATTTCAATACACTTTGGTCCAGTACTCGGGTCGCTCATATGTACTCCCGGGATAGTTGAGGCAATTGAGACAATGGGCATCATACTCACTAAAAGGCTTGCCTATAGTGTACTCACAATCGTCAATGATGAAGCTTATCAGTTCATTGGGAAAAACGGCCATTCGGGTAGTGTCTACAACGGAAGCATGAAAATATCCCTGCACCAGGGCATCGCCCTCTAAAGGATAGATATTACCAACAGCCCTGCCCGGAGGCGAATCAAACAATGACCCGTTGTTCTCCACCAGTACCTTAACACTTTGCAGGTAACTATAGTACCCCTTGGAGATTCCATATTGATAGACCGTGAAGATGTGTTTGGTCAGAAACGAGTCGTCAATGTCCCTGATCCAAAATCCTTCGAAAGTATAGGAAGGTGCCTTATTTTGGAGGTTGCTGAAAAGATTGATTTTCTCAGACCCAAAATACCGGGTAACATAGCAGGGTGGTGGTATGGACCCAAATGGATCCGGAAAATCCGTGGGGATAATGGAAAAACTTTCGGCACCCACCCAGTTGAAATACAGAGGCTCACTGGTCTGAGGGATGCTGGTGGTCATGTCAATACTCACCACCGGCACCTTAAAATCCAGTCCTGTACTGGCCGTGCGTACATCGAGGGTTTCCTTCCAGTTCAGAGAATCAGATGCCTGTAGTGCTGGCATGGTTTCAGGGACAGACCGAAAAACGTGACCTGTGGATAATTTCACTTCGATATAATAACTACCTCCCGGCTCCCCATGGACGGTGTTTCCCGGACACCTGTAGACACCGTCACCCACCTCTTCAAATTCCTCTGAAGGTCCGGTTTCATCGTACAAGATGACACATGCTGCCAGCACATTGGCAGGCAGTGAACCCGTGGCACTGGCCTGGCTTACTTTCACAAAATAGGGCCCACTGGACTGATCGATATATCCGGTGATAATGATGGGCCTTTCAATGTCCTTATCCTCTTCAAAATCATAGGGCTCTTCACATCCCCAAAGGATCAGTACCCCCATCAGCCAACGACTCATTAACTTCATAAAACAGGTAATTCTCATTTGAAACTGACGGTATAGGTAATAGATGGAAATGCCTGACCGAGTACAGTCAGTTTATAGCTGAACGGGATAATGGCCGTGCTAGTCGGCTTTCTGTAGTAAATGGAATAAGCATTGGCCCGACCAAAGAGGTTGTATACTGAAAAGTTCAGCTGATCCTCCCATTTTTTGAAAACCGAATTAAATCCCAAACCAACATCAAAGCGGACATAATCCGGAATCCTGTATTTGTTTCTGGAACTATAGAGTGGCACCACGGCATTGTTGAAGTAATAACTGGATTCCACGCCTGTGAAAGGACGACCACTGTTATAAACCATGTTCACAGAGAAAAAAGCCTTGTCGCCTCCCAGATCACGTTTGGCCACCACGGAGAGGTTATGCCGCTGGTCATAGTTAGACGGGTACCACTTTCCGTCGTTGATTCGCTCTGTCTCAGAAGGTCCATTGACCAGGTTTTCAGATTTGGAAAGTGTGTAAGCCAGCCAACCGGTCCACTTTCCCTTTTGCTTTTCGAAGAGAAACTCCAGCCCATAAGACCTGCCTTGCCCCTGCAGCAATTCCGTTTCGAGGTGATTGTTGAGCAGGAGATCAGCAAAGTCGCGGTAATCGTAAATGTTACTGATATCTCTGTAAAATACGTCCACGGAGTTTTGCCACCTCCGACGGTCATTGGTGAAGCTCATGCCCAGGCTGTAATTAGACGACTGCTGGGGTTCTATATGAAAGGTGCTGACCTGCCACAAATCTATCGGTGTGGCAGAGGTGGTATTGGAAATCAGGTGAAGGTACTGATACACCCGGTTATAACTGGCTTTCAGCGAGATGTTGGGGGTCATCAGAAAATTGAGCCCCACCCTGGGTTCCAGATTGGCATAGTTCACATCTCCGGGTGACACGTGGGCCGTGTCTACGATATTAGTCAGTGATTTTGGTTGATCTAATTCGTAGAGCAAAAATTCATTTCGGGCCAACATAACATAGTAGTTGTACCTGAGCCCACCAGAAAGCGTCAGCTTCCCAAGGGCCCACTCATCGTCTACATATATGCTGCCCAGCACCCCCCTATCCTTTTCTACATGGGCAGGTACCACACCAGATCGGGCTCCCGCCAGACGCTCCTCCGGTTTCTGATGATAGTCTTTGATTTCCAATCCCATGTTGATCTGATGGTTGGTAAAGCCCTCATAGAGAAAATTATCCTTCAGTGAGGTGCTGGCGATTCCATTCTGGACCTCATAGTCCTCTGCCACATCATACTGCCGGTTGTGATAGTCCACATGATTGATCTTCAGTTCATGGAGAAACACATCCGAAATTACATTTTGCATGGTCAGGCTACCCATTACATGGCCCCAGTTGAATTCAAAATCGTCGCTAAAGCGAAAGCGGTCAAAGCTTCTGTAGAACGATAGATTTACTTTATTCCGATCATTAATTCGGTAGCCCAAAATCAGGTTCTGATCATCGAAAACGGCCTTACTGCGCTTCACATCATAATCTTTCATTTGGCCGATCACCCAGTTGGGGTAAGCAAACCTGGCCGCGGCCAGCACAGAAAGCTTGTTTTGAATGATCGGGGTTTCGAAAGACAGCTTGCTGGTGACGGGGCCTACCGTCACAGATCCCTCCATTTGCTCATAGCTGCCTTCGCGCGTATTCACATCCAGCACCGACGATAGTCGTCCACCAAAAGTAGCTGGCATATGCCCCTTGTACAAGGTGAAATCCTTGATGACATCAGAGTTGAAAATGGAGAAGAATCCCAGCAAATGTGAGGAGTTGAACACCTCTGATCCATCCAGGGTGATAAGGTTTTGATCCACCTTTCCGCCACGTACATTGAACCCCGTGGAACCTTCCCCGGCATTGGACACCCCCGGCAATAAGAGTATGGAGTTCACAATATCAAGCTCGCCCATTAGCAGGGGCACGTCCTCAACGTCTTTGATGGTGAGGCGCTCCACTCCGGGGATGGATTTGATCCGATAATCCTCTGCCCGTGCAGTTTTCACTACTTCCTGTAGCTGGGTGAAGGTGCTCTCCATCCGCACGGTCAGGTCAATGTGACGATTGAGGTAAATGGTGTTTCTGTATTCCTTGTACCCCAGATACTGCACGATCAGTGTATAATTTCTCTTGGGAGCAAAGAGTTTGAACTTCCCGTTTAGGTCTGTAGAAGTACCCAACCCGAGCTCTTCCAACAGCACCCCCGCTCCGATAATTTCCTCTCCCCTCTCATCTACTACTGTTCCTGAAAGGTTGAAATCCTGACCGGTAACTGCCAGCTGGCCGATGAGCATGAGCCCGGCGATTAAGAAAAAATACCTCATAGCCTTGAATATAGCTCAGAAACGCAAAAAAGCCACCCCAAACGGGTGGCCTTTTTGAAGAAGTATTAATACAAACGATTGTATATTCTAAATATTTGGAGACCACACACTGTAGCTCTTCGGAGGACACTGAATCTCTACCCAGCCACCACTCTGTGTGGTAGGGTACCAGCCGGAGTGACCTGTGAAATCTTTGATCTGGGTATTGTTCCAGTTGGTAGGTACCCAACGTGTCAGCCAGCTGTTGGAGTTATTGATGTAAACGATCAAACCTGGGTTGCCGCCATAGCCATTTCTACGGGCCAAATACTCATCAGTATCGGTGTATAGAATGCTGGTATTACCAGTAGCCTTTTGGTTATGTATCCAGATCAGATTGTTGAGCTTGTTTTTATCCAACCATGTTTCATAATCCCGATAGAAAATACAGGGGTACCCTTCATGGGTAAGGATGTAGGCATAGGCCAGCATCTTGTTGTAGATTTCATCCGTATCATGATTGGTCACAAAGGTCACCGCTTTGTAAGCATTTCGCTTCCACATCATGTCATCGTTCAGCTTATTCAGGTTGTTACCATCAAAAGCATCATTCATTTTGTAGTAAGCGGCGAAATCGAATACCGAACTATTCGCATTATTTGCCCACCAGTTGAGGTAGTTTACATCCGAATCCCACAGCTCTCCTACTGAGAATCCGCCAACTGCACTGTTCCATGAACTCACTACCCAGGGCTCAAATCCCTTCACATAGTCAAATCTCCAACCATCAAATTTCATGGTGTTTTTGTAGTACTTGGCAACAGCATCTGAGCGGCCCCATAGCCAATCCTGTACGTAAGGCACATCATGACACAGATCAGGGAAGCCACCAAAACTACCGCCATCATTGCTATGTACCCAGTTGGGATGGAAATCATGCTGAGACCGGGGGAACTTGCCTGAAGCTACTCCTGTGAAATCAGTCCACGTGTTGCCACCAGTGTACTGGTTAGCTTCAGACTGTCCTCCACTGTTGTGGTTGATAACAATATCAGCATATACTTCCATGCTCTGACCGTGTGCTGCAGTGATCAATGCCTGAAGCTCTGTTTTTGAACCAAACCGTGTTTCAACAGTACCGTTCTGGTTGTAATTTCCAAAATCGTAGTAGTCTGTAGGATCATAGCCCATCGAGTAAGGACCATTCTGTGCCTTAGAGACAGGCGGCAGCCAGATAGCTTTGATCCCGGCATTGGCCCAGGCAGTAGTCTTGTTCTTCACGGTGTTCCACCATGTACCACCGGCTGGCACATCCCAGTAGAAACCCTGCATCATCACACCTCCGCCGGGTCCGCCTACATACTTGGCGTTGGACTGAGGCTCTACTCCGGTAGAAAACGGACGGCCATCATGGGTGGTCACATCCACCACATTGATTTCATTTTGGGCATCGAGCAGTGCGTTTTCCGCACCATCATCCTCTTCGCAGGACAGCAAAAAACCACCTGCCAAAACGGCAAGCAGCAGACTTAAATGTTTGGTTTTCATCATTCTAAAGGTAGTTTTCATAAGTTGGAAATGGATTAGTAGTTTTTGAATTAGGTTGTTATTAAATCTGGTTTACATTCGGGTAACATTAGTCATAGGAAGCCAGGGCTGTCCGCGACTCAATAGGGTTCATTTCATTATCAAAAGCAAGCTCGAGCTCTCCATATTCCTTGGCCTTCACCACTAGCGTGTATCGCATGATTTCGTTTGAGAGGTCTTTAGTGCTTTTAAACTCTACCACCCTGAATTTTCCAAATCGGTCCTCGACATAATAACTCATCATAAGTGGTAAATCACCCTCATGTATGGTGGATTCAAACAGAGGTCTTCCGCTCTTATTATAAATGGTCTCACGCCGTATCTTATCTTCGGCATAGGTGGCCATGTATCTGTTGGCTCCCTCCATCTCTATTTGCTGCCAGCCCACTGCGAGACTTCCCGGGTGATCAGCATAGTGCCTGGCCACAATATGAGGGAGCACCTCATCCTCAGAAAGTGTCACTCCCTGAGAGAACACCATGATTCCGGAACAGGCAAAGAACAGGGTGAAAAAAATACTTTTGAAGCTCATAGGTAATTGGTTGGTGGATGGGACTTACGTCCCTATATTTCGCTTAATGTGAAAACCAATCTCCTTTAATAAAACGATCCGTTCGCTTCATTTTATAAATTGACACTTTTAAAATAAAGGTTCGTTGTTTTTGAAAAATCAATAGATTGTAGTTTCGAAAATCTTATATTATTGCGAAATCATAATTTCCTTGTCAGCGGTGAACAGAAAGGTAATTTTATGGGGGTTGCTCTGCTGTGTGTGGAGCCTTACTGGTTTTGGTGCGGATGAAGCTCCAAAGTACCACACCACTTTTATTGTGGACGCAGTACCAGCCAACACTCCACATGATGCTTCTATCTACCTGGTCACCGATATAGATGGTTGGGTCACCGATAAGGCAGAGCGAAAATTTCAAAGATCCCCTGATGGCACACTTGTCCTGCACCTGCTCCACAGCAGTGATACGCTCCAATATAAAATCACCAGAGGCACATGGAGTTCTGTAGAGGCTCGCAAAAACGGACGTGCAAGACCAAACAGATTACTGATCAGCACGGCATCTGAGCAAACGGTCCACATGACTGTAGAGTCGTGGGAGGACATCTCATCTCACTCCTACACCATCTACATGTATTTTCTCATCATTGCAGCCATTCAGGGCCTGCTGCTGGTAGTGGCGATCAATACCATTCGCAACCAAAACAAAACAGCCAATTCAATATTGAGTGTCCTGCTGGTTCTCATCACCATTTCGGTACTGGGCAGGGCCTCCACTTTTGATCCTGATGTATTCAATTGGGAGCCAAAATTGCTCTTTGTTCCGGAGCTGATCCTATTTACCTATGGACCCATCTTCTATCTGTACATTCACAAGCTGCTGGTCATAGAAGTCAAATGGTCCCGAATTTGGCCCCAGTTCATTCCGTTTCTCGTGCAGTTTGCCCTTTACCTGCCTTACCTGGCGCTGGAGCGGCAGACTTTTATCTACAAAGTACTGGACAAAGAGCTCTTCCCCTATTTCGCCATCACCGGTGTACTGGCCCTGCTTTTCAATAGTGCCTACTGGATCATCTGTAAGCGAATCCTCGCGGGTTACAGCACACAGGAGCACCTCAACGAGAAACAAAAAAAGTACCTGCGATTTTTGGACTATGTCTTAAACATCAAAGCCATCTATCTCGGCCTGTGGCTCATCGTGGTGGTGATCTACGTTTCGGGGCGGATTTTGAACACGGATCTCCTTTACATTTCCGAAAACCTCATAGACGTACTCTGGCTGCTCTTTTCACTCATCATCTTTGCTTTGGCTTACTATGCCGTGAAGCATCCGGAAGTGCTCCGGGAGAAAAAGAAATATCAGGATCAAAAAATTAATCAGGATGAGATCTCCAGCATCAAAAACAAACTGATCAAACTACTGGAAACCGATCAGATCTATCTGAAACCGGAACTCACTCTGGAAAGTATGGCCCACATGATCCCTACCGCCTCGCATACGCTCTCCCGGGTGATCAATGAGCAATTTGACCAGCACTTCACCGAACTGATCAATACTTACCGTGTAGATGAATTTATCCGAAAAGTGGAAGCTTCAGGTGACTCGGCGTCCTTTTTGGAGATTGCCTTCAGCGTGGGGTTCAACTCCAAGCCCACATTCAACAGGGCCTTTAAGAAAATCAAAGGGTGCACCCCACGCCAATATTTCAAAGAAGTCCATTCCTCTGACGATCGGCATTAAGTACTTAGGATTTCCTAATTTAGCCATTCCAAAAACAGTTTGATGCTCTATTTCTTTCAGCCCAAAACATCAGAAGGGGTATTCCATCTCTCAGATGATGAGTACCAGCATTGTGTAAAAGTGCTCCGCAAAAAAGCAGGGGATGAAATAGGCATCTTCGATGGCAAGGGAATGGCTTATCAAGCGGTGATTACGTCCATTACCGGAAAGCTTTGTGAATTTGAAATCACCCAAAAAACGCAACTGGAGCCGCGCCCCTTTTACAATCACATCGCCATTGCTCCTACTAAGAATACTGACCGGATAGAATGGTTTGTAGAGAAAGCGTGCGAGCTGGGTGTAGATGAGATCAGTTTTGTCCTTACTGACAACTGCGAAAGGAATAAGATGCGGACTGAACGGCTGGAGAAAAAAGCCGTGAGTGCTCTCAAACAATCCAAAAGTGGATTTCTGACGAGGATCAATCCCATGGTCAAACTGAAGGATTTCCTAAAAGCCGATCACAACGGACTAAAATTCATCGCAGTGGTGGAGCCGGATTTGCCTTATCTCTCCAACGAACTAAAATCCAGTCAGAAGGTCATCACCCTTATCGGGCCTGAGGGTGACTTTTCGAAAGTGGAAGTAACCGAAGCGTTGAATCAGGGATTTCAAAAAATAAGTCTCGGAAAGAGTACACTTCGCACAGAAACTGCCGGCCTCATGGCCGCCCATATGGTGAATGTGGTGAATGAATATTAAAAACTAGCGGGCCACCCACTGATAGGTGGACTTCACACCACCAAAGTACCGGTCGAATTTTAGTCTGAGGGAGGTCACCTCTTTCACTATTACATAATTCACCTCTCCGTTCTCAAAAAGGAGTGAGTCTGTGAACACATTCGTATTTGAGGCAGATGAGCCCGCTTCTGAAGCCGTCATTTCGCCATAATATAAAGTATCCGGCACCTCACAGGTAGTGATCTGATATACGTCGATGGCTGTAGTCCCCTGGTAAACATGTAGCTCCACCGCATTGGCACAGCCTTCAATGCTCTGAGTCTGGCCATCTACCTCTAAACCTGCGAGGGCCCAAACCTTGTCTTCTCCTCCGGATATCAGACGCTCCACCTGGTAGCCATATAAGCCGGGTGGATAATAGGTCTCATCTTCGCAACCCATCAGGGCTATGAAAAATGTCATCCAAAGGAGTAGCGTTCTTTTCATATTTATTTACCGAATTTACCCTTGAGCATCGCCAGTTTGGCTTGCAAGTCTCCTTCCGGTTCTTTTTCTTCTCTCTTTTTACGGTCCTGTTTAGGTGCCGACTTACCATAAGGGTCCGACTTCATGGAAAGTGAAATCCGCTTTCTGGGCACATCTACCTCCAGCACCGTCACCATCACCTTTTGCTGCAGTTTCACCGCCTTGGTGGGATCAGACACAAAGCTATCCGAAAGATGACTCACATGTACCAGACCATCCTGGTGCACCCCTACATCCACAAACGCCCCAAATTTGGTGATATTGGTAATGATACCTGGAAGTTTCATACCCACAGACAAATCTTTGATTTCATGCACATGGTCTGCAAATGCGAAAGTCTCGAACTGCTCACGAGGATCACGCCCCGGCTTGGCCAGCTCCGCCAGAATATCCTTCAAGGTAGGCAAACCAAGATCGTCAGATACATACTTTTTCAAATCGATCCTGCTCCTCAGGTTTTGATCTTTTACAAGATCCTCCACCGTACAGCCCAGGTCCTTGGCCATGGTGTACACCGTATTGTAGCGTTCCGGATGCACGGCACTTTCATCCAGTATGTTTTTAGCCCCCTTGATCCTTAGGAAACCTGCCGCCTGTTCAAATGCTTTATCTCCAAGTCGGGGAATGCTTTTCAGATCCTCCCGACTTTTGAATGCCCCATTTTCGTTTCTGTGCTTGACAATGTTTTCAGCCAGCTGTGGCCCCAAACCAGATACATAAGTCAAAAGCTGCTTGCTCGCCGTATTGAGCTCTACCCCCACGCCATTCACACAACTCATTACAGTATCATCCAAAGAATGCTTCAGGGCATTCTGATCTACATCGTGCTGATACTGTCCTACACCGATGGATTTGGCATCTATCTTCACCAGCTCCGCCAATGGATCCATCATTCGGCGGCCGATACTCACCGCTCCACGTACGGTAAGGTCATAATCTTTGAACTCTTCACGAGCCACCTCCGAAGCGGAGTAAATAGAGGCTCCACTTTCGTTGACCATGGCCACGATGATACTGGCGGGTAAGCCTATGCCCTTCACAAACTGCTCTGTCTCCCGACTGGCAGTTCCATTGCCTATGGCGATGGCTTCTATGTTATGCTTCTGACACAGGGCACCGATAATGGCCGCAGAAGTATGAATGTCTTTTTGGGGCTCATTGGGATAAATAGCCGTATGTTCCAAAAGCTTCCCCTGACGATCCAAACACACCACTTTACACCCCGTCCTGAAGCCCGGGTCTAATGCCAATACTGCTTTTTGTCCCAGTGGAGCGGCCATTAGGAGCTGCTTGATGTTATCTACAAATACCGAAATAGCCTCGGTATCGGCAGCTTTCTTGCTTTCCATCCGTGCCTCGGTCTCTATACTCGGCTTGATGAGTCTTTTGTATGAATCTTTGAGGGCTGTAGCTACATGTTCAGCCGCGGCATTGGAGCCCTGCACAAACTGTCGGCTTAACCGATCAATGGCTGACTCTTCAGGCACAAATGTGTCCATAATCAGGATTCCCTCCCGCTCACCACGACGGATGGCCAGTAGTCTGTGAGATGGGATGGTCTTCAATGACTCCTCCCATTCGAAGTAATCTTTGTACTTCTGGCCTTCTACCTCTTTTCCCTTGAGTACTCTGGAGCTAATCATCCCCTCGGCCTTAAACAGGTCTCTGATCTTCTGTCTGGCCTCCGCATCCTCACTGATCCACTCAGCCATAATATCCCTGGCACCCTGTAGCGCGGCATTCACATCTTCCACACCTTTCTCCTCACTGATGTATTGCTCCGCTTCCTGCTCAGGTGATACATTTCCCTGCTGCCACAATACTTTGGCCAGGGGCTCCAGTCCCTTTTCTTTGGCTACGGAAGCTTTGGTCTTTCGCTTGGGTTTGTAAGGAAGATAAAGGTCTTCCAGGGCAGCCATCGTTTCAGCAGCTTCTATTTTCTTCTTTAGTTCGGGAGTCAACTTTTCCTGCTCTTCTATGGACTTAAGAATCGCCTCCCTGCGTTTATCCAAATCCCTTAGCTGGGCCAGTCGATCCCTTACCGCCGCCACTTCTACTTCATCCATGGTACCTGTGAGTTCCTTCCGGTATCGGGAAATAAAAGGCACAGTGGCACCCCCATCCAATAGGGTGGTGGTGGCTTCTACAAAGCGGGGTTGTAATGAGAGTTCCTGGGCTATCTTAGCAGCGTAATTGATCATGTTGTTGTTTTATAATTGATGTTTTCAAAAGGAGAAAACATTCGGTAATTTTTGTTCTAACGTAATTCGTTTAGGCGTGGTCCCGACAATCGGGCGCCAAAAATATCATTTCTCTGATTTTATCAGAAAGATTGCGTTAGATAAATGAGAATATTTTCAGAAGCAGAAAAATGAGCAAGAAATCTTACAGAAAAGAACTGATAGAATGGACCATTATTGTGGTAGTGGGTCTGACACTTTATGTCACCGGACTGCATACCGAGGTGATCGGACAAATTCAGCGGGTGGTTCTGGCCACAGGAATCATGCAGCCCGAGGCAGATGATGAGAAGGCAACAGCCAGCTACGATCTCAGGCTTTCTAATATCGCCGGCAAACCAGTCAGTTTTTCAACCTTTCGGGGCCAAACGATCTTTCTTAATTTCTGGGCGACCTGGTGTCCACCATGTATTGCGGAGATGCCAGACATAGAAGACCTCTACCAGAAAATGGGGAAGGACGTGACCTTCGTGATGATCTCACTGGATGAAGATCGGGACAAGGCCCGGAGGTTCGTTGACAGAAAAGGATTTGAGCTCCCGGTATACTTCCTGGAGTCTCCACTGCCCTCACCGTACAACCCCAGCTCCATCCCCACCACCTATGTCATCTCTCCGGATGGTCAGGTAGTGCTCACCCGCCACGGCATGGCTAAATATGACACGGAAGAGTTTAGGGCATTTCTCTCCACACTCACACCGAAGTAGTTAGATGGTTTTCTTAAAGCCCACCCCTTTGGAGATCTCTGACCAAGCCAGGTCCTCAAACTCGATCCTGACCAGCTCCCCGGGAGTCATGTCTCCAAAGTTGGCACTTGTGAGGTAATCATAGAGGTAGGAAATGCCGGGGTTATGACCAATGATCAATATCACGCTATCTGCTTCATCCTGTTTGGTGATCAGTTCGAAGAGCGTGCGCACTGAGGCTTCATATATTTCCTCCATGTAATGCACCGGCAATGTGTAATCCAGTTCTTCAGTGAATATCTCGGCTGTTTGCTGGGTTCTGTTGGCGGTACTGCAGTACACTTTGTCAGGATAAAAAGACTTCAACTTCATGGCCTGACCCAAAGACCGAAGCTGAATCACACCATTCACAGTCAATGATCGGTCAAAATCAGATCCCTGGAAACCATACTCGGCCTGTCCGTGCCGCAATAAATAAAGATTCTTAACCATTTCGATTTTTTTTGGTTAACTCACCAGCTAAAGCTAAAGAAACCTTTAAACCCAGAAGGTGCTATTCTTTAGGTAATTAATAAAATTTCAAGATATTTACCACCTTAAAAAATCTGAGCATGGCAAAAAACCTGGTAATAGTAGAGTCTCCGGCAAAAGCAAAAACGATAGAAGGGTATTTGGGTAGCGATTACCAAGTGAAGTCATCTTACGGTCATGTAAGAGATCTCCCCAAAGGAGATAAGGCCATAGACATTGCCAACGGCTTCAAACCCACCTATGAGGTTTCAGCAGATAAAAAGGAGGTCATCAGAGAACTCAAGAAATTGGCGAAGGCAGCTGAGACCATCTACCTCGCGAGTGATGATGACCGTGAAGGAGAGGCCATTTCCTGGCATTTGAAAGAAGCACTGAACCTCAATGACTCCAATACAAGAAGAATTGTTTTCCGTGAGATCACCAAAAATGCGATTCAAAACGCAATACAGAATCCTCGGGGAATTGATATAGATCTGGTCAATGCACAGCAAGCCAGACGAATTCTGGACAGATTGGTAGGTTTTGAGTTATCCCCTGTCCTTTGGAAAAAAGTACGCCGGGGATTATCTGCCGGTCGGGTACAGTCCGTGGCTGTCCGCATGGTGGTAGAAAGAGAGCGTGAGATAGATCAGTTTGAAGCTCAGTCTAGTTTCAAGATCTCGGCCTTGTTTGACCTGGATCAGGGAAAAGTGCTTCAGGCAGAATTGGGCAAACGCTTCAAAACTGAAGCAGAAGCACAGGCTTTTCTCAATCTTTGTACGGGTGCCGATTTTGAAATCAGTAACCTGGAGACCAAACCGGCCAAGAAAAGTCCGGCTCCTCCGTTTACCACTTCTACACTCCAGCAGGAGGCCAGTAGGAAACTGGGCTACTCAGTGTCCTATACCATGTCACTAGCGCAAAAGCTCTACGAGGCGGGTAAGATCTCTTATATGAGAACTGACTCTGTAAACCTGTCACAAGAGGCCATCGCTAGTGCGAATTCGGAAATATCCGGCTCCTATGGCAAAGACTTTATTCAAAACCGGTCTTACAAAACCAAATCGCAATCTGCACAGGAAGCTCACGAAGCAATTCGTCCTACAGATTTCCATGTGCAGTCGGTGAGTGCGGGCTCGGCAGAAGGCCGACTTTATGAGCTCATATGGAAGCGGGCTATCGCCTCGCAGATGGCTGATGCTCAGCTGGAAAAAACAACCGCCACCATAAGTATCTCCACCACCGACGAAGTGCTCGTGGCACGTGGTGAAGTGATCAAGTTTGAAGGATTCCTAAAAGTGTATCTGGAGTCCACGGATGATGACGAAGACGAAGAACAAAAATCGATGCTCCCGCCCCTGGCTATAGGGCAGAAACTGGACCTACAGCAAATGCTGGGTAAAGAAGGTTTTACCAGACCTCCGGCCAGATATACTGAAGCCAGTCTGGTGAAGCAGTTGGAAGAAAAAGGAATCGGCCGACCGTCTACTTATGCCCCTACCATCTCTACCATACAGAAACGTGAGTACGTCATCAAAGAGTCACGGGATGGCAAGGAGCGACAGTATGTGGAGCTGGTACTGGCCAAAGGGCAGATCAACAAAACCACAAAAACGGAAATGACCGGGGCAGAGAAAAACAAACTCTTCCCTACCAATATTGCCATGATCGTCAACGATTTTCTGGTAGAACATTTCGAAAATGTAGTGGATTACTCTTTCACCGCAGATGTGGAGAAGGAGTTTGACGACATAGCCAATGGCACCAAAGCCTGGGAGCAAATGATCCAGTCATTTTACGGCAAGTTTCACACGAAAGTGGAAAACACCGATAGTCTGGAACGTGCGGATATCTCTGCGGCGCGGGAGCTGGGCACAGACCCTAAGACCGGCAAAAACATCTACGCAAGGATGGGCAAATACGGCGCTTACGTGCAGTTGGGGGAATCACCCGAAAAGGAAGATGACGAAAAACCACAGTACGCCAGCCTGAAGAAAGGTCAGTTTCTTGAAAATGTCACCATAGAGGAAGCCCTTGAACTTTTCAAGCTACCTCGTAACCTGGGTGAGTTTGAAGACAAGGTGATGACTGCAGCCATTGGTCGCTTTGGTCCATATATCCGCCACGATGGCAAGTTTGTCTCCCTTCCAAAAGAGATGGATCCCC
This sequence comes from Marinoscillum luteum, assembly GCF_044005705.1. NCBI lineage: Bacteria > Pseudomonadati > Bacteroidota > Cytophagia > Cytophagales > Reichenbachiellaceae > Marinoscillum > Marinoscillum luteum. The sequence continues at coordinate 439,373 of NZ_JBIPKE010000017.1, read as the reverse complement.
TCACGGTGACAGAAGAAGAAGCCATAGAGCTGATCCTGGCTAAGCGGGAAGCAGATGCCAACAAGTTTATCAAAACCTTTGATGAAGACCCTGAAGTGCAGGTACTCAATGGTAGGTATGGAGCTTATATCAAGTTTGGGAAGAAGAATGTGAAAATCCCGAAAGACAAGGTACCTGAGGAGCTTACCTATGCCGAGTGTAAAGAACTGGCAGACAAAACGCCCGAGAAAAAAGGCCGGGGTGGCGGAGCCAGGAAGAAAAAATAATCATAGACAAAAAACACAAAAGGGGCTCCTGAAAATTTTCAGGAGCCCCTTTTTTATAAAGTTGACCGAATCTACTTACACGTAGTTGTTCAGCATCACTGGCATCACCAGCAAAAGAATGTCTTCGTTTTCGTCTTTCTCTACAGGTAGAATAATACCTGCTCTGTTGGGTGCGTTGAGTTTCAAGGTGATCTCTTCCGCGTCCATATTGTTGAGCATTTCGATCAAAAACTTGGCATTGAAGCCAATCTCAATATCCTCTCCGTCATGCTCACAAGACAACCGCTCACTGGCTTCGTTGGAGAAGTCCAAATCCTCAGCAGAGATCAACAATTCACTACCTGTGATCTTCAACCGCACCTGATGAGTGGTCTTATTGGCGTAAATGGCAATCCGCTTCAGAGAGCTCAGGAGCTCACTCTTGTTGATGTTCATCGCATTCTCATTGTCTGAAGGAATCACGTTCTCGTAATCCGGGAATCGCTCATCGATCAGTCGGCATATCATCTTCACATTGTTGAAGCTGAAGAATGCATTAGAAGCGTTAAACTCAAGGTTAACGTTGGTATTTTCAGAAGGAAGTGTAGACTTCAAAAGCGTCAGGGCCTTCCTTGGAATGATCATATTGTGCGCCATATCAGAGGCAATATCCACTCGTCGGTATCTGATCAGTCGGTGACTGTCCGTAGCCACAAAGGTGGTATTGGTCTCATCCAGTTTGATGTATACCCCTGTCATTGCAGGTCTTAGTTCATCATTGCTGGTGGCATAGATGGTGCTGTTGATGGCCTGGGCCAGTACGCCCGATGACATATTCACCGCATACCCATCAGACACTGTAGGAATCTTTGGGAAGTCCGTTGCGTTCTCGCCACTTAGCTTGTATCTACCGTTATCCGAATTGATCTCTATGCTATAAGTATCCGCATCGATGGAAAAGGTCACCGGCTGCTCAGGCAAGTTTCTGAGTGTCTCCAAAAGAATCTTGGCAGGAATGGCAATACTTCCATTCTCCTTAGCTTCCACTTCCAGCTCAGTGATCATGCTTGTCTGAAGATCAGATGCAGTGATCGTCAAAGTACCATCTGTGATTTCAAAAAGAAAATTCTCAAGAATAGGCACCACGGGATTAGTTGTGATCACACCATTGATGGCAGAAAGTTGCTTAAGCAGATAAGATGATGATACTATAAATTTCATGGATTCACGATTTCAATTGGGCGTCAAATTTAACCCGAAATTGTCATTGGAAAAAAATATACCGGAGAATTGGTTTCCCTAATAATAATCTTTCGATTGAATGGTCCCTCAATGTGGTCTGGGTCCTATTTTTTATACTTAAAATCCTCCTTTTTCAATAAAATCTCCTTCATTCGCCTGTCATCTACCACCAGCATGGATCCTTCATAGGTCATTAGCAGATAAAAGCGATCTCCGGATAACTTCGGAAAAATGTCTATAACCACAGGTGCCTCCTGATTGATGGCCTCAATGGTGAGGGTAGCAAGTGGTGGCATTTTAGCGAGACTGTCGTATTTTTCAAACCGACCGGCACTCAACCATTCGTTGGTCTGAAAGAGTTGAAACAGGTTGAGATAGTTGACCACTGCATTGGAGTCAATGGGGGCAATGTCCTCTACTACAAAGAAGTCCTTGTCGAAATTGATGGTAAAATCCGAGTCATCTGACTGTTGATAATCCAAAGTCAGTTTTTGAATTGTCCTCCAACTGGCATCCACCACCAGGCGATCGCGCCATTGGGCAGGCTTCAGCTCGAAAAGTCCCCCCAGGTACTCATTGTATCCAGGGATGTGTACCTCATAAACCTCCTCACTTCCGGTCAGTGCAAAATAGGTCTTGGTCTTGGTAGGATTTCCCCAAACCCTGAAATTCAACGGGTTCGCCCCCCCTACAGCTACTTCAATACCTTCTTCGGGCTCTATATCCACTGGTTTCTTCACTTTCACCCTCGTCAGGATGGAAAAGAGCAGCTGCCGAACAGACGGGTCAGCAGGATATTGATCATTCACACGCCATTTTCCCGTGTTTTTGGATAATGCCACTCCCTCACCGATCTGGATATTGCTTATTCCCGCAGTATCTGCCAGTATGAATTTGTTTTCGTCAAAAGAGACACCCGTTCGCTGGCTTCCCAAAAAGAAAAACAAGACATTGACCAGCAGCAGTCCCATAAAAATCACCAACAGATTACGATTATGTGTTGTCATGTTAGTACTTGTTTCTGCGTTTTCTCCAAATCATCTTGAGCACCCCAAAAAGCAACAGCAGCACGATGGGAATCACCAGATTGATGACCTGCCATTTGGTACGTTCCTGCTTCACTTTCACTTTGTCCAACGGGCGAATCTTCACCTCTTTGGCCCGGGTCTCCACCAGCCCGTCCTCGTCCACCAGATAGTCTATCAGGTTCATAAGCATGGCCTCATTGGCATAGGTCTTCTGACTATAGGGTTCCACTCCCAAAGGCAGCGGCTTGCCATCTTCCAGGCTCAGCTCATTGCGTACCAGGTCTCCATCTGCAATGACCACCACTTTGTTTTTCACCCCATCTTCTACCATCTCTTCCTTTTTGAATCCTTGAGGTGGAAACCGATTTTTATAGAGCGAGGTAAACGTTCCTTCCAGTAAATAGCCCACGGTTCGTGGCCCACTTTGAAATTTCTCAGGCATCAGGTCAGACTGCAGGTCATTGAAACTCACAGTGACCGGCGCACCCATCACTTTACTATGGGCAGAAGTCATCAGCAAGGGAATCTTCTCCACACCCACGGCTTTCACCGTGTCAATCGTAGAAGCAAAGCGAATCATCACCGCGTCCATGTTTTTCACCACAGGATGTTTGCCATAGTTGGTAATGATGGGGAAGTACGGCCAGGGCAGCATGCGTATTTGGGCCTGATCGCCCAGGTTTCCTGCCACCACCGGAAAGTCACCACAGTTGAGGTCGGCTACATAGTTTTGATTGATGCGCACCCCATATTTGAAAAGTAAATCCGCCAAACGGGTATCATATGGAATGGCCACCGTGCCATCACCTGCTGCACTGTCCATATTTACACTTAGGGCATCCAGAAAGAAAGCAACGCTTCCACCCTTCATCACAAACTGATCCAGTAGATACTTCTCCCGGTCAGAAAATGCAGTGGTAGGCTTGGTCACCAGCAGCAAATCATAACCAGTAATCGGCGTGGTGCGAGTGGGCAGGTTCACCCTAAACAAATCATATTTGGTAAGAACGAGGTTATTCAATCCGGCCAACTGACTGGTATCCGGCTCGTTGTGACCGGTAATCAGCCCCACCCTTTTGCGGCCAGTCCCAGCCAACTGCTGCAGGGCATTGGCAAACTCATACTCCAGTCCCTCGATGGACTGGTTGATAATCTCTTCCGGCCCACTGGCCCTGTTACCTTTCAGCAGATTAAGAGCGAGTTCCCGGCCGCCGTAGGAAATAATCGCTCCCGGAAAGATCAGTTTCTGAGTGCTCTTGCCATCGATGGTATAATTAAGATTGGTAGGCTGCAGGCCCTGATTGATCAATCCCTGGAAATACTGGTTGCGGGCACGGGTGCTCGCTGCTTCTCCCGGGTCCACGAATTTCACATCAAAATTCACATCCGTATAAATGGCGAACTCCTCCAGCAATTCACGGATCGACTTTTGAAAACGAATGAAATTAGCCGGTAGCTCCCCCGCCAGGTATACCTCCACAATCACATCTGCATCCAATCTTTTTAGTAGGTTTCTGGTAGGATCAGAAATACTGTACCGGTTTTCCTCAGTCATATCCAGGCGAAATCGATAGCGATCTGCTATCTGAAAAAGCAAGACAATAATCAGTACCCCTATGCCCAGGTGCAACCACAAACCCAATCTGTAACCACTTTTCCTCATTTTCCGAATCCCAGGGTTAATTGTGTAAATAGCAACATCAGAGCCATCAGGCTCCCGAAATAGACAACATCCTTAAAATCCAGCAAACCGCGACTGATAGACGTATAATGCGCCATAATGCCCAAATCAGCGATGTAATAGGACCAGTCTGCCCAGAGGTTGATCTCCGCTACGGCATCAAATCCGGCATAAAAAAAGAAACACAGAAAAGCCGCCAAAATGAAGGAAACAATCTGGTTTCCCGTAAGGGCTGAGGCCAGGATGCCTATGGCCGTGAAGACACCTCCCAGAAACACTAGGCCTATATAGGAGCCGATGATTCCTGGTGTATCCAGGTTGCCAACCGGGTTGCTGAGATAACTCAGCGAGTAGTAATAGATGATGGTGGGCAGCACCGAAAACAGGACTAGAAAAAATCCGGCAAGGAATTTTCCCATAATGATCTGAGAATCCCTGAAGGGCAGCGTCTGCAAAAGCTCAATGGTTCCGGAGCGCTTCTCTTCGGCAAAAGATTTCATGGTGATGGCTGGGATCAAAAACATAAACATGTATGGCCCCAGGCTAAAGAGCGGCTCCATGCTGGCATAGCCATAGTCGAGCACATTGGTATCCGGAAATACCCACATAAGCAGGCCGATTCCTATGAGAAAAACCCCGATAACCACATAGGCAATCAGGGAGTCCAGAAATTCATTGACTTCTTTTAAAAAAATGCTGATCATGCTTCCGTCTTTTGCGTTAAGCGATGAAAAATTTCTTCCAGTGACTGCTGTGATTTGGTGAGGCTCACCAACGGCAAGTCATTTTCGGAGGTGAGCCGAAGGAGCTCCGCCCTCAGGTCTGAGCGATCAGACTCAATCAAATAGGCGCTGGCCCCAAAAGGCTGAGGTTCGAAACCGGCTCGTATAAACACACTCTGATCTACGGGTTGCTCAAATTCGATGATTATTCCATTGGTATGATTGAGCCCTTCTTTGAGCACAGATAGCTGATCATTGGCCACCAGCTCACCACGATCGATGATCACCACATGGTCGCATATGGCCTCCACCTCCTGCATGATGTGGGTGGAAAGGATCACCGTTTTGTCCACACTAATGTCTTTGATCACCTGACGAATTTCCAAAATCTGATTGGGATCGAGGCCCGATGTGGGCTCATCCAGAATAAGTACTTTGGGGTTGTGAATCAAGGCTTTGGCCAAGCCCACTCGTTGGCGATACCCCTTCGAAAGGGCACTGAGTCGCTTGCCTCGCTCCCGCTGCAGTCCCACGAGCTCAATCATTTCGTCCACCCGCTTGCCTGCGCTTTTCAGTCCATAAGCACTGGCTATGAATCGCAAAAACTCCCTGACATACATATCCAGATACAGGGGGTTGTGCTCCGGCAAATAGCCGGTGAGTGCCTTGGTTTGCAGGGGGTGATCTGTCACATCCAGCCCTTCTATCAGCACCTGACCAGCTGTAGGCCGGATATACCCGGTGGCCATTTTCATGGTGGTGGACTTTCCTGCACCATTAGGACCCAAAAAGCCGGTAATTCGCCCCTTTTCAGCTTCGAAAGAAATATCGCTGACTGCCCGCTGTGTCCCGAAGACTTTTGTTAAATGCTGGATAGATACGGCCATAGATTTTACTGCTTGCCTTTTGGTCTGAGTGGTCTGAGTTCCAAATCTACAGGAAGATAATTAGGATGTGTATTTAAAAGATCAATCACCGACTTAGCTACGTCTTCCGGGCGCATCATGTTGTCATTGGCGGCTATGGAATCTATCTGATCGAAGAATCCGGTCTTGATGCTCCCCGGATAAACATTGGTGACTTTGATGCCCCAGTCCCGCAGCTCCATCATCAGGGAGTGGCCAAACCCGCGCACTGCGTGCTTGGTGGCTACATAACCGCTCATGTTTTTCACGCCATTAAGACCGGCAATCGAGCTGATATTGACGATATGGCCCTGATCCATCTTTTTCATTTGGGGCACCACCATTTTGGTACAGTACATCAGGCCGTGTACATTCACATCAAACATTCCTTTCCAGTCTTCCACATTCAGTTCGTCCACGGGCCCCATCACCCCATACCCGGCGTTATTGATGAGGATGTGAATCTCTGACCCCATGCGGGAAACGGACTCCCGATAGGCACTGGCCACCGAATCAAAATCCGCCACATCAGTTTCTATAAAATGAAAGTGGTCATCCATCAGCTCCGGCTGAGACCTGCTCCAGCCGGCTACCTCCACGCCTGCATCCAGTAGCTGCCGGGCCATTTCCAATCCTATTCCTTTACTCACTCCTGTCACTATGGCTCTCTTACCCTTCAAATGCTCCATTCTCCTGTTTGATTTTAACTAAACGCAATATTGTTGGTTTTTATTCTTATCTGAAACAGTCGGGGGGCATTTCTGTTTTAGGAGCAACCTACCAATATTCGAATATGCGGGAGATCTTGCCGTCACTGAATTCAAAAAGAGTCATGGCTGGCTCACCATCCTTAACGCCAGCCTCATCTTTCTCTACAAATATTCTGTAAACGGTGACAGCATTCAGCCCGATGATTTTATTAAGTATTTTTATATCGGTAACATCCCCGTTGTAGCCTCCATTTTCTTGATTCCTTACATATCCGTTATATAAATCCTCTCGTGTGTAGACCCCTCCGTATTTTGGATGAACATAGGTAAAGTCATCTGCAAAAAGTTCAAACACCTTGTCAATATCCTCGACAGTCGAATTGGCCTGAAATACTTTGATGTTTAAATCATAATATTCAATCACCATGGCATCCAGCGAGTCCATATGTGCTTTTGTGACATTCTGAGCAGTCACTTGATGCATCGATAACGAAACCAAAAAGGCTATATAGACCAGTATTTTCAAATATATTTTCATAATTTATCTCAACTTAAATCGCCAAAAAAGCAGAACAATCGCCTATAAATCAGCATGATAGGGGCCTTCATAAGGACATTTGATCAATCTCCTGAAGCAATCTCTCAATCTCCGTGTTTTTGCTTTCGATCTCGGTATTATACTTGTTGGTTCCTTCATCAATAGATTTCTTAATTAGAACGTAGGTTGCCAGTCTGATCCTGGTATACTCCATCAACTTCCTTACATACCTGACATACGATTCTTCCAACTCGTAATGTTGTATTTCTTCCAGGAGTTGAAGGTTTGTATTCCAATAAAAGATTCCCTCGTCCTCAACTACCCTGATAAGGTCTTCTCTGGATACGGTATTCGGATCCATTCGATAAATTTTTAATGCCTTATCTTCATTAATAGCTATTTGCTCCATTTTTCGATGGATCTCCGAGTCGACTTCAGCAGACATTTCCGGGGAGGTGAAAATATAAACAGCGAAAACACCTACCAACACCAGCATCCAGAGTAATCCAATGCCTGTGGCTTTCCAGTTAGATTCAAATTGTCTTTCCTCCTCCTTGTATCTTTTTAAATCTTTTCCCTGAACTAGCTCCACAACCCCATAAATTATCAGCGTGTAAATAGCCGGAATTAATTGATTGGGGATTTTATCAACGATATCCTCTGGTAGCATGAACAACGGGATAAAAGTAGCAGCAGTCAATAGTATACCAAGAATGATCGAAATCAGCGCCTCTGTCTCCTTTCCCAGAGCCCGAAAGTTCTGTCGAACCAGATAGCCAGCGGCGAGTGGGCCGCCCAAAAAAGTGGCTATGGAAATCCCCTTTTGAGTAAATAATTTCTTGTCTTCTTCCATTTCAATGTGATTTTGCGAATGTGGTGTATCCCCTCAGCCAGCGAACAGCACTAAACTAGCTAAATCTCTCCGAAGCTCATAACCCGAATCACAGCCCTATGCCTATCGTTCACCCCCTCAACCAACTTCCTTTTGATTTGGCATCAACCCCTGAAAATGCTAGTTTCACGACTCATCAAAATGCTATTTTTCATTCCAACCAGAGTGACCATACAATTATGAACCGATCGCTTACCTCCTTCCTTCTCCTATTTTGCAGCCTGGCATGCCTTGCACAGGAATACACCACCCTGACCAACCTCCCCTATAGAAATCAAACGGAGCGGAACAGTGATCCTTACATTTCGGAGCGATGTGTCCTGGACCTCTATCACCCTGCCTCCAGTGGATTTGCCACGGTCATCTGGTTTCATGGCGGAGGGCTCACCGGAGGGAATAAGGAGTTACCGGAAGCTCTCCAACAAAAAAACATCGCCATCGTGGGTGTCAACTATCGGCTCAGCCCGAAGGTCAGGGCTGCCACCTGCATAGAGGATGCTGCCGCGGCAGTAGCCTGGGTGTTTAAAAACATTGAACAGTACGGTGGAGATCCGTCAAAAATTTTTGTCTCCGGACACTCTGCCGGGGGATACCTGGCCAGTATGGTAGGACTGGACAAGAAATACCTGCAGGCCTACGGGATAGACGCCAATGACATTGCCGGACTCATTCCTTTCAGTGGTCATACCATCACGCATTTCACCATACGTGAAGAACGTGGCATCCCCGGACATCAGGCGATCGTGGATGAGTTGGCCCCTCTTTATCATGTACGGGCAGATGCTCCCCCCTTGCTGCTCATCACCGGTGACCGGGAGCTGGAAATGCTCGGGAGATATGAGGAGAATGCCTACATGATGCGCATGATGAAGGTGGCCGGCCATCAGCAAACCATCTTGTATGAGATGGATGGTTACGGGCACGGCATGACCTACCCGGCGTTTCCGCTGCTCCTGAACGAGGTGAAGCGAATTGTTAACGGAGAATAGATTTTTAGTCTAATTGACTTAAAAGCAACCTAACACCCCTTTTTCACGATTAATCGTATCATGATAGGATCAGGATTCATCAAAGACATGATCAACTCCACAAGGGGTAATAGGGCGCTAGTTAAAAGCAATGAAACAGGGGTCTACAACAATTTTGACAGAGAGGCCTACCTGACCAAACCAAAAAAAAGAAAAGCTCCCCAGTACAATCAAGCCTCCAAAGCTTATATGAAGCAGCTCAGAAATCAACTGTTGGCTGACAACCTACGAACCTCAAGAATCAGAAAGCTGGTGCTAGCAGGTTCAGTGGCAACGGGGCTCATTCTGTTTTCATTGCTATTTCTTTAACCCCCATGTTATCCCGCTTGGGTATTTTGTCCTCTACTTTCCCTAATTTTTCCGGGTGAAAAACGAATACCTCGATACGCTGGGACTCCAGCCCGGCGCCACCAAGGCGGAAGTAAAGGCTGCCTACAGACGGCTCTCCAAAATACACCACCCAGACATCAGTAAGGATCCCAACGCCAAGGAGAAGTTTATTGAAATCAATGAAGCCTATAATTTCCTCACCAAAGTAGGTCCCACTCCACATCAGGAAACGGTCTCCTATAACTACAACCCTTACGTATCAGAGTATGACCAATGGCGCAAGGAAGCCCGCCGCAGGGCCTGGCAGAAAGCCAAAGAGCAAGAGCGAATGCAGCAGGAAATGATTGTCAAAATTCTCAAGGGCTTCAACGTGGTTGCGCTCCTCATTTTCCTGACAAATGTGGTTCTTATTGTGGACTATATCCTCCCCAAAAAGGAAGAAACTCAGGAAATATTGAGTATCTACAGAGTATACGAGTCAGGACGCCATAGCAAAAAGACCTACCGCTATGACGAAATTCATTTTGAAACCGTCACCATGCTTTTTGACAGGGGCGAAGTAACCACCCTCAAGGATCTGGGGCCTACAGGTCGTGTAGTCACCACCAGACTGTTCCACACGCCTATCGCTGCCTACATCAGTATCGCAGGAAATGAAGAAAGACACGAGCAGATTTATAGTATCTACAGAGTGTTCGGATTCCTGATTCCTGCTATACTTCTTTTTCTGGCACTTTACCGATATGCAGTCACCTCCCTGGATCCCAAGCTCACACTGGCGCTCTTTCTGTTGGCTTTTTTTATGATTCAGCTCTGGATACTCCTTCTGGACTAATCAGAACTTCAGGCAAACGGGCCGTGAAACTTCAATCTCCTGATCGGTATAAGAGAGTAATCCGGTTTTGGGATCTCTGGAAAACACGGTAATGTTATCTGTGTCTTTGTTGGCCACCAAAAGAAACTTTTCGTCTGGAGAAAGTGTGAAATTTCTGGGCCATTTACCTTGTACAGACTCCACACCTATGCGCTCCAACTCACCACTTTCGCCTACTGAGAAAATGGCAATGCTGTCATGCCCTCTGTTGGATCCATACAGGAATTTGCCATCGCTGGACAGGTGAATATCGGCGCATTGACTATGCTCCGTAAAATCTTCAGGTACTGTATTAGCCCGATCTATTTCCGTAAGCCTACCTGTCTCAGTATCCACATCAATGGAAATCACACTGTTCGAAAGCTCATTGATTAAAAAAGCCAGGTTCTTAGTCGGGTGAAATACCATATGCCTAGGGCCATCGCCCGGAGTAAGTTGCAAAGCTGTAAAACCCTCCCCTATGGCTCCATCCACTACCGGGTAACCCACCACCTGATCGATCCCCAAATCCACCACATAGACGAAACGACTGTCTTTGGAGAATAGCGCACAATGTGCGTGAGCAGCTTCCTGCCTGTTGGCAGAGTCCAGCCCAACACCTTCATGCTGATAAGTAGAGGGCTCCCCTACTATACTGCCATCCTCGGCCACAGCATACACCGCTCCGTTACCAGAAGAATAGTTAGCCACTGCCACCAGTTTCTTGTCAGCGCTGAAGTCCACATAGCAGGGATTGATCCCCATGGACGACACCTGATTGATCCGCTGCAGCCCATCCTTGCCCCAGGCATAGGACACCACAGCACCATCTCCGCGCTCCCCTACAGCGTACACATATTTATGATCCGGGCTAATGGACAGATAAGATGGGCTAGCCGCCTCTACAGCCAACTGCAAATCCGAAAGCTCCCCAGTCTGAGGATCAAAGGAGACTTTATAAATCCCCTCACTTGTCTGGTCGGTATAGGTGCCAATCAGCAAATCCATTTTAGTGCTTTTTTGAGTGCAGGAAAGAACAAAAATGCCCAATAGCAGGGCGGTCAGGTGTCGAAAATTCATCATTTTAAAAGTTTTGGTTCGTCAATTTACGCATGCTCTTCAAATTCAGGCAGGATAATGAAAAGAAAAAACATGATCTCCTATTGACTTTTTCTGTTCGCAAACGGCTCGTGTGCCGGTAAATGCAAAAATGGCATATTAATCAACTAAGAAGCTCCTGACCAAATCACGAAACTGCATTACTGCGACCTTCTGGTTCTGAACTCGGATGAAATCCTGAGCGAATCACATGTATTTAGCACACACATCTTTTATGCCTGATTTCTTTCAATTGAAAATGATGTTTCTTAAATTATCCTTTTAAACCTAATTCAAAACAATCATGAAAAACTATCTTAAAATCAGCGCCTATGCGCTCTTGCTACTCCTGCTGGCCTCCTGCCAGGATCAGAACACTCCAGAGCAACCACAACTGGAAGATGTCCCCAATGAAATACTCGACAAAGTAGATGCCCTCGGCTTCAATGCCAACGAAGTGCGCATGTACGATGGCACCCTCTTCATCGAAGGAGACATTGCCATTCCGGTATCGAAACTTGATCAAATGAAACCCGGACAACGAATCCCTACGGAGGAACAGTATAGCACTGACAACCTGGTGGCTGGCAATCCGCGTACCATCAACGTATTTGTAGACATGCCTCAGAAGTACAAAGATGCTACTGACATTGCCAATGCCAGATACAATGCGGAAAGCCTTAACCTCACCTTTCAGCGGGTCACCAGCTCCTCAGGTGCAGACATTACCATCAAGGCCTCTCCCTGGTATTATCGTTTCCTAGGCATTTTGGGGTCGGCCGGATTCCCGGAAAATGGTAACCCCTATCACACCATTCTGATGACACGTGCCTATTATGACAATGTGAGCAATATCAATGGACTGGCGACTACCATTGCTCATGAAATGGGTCATTGCATCGGCATGCGACACACCGACTATATGGACAGAAGCTATAGCTGCGGTGGAGTACCGGACAACGAAGGAGATGGCGGTGTAGGTGCCAATCACATCCCTGGTACCCCTACCGGTCCGGATGCAAACTCATGGATGCTGGCCTGTGGGACTCCCGAAGGTGACCGGCCATTCACCAGCAACGACCAGGTAGCCCTGGACTATTTGTATTAATTCAGTTCTCATATTTATTTTTCAGAAAACTCATGATCGAAAGGTCATGAGTTTTTTAGTGTACTCAAAAAAATTAACCAAACGGTTAACTTTATTTCCATATTCCCGTATATTTGCAGTATGACACAGGAAACTGCCGAGTACAAAATCAAAGAAGCCGCCAAAGATGTCTTCATGGTCAAAGGGATGGCCGGAGCCCGCATGCAGGAAATTGCGGATAAAGCCGGCATCAACAAGGCGCTCCTGCATTACTACTATCGCAGCAAAGAGCTGCTATTCAAAGCAGTCTTCGAAGGGATCATCAAAGCATTTATTCCAAAGATGCTGCAGTTATTCACCAGCGACCTCCCCCTGGAAGCCAAGGTGTATCAAATGGCCGATAAGTATGTGGACTTCCTCTCCGAACATAGAGAAATGCCTCTTTTTATTCTCACGGAGCTCAGAAGAGGCCCCCTGAAGCTTATACAAGCCCTAAATATTGGAGGATTGATAGACCTATCGGTCATTCAGCGCCAGATAGATGAAGAAGTGGCGAAAGGAAATATTCGCCCGATTACTGCACCACAGTTTATGCTCAATTTTGTTTCTATGATGGTATTCCCCTTCGCCGCTGGCCATATGTTCACTGGCATCTTTGGCGTCTCAGAAGAGGAATTTCAAAAGATCATGGAAGCCAGAAGAACCGAAGTTCCCAAATTTATCATGAATGCATTAAGACCATAAAAAAATTTGTCATGAAATTAACCAAAAGGTTAAACCAAACAATTAAACCAGGAATACTCTCACTCATGCTCCTCGCCTCCACTGTCGCTGAGGGTCAGTCTGTGACAGTATACTCTTGCTACGAAATGGCTGAAGACCTGAGCCCTCTCAAACAAAAGGAAATCTACCTCAGCTCCATCAATAGTCTGAACCAGCTCATACAAAACACCCACAACCTTCCCAGAGTAACCCTGGAGGCTTCTGCCTCCTACCAATCGGATGTGTTTGGGCTACCCGCTCGTATTCCAGGCGTGGATTTTCCTACGATCCCTCGAGATCAGTACAACATGTCACTGCAAGTGAAGCAAAAAATTTTCGATGGTGGAGTCTCCAAAGCCTCAAAAGCCATTGAGGCTCTGGATGAGCAAGTGAAGCAAAATGAACTGGATGTTTCCCTTTATCAAATCAGAAATATCATCAACGAACTCTACTTCGGGAGCCTCCGGCTTCATCAGCAGGAGGCCGTGCTCATCAGTTTGCTGGCAGAGTTTGAAAACAAAACCAGCGCCGCACGCGCGGCCTTCAACAATGGTGTGCTCCTCAAAAGCGAGCTGAACGAACTGGCAAAAGAACAACTGAAAGTGAGCCAGCAACTGGTGCAGGTGAGTCATGCCAAGGCCGCAACACTGTCCATTCTATCCACCTGGATCAATCGGGAAATCAGTGCAGAGCAACTGGAACTACCCAGCCCAGTCGAGAATCAAAGCTTCGAATCCATTGACAGGCCGGAGCTCTTACTTTTCGCCACCAGAAATGAAAAGCTATCGGCCATGGCCGACCTAACCTCCACGAAAAATATCCCCAAGCTCTATGGGTTTGCCAATGTAGGGTATGCACAGCCGAATCCGCTCAACTTCTACCACACTGATTGGAACAGCTACTACCTCGTGGGTGCACGACTCACCTGGGGATTGGACTGGGGGGCCTCCAAATACCAAAAGGAAATACTCCTGATCTCCCAGGAAATGACTTTGACCGAACAGGAAAACTTTCTTCGTCAGATCAACAATGACCTGATCAAAAAGCAATCGGAAATCGAGCAAATGAAAGCCACCATTGTGCTGGATGAACAAATCCTGCAAATGCAAAACGAAATTGTAGCTGAAGCCGAAAAACAATATGAAAATGGCACCCGCTCCTCTACTGACCTGCTCACCACACTTCACGAGCAGGCACAGCTGAAAATGAACTTATCTATACACTCCATAGCCCTCGCACAAATGGGTGTAGAACTATTGACCATATCCGGAAACATACCATGAAAAAACTAAGCATATTACTCCTGGGAGCCTTCACACTGTCCTGCTCCTCCACAGATCAAACACCAGATGCCTATGGCAACCTGGAAGCCACAGAAGTTTTTGTGTCAGCCGAAGTTGGTGGAAAAATCATTCAATCCTCCATCCGGGAAGGCAGTCTTTTGGAAGAAAACCAAATCATACTCACCGTAGACACCACGCAGCTTTACCTGAAAAAAGGCCAAACTGAAGCCATGATCTCTGCCCTCAGAGAAAAGCTTCAAAACATACCCATTCAGCTGGAGGTGTATCAAAAAAAGGAACAGCTGCTCCGGCGTGAAGTGCAACGTGTAAAGAATCTGCTGGAAGCCGGAGCTGCCACCCAAAAGCAACTCGACGACCTCTCCGGTGAACTGGAGGTGATCACCCGACAAAGCGAAGCCCTGGAAAGTCAGCTATCCACCACCAATAGAAGTATTCTGTCGGAAATCAAACCCCTCAACTGGCAATTGCTGCAGTTGGAGGATCAGATCACCAGGAGTGCCATCAAATCCCCCATCAGTGGCACGGTACTTCAGAAATTCAAAGAACCGGGTGAAATGGTGATGCCCGGCCAGCCAGTGGCCAAGCTTGCCAACCTGGAGCGCATGGAAGCCCGAATATTCATCACAGGGGATCAACTGTCGTCCATAAAGCTCGGCGGCCAGGCAAAGGTTTCCATCGACGGTACAGAGGGGAATATTGTCTACGATGGCACAATCATCTGGATTTCTGACCGGGCAGAGTTCACCCCCAAGTCCATTCAGACGAAAGCCGAGCGTGTCAATCTGGTGTATGCCGTAAAACTGGAAATGAAAAACGATGGTAGCCTGAAAATCGGGATGCCTGTGGACGTAACCTTCGTCTTATGAAAGCCATCACCATCAACCATCTGAAAAAAGATTTCGGAAAAGTAACCGCTCTGAAAGAAGTGAGCCTGGAAGTGGCTCAAGGGGAACTCTATGGACTCATAGGGCCCGATGGTGCGGGTAAAACTACCATGATCCGCATCCTCACCAGCCTCCTCACTGCCACCGCAGGAGAGGTGAGCGTACTGGGCCTGAATCCCCAAACGGAATACAAGGCCCTGAGACAAAAGATAGGTTATATGCCGGGGCAGTTTTCGCTTTATCAGGATCTCTCGGTAGAAGAAAACCTGAACCTCTTTGCCAGTATTTACGAGACCACCATTGAAGCAAACTACCACCTGGTAAAGGACATCTACCAGCAGATTGAACCATTCAAACACCGCCGGGCCGGGGCCCTGTCCTGAGGTATGAAACAAAAACTGGCACTCTGCTGTGCCATGATCCACCGGCCAGAGATTCTCTTTCTGGATGAACCCACCACCGGCGTAGATGCGGTTTCCCGAAAGGAGTTTTGGGAAATGCTCAAAACACTCAATGCCGGCGGACTGACCATCTTCGTATCCACACCCTATATGGATGAAGCCTCACTTTGCGAAAGAGTGGCGCTAATCCAGGCTGGCGAAATACTGGCTGTGGATACCCCGGAAAATATTAATGAAACCTTCGGAAGGCATCTCTATGCCATCAAAGGAGGTAATAAGCGGGCACTACTCAATGCACTGAAGTCCTTTGAGCACTGCCAGTCTGCGTATTCCTTTGGCTCCAGCATCCACTACACTGACAGCCGCCAGCAGATGGATATCGAGGAGTTGCTCCTCTCACTTCTGGCACAAGGACACTCCGATATTACCATAGAAGAAATTTCACCTTCCATAGAAGATTCATTCATGAAACTAATGACCAGCCATGACTCATGAAGCCGTAATTTCCGTCCAAAATCTCATGAAGACCTTTGGCAGCTTCCATGCGGTCAATGACATTTCATTTGATGTCTATCGTGGTGAAATTTTTGGTTTCCTGGGTGCCAATGGTGCAGGGAAAACCACCGCCATGAAAATGCTTACCGGGCTCTGGAAACCTACTTCCGGCAAAGCCACGGTGGCTGGTTGTGATGTATTCACTCAGGCGGAAAGCGTCAAACGCAGCATTGGCTATATGAGTCAGCGATTTTCCCTCTATGCTGACCTCACTGTGAAAGAAAACATCGAGCTGTTTGGAGGAATCTATGGCCTTAGTACCCGTCACATCAGGGAAAAACGAATCGAACTCCTTTCCAGATTGGCTCTGACAGATTCCGAGCATGAGCTCATCAGCGCGCTGCCATTGGGGTGGAAGCAAAAGCTAGCCTTCTCGGTGGCCATGCTTCATGATCCGCAAATTGTCTTTCTGGATGAGCCTACCGGGGGAGTAGACCCTATTACCAGGCGGCAGTTTTGGGACCTTATCTATGAAGCTGCCGACTTGGGCAAAACCATTTTTGTCACCACCCACTACATGGACGAGGCTGAATATTGCGATCGAATTTCCATGATGGTAGATGGAAAAATCACCGCATTGGGCACCCCGGATGATCTCAAAAAACAATTTCTGGCCAAAGACATGGACGAGGTGTTCATCAAAGTAGCACGACATACCCAACCGATAGGACAATGAAACGATTCGCAGCATTTATCACGAAAGAGTTTTACCACATCCTGCGGGATAAGCGTACACTGGTTATTCTGATCGGGATGCCCACAGTCATGATCATGCTCTTTGGCTTTGCCATTACCAATGAACTCAAAGAGGCCCGAGTGGCCTTTTTCGACCATTCCAACGACCCACAGACCCTGGCCATTCAGGAAAAAATATTGGCCTCCCCCTATTTTTCTCTTTCCGGACAAATCAACTCTCCAGCCGGAATCGAAGACATTTTCAGGGATGGTCAAACCAAGCTGGTGATGGTTTTCGAAAGTGATTTTGGACAAAGGTTAGAAAAAGATGGCCAGGCCAATATCCAGCTGATTGCAGATGCCACCGACCCCAACACGGCAAGTACGGTAGTCAATTATGCGCAGGCCATCATACTGGATTATACCCGGAACTTAATACCCCAACAGAGTACCCCATTAATCAATGTGCAGTCACAAATGCGCTACAATCCGGAACTCAACGGCGTTTATTATTTCGTGCCCGGACTTATCGCCATTCTGCTGATGCTGGTATCAGCCATGATGACGTCTATCTCCATCGCAAGGGAAAAGGAAACCGGCACGATGGAGGTACTGCTGGCCTCACCCATGAAGCCCGCACAGATTATCCTGGCCAAGGTGGTGCCCTATGTCCTGCTGTCCTTTCTGGATGCCGTGCTCATTCTCACCCTTGGCAAATTTGTGTTCGGTGTGCCCATCCTGGGGAGCCTCGGCTTGCTCCTCGGGGTGACCTTACTATTCATTCTCCTGGCACTGTCGCTTGGCATCCTTATTTCCACCGTTTCACCCAATCAACAAACGGCACTGCTCCTCTCACTAATGGGGCTGATGTTGCCTACCATTTTGCTCTCAGGATTCATTTTCCCGATAGAAAATATGCCCTTGCCCCTGCAGGTCATTTCCAATATCATCCCCGCCAGGTGGTTTATCATCGCTGTGAAATCCATCATGCTCAAAGGATCCGGATTCTTGCTCCTTTGGAAGGAGATCCTGATCATGTTTGGATTCATCCTCTTTTTTATTGCCGTAAGTGTTAGAAAATTCAAAATCAGACTGGAATGAGGGTTATACTATTTCTTATCAGAAAGGAATTCCTACAGATATTCCGAAACAAAAGCATCTTGCCGCTCATACTGGTGATGCCTGTGATCCAGCTATTCATACTGTCCTATGCCGCAGATTTCGAAATCAGGAATGTGCGCGTTTTCTGGATGGATGATGACCAGAGTACCTCCAGCAGGATGCTGCTTCAGAAAATTCAGGCATCCGACTATTTTCAGCTGGTCGATCAATCCTTTTCTCCGAAAGCTGCGGATCTGGCCCTGGAGCAGCGCAAAACAGATTTGGTGATCCACATCCCTCAGGAATTTGAACACAACCTTTTCACAGAAGGACATGCTGATATCCAACTGACTGCTGATGCCATAGACGGCACCAAGGCCGGACTGGGGACTTACTACGCCAATCTGCTGATTCAGGATTTCAGTCGTGATTGGCTGGCCAACTATGGAACCAACATTCACATACAAGCCGCATCCATGCCTTCCATCGTGCCCACCTATTCCTTTTGGTACAACCAGCACCTCAACTATAAGACTTTCATGGTTCCCGGTATTCTGGTGATGCTTGTCACCATGATCGGGGCGTTCATATCCGCCATGAACATCGTGCGTGAGAAGGAGCTGGGAACCATTGAGCAACTGAACGTCACCCCCATCAGAAAGTATCAGTTCATTGCTGGAAAACTGATCCCACTTTGGATTCTTGGACTATTCATCTTCACTGTTGGTCTGGTGGTGGCCAAGCTGGCCTTTCATGTCCCCATCATAGGAAGTCTTTTTCTTATCTATGGATTCACGGCGATCTACCTGGTCATGATCCTCGGCCTTGGGATGCTCATTTCTACCTTCACCAATACCCAACAGCAAGCCATGTTCATATCCTGGTTTTTTCTGGTGATTTTTATCCTGATGAGTGGGCTATTCACGCCGATCGAAAACATGCCTCCATGGGCTCAAAACCTGACACTCATCAATCCCATTCGATATTTCATAGAAGTCATTCGTCTGGTCATGCTGAAGGGGGCAGTCTTCCAGGATGTTAGCCTCCAATTCGTGGTTATCGGATTGTATGCCATAATCATCAATGGACTGGCTATTTGGAATTACCGAAAGACCGTGTAATCTTCTACTTTTGAGGAAGATCAAGAGATATGACCTTCCTCGAAACCACAGCCCTCAACACAGCCCAAAAGGAAGCTGTAATGGCACTTTGGAACAAAGAATATCCAACCACACTTGCTGTGACCACTGTAGCGGATTTTGATGCCTACCTCCAAAACCTGATTAATCACAATCATCTGCTGGTGATAGACGACCAGAACCGAACCGTGGGCTGGTTCTTTACTTTCGAGCGGGATGCTGAAAAATGGTTTGCAATGATTCTGAGTGCTGACGTACAAGGTCAGGGGCTAGGTTCACAGCTGCTTTCGCGAGCTCAACAAAAGCATGACACCCTGAATGGCTGGGTAATTGATCATGAAGACTACAAAAAATCCAATGGCCAGCCTTACCTTTCTCCGGTTACTTTTTACTTAAAAAATGGGTTTGAAATACTGAACCTCACCCGACTGGAGACTCCAAAACTCTCTGCCGTAAAGATGCGATGGAGAAATCAGCTTTAAACCCTAGTCCACCACATTCACCGCATAGGTTTCAGAAGTGATCTGTGAATGTGCCACTCCTCCTTCTTCTGTGGCTTCTGCCAAAGAACCTGAAAAAGATCTGGATATGCTCATTCCGCATTGTCCCAACAAGGTCGCCTGAATATCCGCAGAATCGATTTCAATGAAGGTGGCGTTGACCAGGCCTATGGAAGCATAAAAATCACCCCCATCACCTGATAGGTGAAAAGTGATGGTTTCACCTGACTTCAGAGGTGCTCCCTCCCAGGTAATCCTGGCTCCTTCTGCAATGGATAGTTCGGTCAAAGAGGACGGCAAATCAATATCAGCAGGCAGCGACAAGGTATTTCTATACACCACACCATCATTGTTGGTATAAACAAAAGTACCGCTGGGCACCTTTGTACCATAGCTCTTCTGATAATCTACTATCCCCAGGATCTCGGTTTCCTTCATACGATCATCATCAAAAGTGATACTACTCGGGGAGTTGATCTTCAAAAAAGTAGAGCCAAACAAAAAACTCGCAGAGGCCGTGGTTTTACGGTCTCCGGCATTATAAGCAAGTGTATAATTGGTTTCAATTCGCTGCTGATTGACATCTGCAGCATCTTCAGACTCACAGGAAGTCCAGACAATCAAAGACATCAGGAGTACAAGGAATAATGGGCGGGTGGAGGTCATGGCTGTGTATCTTAATTGGATTTCAAAAAAGACACTTCAATCTAATAATTCGTTGGGACAAAAAGAAGGCCCGGCTCTCCGAGCCGGGCCTTCAATCTACTAATTTGAACAACAACTATTTCCTGGTGATTTCCTGAATGGCCCTATTCGGAACCAACACCTTATTTACTTTTTCCACGATGATTTCTTCAACCACCTGAAATTTGGCTTCTGCTCTTATATCTTCACTGGAAGCCCCTATTTTCACACTATATTCACCGGGTTCTACCACCCATACTGAGCGGTCACTGTCAAATGAAGCGAGATCCCGGGCATCAAGACTGAAGTTGAGTGCTTCACGTTCACCGGGCTTTAGAACCCTGGTTTTTGAAAAAGCTTTCAACTCAAGCGCAGGCTTATCCATAGAAGTCCCCGGAGCAGTGATATACAATTGCACAGATTCCTTTCCTTGAGTATCGCCGGTATTGATCACCTCCACCGCCACAAACATCCTTTCTTGAAAAAACTCTGAACCCAATGCAAGCCCGTCATAAGAAAATGAGGTGTACGAAAGTCCATATCCAAATGGATATGCTGTTTTCACCCCGAACGTTGTGAAATATCGATATCCGACATAAATCCCCTCTTCGTATACCACCTCCGAAGCCTTGCCCAGCGACATAGGCCCCATCATCACTTCTTCTGCGCCAGGCAGTGCTTCACCCGGAAAGTTTTTGGTACTTAAAATATCTTCATAGGCCATCGGAAAGGTAGTAGGCAATTTTCCACTCGGGTTAACTGCACCAATCAGCACATCCGCCAGTGCATTGCCAGCCTCCTGCCCCCCTTGCCATGCCAGCACAATCGCATCTACCTGATCCCTCCAGCTGGCTGTTTCGATCACATTGCCAATATTGAGCACCAATACCACCTTTTTATCTACCGCATGATAAGCGGCCGATACATTGCGAATAAGCTCCTTTTCACCATCAGTGAGGTAATAATCGCCCTCCAGTGTTCGGTCCTGAAACTCACCAGAGTTTCTACCTATCGTGATCAGTGCCAGATCACTTTCATTTGCATGGGCGGCTATTTCTGCCTTTTGCAAGGGTCGCTCCGCTATGGGTGGAAGTAACTCAAAGAAAAATTTCTTTTCCGGCTGCTTGGCCTTCTCCTGTGCGATATACTTTTGATAATCCTCCCTAAGTGCCCCACTCACCAGGTACTTAGCTCGGCCCAGCCCCTCAACCAGGGAAACAGTGTAGGCCTCATTCACGTCACCACTACCCGACCCTCCTGCAATAAAATCATAAGAACCATTTCCAAAGGCGGCAATTTTTATACTGGGGTCTTTCAGAGGCAATATATCATCGTTCTTAAGCAAAACCACCCCTTCTGCAGCTGCTTCTCGTGCCAATTCAGCATTGGCCTTGAGGTTTGGCTGATCACTATAAGCATATCCTAAAAATGATGGAGACTGTAATACGATCTTTAAAATATGACGAACATTCTCATCCAGCACGGCCTCATTCAACACCCCATCCGATACAGCTGCGAGAATGGCCTGGCGCTGATCTGGTCTTCCGGGCATCAAGAGATCGTTCCCCGCCTTCATCTGTGCCACCGCATCTTTACCCGCAAACCAATCAGTCATCACCAGGCCCTCAAAGCCCCACTCTTCTCTCAATACAGTATTTAGAAGCTCACCATTCTGTGAAGCGTACGTTCCATTGAGTTGGTTATAAGCACTCATGATGGTCCAGGGCTGGGCTTCCTTCACTGCAATTTCGAATCCTCTCAAATAGATTTCCCTGATCGCCCGCTCGCTCACTATAGTGTTGATCTGCATTCTGTTAGTCTCCTGATTATTGGCTACAAAATGCTTCACAGAGGTACCTACACCATTTGACTCTACTCCATTCACAATGGCGGCCGCCATCTTCCCACTCAATACCGGATCTTCTGAGAAATATTCGAAATTTCTACCCGCCAGAGGATTTCTGTGGATATTCATAGCCGGAGCCAGCAAAACATCTACCCCATATTCTTTCACTTCATTGCCCATAGCCTGTCCCACCCGGTTCACGAGATCAGGATTCCAGGTGGAAGCCAGTACCGTCGCGATCGGAAATGCAGTACAGTAGTAAGTGTTGTTATCCAAACTGTCACGAACAGGGTCTATTCTCAATCCCGCAGGCCCATCTGCCAGCACAATAGACGAAATACCCAAAGATGGAAGTTCCAAGGTACTGCCCGCTGCACCCTGCACTTTATCCTTACGCTCTGCCATGGACATACCAGGAATGTTCATACCCATGCCCACGACCAACCCCACTTTTTCTTCGAGAGAAAGCCGTGGCATGATATCAGCCACACGCTCATCGAGGGAAGCTTTGGGATTCTCATAGAGATCCATTTTCCCATTTTTATTTAAATCAGAATAGGTTGACTCCTGATTTTCAGTGCCGCATCCCAACAGGATGAGCAGACTGAGGGTATAAAATTTATTCATAGCTATGTTTCCTTATTGCGTCGTTATGACACAAACATAATACTTAATCATTATTTTTCATCAACTTTGCCTGCGAAAAGGATAAGTGCGTATGCAGACAGAAAATTTCCACCCTGGTTTATCTATTGACTGTGTGATTTTTGGATTTCACGAAAACGAGCTGAAGGTTTTACTTCTGAAGCTCAAAAAGGACGACCGGTGGGCATTGCCAGGAGGATTTGTGGAGAAGGATAAAGACGTAGACTCTGAAGCCGTACGTGTATTAAAAAAGCGAACTGGTCTGGATCATATTTTCCTCAAGCAATTTCACCTCTTTGGAGATGTCGATAGGATCGAACCGAGCCACTCCGACACCATGGTCAAAAAAGGGGTGATCCCACCGGAACTGAAAGGATGGTTTGATCAACGATTTGTTACCGTGGGGTATTATGCACTGGTAGAATACTCTCGGGTGAAGGCCCCCACTCCTGACCTCACCAGCGAGCGCTGCGATTGGCGGCCACTCAGTGACCTTCCGCCAATGATGCTCGATCATGCTCAAATCCTGAAAAAAGCTCACCAAACTCTGAAAAAAGAACTTAATGATCAACCAATAGGGCTCAATCTTCTACCCGAGCACTTTACCATGCCAGAGCTACAAGCCCTGTATGAAACCGTACTGGAGAAGTCCCTGGACAGGAGAAACTTCAGAAGGAAAATGCTGAGTTACGATATTCTGATTCAAACTGACCTTCAGCGTAAGGGAGGGGCTCATAAGGCACCGCTGCTTTATAAGTTTGACAAGGAAAAGTACAACAACGCTATACTGAGCGGATTACAATCCGGGTGGTAACCCTAACCTCTTGATTTACAGGGATAAATTTTGTTACTTACGAAATGCCGCCTGCATCTCACGTTTACATTCATGAGGATATATCCTCTATTCAGGAGCTCTATTCAGACCTCACAGAGGACTTATCGGCCACACCTTTGGTGATTGATTTTTTGACCGCTTCGGCCGAAAAACTGTTACATGCACACCGAACCAACCTCCATGCTGCCTTCGTGGAAATCCGCAATGGCCTCCCTCAGTTCGCAGGTAAAAGCATAAGTGAAATATTCAACTATGCCTTTACCATGCTGGACGCACGTACCACGGTGGCCAGACTCCATGGGTTTGAGGATTGGGAAGAGGTAGAGCGGCATTCTGAAAATTCTTTCAACCTGGAATTTGAAAAAGCGGTAGATCTGCTACTGGGTGGAGAGGTGGAGCACCTGAGTCAATTACTCCGCACTCATCCGGAATTGATCAAAGCCAGGTCACCATTTGGACACCAGGCCACACTACTCATATACTGCGGTAGCAATGGTGTGGAAATGAGAAGGCAGGTGGTCCCCGACAACCTGCCTGAAATGGTGAATCTCCTACTGGCCGAAGGGGCAGAAAAACACGCCAAGGCCCGGGTATATGGTGGGCAATTCACCACCTATCAGCTTGCCGAAAGTAGCGCCCATCCACATGATGCCGGTATCATGGATAAGTTACTTCGGGTCTTAAAGTGACATGGTTTGAGTTAGACTTTGGTTTATGGGATTAATTAAGTAATTTCTTGAATCATTCTTAGAACCATGAAAAAACTCATCCAACCACTAGCACTATCTATCTGTATGATGCTCACGATCACTGTGCAGGCACAGGATCCTAAAGTATCATTTCTGAATGGCAACAAAGCACTGAGCCAGGGTAATCTGGACAAAGCCATTGCTGACTTCAAAGAAGCGGTCAATCTGAAAAACGACTATCAGGACGCCTGGTATCAACTAGGGCTCACCTTCAACTACGCCAGAAGGTGGGAAGAAGCCGTCTACTCTTTTTCCAGACTCAAAGCGCTCAACCCCAATTACAACCCGTGGTTTTACTACGAGGCGTGCAGAGCACTGATCGAACTGGACAAACTACCAGACGCACAGAATGCGGCAACAGCATTTTTAGAAAAGTATCCCAATAAACCAAAAGATCAGCTCAGCAGACACCAGGCTCTTACCAAACTGGTATACGCCAGAGAAAGTCCCGGCCTGAGAATGCTTCCAAAGAGCATGACGGACCCTGTGCCCCTGAGTGCAATCAACAGCCCATCGGGAGACTACATGCCGCAGGTGAACCCTACAGGCACAAGACTCTACTTCACCAGTGTGCGGCAGGGCGGATTTGACAACCTGGACGACAGTACGCGCATGATGGATTTTGGCGAAGACCTTTATTTTTCCATCCTCGAAAACGGCACCTGGAGTGCTCCGAAACTACTTCCAGAACCACTGAATTCCATGGGGGATGATTTTGGATCGGCATTTACCGGCGACGGACAAATGATGGTCTATGTGCGCTGTGGAGACAAAGAGAGCATCGGCAATTGTGACCTGTACATTACCCAGCTCGTAGGCACTGATTGGTCCGAACCCATGAATATGGGAAATGTGGTCAATAGTGACGACTGGGACTCGCAGCCTACCATTAGTTCGGACGGTAACCGCATCATCTTTACCTCCGCAAGAACGGGTGGCTATGGCGGCTCTGATATCTATATGGTGGAAAAAAATCATCTGGGCGAATGGGGCGTCCCGCAAAATCTGGGAGGTACAGTGAATACACCTTTCAACGAAAACAGCCCCTACCTGGCGCCCGATGGTAAAACCCTCTACTATGCCAGCAACGGCCACCCGGGATTTGGAGGAATGGACATCTTCTATTGCATTTTTGAAAATGGTAAATGGTCCAAACCCATCAACCTGGGTGCTCCGCTCAACTCCTCCGGGGATGACACCAACTTTAGTATATCGGCAGAGGGCATGGGTTATTTCTCTTCCTCACGGCTAAATGGAGAAGACTATGAAATCTTTCAGATAGAACTTCCTGATCACCTGAAACCCAAGCCAACCGTGGTGGTACAGGGGATCGTGTCCAATGCCAAAACCAGTGCACCGCTGGAAGCAGTGGTGCTCATAGAAGACATCAACTCAGGAGAGCTCATCAGTGTCAACAAAAGCAACTCATCCAGTGGCGAATACCTGGTGGTGTTGCCTGCCGGCAGAGACTACAGCGTTTCGGCTAGCAGTAAGGGCTTTTTCTTTTATTCGCAGAGTTTTGAATTACCTAAGGATACCACCTATCAGGAGATCAGCCTCAATATCATGCTCGAGCCAATTGAGAAGGGAACCAAGGTAGTACTGAACAATATATTCTTTGAAAGTGGGCGAGCGGAACTTAAACCCATCAGCTATGTAGAGCTCAACAAAGCCGCGGACTTATTAAAGGACAATGCCACCATGATCATAGAAGTAGGTGGCCACACGGATAACCTGGGATCAGATGAACTCAACCTTTCTCTTTCACAAAAAAGAGCCAATGCCGTGATGGAATATCTGAAACTGGCGGGAATTGAAGAAACCCGCCTCAAAGCCAAAGGTTATGGAGAAACACAGCCCATCGCCGACAATAGCACGGAGGAAGGTCGCGCCAAAAACCGCCGAACGGAATTTGAAATCGTAGAGTTTTGAGTTCAATCATCACAACATCGTATGCATAAATCCATGATATTTGATTGATTGTTTCCCTCAGCATTAAGTTTTCCAATAATTATACGGTTTACGTAAACTTCTTTTAGAGGAGCGGCGTTAAACTTGCCAAACCTAAATTTTCAATAATAAACTTTACATCAAATTATGGCTTTAAGAATTGGAGATGATGCACCCAACTTTCAGGTGGAAACCACTGAAGGTGCGATTGATTTTCATGAATGGTTGGGAGATAGTTGGGGAATCCTCTACTCACACCCTGCTGACTATACCCCTGTGTGTACCACAGAGCTTGGAAGAACGGCCCAGTTGGCACCGGAATTTGCCAAGCGAAACACGAAAGTTCTGGCAGTGAGCGTGGACGATCTGGAGTCTCACCAGGGCTGGATCAAAGACATCAATGAGACGCAAAACACCGAAGTAAACTTCCCGATCATTGCTGATCCGGATAGAGTGGTGGCCAATCTATATGATATGATCCACCCAAATGCCTCCGCTACTGCGACCGTTCGTTCGGTATTCTTCATTGGTGCAGATAAGAAAATCAAGGCTTCGCTCACCTACCCGGCCAGCACCGGACGTAATTTCGCGGAGATCCTGAGGGTCATTGACTCTCTGCAGCTGACTGCCAACTTCAGTGTGGCTACTCCTGCAGACTGGATACAGGGACAGGATGTGGTGATCACACCGGCGATCAAGACGGAAGACATTCCGGCAAAATTCCCGAAAGGACACACCATCATTAAGCCTTATTTGAGGATGACTCCTCAACCAGATAAATAAGCTCTTAAAAGGCTATTCATCCAAATTGGATTGACTGAAAACAAGGCGCCCGCAAAATTTTCAATTTTGCGGGCGCCTTTTGTTTGAGTATGTAAAGTCTTTCATTCTCTCCTATCTGTAATTGCTCTCTCCTGGGTGAGATTTGGCAATCCCAAAGCTGCCTCTACTGCCGCGTAATCCGAGAAATCCACTCGACCCGAATTCCAGAATTCGCCGGGCACCACCACTACCCTGGCTATCCAGGCATCCGTATCTATTGCTCCCAGCCAATCCAGCGGAAACTCAGCATCCAGAAATAACCTCACATCATATTTAGAGTGGTCGTAGTTGTAGATCAGCAGCCCATCATCGGTGATTAGCGTCTGATCCAATTGGCGCCATACTTCCACCACTTCATTATTGGCATTGGTATAAGTATCCCATAAAAAATAGACCAGTGCTACGTCAGAATCAAACCCCTCGAAGTTGTCCGGATAAGCCAGTATTACTTCATAGTCGGGAGCTGTGAAGTTGATGTTTTCCCATTCAAAAACGAACCCCGACTGACCGTCAGCTCCCTTGGGACCGATAGGGCCTTGAGGACCTGTGGGACCCTGTGGTCCAATACTGGTCTCTGAGTAACAAGAACTTAGCATCACCAGTAGGCCTAATGCGAAAAATTGTACGGTAGCTTTCATAATATTAATGTTTGATTCAGGTAGACTTTACCAAACATTGTTCCACTTTGTGGTTTGAAAGAATTTATTCACTACATTTGATCCAATTTTTAACAATTTATTTTATTACAATGAGTACTGGAAAAGTAAAATTCTTCAATGATTCTAAAGGTTATGGTTTCATTAAAGAAGATGGATCAGAAAAAGAATACTTCGTACACGTATCCGGTCTTATCGACGAGATCAGACAGGATGACGAAGTAACCTTCGAGTTGCGTGAAGGTAAAAGAGGATTAAATGCAGTTGATGTTAAGCTTGCTTAATAATTAATCATAAAAGTATTTTAATCATTGCTGGCCCCTGACTTTAACGTCAGGGGTTTTTTTGTGGCTTTTTCAAAATAGAGGCCCTTTGCTGATTCACTTCCAGCTGAAAGATATCAGGTCGACTGTAGTGCCCGGATACATCCAAACTCAGTCTGGCTGCCCGTACTTTCTGATGATCAATCTCCACATAGAAGATCCCTTCCTGATCGATCACTGGCTCTAACAGCCAGCTACCATCCGGTGCTGCCACGCAGCTTCCGCCGTTGGCCAATGTTCCGCTCATTTGATCCTTCATCAAATGAGACTGTGGTAAATCATCCGTGATGTCCTTATCTGTAAAAAGTCCGCAGGCTGCCACCACATATGATCTTGATTCCCTGGCAATCATCGGAATGAGATCCCTGGTATTGCGGTCATTACCCGGCCAAACAGACACATGTAGATCTTCGCCCTGAGCATATAAAGTAGCCCTGGCTAAAGGCAGCCAGTTCTCCCAGCAATTGAGTCCACCTACTGTGAATGGAGCCAATGAATGAGTTACCAGACCATTTCCATCACCCATGGCCCACACCAGCCGTTCTTCATAAGTGGGCATTACTTTGCGGTGAGCAGATTGAATGATACCCTGTTGATCTATGTATACCAGCGTACAATACAGGCTTCGTCCCCTGTCTCGAGGCTGCTCAATGACACCTAAATAGATGGCAATTTTACACTCAGAGGCAGTTGCACACAGGCTATCCAAATCCCCATGCTCTATACAAACGGCCTCATTCACATAATGAGCAAAAATCTCCTGCTGAATCGCACTTTCAAAAACTGCTCCGTCTGTCTTCTCCACCCAAAAAGGATACCCCGGCACCAGAGCCTCTCCAAAAACCACAAGCCCTGCTCCGCTGCCAGCAGCCTCTTTGACGCAGTGAACTACCTTCTGCAGAGTGGCTTCCCGATGAAGCCACTCCGGTGCGATCTGCGCAATGGCTATTTTGAGTAGATCAGACTGGCTCATCTCACGGTCTCAAAATCTCCAGGCTATGGGTAATCTTGGTGGATTCGTTGATCGTAGCTGCCACCGAACAGTATTTTTCTACCGCCAGGTTCACCAGCTTCTCGGCCTCTTCCTCCTGCAAATCCGGTGAAGTGAATGTGTACTTCACATGGATATCTGTAAATTTCTTGGGGTACTCCTCACGTCTCGTACCGTCTATTTCACCAGAAAACGCCACGAGGGTTTTCCTTCTTTTCTTCACCATGGCCACCAGGTCAACAGCCGCACAGGAAACCACCCCCGCAAGAAGGAGCTGCATAGGCGACATGGCCTTTTTATCTTCAGCGGCCAACATGTCTATTTCTATCCTATTGCCGGATTCATTCACTGCAAAATATTCCTGGTCGGATTTAAAACCCATCTTAATTTTCATCGTGCTCATACTCGGTTATGCTAATTAGTTTAATGTTTTGTCCTTTTTGTGATTTTTAAAATTTACGGCGGCAAATATTCGGTTGATCCTAAATATTTCCATTTATAAGTAACATTTTCCCCAATCTTCTTGGCTTATGTCCTGAGTGACTTACTTTTGCCGATTCAATAGTAACAAAGTCAGGGTCATGATTATTCCAAAGGAGCCAAAGTTAACAAAAGAGCAGTTTGAAGAGGTCGTTTCGATCGTAGAAGAGTACGGCTGTCGAGTACAACCAATAGAAGGACACCACAGAACGATATATGCGGTGCTGGGTGATGAGCGGGAAACCATCATGGTCACCCGTATTCTCGGTTTGGATTATATCGACAGGTTTGATGCAGTGGATACTCCATTTAAATTAATGGACATTAAATCTGAGCTGGCACACCATAAAATTAAGATCGGGAACATAATTCTTGGTGAAGCTCCGTTTATCATCGCTGGTCATTGTACCATCGACCCAAAAAATCCCAACTTGTTTATCGAGTCGGCACACGCCATGAAGGAAGCGGGAGCAGCGGCTATCAGAGGTGGGGTATGGAAACCACGAACTATGCCTTACGCATTTCAGGGTGACGATGCTTCCATGAAAATATTGATTGAAGCCAAAGAGCAAACTGGTTTGCCCGTGGACACTGAAGTGATGGATGAGCATCAGCTGTCCATCGCTGTGGAGGCAGGTGTAGATATTCTGCAGATCGGTGCAAGAAACGCACTGAACTACTCCCTGCTCAAAAAAGTAGGTCAGGAAACTGCCGATAAGCAAATCGCGGTGTTGCTTAAAAGATCTATGGGTATGGGCCCTGTCAATGAATTCATTGCGGCCTCAGAGTACATCGCGGCAGGTGGCAACCCGGACGTGATGCTTTGCCCAAGAGGTACATCACCTACTATGGACGGATATAGAAATTATCCTGACGAATGCATCACACCGCTCCTGAAAGAAAAAACATGGGCACCGGTGATTGTGGATCCTTCGCATTCGGTGGGTAGAGCCAAGTATGTACCTTCTGCCGCCATGGCCGCCATGGCTTATGGAGCCGATGGGGTGATTGTGGAATCACACTGCGATCCTAAAAAAGGTATTGGTGATGACCCTAAACAAGCCATCACTCCGGATGTATTGAAAAAGCTGATCCAGGACATCCACCAGATCTGGGAAATCAGGAAGCACTATAAGAAAGAGCTCCCTGTAACAGTATAAAACCAAAAAAGGCTGCCGAATGGCAGCCTTTTTTGTTCAATTCGACTTGTCAACTCAGAGTTGCACCACCAGGTAATTGGTGCTCTTCCAAAAGAGCTTTTTATCCGAAATCACCAGCTGAGTTTTATCCTTGGTAGAAGTAAGGCTGTAGCTACCTTCGGGATGCTCGGTGATGAGCTTGATCGATTTGGCGTTAAACTCCAAAGCACTGGTGCTGTCCTTTCTGATAGCAGAAAACAATTGATCTTCGCTATTGGCATTGAGTACCTTCACCTGACCAAGGCCAATGAATCCACCTTCTTTATCCACGATTCCTTTTTGCTTCAAGTCCTTGGAAGATCCAGCAAAATAATAGGCGCGATTCAGGATATTATTTAACTCCTGTGTAAGAGCCAACTGCTTCTCATAAGCCAGCTCCAGCTCCTCCACGTCTGCTTCCAATTCACTTTTCAGTACTACAAATTCCGCCTCCTTTTCTAAAAGCATTCGAGCCTGAGCCTTGATTTCATTGTTGAGGGCCAAAACTTCCTCACTCTGGTCACCGTATTTTTTCCTCATCTCATTCAGGCTTCTGTCCAGCGCGATCAGTTTCAGCTTGGAGTTATCCATCAAAGCTTTGATGGAAGCAATCCGTGCCCTTATCATCTCTTTGGTGTCCGCGTTGCCTTTTCCATCTTTACCCACTTTACCCACCATGGTCGCATTGACATCAATAGACTTCAGGTTTTCATCCACTTCTTTCAAAAACACTTTATACCCTTCTATAGAGGCATTAAGTTTCTTGTTTTGAGACTGAAACGTCTCATTTTCCTGCTTCAGCTTCAACGTTTCCGCTTTGAGGTTTTCATTTTCCTTCTTCACCTTGGTATTACAGCTGCCCAGTAATACGATGAGTGCGATTCCTATAATTTTCGTTTTCATTTTTTTAGAGATGATGCATATACGCAACAATCATATGAGGGTTCAGTTATTTCAACACAGAAATCAACTAAAAAATCCCTCTATCAAAAAAGCCTCCAAATGGATCATTTTGGAGGCTTTTGAAAGGAAAATAATTCAAAAAAAATAGCAATCTCAGAGAGATTTGTGTGAGCTACAATTCACGAACCCATATGTTTCTAAACTGCATGCGGTCACTGTGATCCTGTAGTACCAATGGCAGCTTCTCAGGATGCGCTATGTAATAGGGGGTGCCGATGAAACAGGTAGGACCCAAAAGTTCCACATTATTCTGAACGAGGATTCCATTGTGAAGAACAGTCACTTTGGCCGGACTTACCACCCCGCCTTTCTCAGAAAACTTGGGTGCCATGAAAATGATATCATAAGTCTGCCACTCCCCGGGTTGGGTAGAGGCATTGGCCAATGGAATGTGCTGCTTGTAGACAGACCCTACCTGACCGTTGCTATAAGTGGGATTTTCATATCCATTGAGTACCTGTACTTCATACATCCCCATGAATATCACTCCGCTGTTTCCTCCGGCCTGGCCTGTTTTATCAGCCGGCATTTTGGGGGCTCTCCATTCCAGGTGAAGCTGCACATCGCCAAAAGCTTTTTTGGTAGCAATGGCTCCGGTGCCAGGGGCCACTTCCAGGGCATCTCCAATGATCGTCCATTCAGCCGGCGCTCCTTTGTAATCGGGATCGATCAGAGGAATCATGACCTTAAAACCATCCATTTTCACCGGAGATCCAAACTGAGCCTTTTGCCACTGACTTTGATCTTTCCCATTGAATAGCACAATAGCATCTGAGGGTGCTCCTGAGTTGGCGCGGGGAGTAACGGTGGGTACGTCCTTGTAGAGCTCGGTGATTTCCCAGGGTTTGGTCTTATTGAGTTCGTCCCAGTTGGGCTGAGGTATGTCCTGCGCCACCAGTGTGGCTGAAAGTGTGATGAAGAAAATTGAAAAAAGTGTTTTCATGAATTGAGTTTTTATTGGATCATTAAATCTAAAGAAACCTATTGAAAATGCGGTTCTTTATTACTTTGGCGCTCCCATGGCAAGGATATTTTATTACCTCATCATCAAACCCCTCTCGTTTCTCCCGATGTGGGCGTTGTATGTATTGTCAGATCTGCTGTACCTAATCATGCGGTGCGGGCTCACCTATCGGAAAAAAGTGGTTTTCAGTAATCTCTCCCTTGCATTCCCTGATAAACCTCATGAGGAAATCCGAGCGATCGCCTGGAAATTTTACCGCCACTTTTGCGACCTCTTAGCCGAATCTGTCCGACTTTTTAGTATTTCAAAGGAAGAAGCCATCGCGCGATTCAAAGTGGTCAACCCTGAAGTACTCGACGCACTGGCCCTGCAATCCAAAAGTGCCCTGCTGGTAGGTGGTCATTACAACAACTGGGAGCTTTTTGCTGTAGCCACAGACCCTCAGATTCCCCACCAGTTACTGGGTATTTACACTCCACTTACCAATGCTTTTTTTGAGAAAAAATTCTCCGAATCACGTTCAAAATTTGGACTGGTGCTGGTGCCTAAGAAAAAGGTGAAAGAAACCTTTGAACACTACAAAAATCACCTTACGGTCACCACCTTTGCCATCGATCAAAGCCCGAGAAAAAGTCAGAAGGTATACTGGACCCGCTTTCTTGGTCAGGACACGGCAGTGCACTTCGGTGCCGAGAAATATGCCAAAGACTATCATTACACAGTGGTCTACGGAAGTGCCCGCAAGGTCAAAAGAGGGCATTATGAGCTGCGATTTGAGCTAATAGAGGCCAATGCACCTGAAGCTCATGAGGGGGCTATCACCGAGCGAATGACTCATCTGCTGGAGCAGCAAATCCATGAGTCCCCAGAATACTGGCTTTGGACACACAAGCGTTGGAAACTAAAGAAACCCTAAAACAAAAGAGGCTGCCAATGGCAGCCTCTTTTGGCTCTTATTTATTCCAAAATCAGTCTGTACTAGATCTTCCGGATCGGCTCTTATAAGTAGGCTGTTCATCGCCACGATCCGAAGTACTCCTTTGGGTAGTCCCTGCATTTAACCTGGACCTGCCTTCATTAGAGGAATACTTTACACTTTCTCGCCTGCTCACCCCATAATCCACCTTGTTGGATTGGTGATGGTTTTTCCCGTTATGCCCTTTGTCATATTTATAATGCCCGTGTCCATGTTTGGGCTGGCTATAGTTTTGATAATGAATGGCCACAGGGCGGTAACGCGGCCCGTGATGGTAGTGATGAAAGCTTTGGCTTGCATAATACGTGGTATGAAAACCACAAAAAGTACTGCAATGGTGATCGTAGAGTGGATAGTTATAATCTATCACTTGTCGGACAATACGACCATTTCGTTCAATGTCCACCACCACAAACACATCTCCCCTTCTCATGATCAGTTCAAAAGTGTAGCCACGTCTGAACGGCACCCGTCTGGCATGCACCAGGTCAAATCCACGGTATTCATGCTCGATGGAATGATAAACCTCATAAGGAATCTCCCAGTGCTGCTGCACTCCCAATGAGGTGACAAACCTAAACTGCTGTGCTTCACTTTTAGAGGCTAAAAGGATGACACTCAAAACGGAAAGTATTATTGCTCTTTTCATGGCTCCACATATTTGGTTATGCGGAGATATTACCAAGTATGATGCCAATTTGACCCAAACAATAACAACAAACTCATTATCAAATACTTACACAGATTTAAAATCAATCACCCGCCTTCAATGAGTTGATCCAGGCTGCGATTTTCATTGCTTCGTCCTTTGGCACCTGTGGCATCGGGGCCATAGGGGTGGAGTAATCCGGCCAGTTTTCAGGCTGAGGATTATAGATCAACTCCACAATTTTCTTATCCGTATAGCGTCGCTTGGCAATGTCACTAAAGGCCGGTCCCACCACGCGTTTGCTCATCTGATGACAGGCACTGCAGGTATTCCTATCCAGCAGCGGCTTCACCTGCTCATAGGTGAGCACTTCAGTAGTTGACTTAGTCACGGGTTTTTGAGGAGCCGGTTTCTTCGGCACCACAGCTGAAGTTCTTTTGGTGCTCAGCGCTGAGGCAGGCAGTTTGTCCCCTTCAGGAATGCTATTGAGCGTATAATAGGCCGTAGGATGCAAAACAGGAAGCTGCTCATCTGCTGACCGGATGCCTGGCACATTAATTTCATGAATATAGTACCGGGTCAGATTGTCCACCACCAGCCGCACACTCAATCCATCCTCAGCCACTTGCACCCCTTTAATCTTCAGCGGCTCTGCATTGATAGTGGGGCTACCGTAGACCGAATGATACTTATAGGTAAAGCTCTGACCCCTATAGCTATCCAGGTTTTCTGCCAGTTTGCGATCCACGGGCTTGGTAAAAGCTATTTCAAATCCATCTGGCCGGGCCGAAACAGTCTGCATTTCCATGGGCACTTTTCCTGTCCAAATCAGTCGCTCAAAACCGGAGTTTTGATTTCCCGCTGATCCCCAGCCCCTATTGGTCTCACCAATGAAAAGTGATCCGTCATTCCCCCAGTCCATTCGTAAAATCCCGGACTGAAAACCCTCTTTAAAATTGAACGCCACACCTTGAAATTCGCCATTGACTTTCTCCATCACCACGCGCATAATCTTACTCTGACCCTGGTCACCCACAAACACCTGACCTGCAAATGGCCCAAATGCGCCTTCAGTGTCATCCTTCAAAATCTCAGAATTGGAGATCCCCAAAATGGCGTGTGGCAACCACACCGCCGGCAACCTGATCTCGGGAAATTTCTCCTTTGCGGTGGCTAAAGTGAGGGGATTCTCCTCGTCCATTATATTCTCGGGCTTGATGTATCTACCTTCTTCAAACCTCCTTCGTTCGTCTATTTCATCAAAAAATGCCTTCTGTGAAAGCTTCACCGGGGAATCCGACTCACCTGACCACCTGAGCCCTGCAGGATGTCCGGTAAAACTCCCTTTGGCGACATGCCAGACACCGCCCGAGCCCATCCAGTCGCCCTGGTTGTCGGCATAGAAAAACTCGCCATCAATCATACCAATACCACAGGGTGAGCGCATGCCGGTAGCCCAGGGTTCCATTTCTCCGGATGGAGAAATTTTCATCGTCCACCCTCTCCAGGGTACCCGGCTCTCACCGCGCCACCATTCCTGATCACCGAAAGCCACATTGGCGGTCACAAACAAACTGCCATCATCAGCGATCTTAGGACCGTAGGAATATTCATGATAGTGACCCGAAAGTGGCCAAGAGTAAATCGTTTCGTAAACATCTGCCCGGTCATCACCATTGGTATCTACCAGCTTGGTGAGCTCTCCACGCTGGGAAGCGTACAGGGCATTTTGATAATAGGCCAGGCCCAGAGATTCGTGCAGACCAGAGGCAAACAAGGTGTATTTCGGCAATTCACCTCCGGCCAGATAAGGGTTTTCTACCAGCCATACATCCCCCCTTCGTGTAGACAAAGCCACCCGCCCATCAGGTAAGGTGGTCACACCCCCCACCTCCAGTAGGATACCTTCAGGCACCGGCATGGTGATGATCTTGTAGTAATCTTCTTCCTTTGGCTGAGCCACCAATGAAACCCACAAGGTGGCTAAAATAAGTGCGAAATGATATTTTAAAGTTTTCATATGATTGGGCTTACCAGGTTAATGAATATTGGATCGGAGTGGTATCAACAGGCAAGATCAACTCTTTGACATCACCTATACTCCTGACAGATGGTACCTGACCCGACTGAATATTGATATAATACTGCTTGTCATCCACGGCATACCATCCATTAGGCAACAACTCAATCTTTCGCCCTTCAGCCACTTTCAGGTAAGTATTAGGTCTTGGGTTGGATACAATCACCTTCCGAATGAAATACTTTGCCTCCTCATCGGGAACAATTTGATCGCTCACTTCGGCGCCCTTGTATTCATACAAAAAAGTGGGGCGCCGACTAGCGTAATCCAGCTTATAGCCCTTAGAAATAAAGTCCGTCGATGACGAGGGAAATCCCTGACCAGGAGCATCGAGTACTGCCAAGGATGGCCCTGAAAACAGGTATTGCAGCATCCCAATTGGTCGAAATGAACCATCACCCCGATCATGCCACATAGGCGTAGCGTCCACAAAATCACCCTTCCATACACACACCAGGTTGCCAGCATTCAGGTCATAGATGTAGTGAATCCTGTCCGGTTCGCCCACTCCAATGGTATGGGTAAGTCGCTGACTTCTATCTCCTTTGAAGTCTAGAAATGCCCGAAGCAACCTTACCTCACTCTTCGGTTCGATCAGGATAGGTGGTACCAGATTGCTACCCGGAGGAGAAGAACTGAAGCTATGCAAAGCCACCGGGTAAGAATTGGTTGTAGAAACCACCAAGCTTAGACTGCTCCGCACCCAACTTTGAGCTTTGAAAAGCACCACTTCTATGAAGTGTGATCCTGCTTGCAGAGAAGTACTTGCCGACAAGCCTCCCCAGCCATCACCGATGGATACTCCATCAATCTTAAGATTTCCAATCCCCCCATATACCATATCAAAGAAATAATCGGTGGTTTCCGGCACTGTAAGTTTCCCGGTGAAGACTATCCCATATTCGTTTTCTTTCCCGGCCACTTCATAGGTCAGTGCGGAGATACTTCCGCTTTTCACCACGGCAGATTCCTTCACTTCCGACTCTGTCTCAAAGGGGCCGTGATGCACCTCATAGTTCAGGTCTTCCATGCGTATATCCAGATCGCCAATGAGCTTATATTGGAAGTTCCTGAAAGCCACAGGCCCATGATCACCCTGAATCATGATTGGCCCCAGGGCCACCTCGTCATTCACCAATGGACCGCCTGTCGGTCTGGGGATTTCCACATTATCATGAATCTTCACTCCATTTAGGGTGGTGGAAATAACACGTGCATTAGCTATTTTATTTCCACTCGCATCAAACCTTGGTGCTTTAAAAACTACCTCCAGTTTCTGCCAGAGACCGGGGGCCTTGGCCGCATTGACCAAAGGTGCTTTTCCCATATAACTGGTTTCAGGATTCTGCTCCCAATTGCGATAAATACCTCCTATATCTGAAAAACGGGCGGTCTTTACGCCCCAGCTATCGCAAAGCTGAACCTCATACCTACCCTGAAGATAAAGGCCGGAGTTAGAGCCTTTGGGGATCATCACCTCCACCTCCAGCGCAATGTCCCCATGCTCCCAATTGGTGACCAAATGACTCTTCTTGTCATCATCCGGCATGTTAAGAAGCACGCCCGTCCCTGAAACTGAGGTGATCGGGCGAAGAGGGGCTTCACTTTTCTTTTTCTTTTTCTTGTCTAAAGGTGGCTGAGCATGAATATCTACGGTGGGGTCCATCATCACATCACCCACGATCTGCCAGTTGCCGGATTGGCTCTGAAAAGCAGAAAGATCTTCGAATGGCAATGGTTTCATGCCACTGTTCTGGGCAAAAAGAAGGGCTGACAACACCAGGTACATGACTGCACTCAGCATAATTCGGGTTGGATTCATATTTTTGGGTTCTTAAAAATTGAGTGGATGAAGCTAAAGAAAAAATGATGGGAGTCAAAACAGAAAGCTGCCTGACTCTTCATTTTTACCCACTCAATGGTACCCTCCAAACTCCTGCTTACCTCAAGTAAAACAGTGATCTACCTAACAATGAGGGTGTTGACCTGACCCAAGGAGTCCTACTGAATAAAAACCATTTTTACATATTCCTTCGGTACTGACCTCCTACCTCAAACATGGCGTGGGTAATCTGACCCAAAGAGCAATACTTCGTACTCTCCATCAACTGCGCAAAGGTGTTTCCATTGTTCAGGGCCACATCTTGTAACCTACGCAAGGCCTCAGCAGACTTGCTTTCATTGCGGTGATGAAGTGCATTGAGATTGGTGATCTGAGCCTGCTTTTCGTCTTCTGTAGCCCTAATCACCTCGTCTGGAGTGATAGTCGGCGATCCGGTGGAAGACAAGAAAGTGTTCACTCCGATAATCGGCAGGTCACCATTGTGCTTCTTGGTTTCGTAGTAGAGACTTTCTTCCTGGATTTTACCACGCTGATACATGCTTTCCATGGCCCCGAGCACACCGCCCCTTTCTGTGATCCGGTCAAACTCCACCATCACGGCTTCTTCCACCAGATCAGTCAATTCTTCGGTAATGAATGAACCCTGCATTGGATTCTCATTTTTCGCCAGCCCCAACTCATTGTTGATGATCAGCTGAATGGCCATCGCCCTGCGCACCGAATGCTCGGTAGGTGTGGTAATGGCCTCATCGTAGGCATTGGTATGCAGGGAGTTACAGTTGTCATATATCGCATACAAAGCCTGCAAGGTGGTACGGATGTCATTGAAATCAATCTCCTGAGCATGCAGCGAACGACCAGAAGTCTGAATGTGGTATTTCAGCATCTGCGAACGCTCGTTGGCACCGTATTTTATTTTCATGGCTTTCGCCCAAATCCTTCGCGCTACACGTCCAATCACCGCGTATTCAGCATCTACCCCATTGGAGAAGAAGAAACTCAGGTTTGGAGCAAACTTGTTGATATCCATTCCGCGGGAAAGGTAATATTCCACGAAAGTGAACCCGTTGGCCAGGGTAAAGGCGAGCTGAGTGATGGGGTTGGCCCCCGCCTCGGCTATGTGGTATCCGGAAATGGATACCGAATAAAAATTACGTACGGCATGATCAATGAAATACTGCTGCACATCTCCCATCAGACGCAGTGAAAACTCTGTGGAAAAAATGCAGGTATTTTGTGCCTGA
The DNA here is from genome assembly GCF_044005705.1 of Marinoscillum luteum. Taxonomy (NCBI): domain Bacteria; kingdom Pseudomonadati; phylum Bacteroidota; class Cytophagia; order Cytophagales; family Reichenbachiellaceae; genus Marinoscillum; species Marinoscillum luteum. Next base: position 399,815 of record NZ_JBIPKE010000017.1, on the reverse strand, counting down.
TCCTCCTTGAGGATATCTGCCTGCACCGTACCGCGCACACTGGAAAGCGTTCTTGCTTTGATCTCTTCATAAACCTCCCTGGGCAGGACATCCTCTCCTGTGACTCCAAGAAGCATCAAGCCAAGCCCGTCGTGACCTGCCGGCAAATCACCCTTGTAAGTAGGGCGCTCACTGCCCAATTGATCATATATCTTCTTGATCTTCGCCTCTACTTCCTGCTCCAGTCCTTTTTCTTTGATGTACAGCTCACACTGCTGATCGATGGCGGCATTCATAAAAAATGCTGCAATGGTGGCTGCAGGGCCATTGATGGTCATAGAAACCGAGGTGGTAGGATCACACAGGTTAAATCCGGAATACAATTTCTTGGCATCATCCAGGCTGCAAATGCTCACTCCTGAGTTACCAATCTTGCCATAAATATCTGGCCTGTGATCCGGGTCTTCTCCGTAAAGCGTCACCGAATCGAAAGCGGTAGACAATCTCGCCGCAGGCAATCCATGGGATACATAATGAAACCGCTTGTTGGTCCTTTCGGGTCCACCCTCTCCCGCAAACATCCGGGTGGGGTCTTCCCCTTTCCTTTTGAACGGAAACACTCCGGCCGTGTACGGGAATTCACCAGGCACATTTTCCTGCAGACTCCACTTCAGCACATCACCCCAGGCCTCGTACCTCGGCAGGCTCACCTTGGGGATTTTGGTATGCGAAAGGGTCTCACTGGTGGTTTCCACCTCTATTTTCTTGCCTCGTACTTCGTAGGTAAATTGCTCCCCGGCATAGTTGGCCTTCTTGGCTTCCCATTCTTCCAGTAGTTTCTTATTGTGTGGATCCAGATCGAGTTCCAGCTGTGACTTAGCCTCCTCTATGGCCTGTATGGCGGCTTCTTTATCCATCGCCCTCATCACCTCCAGGGATTTATCCAATCCGTAAAGTTTCTGAGCAATCTCTTTTTGTTTTTCTACCGTCTCATTGAAATCCCGGATGGTTTCAGAAATCTCCGACAAATAGCGGGTTCGCTTTGGTGGAATGATGTAGATCTTCTCTGACATCTCCTGAGTGGACTCAAAGCGTGACTTCAGATCGGCACCTGTCTTTTTGGCCAGCGCATCGATGATGGCCCGGTAAAGTTGGTTCATGCCCGGGTCGTTAAACTGGCTGGCGATGGTTCCATACACGGGTAGTTCTTCATCCGGTGTTTCCCAAAGCCCATGGTTGCGCTTGTATTGCTTTTTGACATCCCGAAGCGCGTCCAACGCGCCACGCTTGTCAAACTTATTGAGCGCAATGACATCCGCAAAGTCGAGCATATCGATCTTCTCCAGCTGAGTGGCTGCTCCATACTCGGGGGTCATCACATACAGGGCCATGTCTGAGTGATCGGTGATTTCGGTATCAGACTGACCGATACCGGAGGTCTCGAGGATGATCAGGTCAAAGCCGGCCGCCTTGGTGATGTCCACGGCATCTTTCACATATTTGGAAAGTGCGAGATTAGACTGGCGTGTGGCCAGTGAGCGCATATATACCCGATCACTGAAGATCGAGTTCATCCGGATACGGTCACCAAGCAGTGCTCCTCCGGTTTTCCGCTTAGACGGATCGACAGAGATCACGGCGATATTTTTATCTTCAAAATCCAGCAAAAATCTACGCACCAACTCATCCACCAGGGAAGATTTACCTGCACCCCCGGTACCGGTGATTCCTAAGACCGGGGCGATTTTCTTCGCATCCATGCTCTTGCGAATTTCATCCAGCAGCCCTATGTTTTCCTCCGGGTAATTTTCAGCAGCCGAAATCACCCTGGCTATGGCATTGACATCCTTTTTGTCCAGCTTTTTGAGCTGCCCGTTAAGGTTTTCTCCTACCGGGAAATCACTGGTTTTTACCAGGTCGTTGATCATGCCCTGCAAGCCCATTTCGCGTCCATCATCTGGCGCATAGATGCGCGTGATCCCATACTTATGAAGTTCTTTGATCTCCTCGGGAAGAATAGTACCTCCACCACCGCCAAAGATCTTGATCTGGCTGGCACCACGCTCCTTCAGCAGGTCATACATGTACTTGAAGTACTCCACATGCCCACCCTGATAGCTGGTGATAGCGATGGCCTGCGCATCCTCCTGAATGGCGCAATCAACGATCTCCTGCACGGAGCGGTTGTGGCCCAGGTGGATCACCTCGCAGCCCGTAGACTGAATGATCCGACGCATGATGTTGATGGCAGCATCGTGGCCATCAAACAGCGAGGCAGCAGTGACGATCCTAATGTGATTGACGGGTTTGTAAGGAGCAATGGTCTGAGACATAAATGATTGGTTTATGTTTTGGGGTATTTTTTAATGTTGTTTTGGTCTACTGAACTACAAAAATAAGTAAAACCCCACTGTGAAGGTGTCCATTTCGGGGATTTGGTGAAAGGGGAAAGGATGTTTGGAATGCTAAGGAATTGGGTAATTCCTGTTTTGAAAATGAAGGAAATTGAAATGGAAGGTTTTGGGGATTAGGGGGGTATTCTCAGAAAGTTGAGATCACACATCTAAAAACCTACTGATTGCGCCTTACTGACTTCCCCACTTTAATATACAATGCCGATATCCCGACAAATAAGGCCATCAGGCCCATGGCATTGATCAATACTTTCGAAAGGCCGAGACTCCCCACATCCACAAAAGGATAGGGGTAGAACCCAGAGCCATTGCCCCTGATGAGTATGTACACCAGGTAAATCAAAGGATAAATGAGCCATTGTGGTATTTGTCGGTAGGACACCAATGATTTGTCCTCAAACAAATACCAGCAAACAATGACCGCAACGGGTATCACAGAATGAAGGAGCTCATCAACTACCAGCTGGATGCCGGTAGGCTCCCAAATAGGCCGCAAAAGAATTTGATAAACAAGTCCAACAATGGTAATGTAAACCGTGAGGGCAGTTAGGGTACCGGGCTTATTGAGGATCGAGGGATTTCCCTTTTTATGCTGGAGAACCCACCATGTGAAATAAATCGCCACCAGCGAATTGGTCAGAATAGTAAAAAAACTAAAGAATCGGATGGTTGTTTCACCCACCGAAGCTACCCTGTTCTCAACCATTAAAAAGTATTGAGTCAATACAGCTACCCAAGCTATGCCTGCCAAAAACAACGACCATTTTTTCCTCATAACGTGATCCTAATTTAATCATCTCTTTGATTTTGAAAAATTCTTCAAAAGATCTCTTCGCTATGGCAGAAAAAAAAGGGCCCCATCACATAACACTCACTTCTCTTCAAACGGGAAGTAATCGAGCACGTCATATTCCCAGACATTCGTGGGAAATATCACCACCAGATTGGACGTTTTCTCGCCTATGTTCTTAAATGCATGGGGCACCATTGGGGGGATATTCACAATGTATGGCGCCTCGATGGTAAAAAGCGTATCTCCAAGCGCGTAAAGAATCGTGCCCTCCAGCAGCACATGGGACTCTTCGCCCTTGTGGGTGTGCATTGGAGGAGCACCTCCCGGGAAGGTCTCCGTAATCCCTATCACCAGGTTTTGATAGCCATTTTTATAGCCCTCCATTACATGCACATATTCTCCGGGGCCTGGATTAATGACTGGTAGTTCATCCAGCCGGGCAGCATATTCCTTCCAGTTCTTAAGCTCTCGGGTCGCATAGCCCGGGGGCACTGTTCGCCTTTCCAGTACCTTATGCGAATGGTGTTGGGCATGTAGGTATTCGATGATAGAATCAGGGACGGTCTTGATCTCATTCACCAACCCCTCAATCGAAAAGGTTTCCGTGGCAGAGCCATGAGTGTGAGTATCTGGACCATGGGAGTGGGTTCCGGTATCTCCGGTGCAAGCGTAAAGCAGGAGGGCCATTCCACCTACAATTAAAAAGTTAAGTGGTTTCATATTAGTATTGGTTGGTGTCGCACGAGGGTACATCAACACTCTGATAAACAGCATGTTGACATTTACATTAGGACTATTAAAATAGGAAAATAACCATTGCAAGTCAAGTGTTATTTTTGTCTGGTAGGCTAATCTGCCTGTAGTAGAATGATGGTCACTGGATCCTCTAATAGGAAAAAATGTGCTAGAGAGGCACAGGATAGCGTATCTTCCTACCTGAATCGGTGGGAACCCGCCCTAACCAATAAATAATTAAATGAGAAGATTAGTCTGGTTCGTTTTTGTGTTTCTGGCCATCGGTGTGGGCATCTACCCTATCCTTTATTTTGTGGTCAGTGAGCGGGTAGGCTTACTCACTGCCAAATCAACAGCGGTGCTCGAAAATCAAATCTGGTGGGTGGCATTTTATGTCCATATCTCATTTGGTGCCTTTGCGCTGCTCACGGGTTGGTCGCAGTTCAGTAAGAAAATACGTGCCAAAAATATCCGACTCCATCGAGTGCTTGGAAAAATCTACCTGATCAGCATTCTATTTGCGGGAACCGCCGGTCTCTATCTTGCACTTCACGCCAATGGAGGATGGATCGCACAAGTGGGATTTAGCGGGATGGCGCTGTCCTGGCTTACCACTTCCATTTTGGCTTACCTGGCCATCCTGAAATTGAACATCGAGCACCATAGGATCTGGATGATTCGGAGTTATTCGCTTGCTTTCGCAGCAGTCACCCTGCGATTGTGGCTTCCCTTCTTTGATATCGCCTTAGGGATGGGATTCGATGATTCTTACACCATCATCTCATGGCTCTCCTGGGTACCCAACCTCTTTGTAGCCCAATATTTCATCAACAGGAAGTCCTGATTTACTTGCCAACTTATCTCGCATTTGCAGGCCTGGAATGAGTCTACTTTAGAGTAAACATTAAATAATGAATAATTTGATGTTTACTCAGTTTTAAACATCAAATCTACCTGAGCAGCACTTTTTGAGATTTGGAGGTGTCCTCCATCAGCACCTGAATGGTATACAAGCCCCGTGGCCAAAAGCTAACATTCAAGTCCAGCTCCTGGTTTTCCAGGTGTTCATAATGTTGAACCATTCGCCCAGTAAAATCATAGATCACCACTGCTCTGGTATCCTGAGTCTCAGGTAAAACAAGTCTTAACCTGTCTTGTGCGGGGTTGGGGTAGATGAACACCTTCAAGGTCTCTGGATCCTCCACACCCAATACAGGTTCGGGATTCAGGCTATGGTCCGTGTAATACACCTGGCCATCCAGTTGCTGTACGGCAAACACCCGCCCATCCCTGCGCTGAGCAAACCGGCAAAAGTTGAAATAGGGGGAGTCATTGATCATCACCGGATCCAGCGACATTCGCTCAAAGCTCTCCCGCTCATCATGGTCCAGGTAGAAAATGCTGGACAGCCGAAAGGAAAATCCCAGCCTGGGCGCGTAAATGTCCCCATTTTCAGCAAAGAACAGGTCATAGCCCTCATTGTAAAACCAATCGTACCCATTTGGAGTCAGCTTCAGGTGCGACCATTCTTCCTGATCGAGCGCCCCGGAGAGGCTGTTGGTCAGGTTGAGGGCCGTGGCCATAAAACCAATACTGCCTTGCAAACTAACATGCAGCTGATCACGCTGATCCACCTCCAGGCTGGTCACCTGCACTATATTGGTGGTGAGCAGCTCAGTGTCCCCTCCGTTAAATTTTGGATTTGGAATTCTCTGCCAGGTATTGCCATGATCCGGTGAGTAAATAATGGCACCATCCTGGGAATTGTATTCATTGAGCGAGGCGAAAAGATTACCCTGGCTATCCTGTGCAATATGCGCCACGTATCGGTTGTTGAAGCTCCCAATATCCAACTTTTGCCAGGTGGCTCCATGATCAGCAGACCTGAAAAGGCCATTGCCCCGAAAATATCCCACATCATCCTTCACTAACATGTGACCAGTGGCTGCCAACACATCTCCATTGGGCAGTACCTCCAAATCTCTGATCTCCTGCACATCCGGAAGCTGGCTCTCCTCCCAGGTGACTCCCCCATCTTGCGAATGGTAAACCACACCCTGTGCAGCTACCGCATAACGATACTGTCCGGAAATCCTGATCTGAAAAAAAGAGATAGTCGGGGCACTCAACTTTTGCCAGTCATCCCCATTGGGCCGGCTTTTATATAACCCATGGTCAGTGGCCAGATAGATCTCATCGCTGACCGGATCAATCGCAATATCAAAATGAACGGCCTGAGGATCGGCTTTGGATTCCAATACGTTCCAAAATGAGGTGTTTCGCTGGGACACCACCACTTGTGGCATCAAAATCAACAGCAGGAGGACTTTTCTCACGAAAAAATGAAATAAAATTCTCCTTGTGAACGAAAAGTAGATTGACTGGTTTCAAAATAAATGTCTGATCAGGGACTTTTCGCTTCGAATCGGTGGTGAGACCCAATTGCGCTTTCAAAATCCAACCCTGTCTCATCCCCTAAGACTTCTTCATCCATGTCCGGTACTGGTCACAAATGTCCGCAAGCGGATAACCATGAAACTACGTGAATACCTATCACCGCTGACTATCAATCACTTAAAAGTATGGTTTGTTTTTTGCAGAAGAACCTGCAACTTACCTAAGTTATGAAAACAGTCATCGCCCTTATTCTTTGGTTCATCCTTTTCAGCCTTTCCTGGCCACTAGCCGTATTTCTGTTTTTCTTTCTGGGCTTCTTCTGGCTCATTTTGCTCCCGTTCAGAATTGTCGGGTTCACACTGGAGGTAGTATTCCGAACCGTTGGAGCTATTTTAACTCTTCCCTTCAGAGTCTTGAAAGGGGTCTAAGGTGCTACCAATCCATCTGCAGGCATGACAAAGAGGGAATCGCTCAATGCAGATTCCCTTAATTCCATTTGCTCAAAGGTGGCATCTCCGGTCACTCCGCCCACGCTATCACCATCAAAATAGTGCCATTGGATTTTAGAAGGCATCTGGAGCCCGTTGACTAAAACCCAATCCCGATAATGAATCAGGTTGTATTCATTGCGCGCCTGGCCACTGTGAAAAGTAGATTCGTACATCAGCCACTCCATCTGATGACTATCCTGATCGTAAAACAAAATATAGCTGTCTTTGGATGACTGCCCCACACCGTCAGCATAGGAAATCCGGATACCCTCATAAGAGTTTCCCAGCAATTGCCTCCTGGCTACAGTATCGTAGCTGATGCCGGGATCAGCCAGCACAAAGGGCATTGCTCCAAAGTAAAAAAACAGGTTGTAGTAAAACCGGGCGCCCTCCAAATCGGCAGAATCCGTCACCCAAACATTCTCCCCATCAAATGCAACAATGCCTCCCCCTTCCTTATTGATTCTGGTCTTTCGGTCAGAAATGTTGATTTGATGATGCTCCCCTTCCAGATCATACTCCATGGACTGAAAGCTTTTCCACCGGTCTAGCCCACCGTGGGTTTGAAGCACCTTTTGAAGTGCAACCGGCACCGCTGCTGTACCGCCGCTCCCATCCAGTTTCGGGGACGTGCAACCCACAATGATCAAAAACAAACCGCCAAAGTATTTTATCATGATATGAAGATAGTTTTTCATTCTATTTCCATCAAGACCGTGTAGGTGCAAACGTCATGAAGCTTACATAAAAACCATCTCCTTTCAAGGATTTTGTCAACAGCATAACGAGCACAACCCCGTGAATCCGGTCTTTAGCTCCCCAAATCTTTCCATTTGTCCATAAGAATTGATAATTTCATTACTCAAACTCACCACCCTAAAAAACATGAAAACAATCGCCTCTCTTTGTAGTCTCATAGTTTGCTCATTTGCTTTTGCTCAATCCCCCATCACGAGTATTCCTTTTGAATTATTCGGGGACCATATGCTCATCAAGGTGAGCGTAGATCATTCAGAGCCACTGGATTTCATTTTCGACACGGGCTCCGGCCTCACAGTGATAGATAGTGATGTGGCTGAGGGCCTGAAGCTGTCCGGTAAAAAAATCAAAATGAATGAAGCAACCACCACTGTGGAGCTCATCAAGCACAATGAGATCGAGATTGATGGCTTTCCGATGGAGAAAAACATCAAAGTATATGCTACGGATCTTGACCATCTGGAAATCAGCCTTGGAAGGGATATAGACGGCATAGTGGGCTACGACCTGATGCACCACCACACCATCCGCATCAATTATGAGAATAAGACCATGGACATCTACGAGCACGGCAAGGGACCCAAAAGTGGTGATGCTGTACCTTTTGTGCTCAACACCTCTATCCCCACCATCTCCGGAAAGGTGGTATTGAATAACAAAGAACCACACACCGGCACCTTCTTTATCATGTCTGGTGCGGGCACCACCCTCGACTTTAACTCGCCTTATGCGCAAAAATATGATGTGATTCACAAAACCGGAAAACACTACTCCTATCTGGTAAAGGGGATCACCGAAGAAGAAACCCTGCACTATGAAGGTCATGTGCTTTCTCTTTCTTTTGGCAATCAGGTGATCAAGGATTTGCCAATTGGCATCAGCCAGGCCAACCATGGAATACAAGCCAGCCCGGAGGTATCAGGCATCATTGGCAACAAAATCTTAAGCATGTACAACATCACCATCGATGTACCTGCCAAAATGCTCTACTTTGAGAAAAACGCGAACTTCGGACAAAAGCTTTCGGTCAACTGTAGTGGCATAGACCTTCAGCTAACCCCCGACAAAAAGCGTGTGCTTATCCATCAGGTGTTTGAGGACAGCCCTGCATCCGATGCGGGAATCAAACTCAATGACGAATTGATCACCATCAATGATCAGTCTGTAGCTGAATTTGACCTGCCGGACATCAAGGACCTGCTGAAAAAAGAAGGTGAGACTGTGAACCTGGTGATCAAACAAGACGGCCAGGAAAAATCTGTTTCGCTCACCCTGAGGTCACTCATCGACTAAATCATCTCTCGGCTTTTATAAAAAAGTGTAGGACATGGGTCTGAAAGGGATCGGAATGTCTATATGTGAAGGCTCAAATGGTCATACATTTCATTTATGACCCGCACAACCATTAAATTCCTTCCCTATTGTTTTAAAGACTAAACCCAAACCAGTCATGCAGAAATCCGGACTATTCATAAGTGCTTTACTGATGCTGAGCATCACCACTTTGGCACAAGTGCAAACATCTAAGCTAGGTGTGCTGGAAGCCACCACCGATGTGGGTGCACCCAAAAACACGGGAAGCACCTCCTATAACGCCACCACACAGCAATACACCCTCACAGGCAGTGGCACCAATATGTGGGGCGAAAAAGACGAATTTCATTTTGCTTATAAAAAACTCAAAGGGGACTTTATCCTCCGTGCTCATGTGAAATTGATAGGTGAAGGGGTGGATCCTCACCGCAAAATAGGGTGGTCGGTCCGGCCTACGCTGGAAGGCAACGGCACTCATGTGAGTGCCGAGCTCCATGGTGACGGACTCACCTCCCTCCAGAGCCGCAGCGAAATAGGAGGAATTACTGAAAGTCTTAACTCCACAGACAGCTTTCCGGATGTGATCCAGCTAGAGCGAAAAGCAGGGACCTACATTATGTCCACCGCTCAATACGGAAAAACCTTTACCAGTATCACACTCAACAATGTAGACCTGGGTGATGAGGTCTTTGCAGGAATTTTCGTTTGCTCACACAATGCCGAGGTGATTGAAAAAGCTGTTTTCAGCAACGTGCGCATTGTGCTCCCTGCTCCGGATGATTTCACTCCTTACAGGGACTACATTGGTAGCAACCTGGAAGTGATGGACATAGCCACAGGCCAAAGGAAAATCCTGGCGCAATTTCCCAATTCCATACAAGCTCCGAACTGGACACTGGATGGAAAAACCCTCATCTACAACAGCGAAGGCAAACTTTTCAACTTTGACCTGACCACTAATACGTCCTCGGAGCTTTACACGGGCTTTGCTACCAGAAACAACAATGACCATGTGCTCACTTTTGATGGAAAAACCATTGGCATCAGCCACCACAGCGAGGACGATAATGGCCAGTCTATCATCTATTACCTTCCCACCAAGGGTGGAGACCCGGTGCGCGTGACCCCCAAAGGGCCCTCCTACTTTCATGGTTGGTCGCCCGATGGGAAAGAGCTGGTGTATACCGGTGGAAGAAACGATGTTTACAACATCTACAAAATCTCTAAAAAAGGGGGTGAAGAAACCAAGCTCACCGACCTCACCACCCTGGATGATGGCCCTGAGTACTCCCCAGACGGTAAATACATTTACTTCAACTCTACGCGTTCAGGCAAAATGAAAATCTGGCGCATGAAGCCGGATGGTAGCGAGCAGCAGCAGATGACCTTTGATGAATACAACGACTGGTTTCCGCACATTTCGCCAGACGGTAAAAGCATGGTGATCATCTCGTATCCTACAGACATAGACCCGGCGGATCATCCCTTTTATAAACGTGTGTACCTCAGGATCATGCCTGTAGAAGGTGGCGAGCCAACAGTAATAGCTTACCTCTATGGCGGACAGGGCACCATCAACGTGCCTTCCTGGTCACCAGATGGTAAGAAAATCGCTTTTGTCAGCAATAGTCAGCTGTAAATCACACATCATCGGGAGTGGGTGCTGATGCACCCACCCCTGTTATTCGTGTGGATAGACAAAAGGCTTGGTTGCCGAATTTTGTTTCCTTAATTTGAGAGGAAATTACACTTATGACCGCCACACCTATCCACTCAAGAATCACCTCTATTGATCTGCTCAGGGGAGTCGTTATTGTACTGATGGCCCTTGATCATGTGAGGGACTACTTTCATTACGACGCTTTTTTCTACGATCCTACGGACCTTACCCAGACCAACGGAGCCATCTTTTTCACACGATTCATCACCCATTTTTGCGCCCCGGTCTTTGTCTTTCTGGCAGGCACCTCGGCCTTTTTGGTGGGCGAGCGCAGAGGCAAAAAAGTGCTTTCCGGCTGGCTGATTAAGCGTGGTGTCTGGCTGATCATTGCTGAGATTACCATCATCAAGCTGGGCTGGTTTTTCCAGTTAGACTTTTCCTTGATCGTGCTTCAGGTCATCTGGGTGCTGGGGATCTCCATGATCTTCCTGGCAGGGATCATTCACCTGCCCCGGAAACTCACCATTGCCCTCTGTCTGCTGGTGGTCTTCGGGCACGATGCCTTTAATAACTTTCAGCCCTCAGAAAGCTGGAGTGGCGTCTGGTCCTTCCTGCATGTTTTTTCGATTGTCCCCGTGGGTTCGGTAGCCATTTTTGTGGGCTATCCCATGATCCCGTGGATCTTCGTGATGCCACTGGGCTACTATCTGGGGCAGCTCTACACTCCCGGCACGGACCCAGAATACCGCATAGCCAAACTCCGGCAGATCGGGCTTGGTGCCTTTCTGCTTTTTGTGATCATCCGGTTCACCAACCTCTATGGTGATCCTGTCATCTGGACCGTACAGAAAAATCTGGGGTTCACCATTATGTCGTTTTTCAACGTCTCCAAATACCCCCCGTCGCTGCTCTACCTGCTGGTGACGCTGGGACCGGCCATCTACCTCCTCTCCCTGGCCGAAAGATGGAAGGGAACCCTGGCCAGCTACATGGTGACCGTAGGCCGGGTACCTATGTTTTATTACATCATTCATATCTACATCATTCACATCGGTGGGGCGATTGCCGCCATGCTCACCGGCTTCTCGCTTTCTGATATGGTGATCAATGTGTGGGTCACCGAGGAGCCACAGCTGGACGGCTATGGCTTTGGACTGTGGGTGGTGTATGCCCTATGGCTGCTGCTGATTGTGGGGCTGTACCCTGTGTGCAAGTGGTACTATCAGTACAAGCAAAACCACCGGAACCAGTGGTGGCTGAGTTATTTGTAGGGGGGGTGCTATAAAATTATTATTAAGACTTAAAACAGTATTTCCAATTCAAGAGGTTTTGAACCTCTCGAAAGTGCTCGGTCGCATTTTTATTTTAGTTTTCGTTGTCTGTATTTCTATTTAGTTATTCCTCTTCACTTGGTATTGAAGTGAAAACCCAAACGGTTCATCTCCATAAAAAAGAGACATGAATTTATCTTGATTACCCCAAGTTCTCCCTTTCCAATTCTGGTTATTAAGCTCTTCTCTATCTTCTTCGCAAAACCTGTCTCTATTTTGGTTGTCCACACCCAATTCCGCTACAACCTTATTAACAAGGCTTTCAAGCTCGATCCAGAACATGAAGTTGGAATAATTACTTTTTTTCTTATAGAGATATATCGCAAGCTTGTCACCGTAATCAGTAATTTGAAGCCTGTCAAAAAAGCCCAAGACAGGTTGGTCAATTTTATGAACCGAACTTGGGTTTAATTCATCATCGACTGTATTTAGTAATATGAGAGAATTCTCAATTACTTCTGCAATTTCTTCGAAAATTGATTTGGCGGTATCTTTTTGAATATAGTTGAGTTTATAAAACTCAGAAGGGAATGTTTTTGCATCACAAACCTTGGTCGAAATGTTCATTTGCTCATAGACTGCTTTCGCTTTTGCACACGTTCGTTTATCATTTGAAACAAAATAATCACAATAAGCTCCGTAATACGAATGGGTCGCGTCATCTATTAAGTTTGGTAATTTGGAATCTCGATGAAAGCCGAAAGTGTCTAATGAAATGTAGTAGTTAACAAAATGGTCGAATCGGGATCCTGGCTTTCCCTTACTAGTCTGTTTTAAAGTTGAGTCCATCATCTCTCTGAAGGTCTTTCCAACCTTAGCTTTGGCTAGAACATTATCTAAATAGTCGAAAGGATCGCCCCAATTTTCAGGATTTGTATCAACTTTCATTTGTTTTATAGATGCATTTGTTGAATATCGATAAACATCTGAATATTCTCCAGGATTACGCAAGACCTTCGAGATGTCTTTCATGAAATTCAGGAAATTGTTCTCCTTTTTAGTGAGTTCAAATAGATCTTGAACTTTCTTATATTCAGGTGGTAATTCATTTATCTGGGTTAAATCAATCCCACTTGGCATACTCTTCAAAAGACTAATTAGTGCTTGCCACATTTTTTGAATTGCAGGATCATCCTCTTCTAAAAAAAGATTTTCAAAATCAAAATAATCTATTCCTTGCTGTTCTTGCTGTTCATCGAAGTAGTCTCGGGGGCTCCTAACCATTGGAGAAACTGTCTTAGTCTTGTAATCTTCGCAGAAGCACAGATTTCCAGAAAGATTCCCAAGAAAGTCAAGATCGTCATAAGTTAATTTTTTCGCTTTCTCAGATTTGTTGAAACTTCTATTCAGATCATTCAAGTGGGCTGGAGAGTATGGGAAAATTAGTTTGTCTTTGTTCTTGTTGATTATAGAGAAAATGGTTTTATAAGGCTCTGATTTTTCTTTCAGCTGTTTCAGCGATGAAAAAATATTCCAATCAAAATAAATTCTTTGCATAAGTCCTACTATGACACACAACAATACCTGATAAGCACAACCTCCACACACCCACCAAAGCATCACCCAAAATAGCCATATAACCATTACGAGTCAAGCATTATTTTCCGTTGGTGTGAGAACCTCCAAGGTTTTGAAAACCTTGGAGGTTGTGTGATTTAAGCCCAGTTCATTCCCGCGCAGGCGGGAATCTCTTGGTGTAAGAATCATTCGTAGAGAAAATGCATCCCTTTTCCATCTGTCATGGTGAGCTCCGTCGCACCACCAGACAGATGGTGGAAGGAGCGACCTGCCGCCTGTTTATAGCAATGTTTGGATGTCCTCAATCATCCGGGCCAGTTCCAGCGGGATAGTACCATTGTAGACCCCTCTGATACGTCGCTGCTGATCCACTAAAATAACCTTCTCGGTGTGCAAAAAATCAGCCTCCACAGTCACCGTTTTACCAAACCCCTCATCAGCGAAGTAGGACTCCCTGGCCAGGGAATAGATCTCCTGTTTGTCACCCGTCAGCAGGTGCCACTGGTCACTCTGGATGTCATTCAGCTCAGCATATACCTGTAGCCGCTCCACGGTATCCGCCCAGGGCATCACCGTATGCGAGAGGATAAGCACCTCACTCGCCTCGAATGCCTCCTGTACCCTCAGGAGGTTTTTGGACATCCGGGGGCAAACACTCGGACAAAGCGTGAAAAAGAAATTGGCGACATACACCTTTCCATCGGTCAGCGCATTGGTCACAGTGTCCCCCTGCTGGTCTACAAACTGAAAAGGAGCAACGGTGTGAATGGTCTTGTAGTCAGGCGCACCCGCCTCCACCCACACGGGTGTAAAAGTGGCTTCATTGAAAAAAGGAAGCGGAATTTCCGCTACTTCCTTCCTGGCTGTCGGCTGACATGCTGATCCCACCAGAATCAAGCTGAGCAGTGCCAGGCTAGTTCTCAACACCTTTGTAAGGGTCAATTTCTTCTTTTTCTCCATCTATTTTTGTGCATCTTTTGATTCCCATCAAACCATAGCGCTTCCCATTTTCACGGATCACGTAGTTGGCCCGTATCTTACCATCGCTTCTCCATATTTTCTGAGGGCCAAACGGTCGCCCATCCTGATAGTTTAAGTCCTGAAAAAGGCTGCCATCGGGGTACCACTCTTTATGGTTGCCCACGCTCTTGCCCTGATCAAAGTGATAAAGAAACTTCATTTGTCCATCCTCATACCAGGCCATATGCGCCCCATGTTTTTGACCATCCCGATAGGGTCTTTTGAACCAGAGGGCTCCGCTGGCATAATACGCCAGTATTTCCCCCTCCAGTCTCCCCTCAAAGTACCCCTGTCGCAATATCACCTGGCCTTCCGAGTCCAGGTCCAGCAGATAACCGGAATAGGGCACCTCACGATACAGTAGCACACCGGATGAATCCTTCCGCAGCCCTTCGTGTGTACTGACGAGCTGAGTGTTGGGGATTTGCTTCTCAGCAGCCCCCACCACCGCTCCATCATGCTCCTCACCCCCTTCGTACCAGGAGAGGGCAAGAAACAAACTACATAAAAGAAACAGGAAAGGTACTCGCATTTTAGCGTGCTGTTTTTACTTGGTAATCCTGCCAGGTGTCCCGAAATAGCCATCACCATTGATCCATGGAAGCTCATCTGTGATGTGGTAATGATAGATGCCATCAGGGAATTCGGCAGTTGCCGAAATATGCCCATGGTAGTCATCCAGGTCAGCATTGGTCAGTCTCTTGCCTCCCTCCACAGGTCCGTACACGGGAAATCCATCCAACAACAACCCCAGAAAGGCATCATCACTGATGGTCTCGGTCAGCCAGATGGGCTCTAAGTGGTAATGGTAATCCCCAGACTGTGCCGGATGACCCTCATACTGATCAAAGGTATTGAGCTCCTCCAGGATATCATCTCCGGGCCCAGCATTCTGATTATAAAAGGCCACACTGTTGACCGCCACACCCATGGGTCCAAAATCAGTCGCTTCTTTATTGGTCGCTTCTTCAGGAAACCTGGGCAACGTGTAGACAAAATTTTGAATCTCAATACTGTTCGGGTTTTTCTTAAAATCTGGATTATTCGGTTCATCATAGTCTTCGTACAATGAATTGTTGGGTGAGTAATACATACTCTTGTGATCCGGCTGATCGCTGGATGAAATAATCACATGATCGTCGGTAACGGTAACCGACACAGCGCTGGTGTGGTAAAATTTGGAGGCGAGTATGCTGATATCCACTTTGGTTTCTTCCTCCTCCTCTTCTTCTTCTTCTTCTTCTTCTTTATTTTCCTCCTCTTCCTCTTCCTCCTCCAGTTGCTCTTCCGGATCAGGCTCGTCTACCGGGGACTCATCACAAGCCACAGTGAAGGTCAAAAAGCCCATCAGGAGCAGCATGGCCAGTTGTTTCATAAGGTCTCTTACACTCATAGTAATATTCATTTAAATCAAACCAATGAAGGGCATCCCTCCTTTGAAAGATACAACGGGGAACCCTGCATTAACCCTACCCCGCTATTCATACTTATGGAAAACATGACCATTGTTTGGAGATTGACTTTTCGTGATGCGAGAATATTTTATATCTTAACCCGAAATCTCAAACCATGAAGGCTTCCCTGTTTCTCGCATTCCTCCTTTTCGCATGCATTGCATTTGGTCAAAAAGACCAGCCACTCACTTTTGGTGAACTGCAAGGAGATCAATACTCCAACGAATACTTTGATCTGATTCTGAAATTTGACACCACCTGGTTCACCATGGATCAGGAACAGCTCAAGGCCATGACCAATGCTGGTAAGGACCTCATTAAATCCAAAAACGCAGAGTTTGGTGAAATGCTGGACCTGGCCATGCTGCAAACGGTATACCTTTTTGGGCTCTCACAGTACGAGCAGGGAGCGCCTGTGGATTACAATCCGTCCTTTCTGATGCTAGCAGAAAACCTGAGCAATGCACCTGGGGTGAAAAAGGGTGAGGATTATCTTTTTCATACCAAAAACGCTCTAAAACAAACGGGGATGGATTACACCTTCGGGGAGGAATATGATGAGATGAATGGCTTTGCTGTGTTATCTGCAGAACTGGCCTATATGGGAATGAAAATCAAACAACATTATGCCACAAAAGTCGTCAATGGATACGCCCTTTCATGCATTCTCTCCTTCACCGATGACAGCCAGCAAGCCGCTCTTTATGAAATTGTGAAATCAATCAAAATGAAATGACCATCACTCTACGAGTATTTCCCTGAGCTTCATCAATGCTTTTTGATTGTTGGGTAGCTCGATGTTTTGAATGATGTTCTGCTTCTCTCTGGTGGTCAAATGCCAGCTCAGCGAGGCCCTTTCCAGCTGCTTTCGTTCCAGCTCCTTTGAGGTCACAAGGTACTGCTCGCTAATGTTCGTATAGGTGTTGTACTCGATCTCCACCACATTCACCGGCAGGTGCAGCCAGGTGCTCAAACCCTCTATTTTAGATTCATTGTTGATGTCCTGAATGTTCCCCAGGTTGTTGTAAACACTGGCAATGGGGTAAGTCAGCTTGTCCACGAGCGATGAATTGGTTCTGGGCTCAATCGGGGCATTTTTACGGGTATCCCGGATGATGAGCAGCGTGATCCCACTGGTGTTTTCCTCCAGCCATTTTCTGAAAACATAGATAAACCGTGAGGCATCTCCCACCCCAAAGTTGTCGGAAATACCCGCATCCATGATCTCAATGGGCGGATGGCTGGGAAGCGACACGGTGGGGGTAATGTATGGAAAGGAAGCCGACATCCTGAGTGCCGTGAGAAAACTCAGGTCATTGGCTCCATGACCACTAAAAAGCTGATTGAAATCCACTCCACGGATCTTATAGTCGTTATCGCGTAGCTCCTCATTGTTGATGTTCATAAAGGAAACCGAATGAGGGGAAATGTAAAGCTTGCGCCCATCATTGGCTATGACAGGTGACATCAGCATCAGTGGTATCAGCCCCTCGGCCTCCGGCCCCTCATAATCGATCAGCCTTTTGTCAAAGACCCGACCCAAATTATTATTGAGGTTCTCTTCAAACACCACTCCCCTGTCCTTGAGGTACTTTCTTCCGGCGTACTCATAAGACCTCACCCTGAAAAAAGCGTCATTCACAAGCAGTGAAAAAATAATTGCGTTCAGATTGTCGCGCCCCATTCTGGCCAGCTGCTCTGGCTCTGAAGGAATGGCCTGTTTTCGTTTGCGCATCAGCTCCAGCTCACGGTAATACGCCGCACCAATCATCCCTCCTGAAGCTCCCGTAATCAGCGCAGTTTTATCCATGATGGGGCTCCCAATGGTACTATCGATCTTCTGAAGGGCATTCACCGCCCACAAAGCAGCCCGCTGACCGCCGCCACTCACACACAGAAACACCATTTGTGGTTGATCACTGTCCTGTTTTGCTTTCCAGTTTTCCAGAACCTCTATCATCCTGAGACTATCCGCAGCAAACACCTCCTGGCTATTCATCGCATTCAGTTTACTGAGCGAGTACGTCACCTTGGGAGAATCGTAGCTCAATCCACGCGCCTGATACTCACCTTTGATCACACCCCATCGCACCAGTACATTCACTAACAGAAACAGGCCAAAAACAAAAGCCAGGCCCCAGCCTCGTAGCCAGTAGGAAAAAGCTCCGATGAGCATCACCAAAAATGAAAAAAGCAAAAGTGAGCTGGCAGCCGCCGGAATCTGGAAATATGGATTGTCCATGAAGGTGCCCAAAAACAGAATGAGAAAAATCACCGCCAGTTCAATCACCACCGAATTGAAGTGATTCTGATCAAAAACCTTCAAAACGGCCTCTTTATCATAGAAGTCTTGCAAATTCTTGCAGCTCATGACCCTCAGCTTCAGGTCCAGGTAAGAATGCACCGTATACCTTCGCTCTCTGGTTTCGGTGAGCTTGTTCATCATCCGCTCCCGGCTGATTTTAGCCTTCCTGAGGCGTTTGTCCACAGACCCGGCCAGGTATTTGAAAATGTCTTTATTGGTAAACCTGAAGTAGATGAAAAAGACCGAAAGCATGCTGGCGATCCCCAGCAGTAGCCCCAGGAGGTCCATGATGACATTGGTGGCTCCGGCAAATTCATTGTTCACCTGAAACCGAACAATCAGTACGACATATACCACGAATGCAATGAGCGGAATCAGGCTGTTATTCACCGAAAACTTGGCAAAAGGGCGCTCCAGAATACCCACGAAGGTAAAACGGTGGCTGTCCAGAATATAACAGGTGATGTGGTAAGCCATGGTAAAGTTGCCAAAAGCCAGACCTACCAGAAAAAAGCTCCAAAACCCCACCTTGTTCATGTATTCAGGATCCAGATACAAATAATGGATGCCATAAATCTTACCAATGCCCCCTCCCAGGGTAGCGATAAAGAGGATCCACAGTATGACCAGAGCGAGATTTCTCCTGATGTGATGAAAAACTAATTGTACAGGAAAGGAATAGATGAATGAGTTAAACTTTTCTCGCATAATCGGGGCACCCTATTTGATCCAGATAATTTATATAAATTCGGCTTCAAAGATTGAGAATGGATAGCGAAACAGAATATTTTTTAAGCCAGGATGGCCTTAGACTTTATTATCGCCACTGGGATTGCGAACATCCCAGCAAAATGCTCTGCATCATTCATGGACTGGGTGAGCACAGCAATCGACATCAGGAATTGGCCACTTTCCTCAATTCACAAGGGATTACCGTGTTTGCCATGGACCTCCGTGGCCACGGACTTTCACATGGCAAGCGAGGACACGCCCGAAGCTATCCACTTCTGCTCAGCGATATAGAAGAACTTCTGAAAACTGCCCGTGCGGAGTACACGGAGCTCCCCATGTACCTGCTGGGACAAAGTATGGGTGGTAATCTGGTGGCTAACTATGTACTGAAAATGAACACCACCGAGCTGTCAGGTTTTGTGCTCACCAGCCCCTGGTTTCGTTTGGCCTTCGAGCCCCCCAAATGGAAAGTGACTCTCGGTAAATTGGTCTCTGGCATCCTCCCCGCACTCACACAGCCCAACGACCTGAATGCCGCTGATCTTAGTAGGGATCCCGCAGTGGTAGAAGCCTATGATCATGATCCGCTGGTGCATCGGGTAATTTCCGCCGGGTTGTTCACATCGGGCACTGCCGCTGGCGAAGAGGCGCTTCAGCGGGCTTCGGAGGTGAAAATCAAAGGGCTGGTCATTCATGGGAATGCAGATCCGATCGTCAGCTGGAAAGCTTCCAAAAACTATGCGGAAAGTAATGAACTCCTGTCATGGACGGAATTGGATGGAGTCTTACATGAGCCCTTTCAGGATTTGGGCAAGGAGGAAGTGATGCAGCAGGTAGCCAAGTGGATTTTGGCGGAAGCCTAAGACAAAGATTTGACTTTCAGAATATCCTGAGAACGCTTCTGATCCAGCAGCTGGTACTCAAGCTCCTCTTTTCCCATGAAGTAGACTTCCGTGAAGTCCCCTTCAAATCCTTTGACACGGATGTGAAAGTAAAAAGAGTTGAGTTTATGGATATATCCCCCATGCACATTGGGTTTCTGATAAAGAAAACCGCTCACACCAGAAAGGATATGATCTTTGGTCACACGATCCTGAATGATCATCAAAAGACCTTCTTCCTGCTCTGAGAGCATCGCCCGAAATACGAACTCCTGTCCTTCCAGGCTAAAAAGCACCTTTACAATGATGTGATTTAATCTCACTACCTCCACATAGGTTCTCACCACTCTGCGTGAGGCAGAATAGACCATGTTTCCAAGGTATTTTCCCGAAAGTTTCGAGGCGAGATTTTGTTCCATTAGCAGATAATATCCAAACCAAAGTTAGAATTCCGCCAAAGACATCCTAATTACGAACAATGAACCGGTAAAAACGACGAATGGATGGGAATTTATGAATCCGAACCAAGGGGCAGGAATATTCTGAATCTGGCCCCTTTGCCCGGAGCACTATACACCTCTATTTTCCCCTTGTGCTCCTCTATGATCCGGTATGAAATGGATAAGCCCAGGCCGGTGCCTTCACCTACCTCCTTAGTGGTGAAGAAGGGATCGAAAATTTTGTTGATATGCTCTTTGGAGATCCCATGCCCGGTATCCGACAGCTCTATGACCACATGCCCATCTTTTCTTTTGGTCTTCACTGTGATTACCCCTTCATGGGTAATAGCCTGAATGGCATTATTCAGAATGTTCAAGAACACCTGGCTCAGTTGCTGGGGATTGCACAAAATATCGGGTAACTCTCCAAAGTCCAACTCCAGGCGAATTCTGTCTTTGAGGTGATGGCGAACAAGGTTAATGGTTGATTTGAGTGAATCATTGACATCACAATACACTTTTTTGGCGCCTTCCGGCAGCGAAAAAGTATTGAGGTCGTTCATCAGGGTCTTCACTCTGTCAGCCCCTTCATTTACCCCTTCCAGCAGAGAATCCAATTCATCAAAAAGCAACTCAAAATTCTGCGTTTCAACGGCGGGGCTTTGTTCATGGTGGTTATTGTTCAGGCTGATAAGAAATTCTTTCAACTCTCCCAGGTCCCTTCTAATTGGCCCGATATTGCCCGCCACATAATTAATGGGGTTATTGATTTCGTGGGCAAGGCCCGCAGTAAGCTGGCCAAGTGAAGCCATTTTCTCGGATTCTATCAGGCGCATCTGGGTAGCACGCAACCTATTGAGGGTCTGCTGCAGCTCATGGTTGGCCTCCAGTAGCTTAAACTCCGTCTGCTTCAGGTTAGTGATATCATTGTGTACGCCTAGCAGGTACTTTTCGGCACCTATCTGCATCCTGCGCTTGCTGAGAAAAAGCCATTTTTCGGAGCCATCCGGGTATTTATGCAACGACTCCTCCTCCACTGTTTTATTATTGGCCAGAATTTCCACATCCTCCGCTGCAAATTTTTCAGCATCCTCAGCATTCTGATGTGTTTCCGCTATCGTTCGCCCGATAAACTCTTCTATTTTCAACCCAAAAGAATCAGCCATGGCCTGATTCACAAGCACATATTTGCTCTGGGCATCCCTGACAAAAATGAGATTGGGCAAATTATCAATGATCTTTTGAAAAAATTCTGATTGTTCTTCCAGCTGAGCGGTTCGCTGTCTCACAAGTTCCTCCAGCTGGTCTTTGTAATTTTCCAATTCCTGCTCGGCCTGAATGCGATCCGTCACGTCAAAAACGTTGCTCGTAAGCCCCACGACGTTATCATGATCGTCATACACAGGATTAAAAATCTGAGTATAGTACCTATGGTTATACAGGCTGGTGACAGAAAAGTGTTCTCCATTAAGAGCCCGTTTAAAGTTTCGAACAGTGCGCTCTCTGACCTCCTGGGGTAAAAGGTCCACGATATAGGCTCCCTCCTCCGCATGCGCATGAAAATATAGCCGCATTTCCTTCTGATGGAGGGAGTTGAACCCGGTATAGCACATATCCCTATCCAGGGAAAAAATGCTCACATACTCAGGACTTTCAATGTAAGAGGTAAGACGCGCCGAATAAGTTTCCAGTTTCTCCTCCACTTTTCTTTTCTCCTGCAAATACTCCGAAAGCAATTGCTGAAAGTGCCAATAAAGCACCAAAAGCAACACTGCAGCAACAGCAGACGCCACCAAAAGCGCATTTCTAAAGAATTGGAGCTCATCAGAAATGACTGTGCCTTCGGAGCCACTCACAATGGATCCCATCCAAACTGCAAACAACGGAAGAGTGATCATAAGGACTCCTCCTACAATGTAGATCACCAGGTTTCGTTTCCGTGCAGGACTCATTTCACTTGAAAATAAGTGAAAAAACCGTCTCAGAGAAATCTATTTTCGTCTAAAACGAACTTACCCCGGATTAATAAAGCTCTTTGAAGTACTGAGCAGCCATTCTGTTACTCCCAAATTCTGGCAATACATCCTTCATTCCATTCACCACTATGTCGTGCCATGTATCAGGTTTTCCATAATAAGTAGGGATCACCTTACTTTCCAGAATATGATATAGGCTTTCCTGATCCTGCTGATCCTGACCCTCCATATCCAGCTTCAGGTCAGCCGGTGGTATCACAAAACTGTTCTTACCATCTTTGGCAAACTCGGGAATCCAGCCATCATACGTAGAAAGGTTCACTGACCCATTCATGGCAGCAGTCATACCGCTGGTACCAGAGGCCTCCCGGGTCACTCTTGGATTATTGAGCCAAATGTCCGAGCCTAGTTTCAGCAGCCTGGAGAGCTCTAACTCATACCCCACCAATACGGCTACATTGCTTCGGTATTTACTGAAAAAATGAAGTCTATTAAAGGTGTCTATGGCATCCTGATCCTTGGGATAGGGCTTGCCCGCCCAGATGACTTGAATCGGTTTTTTGGTATTGCTCAGCACCTTCTCAAACCTGGCCTCATCGCTCAGGAGCAAATCGGCACGCTTATACCCGGCAAACCTGCGCGCCCATACGATGGTGAGTACCTCAGGATCAAACAACTTACCAGTCTGATCGGCCACCTCTTTGAAAAGCTGAGTCTTTAGTTCTTTTTTGCGATTGACAAACGCAACCTTATCCCCACTTTCTGCCGCAGCAGCCAGTGCTTCATCCTGCCAGTATTTTTGATTCTGAGCATTGGTGATCGGGATAATCTCGCTGATGCCCTCATACCCCTTCCACATATCCTGCGAGACCTTCGCGTGCAGTTTGGATACGGCATTGGACCGATTGGCCAGCCTCAGAGCCGCCACTGTATAGCTGAGCATTCCGTCATTGACTGTTTGCGTTTCCAGCTCCTCCGCCGAAAGGTGCCTGCCGAAAAAGCCCATTTTATTCAGAAAATCACCGCTACGCTCCTCGTTTCCAGCCTTCTCTGGTGTGTGCGTGGTAAACGCAAAATGTTCTCTGGAGTAGCCCTTGTCTTTCAGGTAATAAAATGCCGGAAGACCATGCCCCTCGTTGAGGTGGTAGACATCAGCGCCGCCCAGTTCCTCCACTACCTTGGCACCCCCTATTCCCAAAACGATGCTTTGAGATATTCTGGTCAGGTCATTGGCGTCATAAAGCCTGTCTGTAATGGTGCGGGAAAGGTGGTCATTCTCCGGTACGTCCGTGCTGAGAAAGTACATAGGCACCGTACCAAATGTTTCTGGCTTCAACACATAGGCTCTCACATGTACATTGGCATTGTCCAATACCTGTATTTTCACCTGGATCCCGGTATCCTCCAGGTACGGATAGTACTTCTCTATGGATTTTACCTCCAATGAACCATCCACTGCCCGGCTCTGATCATAGTATCCATATTTCCAGAGCATGCCGATCCCGATCATATTCTGGCGCAGTTCGTAGGCACTGCGCATATGAGAGCCAGCCAAAAACCCAAGACCACCTGAGTAGATTTTCAAGGCCTGATCGATGGCAAACTCCATACTGAAATAGGCCACTTTTTTACTGTACTTCTTATCCGGTTTATAGGGATGAAACCACTTGTTATATTCAGTCATTTGTCTAAAATCTTATGCTAAAGGGCTCGAAAATAAGATTTTAAACCACAACTCAAATAGAAAAAGGAATACATTTTTTATACAAACGTTTTCAATCAGAGCTCCCTACTGAAGTGGGTGCCCCGGGCATCAATTCCCCACATGAAAGAGGGCATCCCCCCTGTTGATTACCGGGTGATTATTCACAGCAATGATGTACCCTTCGAGCGGAGATTTAATTTTTACCTGGTACGTACCGTATGGGTCGCATACCTCGCCCAGTATTTCCTTGGGAATTATTTTAGATCCGTTTCTCACGAATGAATAATGTAACCCGGCCGATTTGGCGCGAACCCACGTGGATTTATTGATCAGAATGGTTTCCCGCTCAGGCTTTGGTGCTGAGTCCTTCATTTTGAGGTGTTTCATTACCCGCTGCATCCCGCTGATGCCTTCATCGATGGCACTCTTTCGCAAACGCAGCGACTCACCGCCTTCATAGACCAATATTCTTTTGCCGTGCTTAAAGGCCTCTTTTCTGAGGGATTTTTCCCGATAAGGAGAGTTGAGGATAAACCTGGTGCCAAATGCCTGTGCCAGCTCAAGGTTCTGTGCATCGTCTGTCTGCACCCTCACCTGTGGGGAATTATTGATGCGGGCACCTCCTGTATGAAAGTCCACCCCGTAATCTATATGAGGGATGATCTCCTGCATCATGAAGTGCGCCACCTGACTGGCCAATGAGCCCGTTTTGGAGCCCGGAAACGACCGGTTGATGTCCTTACCATCGGGTACATCTCTGGAAAAATTGATAAACCCGTAAATATTAATAATGGGGATACAAATCACCGTGCCGGCATCTACTTTGTAAAGTTTCTCACGGATAATCCGGCGCATGATCTCCACTCCGTTGATCTCATCGCCGTGCATTCCTGCCAGTAGCATGAGCGTGGGGCCTTCTTTGGGCGCCCGGTAAACAATAATCGGGATGTCAATCAGTGTACCGGATGGAAGTTTGGCAATATTAACATCGATCTTTTTGGTCTTCCCTACAGGAATCTCCACCCCGGCTATGCGCATACTTTTGTTGTTTGGCTAATAAAAACGAAATGAAGTTACAAATACTTTTGATCCATGTCCAAATCTGAACGCCATAGAGCGAGTGTCTGACAAAAACTCTCGGAAATATCAGCCCCAAACCCATCTTGCATTTGGTCAGCATATGCCTGACTCACCTCCAACTCCAGACCCAAATACTGTGCTCCTGAAAACCGGGTACGCAAATACGTGGTAAATCCGTCATCCGCTCCGGCATAGGGCTCATTATCCCTAATCACGAGCTGTGGCCTTATCCTTCTCAACTCTTCCTGCCATTTCAGGCAAAAGTCGGCCTCTGAGGTTCGGGTTGTATCGAACAAAAGACCCACTTCCACTTCTCTTTTCTGACCAAAAAAAACAGGCGTAAAACTGTGTACCGAAAGATGTACCACCTGATGACCCTGGTCAATGAGGTGGGAGATTTGGGCTTCCACTCCCTCCCTGTAGGGCTGGTAAAATGTGCACTTCAATTGCTCCTTTTCCTCCTCAGATAACCCACCAGAATACCTGGAGAATAGCTGAGGGTGATCCAGTGACCTATTTACCTCAATGAGTAAGCGTGAATAATCATAGGTGGTCAACGGTACTTTCAACTGGCCCGAAATAATTCTGGCCAGTTCCAGTGCGCCGGGGTCCCAACCAAGATGGGTTTGAAGGTCTGTGTGCGCCTCAGAGAATATGCCCCGGTACCGGGGAGGTATCTGATTACTTGCATGCTCGCAGGTAATCAGAGCTGTCACCTTATTCATGGAATGAAAAGCTGATCCTGATGAAGGCATTGTGCCAGTTTGGAGTAGGTCTCTTTTAGCTTCTCTTCAGAGAAATCTCCATTCAGTGCCGTCATGATTCTTTCCGCAAGGGTCCCCTGAGCATTGAGTTGATTCAGGGTTTCCAGCCATGGCATCAGATACTCCGGCAACGCCTGACTAACCTTCTGTATGGCATCCGCCCAAAACTGCCTGCCGGTCACGGGCTGATCATAGCCCCACGCACTGAGGTAGGTCGGGTCCTGAATGAGCGCAGCACTCCCAGACTTCACACAGCTTTTGAAAACATCATACAGATCCTCCGTTTCAAACGTTTCCTGCACATCAAAGCGCACCAGTGTTTCTCGCACCAAAAGCTTGACCAAGCCAGTCACCAAAGCCACCACAGCCAGGTCTGCACTTACGCACTCCTGGATGTCAATGATTCTGATCTCAATGGCTCCTCGGTCAAACCTGGCCATAGCGCCCCTTGAATTCAGCCAAACCGGCTTCAGAATATGATCAGTGTCGAATGGCTTGATCGCTGCTGCAATGCGATCATAAACATGCTTTTGATAGGCATATTTGCTGAATAATTTCTCAGGAATCACCTTACCTGTAAGCACGGGAATCTTGGACTGATTCTTTTCGTAATAGTACAGTCGCTTGTCCATGTAGCCTGTAAACTTCCTATCCAAAACAGGACTGGCAGCCGTGAGGGCCGGGATCATGGGCATCATAAACCTAATGGCTGTGTGCAACCTGGCAAACTCCTCGTCATCGTAAAACGGCAAGTTGATATGGGTACTCTGCAGGTTGGACCAACCATGCCCTCTGCAGCTGAAAATGCGATCGTAAGCCTGGTAAATCTCCTGGCTTTCATGCTCCCATAGCTTGGTCTCCTTAGCAGGGTTCATCCAGGGGTGAGCTGCCGATGGCATCAGCATGGCCCCGTTGGTAACCAGCTGACGGTTAATCGCTCTCACGTCCAGTACAAACTTATCTCTCAGTGCCACCAGGTCGCCAGTAGGGCCATTGGACTTCAACTCTATGACATGACTCACGAGCTCATTGCTCCAGGCCGTGAGTCCGTGATCCATTTCCCCTTCTACTTCACCTTCTGCATTGCGAAGCAACACATCGGCGATAGGCCTTACATCCAGGGATGATTGATCGGTGATCATGTATTCGAGTTCTACGCCGTAGCCCTCGAACAAGTGGAGGCGGGATGTTTTTTCCATGGTTCTTAAACCAATCGGTTCATAAATTCCTGCATGATCGTCTGGTAAAGCTGGTGTTTAAGTACCGCATCTTCCACACCTTCATCCAGGTTGGGGTTATCGTTGATTTCTATGATATAAAATTTCTTACCTCTTTGTTTGATGTCCACTCCGTAAAGCCCATTCCCGATAAGGGAAGTAGCTTTCACCGCCAGATCAATCAAGGCTTTCGGTGCATCCTCCACAGCAATGGTGTCTGCGTCCCCCTCATCCGGTGTATCTGATCCCTTCCAATTCACAATTTGCCAATGATCTGCCGCCATGTAATACCTGCAGACATACAGGGGCTTTTTATTGAGCACCCCCACCCGCCAATCAAAATCAGTGGGGATAAACTCCTGCCCAATGACCAGCTCAGAGGTTTGAAAGAAGTCTTTCAGCACTTTAATCAGCTCGGCTTCATTCTTCGCCTTTTTCACCCCTTTGGAAAAAGAACCATCGGGTTGCTTCAGGATGATCGGATATTCGAACGCTGAAGCATTGATTTGGCTCATTTTATCCTTCTTGATGATGTAATAAGCCGGTGTAGGAATGCTGTGTGCCCGGAGCAACTCACTGAGGTATACCTTGTTGGTACAACGCAAGATCGATTCCGGATCATCCATCACCACCAGTCCTTCGGAGGCTGCTTTTTTGGCAAACTTGAAGGTATGGTGGTTCACATTGGTGGTTTCGCGAATGAACAAAGCATCGTACTGAATGAGCTTAGCAAAGTCGTTTTTGGTGATCAGGTCCACATTGAACCCCACTTTTTCTCCGGCCTTCACAAAGTTCTGAATGGCCTTCTTATTGGATGGAGGGGTCTCCTCCTCTGGGTTGATCAAAATAGCCAGGTCGTATTTCTTGCGGCTGTATTGCTTGTTCAATTTGTTTTTTCCCTGGAGGTATTCGTCCAGCGCTGTACGCAAGAGTCCTTTTTGATCTTCGGGTAGTTCACTCAGGTTCAATGGTTTCAGCTGAGTGAGCATCCATTTGTCCTTTTTGGTAAAGCAAGCCTTCAGTATGGGCACCTGAAAAAGATTGAACAGCAAGGTGCTGATCCTGGCAAACTGTGGCTGGTACACCTGCCCCAGACAAATGATGAGGTCCAACTTATCACCGGTTTGTTTTTTCAGACTCTGCTGTATGATGTCGTCAAAGTCCTCTGCATCTTCCCTCACCAATGCCGGAAATCGGAAATCCTGCAGGGTGGTGATCTGTGGCATCACCTTGTGGCCACGTGCCTCCGCCAGGAGGGACACATAATATCCCACACTCTGATATTGATAACTCTTGCAGAGGTTGACCACTTTATATTTTCGCGACTTCTGATAAATATCGGTGGAGAAGTAATCACTCGGTGAAATCAATTCTACATCATCCGGCAGGTCCTTCCACTCGTCCTGTCGTTCTGTTACTATCAGTTTATAAGCCATTGTGCTTGGGAGATAAAATCAATAAGTTAGCATCATAGGTGACAATTCCTAATAAAATGGAGTTAATCAGCCGCTGAAGTGATACACGATAATGTTGGGTGTCGCTGATGGGATTGGCTTCCAATGGATCAGCAATGTGCGCTACCCTATTCACCGGATCGTAACCATACACCACCACAAAATGGCCTGTAGGCTCCCCTTTCACGTCATGATATTCATTGATGGCACCGATCTCCCTGGAACAGTTATAGAGATAGGTAGCACTCAGCCCGGTCAGTATAGGCTTGTTTTCATTCAAAAGCCTCTTGATGAGCTTGGTATTCAACTCCTCAAATTTGATTTCTCCGCCAAGCTTCAAAAACTTGAGGTAGGCATTGGCTGCCACATGAAAGCGCTTCGCCGTTTTATAAATTTTCTGCTCTTCCAGCTTGGCACGAATATCCACACCCGAACTAAACCAGGTAGGATCAAACATGTGGAGGTTGTAAGTATACAATGTGGCTTGATACCCTCTGGCCAGGGCATGATTTCCCAGCATGACCGCCAAAGTACCACCGCTCTTCAGGGTTTTTACCTCTGAAATGACCGTATCCAAAGGCATAGGGTCATTAAAGTACTGATAAACTGCCTGAAGGCAGGTTGGCCCACATGTTTCGTCGTTGGGCTGTGCGTGGATGTCCAAACTTAAAGTCCTGGCATCCAATTCGGGGTTTTTGATCAACGCTTTAAACGTCTTCTAAATCCTTATTGATAATCAACCGGTTTCCTCGGTTGTAAGTAAAATAATTCCATACCCAATTTAAGAAAACCAAAAATTTTCTTCTCAACCCAATAATGGAGAACAGGTGTACGAACATCCAGACAAACCACCCGAAAAAACCTCCAAACGTAATGTTCAAAGGAGCATCTACCACTGCTCTATTTCGCCCTACGGTAGCCATGGTGCCTTTATCCACATACTTGAAAGGCTTCATCGGCTCTTTATTGAATAACCGCTTCAGGTTTTCACCCAGAAGGTGAGCCTGCTGGATCGCTACGGGGGCCAGTTGAGGCAGCCCTTTCGGATATTCTTCATCTACCTGCATGGCCACATCTCCCACCGCATAGATAAATTCATGTCCTTTCACCAGGTTGAATTTATCCACCAGGATACGTCCTTTCTCCACGGCACCTTCCCTCAATCCGGGGATGGTGTTCCCTTTGACACCCGCTGCCCATATTAAGCAGTTGGTCTTGATGCTGGTGCCATCACTGAGGTAGGCTGTTTCGCCATCATACTTCTCCACCAGCTTCCCATACTGTACATTCACCCCAAAATGAGTGAGGTATTTGGCAGCCTTTCGTCCAGACTTATCAGACATGGGTGGCAATACCCTGTCCGCACCTTCTATGAGGTGTATTTTCATTTTTGTGAAATCAATCTCCGGGTAGTCCAAAGGCAACACGTGCTTCTGAAGCTCACCGATGGCCCCGGCCAGCTCCACCCCCGTAGGACCCGCACCCACTATCACGATGTTCATAAACTTTTCCAAGGCCTCGTCCTCCGCTTCGTCCAATTGCAGCGCTTCTTCAAAGTTGGCAATGAGTTTGGTTCTCAGCTCAATGGCATCACTCATCTCACGGAGTTTGAAGGCCTTTTTCTCCAGGAGTTTATTACCAAAGAAATTGGTGGTGGCACCGGAAGCAATTACCAGAATGTCATATTTTAAAAACCCGAGATTGGTTTCTATCTTCTTTTCATCCGCATGGATCTGAGTAACCTTGGCCATTCGGAAATGGAAGTTTTTGTGATCCTGAAGAAACTCCCTGAGCGGGCTGGAGATGTCCCCGGGACTTAGTCCCGCCGTGGCTACCTGATAGAGCAGCGGGATAAAGGTGTGATGGTTGTGCTTATCTACCATCACGATCTGCACTTTTTGCTTGCTCAGTTTCCGTACCAGCTCGATACCCGCAAAGCCTCCTCCTATGATCACCACGCGGGTCATGTCCGTCCATGGTATTCTTTCAGTGATTTTATTCCTTCTTTGAACGGGTGCTTCGGTCAATTCTTCCACTTTGCCTTTTGTTTTATTAATCAGATCAGGTTAAATCTTATTAACCTTGCCATTATTAAACACGCAAAATTACAACGAGATTCATAGAAGAATGGACACCCGGAATGATGATATTTTTAAAATAATTTTCAGACATGGAAAGCAGTAAAAAAGTAGTGAATTCCTGGTGTATGTATGACTGGGCCAACTCGGTATACAACCTGGTGATCAACACCTCTATTTTCCCCATTTACTACACGGCGGTCACGGCCAATGAAGCCAACTCTGACAAGGTGAGCTTCTTCGGGTTTGAAATGATCAATTCCGTCCTTTATAGCTATGCACTCTCTCTTTCTTACCTGCTATCGGCTCTCATTCTTCCCCTACTCTCAGGGATAGCTGACTATACTGGAGAGAAGAAGAAGTACCTGCGGATTTTCACCACGCTCGGTGCCATCGCCTGCATGGGCATGTTCTTTT
Source organism: Marinoscillum luteum (assembly GCF_044005705.1). NCBI lineage: Bacteria > Pseudomonadati > Bacteroidota > Cytophagia > Cytophagales > Reichenbachiellaceae > Marinoscillum > Marinoscillum luteum. Next base: position 368,901 of record NZ_JBIPKE010000017.1, on the reverse strand, counting down.
TTACCTCCGATACCCTGGAGTGGGGTATTATCTGTGTGCTTCTGGCCAGTTTGGGTTATAGCTCAGGTTTGGTATTTTACGATGCCTACCTGCCAGAGATAGCTCCAGCCAGCATGACAGACCGGATCAGTGCCCGGGGCTATTCCTTTGGGTATGCGGGCAGTGCGCTCATGCTTATCCTCAGTCTTATTCTCATTACTTTCTATGAGTCTTTTGGTTTTACCAATAAGGGTGACGCCACACGTACGGTATTTTTGCTTGTAGGGCTGTGGTGGATTGGGTTTGCACAGATTCCACTCAAGCACCTGCCTGCCAACGTTTTTAATCGAAAGCCCACCGGAAGAATCCTTCTCAATGGCTACCTGGAACTCAAAAAAGTCTTTTTGGCCCTGAAGCACCAGCCCAATATCAAGAAGTACCTTCTCTCCTTCTTTTTCTTCAATATGGGCGTGCAAACGATCATGCTTCTGGCCACACTTTTTGGTACAAAAGAGCTGAAACTCGGATCCGGTGAGCTCATTCCAGTGATCTTGATCATTCAGTTTGTGGCCATAGGAGGAGCGACGCTCTTTGCCAGAATATCCGATAGAAAGGGGAATATTTTCTCACTCAGTCTGATGATCTTTATCTGGGTTGGCATTTGCGTATTTGCATACACCATTACCTCGGTCAATGAATTTTATATTGTTGCCGTGCTCGTTGGTTTGGTGATGGGGGGAATTCAGGCACTTTCGAGGGCCACATTTTCCAAACTGATCCCTACTGACACCATGGATCATGCTTCATATTTCTCTTTCTTCGATGTGACCTTCCACATCAGCGTAGTCCTTGGCACCTTTAGCTATGGCTTTATCGAGCAGATCACCGGAAGCATGAGAAATAGTACACTCGCTCTTGCTTCTTATTTTGTCATTGGTTTTTTGCTCTTGATCTTTGTGAAAATGCCCAAAAACCAGCATGCAAAAACTTAACCTACCACCTAGTGACTTCAAGTTGAAAAGCGAGGAGGGTAATCAGTTTATTTTTGATATCGTCAGAAAAAAGTATCTGGTGCTCACCCCTGAAGAGTGGGTCAGACAACATTTTATTCACCTGATGGTGAATCATCTGGCCTACCCCAAGTCCCTGATAAAAGTGGAAACCGGCCTGGCTTATTTCAAATCTGCCAAGCGAAGTGATATCATGCTTTGCGATCGAGAAGGAAGTAATTTTTTGCTGGTAGAGTGCAAAGCTGCTGACGTGAAAATAGATCGTAAGGCGCTCAATCAGGTGAGTGTTTACAACAAAGAGTTAAAGGCCCGGTATGTGGCGCTAACCAACGGAATGGTTCATTTCATATGGGAATACAGGAGCGACGAGAATAAGTATTATCAGCTCAAAGAATTTCCGAAATTCGTATAAACAAAAAAAGGTGCCTGCAGGCACCCTTCTCTTCTATTAACCAAAGCTTTATTTCTATAAAAACTTCTCAGCTGGAGCAAAAGGGAGGTTAAAGGCTTTTGCTACCCCTTCGTATACAATCTCTCCATTGATTACATTCAGTCCCAGGAGCAACTCTCTATTATCCTGACATGCTTTCTTCCATCCTTTATTGGCCAGCTGAATGGCGTAAGGAAGTGTAGCGTTGGTCAGCGCCAAAGTAGAAGTATAAGGCACAGCACCCGGCATGTTCGCCACACAGTAGTGCAGGATACCATCAATCACATAGGTAGGATCCTGGTGTGTGGTGGGTCGGCAGGTTTCGATACAGCCACCCTGATCTACAGCCACATCTACCAACACCGTACCTGGATTCATCTCTTTCAGCATATCTCGCGTGATCAGGTGAGGGGCTTTTGCACCTGGTATCAATACCGCACCTACGATGAGGTCATGGTTCCTGATCAGTTCACGAATGTTGAACTCATTGGACATGAAGGTATTCACATTGGCAGGCATCACATCATCCAGGTATCGCAATCTCGGCAGGCTCACATCCATGATGGTCACATCGGCGCCCATACCAGCTGCCATTTTAGCCGCATTGGTACCTACTACTCCACCACCGAGGATCAACACCTTGGCCGGACGAACACCAGGTACACCTCCCAGCAAAATACCCCTTCCGCCCATAGGCTTCTCCAGGTATTTGGCACCTTCCTGAATAGACATCCTTCCGGCTACCTCAGACATGGGCACCAAAAGGGGCAATGACCTGTCTGGTTTCTCTACAGTCTCATAAGCAAGACAAACCGCTCCACTCGCCATCATGGCCTTAGTCAGGGGTTCATATGAAGCAAAGTGAAAATAGGTGAATACCAATTGATCCTTCTTTATGAGCTTATACTCGGGCTCTATCGGCTCCTTTACTTTCATGATCATCTCAGCGATGGCATAAGTCTCCTCTATGGTAGGGAGTATGGTGGCTCCTGCCTCCTCATATTGCTCATCTGCAAATCCACTCCCCAAACCGGCAGTAGATTGTACATATATTTGATGTCCGTTTTTTGAAAGCTCAATGACACCTGCAGGGGTCACAGCCACTCTGTTTTCGTTGTTTTTAATCTCCTTTGGAACGCCGATAATCATAATTTTGAGTCAAATTTGGGTGTTTATTTAAGCAAAGATAAATGGCCCAAATCACAAATAATTAGCCGTTTTGAAATTCGATAGAAGCAATCACGCTTACATTCTTTATTGAAATAATATTCTGTTTAATCTCACAATTCGGAATATTATATTTTATGAAAACGATTAAACTCCTCCTTTCAGTAACTTTCTATCGTTATTTCAAAGAAAATTCCCGCTAATTTATTAAATTTGTGATAGTTCTTTTTCATTCTCATTTTTACCTAAATTCTCACTATGAGTGCCGTGAAAACCAGCAAGAAGACCAACCTGAAAAAAGCAGAAATACTCGCAGATTATGCACTGGCTATTGAAAGCCGTGAGGATAGTTTGATTGGGCGCAAGGAGGTCTTTATGGGGAAAGCCAAATTTGGAATCTTCGGTGATGGAAAAGAACTCGCACAAATAGCCGCTGCCAAATTCTTTCAAAATGGAGACTGGAGATCGGGATATTACCGCGATCAAACGTTCGTCATGGCCATAGGCCAGGTGACCTCTCAGCAGTTTTTTGCTCAACTCTATGCACATACGGATGTAGCTGCAGAGCCGGCTTCTGCCGGGCGGATGATGAACGGTCACTTCGGTACCCGATCCATTAACGCTAAAGGTGAGTGGCGCACCTTGACAGATATCAAAAACAGTAGTTCGGATATCTCTCCTACTGCCGCACAAATGCCTCGTCTGATTGGGCTCGGGTGGGCTTCCAAGCTTTACAGGAATAACCCAAACCTTAAAGATTTTAAAGATTTTTCCATCAATGGAAATGAGGTGGCTTTTGGCACGATCGGGAATGCCTCTACCTCTGAAGGACACTTTTTTGAGGCCATGAATGCGGCCGGGGTGCTACAAATCCCCATGGTCATGTCGGTATGGGATGATGGCTACGGCATCTCAGTACCGCAGAAATACCACACTACCAAGGAATCTATTTCCAAGGCACTGGCTGGCTTTCAGCGTACAGAAAACCAAGCCGGCATAGAGATATTTACCGTAAAAGGATGGGATTATCCGGCGCTGGTAGAAACCTACCGCAAGGCCGTGAAACTAGCCAGGGAAGAACATATACCCTGTCTGGTACATGTGGAAGAACTCACCCAACCTCAGGGACATTCCACATCCGGTTCACATGAGCGCTATAAGCCCAAAGACCGATTGGAGTGGGAAAAGGGCCATGATTGCCTACTGAAGATGAGGAAGTGGATGGAGGAAGAAGGGATAGCAACCCCTGCCGAGTTGGACGCTTTGGAAAAAGAAGCCAGGGCCAAGGCCAAAAAGGCACGTGAAAACGCCTGGAAAGATTACATGAGTGAAATCAAGGAGGACCTAAATCAGGCGATAGAACTGATAGGTAAAGCTGCCCTGACTTCTAATAACAATAAGATTCTTCAGCAAATAAAAAATGACCTGAAAAGCTCTCTGAATGCGCTGAAGGCCGATATTGCAAAGGCTGTAAGAAAGAGCCTCAGGTACCTGACTGACAATGACTCTGAAGAAAAGAAGCGACTTCAGAACTGGCTGAAAGAGAAACAGGAGAAATACAGGGATGAATACAATTCCCATCTGTATAGTCAGTCTGCCGAATCGCCATTAAACACCGAAGCTGTAGCTCCCGTCTTTGGAGAAGACTCCAAACTGGTAGATGGTCGTGAGGTGGTTCAGGCCTGCTTCGACGCCCTTTTTGAGCGAGACCCAAGGGTAATCGCCTTTGGAGAAGATGTAGGGAGGATAGGCGACGTGAATCAGGGATTTGCAGGCCTACAGGAGAAATACGGAGAAATCAGGATTACCGACACTGGAATTCGCGAACTCACCATCATCGGGCAAGGCATCGGCGCCTCTCTGAGGGGGCTGAGGCCAATTGCTGAAATCCAGTACCTCGACTATTTGATTTACGCCCTCCAGACCCTATCAGATGACCTTGCCAGTCTTCATTACCGAATGAAAGGAGGCCAAAAGGCACCACTCATCATACGCACCAGAGGACATAGACTGGAAGGCGTATGGCACAGTGGCTCTCCCATGGGTATGATTATCAATTCGCTACGTGGCATACACGTACTGGTGCCTAGAAACATGACCCAGGCGGCTGGTTTTTACAACACTTTGATGGATTCCGATGATCCGGCTTTGATCATCGAGTCGCTCAATGGCTACCGTCTGAAGGAAAAAATGCCACAAAACATTGGTGAGATCAAGGTGCCGCTAGGAATTCCCGAAACCCTGCGTGAGGGCACCGACATCACATTGGTCACCTATGGCAGCATGTGCCGCATCGTGATGGATGCCGCCCAGCAACTCAGTGAATTTGATATCTCATGTGAGATCATCGACGTACAGACACTTCTCCCCTTTGACCGAAACAAGGACATAGTGGAATCACTGAAGAAGACGAACAAAATTGCCTTCATTGATGAAGATGTACCGGGAGGTGCTTCGGCCTTTATGATGCAAAATGTACTGGAGCGCGATGGCGGATTCTTCCATCTGGACTCAAAACCAATCACCATCACCGCTCAGGAACACAGGCCTGCATATGGTACGGATGGCGATTACTTCTCCAAACCCAGCACAGAAGATGTCTTCGAGAAAATCTATGCTTTGATGCACGAGATAAACCCTGAGCGATATAAGGCTATTTTGTAGTTATCTTTTACCTCTTCTAGTCCCGGCTGAGTGTGATTTTACTCAGGGTAAGATCTGGTGATTCTACCTCATTGCTTTTGTTGAGATCCCGGTCGTAGATGTAGAATTTGACCTTGAAAGTATCCGATCGGAGAATAATCGGAAAGCCCGCTGAGAGCATCGCATAACTAATGGTGCCGCTGAGCGATCGACCTATATTCTCCCGGTCAAAAATGGGAATACGTCCGTTAAAATCCACTACATCACAACTAGCATTACCAAATTCGGAAGCAAAATCTATTTTCGTATATGCACCATTTTTCTTCCTCAAAAACTGAATATGGAGATTGTTGTGATAAGGATTCTTTTGAATGTAAAAAGTATCGGTTCCTATATCTGTAAAGTTTCCCACCTGATAACTACTACAGTTGAAAGGAGGCCTGTTATCTGTTTCACTAAATGGAGTGACATTTCCAAGAGGATCTACCAGGTAAAGAGGTGGTACTACATCGGGGTCTGAATATCGCACGATAGAATCCCTGGAGTCAATGACAATGTTAAAAGGATGATAAGGAGTGCGAATTTCATCTGCAGTGAGTCCAATATCTCCATCCCCATCCTCAAACTCAAATTTCAACACCATGGAGTCTCTGGCAGTCTCATAATCAATGTACTGTAGGCTGCTAAAGCGAATGTTCGGAACATCTGGAAATTCTGGTGGAGGAAAACATCCACTGACCAGCAGTGTGACTAAAATTATAGATATTTGAGCTTTTCTCAGGTTCATACTCGTTAAAGACAAAACTATTATTTCTTTCCCTTATTGTGGATATAACCGATGTTTGATTACGAAAATTTCAAATCCAAAATATTTTCTATTCAGCCCGAAAATTTTCAGACCTACGCACTGGAGGTCTTTGTCTATCAGTACCTCCACAATCCTACCTATCAAATTTACTGCCAGCATTTGGGAAAATCTCCGGATAACGTTCACTCATTACAAGATATTCCTTTTTTACCCATTGAGTTCTTCAAAACGCACCAGGTAATGACCGGAAAATGGAAATCGGAGAAGGTTTTCATGAGCAGCGGCACTACAGGAATGCAAAGAAGTGAGCACCATGTACGTGACCTGGGCTTCTACCACAAGATCGCTCAGGTGACTTTTGAAAGGCTTTATGGCGCCCTTCAGTCCATAGAGATTATGGCGCTCTTGCCTTCCTATCTGGAACAAGGGGACTCTTCCCTCATTAGCATGGTGGACCACTTCATGAGTCAGGCTCATCCCGCCAGCGCCTACTATCTAGGGGATCATACATCCCTTCAAAAAGCCATCACATCATCCGAGCGTAAAAAATTGCTGATCGGCGTAACTTATGCGTTACTGGACATGGCAGATGCATTGAGCTTATCTGCGGATAATCTGATTGTGATGGAAACCGGTGGCATGAAGGGGCGCAGGAAAGAAATGATCCGTACTGAGCTGCACGAGGTATTGATGAAAAATTTCGCGGTGGAGCACATTCACTCCGAATATGGAATGACCGAGCTCACTTCTCAGGCTTACGCCATGGGAGGGCAGTTCGCCTTTCCGCCATGGGCCAGGGCGCTGGTGAGAGATATCAATGATCCATTCAGTTTTCTACCCGTCGGGCGGACCGGAGGTCTCAACATTGTGGATCTTGCCAATATAAATTCATGTGCATTTGTGGAAACAAAAGATCTCGGCCTGGAGAGTAAAACGGGTCATTTTGAGGTACTTGGCCGCTTTGACAACTCAGATATAAGGGGTTGCAACCTCTTGGTATAATAATATTAATGCCGACAATTAAGTGTTTTTTTTTGTTTAGAACTAAAGTAAGTGATATTTTTGAGAAAGGTAACCAACCAGAGTGTTCTATCCTTTTAGAAAAATAAAGCCGCTCATGAAATTGAAATTTGTAATTATCGCACTCGTAATATTAGGTTTTTCAGCCTGTACCCAAAAGACCTGCCCAACATACGCTAACGTAGATGTTGAGCAGCAGCCTGTTGAAGAAGCGGCCAAGGTATAAGCCCTAAATCTCTACGTATTTTATCACATCCTCCTTCGTAATCTGAGCATTTGACATAATAATCAGTCGCTCCACGATATTACGCAGTTCTCGTATGTTTCCTGTCCATTTGTATTTCTGAAGCAATTCTATAGCCTCAGATGTGATTTTTTTAGGTGCAGTACCGTACTCCTGAGACACCTGATTGAGGAAATGGTCAACAAGCAACGGAATGTCATCGCTTCGATCTCTCAATGCAGGTACATGGATGATCATCACACTCAGCCTGTGATATAAGTCTTCCCTAAACCTTCCTGCTTCAATCTCTTTCCTCAGATCCTTGTTGGTAGCCGCCAATACCCTGACGTCCACCTTGATGTTTTTATCCCCACCAACGCGAGTGATCTGGTTCTCCTGCAGTGCACGAAGCACCTTAGCTTGAGCCGACAAGCTCATGTCACCAATTTCATCCAAAAAAAGTGTTCCACCCTGAGCTTGCTCGAATTTTCCGCTCCTTTGCTTGTGTGCGGAGGTGAAAGATCCCTTTTCGTGACCGAAGAGTTCACTCTCAATAAGCTCTGACGGAATAGCGGCGCAATTCACTTCGATCATCGGACTGGCACTTCGATGACTCTTCTCATGGAGCCACCTGGCCACAAGCTCTTTCCCCGTGCCATTTTCTCCGGTGATGAGCACTCTCGCCTCCGTAGGCGCCACCTTTTCGATGGTCTCTTTGATCTCAACAATACCTGCAGATTCCCCCACAATATCATATCGGCTGTTGATTTTTTTCTTCAGCCGTTTGGTCTCTGTCTGTAAGGTGGAGTTGCTGAGCGCATTTCTGACGGTGAGTAGTAGTCTGTTCAGATCCGGTGGCTTCTGAATGAAGTCAAAGGCTCCTTTCTTAGTAGCGTCTACTGCGGTCTCTATAGTCCCATGTGCGGAAATCATAATGAAAGGAACATCCATGCCACTCTCCATTGCTTTGGAGAGGAGCTCTACTCCATCCATTTTGGGCATCTTGATATCGCAGAGTACCACATCATACGTTTGCTCCTCCAGCAGTGCCCAGGCTGCTTCACCATCAGGAGCTTCACTCACTTCATAAGATTCATCCTCGAGGATATCTTTCAGGGCCTGACGAATAGTTTTCTCATCGTCAACAATCAATATATGAGACATGTAAATGAGTTAAAATAAAAAAAGCAAGTCTGTAAGCCGGGTCCTGTATCCCGCTCCGATAATCACCGCAGCAGAATGCTCATCATTTATCTAGTCCTGACGTCACCATCAGGATCCATCAGCCTACCCATTCTGCATTTGGGCGAGCAACCCTTAGAGCAGAACCTATTTGGCCTTTCAGCCCGCAAGGTTTACCATGCACTCTTGCTCACACAAGAGCCGGTGAGCTCTTACCTCACCTTTTCACCTTTACCCATCTGAAAAATCAAAAGGGAAGTTTGTTTTCTGTGGCACTATCTGTCGCCTATCCATTCCTGAATAGGCTCCTTCCTGTTAGGAAGTGCGGCGCTCTACGCTGCCCGGACTTTCCTCTCTGACTCCTGTAATGATGGAATCAGAGCGATGAGCCGACTTGCAATGACGCAAAAATAGATAAATCAGAAGACATCCTGACCAGTAATTTTAAACTCCCACTCATCGGCAGTATACGCTACCTCTGTGATCATCTCTTCGATAAGATTCTCATCGGTATGATCTAAAAATATAGAAGTATCCACCTTCAGAAAGCCATCTTCCACAATGAAATTGGTATGTACAAAATCCTTGCTTGCTTCCAATACAGCCGGGTAGTCTATAGGATGATCCACACTGCATACCTTGGAGGTCACCTGTACAGTCTTCCGGTTGTATTTTTCGTGATCCACCAGCCGGGCTATCACAGTCTGGAATCGATCATCCTTTAGCGGAATTACAAAAATTGAATGGTTATCATCATATTCCTGATACTCTCCACCAATTTTATCGGCAAATCTTTTACTAAAATCTTTAAAGTCCATGATGTTTTTTGGTTATGGAAATATACAAAAAAATCAGTTCTGAGAAAGTGCCAGCTTGTAGGTTTCTATAGCCCGAAGGCGCGCTTCTTTATGAGAAACAATCGGTTCAGGATAGTCAGGACTTCCATACTCTGGCACCCAACGTCTCACATACTTTAGTTTCGGATCAAATTTCTCCTGCTGACTGTAGGGGTTAAAGACCCGGAAATAAGGCTGTGCATCTGTACCCGTACCTGCCGCCCATTGCCAGCCACCGTTGTTGCTACTCAACTCGAAATCCAAAAGTCTACTGGCAAAATAACGCTCTCCCCACCTCCAATCGATCAACAGATGCTTGGTTAGGAAACTAGCCACCACCATTCTCACCCTATTGTGCATATACCCTGTAGCATTCAACTCTCGCATACCTGCATCTACCAACGGATAACCTGTCATCCCGTTGCACCACTTTTCAAACTGAGTCTCATCATTGATCCAAGGAATACGATCATACTGTGGCTTGAATGCCTGATCTATTACCCTGGGGTAGTGAGCCAGAATCATCATGTAAAACTCCCTCCAAATCAACTCACTGAGCCATGTGTCAGATAAGCCGTGTGCTCTGCGTACCAAATCCCTGATGCTCACTGTACCAAAACGCAAATGGACACCAAGCTTAGAAGTACCATGCTCAGCAGGGAAGTCTCTTCTGGCCGCATACTGGGATATCAGAGCATCACTTATCTCAGCCGGGGGTAAGTCGATCTCCGTACGTTCAAAATTCATCTCCGCGAGGGAAGGTATTTCCCTACCTCTCGCGGGCACCAGGGTTTTCAAATTCGCTTCACTATCGTGCTTTGAGACACCTAACTGATTGAATTTCTCAAGCCACCTATTCTTGTAAGGAGTAAAAACCTTGTAGGGCTCCCCTTCTTTTGTAAGAATTTCACCTGCTTCAAAAATGACCTGATCTTTAAAAGTGAAGAAATCCACCCCTTTAGCCTTCATACTATTCTCCAAAGCTGAATCTCGGGCTGTGGCGTACGGTTCATAGTCCCGATTGGTGAAAACACCATTCACCTCATAATTTTCAAGGATAGCTTCAAAGGCCTGATGAGGAGTGCCATGATAGACATCCAGAGCACCTCCATGCTCCCGATAGTAGGTGTTCAGTCGAGTGACCTGATCATGAATGAATGTGATCCTTGGATCCTTTCTGTCCTCGAGCTCATCCAAGATATTGGTATCAAAAATAAAGACGGGCAAAACAGGAAGCCCGGCTGTCAAAGCATATTGGAGCCCAGTGTTGTCATGACCCCTCAGGTCTCTGCGATGCCAGAAAATGTTAATCTTAGCCATGGAATAAAAACCTGAACCAGCTGGAATAGTTTAGGAATGAAGGATTATCCCTCCTCATTGGCAGCCCGTTCCTTGCTCATATCTTTAGGCTTGCTGGAGATGGCAGCTTCCCGGGTGCGTGTGAGCAATTCCCTCAGGTCATCAAAGGACTTGATGTACTGAAAGCTCACCCCGGTTTCCCGCTGCAAATCGTTCGCTATTTGTTCGGTCTTACTAAAGGCCTTCACCCTAAAGTGACCATCTGGCGTTAACAAATACCGGATGGACCAATCGCCAATCACATCATTTGTGCTGGGATCATCCGCTCCACTACTCGGTATGGCCCCACCTCCACTTACACGCAAGCGTCCATCCATGAAGGTGTATGACAGCCGAAGCTGAAACGTATTGAAAGCGTTGGCATCAAGAGAAGAGAGGTCTACATCTACCTCCAGGTTTTCATCTACCTGACTGATGAAGTAAGAAAACTGATTGGAAAGAAACTCGCTGAGACTACCGCCCACATCGCTACCGCCCACATTGAAGCTAGACTGCCTGTAAAACTTACGCAGAATAAGTAAGCTAAATACCTGTCGCTTGAGTTCCTGCTCATTGTTATTCATAACACTCAGCGCGCGCTGCACGTCGGAGGTAGGGGAAGACTGAGAATCTTCCAGCTTGATTTCAAAGTCGATACGTGGAGAAAGCATTTCACCCTGCAACTTCAACACTACCAGCACCGGATACTTTTGACTGACTGCACTCGCATCAGCAGTTCCATCAAACTCATCAAAAGAAGCCAATTGTCTGTAGTTCGCATTGAGGTTTAGAATACCGGAATAGGGATCTCCATACCAAGAAATGGTACTCCCGGCAGATACCGTGAATTCCTTGTTGATACCAAGGGCTGGAATGGTGAAATTATAGGCCCCTTCAGTAATGCTGAGGTCGCCAAACAGCTCGAATTCTCCATTGGTATCCAAAAACATTTTGAGGTTACCATTGCCCCTGCCCCGAATAATGTCTCCTGTTCTGATATCAAAAATCAGCTCCACATATGCATCAGGAGTCACATCTATTTCAAAATCCAATCGAATGCCTGAAATGCTGTTTTTGACGATTTCATCAATATTAAAAGTGTTGGTGGTATCAGAGAAATCGACGAATGAGATGTAATCCTTTTGGGTAATCTCACTACTTTCGGAAAGGGGTATAAATAGTTTGGTCCCTTTCTCTGTAGTAGCTTTCGCCTTGATGATCAGATCCTCCACAGGTCCTGCGATACTGATATCCCCGGTCGCGTTGGCGGTACCATAATACAAACTATTTTCAGAGGCCGTGGTATTCAAGAGCTGAAAATCCCTCACGGCCATATTGATATCCACTTCCAGTTCGCGGAATCCTCGATGATAGATGGCGCCACTCAAAGTGGCCCTGTCATCGTCACGATCTCTCAGCTTGATTCCATTGAAATTAATGGCCTTGTTATCGAAAGACAAATCCCCGTCGAAAGAGTAGGTAGTTCCCAGATAATCAAAAGTAAATCGCCCATTGGAAACGCTACTGGAGCCGTTCAGGACAGGATACCTGGTAGATCCCGTGATTGCAATCTCACCATCCGCAAACCCACCTATATCCGAAAACAAACCCTGCAGGAATGGATCCAACAACTGCAAGTTCGCTTGATTAAATTCTGCCTTAATATCCAGCTGCTCCAGAGAGTCCCCGGGAATGTACATGCCAGCGATGGTAATGGTGTTAATGGCTTCTCTCTGCACTCCAAAATCAATTTCCAACCCACGTCTACCTGGGTTCCATTTGGATCTCCCGGCTACATTCCCCACCACAAATTCGTTCAATTCGAACGCATTTACATTCAGGTCACTATCAAGAATAAATGGACTTTCCATGTCTTCTCTTAGGAGGTCAACTGTGGCATCCAATACACCGCCCAGACTGACGGGGAGTAGTGCTCCCAGGGCCTTTAGATCAAAGTTTTTAAAAGATAAATTCAGGTTGGTGGCGGCACTGTCTGTATAGATGCCTTTTAGCAGTATGGATTGATCATTTTGGTACAACTCCATCCTATCAAACACCAATTCCTTCTCGGTCAGGGTGATCTTGTTGTAGGGGTTAAAATACCAGCGTTCGCCAAAGGCTACTAATTTTGATGGGAGGAAATTGAAGGTAAGTCGGTCGTCTGATAATTTCATTTCACCATTGATGTCGGCCGAACTATTATTCTCCGGTTGCGCAATGCTGGTATAGAAATTGATCTTATCATCAAACCATACAGCTTCAATGGACAAATTCTTGGTAGGTGGATTATCTTTCCACGCTTGCTTTTGTGAGTCGATAAAGACTGAGGCAATGATCCCGGCTGAATCCAGGTCTTTTGACAGGTTCACATCAATCGTATTCTGATTAAAAGAAAAGCCATTGAAATAGACTGAATCTATTTCTGAAAAGATGGACAACGTGGCATTTTTCCTTTGGTAATAAGTTCCTTCGAACATGCCTTTGGGAGACAAGTAGAGATCCTTATCGAAAATCAAATTGGTATATCTGGAGATGTCATGGTACCTGACCTCAAAATCAATAGAGTAGCTATTCACGGTCTGCTCCGCAGAAACTTTCTCAACATCTTTGGAGTAATCAGGGCTGAAATAGGCCTCTAATTCAGAGGCCATTGTTTCAATATCCGAAGATATCTGTGAGAAGTAAAAATCCCCCTCCAACTGGACATCCAGTTCTGGTAGGATCAATTCAATCCGTCTCTGCCGCCCTATCAAGGAAGAGTTGAGCTTCACCGAATCAAGTTTCAGTGAATCATCCGACCATACCAAACCTAAATCGTCTATTCTCACACTACCCTGCAGGCTATCCAGATTAAGCCCGCTAAGATCCGCATCCACCCTTCCATTGATTCTCCATTTTGTCCTGGTAAAGCCCAAAGCGAACAAGTCAAGTGTATCTATCTCTGAGTAGATTTTTACCCTTTCAGGAGCCTGCTTCAAATCCACACTACCTTCGGTCAGTACCTTACAGTTAGGATCGGTAATCTCCAACTTCCCTTCAAAAAACTGCGAAGAGAACTGGCCATTGGCTTTGATATGTTCATACTCGTACCCGAAAATTTCAGATCTAAACACTTCTGCATCCAAATAGAACTTGGCATTCTTCTGGGTCAGGCCCTGTCCATCTATTTTGCCTTCCAGGTTCACCCTCCCCACCAGCATTGTATCTCCAATGACTTTGCCCACATTAAAGTGATCGAGTTTCAGCTTTCCCGAATAGCTGGCTTCTTCCCATCCCTTTGGGAATTTCAGGTTTAAATCGGAATAGACCTTGCCTTCATTTGTATCAAAAGTGGCGTTCGCAACAAAATCGTTGGTAAATCCCAAGAATCTCCCGGAAAAACTAATTTCACCCAATTCTTCCAATTCCTTCAGCGAAGCAGTAGTGAAGACCTGCACATCCTGTGGATAAATCAACGCCTCCTTCACCCTGGCGTCAATAAACGTCTCCTCTATGGCCGGCAGTCCCATAAAATCAAAACTTCCCTCCAGGTGTGTTCCTATTCCAAAATCCAATTGGAGGTTACTCAATGAAAGCCTGGGAACGGGACCAGAAATCTGAGTGGATATATTCACTTCAAAATCATCAGTGGGCAAATCAACGAAAAAAGCAAGGTCATGCTTCGAAATGCGAGCATCCACCAAATTCACATCAAGTGCTACGCTATTGGTGAAGTCTGAAAGCGCTGAAAAATCTGAATACTTTAAGCCAAAATGATCCCTTATAATAGAATGACGAGTCTCCAGTACCAAATCACTCAAATCAATCTCATGACTATTCAGCATAAACATGGTTTGCAACTTTTCCACTGTCAGACCTGTAGCGGGATCTCTCGCAGCCAGGGATCTGATTTCGGCCTGAATGGTATCACGTATTATCGTGAAATCAGCAAACGTAGCTCCTGGTATCTCCAGCAAGAAATGCCCGTAATCAAACTTCCCCTGAGGTAGGCTATCATTCAATCGATTGTCGTATGAAAACTGAAATTGATCGAGTCGGATCTTGCCGAGAGACAACTTTGGCGCGGAAGCTTTGGACACGGTATCCTGCTTTTTGGGGGCCAGCGCCCTTAGGTCATTAATAAACTCAATAAGGTTGAGGTTGAGTGTGTCCTCATATTTTTTCATATGCAAGGCACCGTCTCTCAAATAAATCTGATCAAACCACAAATCCCCCTCTACCAGCAAATGATCCAATTGATAATCCACCTGAATGGTACTGGCCGAAATCATCACATTGTCCTGATAATCTTTCACTTCCAGCCCTTTTATTTCCACAAAATCAAACCATTTGATCTTAATGTTTGTAAACTTTGCGGTTTGCCGGGTGTTTGCATTGATTAATGACAGCACCTCATTGGCAAGATAATTTTGTAAGAAGGGGGTTTGCAATAGCAAAATCAAGATGACGAGAAAAATAGCAATGCCAGTGATGCTCCAGAAAATCAGCTTTCTGAGCAAAACAACCGCACTTCTAAATGTAATCTTTCCCTTCAAATCCCGTAAAATTCTGTTCTGATGAGTACCACGATATTAGGTATAGAGTCATCTTGCGATGAAACCGCCGCTGCTGTGTGCAAAGATGGAAAAATAATCAATAACATAATTGCAACTCAATCCATCCATGAAAGTTACGGCGGGGTAGTCCCTGAACTGGCATCACGTGCACATCAAAAGAATCTCATTCCGGTGATTAACGAAGCATTGGTGGCTGCCGATATAAAAATGTCAGATTTAGATGCCATTGCCTACACCCAAGGGCCAGGGCTACTTGGGGCGCTCCTTGTGGGAAGCTCCTTTGCTAAAACAGCAGCCATGGCGCTGGGCATACCCATTATCCCTATCAATCACATGCAGGCTCATGTACTTGCACACTTTATCGAAGATCCTATGCCGGAGTTCCCCTTTCTATGCCTCACGGTTAGCGGAGGGCATACACAGATCGTAAGGGTAAACAGCCACCTGGATATGTCCATCATCGGCCAGAGCAAAGATGACGCTGTTGGTGAAGCTTTTGATAAGTGTGCGAAATTATTGGGTGTGGGATACCCAGGCGGACCAAAAATTGATCAACTGGCCAAGACAGGAGATGCTAAAAGGTTCACTTTTCCGCATAGTGACATTCCCGACCTGGATTATTCGTTTTCCGGTATCAAAACTGCCTTCATGTATTTCCTGAGGGATGGCATGAAAAAGAACGATCAGTTCATCAACGAAAACATCAACGACCTGGCGGCAAGCCTGCAAGGCACCCTCATCGATATGCTCTTTGTGAAACTCAAACTGGCAGCAAAAAGAGAAAAAATAAAAAACATAGCCATCGCCGGAGGTGTTTCAGCTAACAGCGGCCTGAGAAATCGGTTGCTCTCAGATGCTGATAAATATGGATGGAAGGTTTTTATTCCCAAATTTGAGTACTGTACGGATAATGCGGCCATGATAGCCACGGCAGGCTATTACCACTTGAAAGCAGGTAAAACCGGTACGCTCCGGGACAGCCCTCAGCCGAGAATGTCATTTTCCTAGTCAAATACTTTCCATTAGACCTCCAACTTCATTATTTTTAAAATTGACCAAGTAAAAACCATGGCAAAAGACACCTCACGTTTTTCTAATAACATTTCGATCAAAAATCGAAAGGCCAGTTATGAATATGAATTCATAGACAAATATGAAG
The DNA here is from genome assembly GCF_044005705.1 of Marinoscillum luteum. Taxonomy (NCBI): domain Bacteria; kingdom Pseudomonadati; phylum Bacteroidota; class Cytophagia; order Cytophagales; family Reichenbachiellaceae; genus Marinoscillum; species Marinoscillum luteum. The sequence goes on along the minus strand of NZ_JBIPKE010000017.1, from coordinate 352,550 downwards.
CGGGCATTGTATTGAAGGGAACGGAAATCAAGTCCATTCGTGAGGGTAAGGCAAGTGTGCAGGAAGCCTATTGTTACCTGAAGAATGACGAGGTTTTTATCAAGAGTATGAACATCTCTCCCTATTCGAATAGCTCCTTTGCTAATCACGAGATCACACGGGATCGTAAACTGCTTCTTAAGAAAAAAGAGGTAGAAAAAATTAAGACAAAAACCGAAGAAAAGGGATTGACCATCGTGCCGACGAAGATGTATATCAATAGTCGGGGCTTTGCCAAGGTGGAAATTGCTGTGGCGAGAGGTAAAAAACTTTTTGACAAGAGGGATAGTATCAAAAAGAAAGATCAGGATAGGGAACTCAAACGGTTAAAAATTTGAAATGAGTACTGTACTGGTATTAAATGCGGATTTCAGTCCCCTCACAGTATGCTCTGTGGAGCGCGCATTTTTGCTGGTCTATCTCCAAAAAGCTGATACGCTTAGCCAAGTGAAGGAAAAAACCCTAAGGAGCGTTTCACGGGAATATCCTTACCCTTCAGTGATCAAGATTCATAAGTATGTGAATGTCCCTTACAAAGGGGTCATACTCACCCGCCACAATGTATTCAAAAGGGATCAATTTTCCTGTCAGTACTGTGGTGCCAGCAAAGACCTCACATTGGATCATCTGATACCGAAATCCAAGGGTGGGAAGTCATCATGGACTAACCTGGTCACAGCCTGTAAGAACTGTAATGCCCGCAAGGGCGACTACCGACCAGAGGATGTCGGACTGAAGCTCACCAGTAAGCCTGTGAGGCCCTCCTATGTGATGTTCTTAAGATCTACCACCAAGAGCCTCAGAGAGGACTGGATACCCTATCTGGAAAGAAAGGCAATCGCCTAGCCGTACATAAAAAGAATAAATCGCTCAATCTTTGTAGGTTCGTACTACAGTATCAACAAAACCAATCCCATGAAGCTATTAAAAACATCACTACTCCTCTCTGCCCTTGTTCTGTGTTTCTCCTGCCAAACCACAGAATCCAGCTCAGAAGAAACCCTCTCGAAGCAGGCCCTTGAGAAAAATCTGGAAGAAACTAAAGATGATCTTGAGAAGAAAATAGCCGAACTCCAGGAAGGAGCTGGTGAACTCGCCGAAGACGCGCGGTTTCAAACTTACAAAGCCGTGGAAAAACTTCAGGCAGAAAGGATCAAAGTGCGCAGAATGATCAAAAAAGTAAAAAACGCCTCTGAAAAAGACCTCAAACGAGTGAGTAAGGAAGCCAAAGGAGTTTATGAAGATGCCGGAAAGCAACTGGACAATATCCGCAATGAGTTTAACGACTGGCTTGAAAAACAGAAGAAATAAAAAAAACCTGAAGGTGTCCCTTCAGGTTTTGATATTCTTAAGTAAATACTCTTCTTAAATTTCAGCTTTCTTCACAGAACTATAGAGCACCTTTCTTGCATTGGCTTCTCTTAATTCTTGCTGCACATCAGAAACAATTCCCATCTTCACCTCTACATCCACTTTCATAGACATAGTGATCTGATCGCGCTCCACTTCTGACAGCTTGTCTTTCTCCTGACTCACAAACTGAACGATTTCATTAGCCTCTACAAAAACATCATTGGTTTGAATCTTAGGTTCATTACCATACTGAGCAGTATTTTTCGGCTCACCGATGTAGATATAGCTTACTAAGGACTTTCTTTCAATTTTGGTCAACTGTGTAGCTCGAGGAAGCTGCTGCTTCACCATGATATCAGTCTCTCTCATCACGGTGGTTACCATGAAGAAAAACAAGAGCATGAAAATAATATCAGGCAGAGCGGCAGTAGGAATTTCCTGTTGCGTGTTCGAACTCTTCTTAAATTTAGACATGCTTCAAATTATTTATCAGGTTCAGCAATTGATATCGCACGGGGGATATTAGATCTTGCCCGATTATACATATCCTTTTGAATATCGTCATCCTTATCTAATGCCAACCACTCCTCTACAGAAATCCCTACTCTCTGAGCGTAGATTTCATTGTAGGCTCCGTTGATGGCATCAAGTACATTGATATATAGCTCATAGCTTGTACCTCGAGCAGCTTTGAATGATACCACACACTCAGTGGGGTCATCTGATGAGTCGAGTCTCTTACCGAATCTATTCACCTCCGCCTTCATGGGTGATGGCAAGCTATTGTAAACTATTATCCCTTCTTCTGTTGGGTCACCAAAGTTCAAAACGAACTCTTTAACCTCTCTCTTCAGATCTTCCATAGTCCCCTTGTATGGCTCATCTTCCACCAATAACTGGTCGCTGGAGTTGGCAAGGATCTTATAGATATTCTTATCGTTCTTCGTCACCTCTGGTGGTGGCTCATTAGGGTCTGGTTTTGGTGGAAGCAAGAGCGTAATCCCCTTGTCATTTGCTATGGTAGTTGTTACCAAAAAGAAAATGAGCAAGAGAAACGCTATGTCCGCCATAGACCCTGAGCTAACCTCAGGTAGTGGTCGTTTTTTACCTCTTGGCATTACTTAATCAATTTTGAGATTTCAGTATAAACAATCCCTGCCAGCGCAATAAAGAAGAATATATACATTGATATGATTCCTCCACCTACCAGCTTCGAAGTGCTTTCAGTGATGTCTGCAGAGCCTGTATCTGAGCCCGCAATAATGTATCCGATTAAAAACACCACTATCAGTGCGCCTAGTCCGATCCCTGACTTTATGAGTGACTGTGGATCACCTAAGGACTGAGCCAAAGGAATGATTATTGCAGCCAAAGCACAGAGCACGATTAAAATATAACTGGCGTATAGCCCTACATCTATGATATCCATGTGTCTGTCAGTTTAAATATTATTTAGAAAGATTATGCTTCACCAAGATATCTACCAGAGATATAGAAGCATCTTCCATACTATTTACCAAAGAATCGATTTTAGACACCAGGTAGTTGTAGAAAAGCTGAAGGATTACAGCTACGATCAAACCAGCAACAGTAGTCAAAAGGGCTACTTTAATACCTCCGGCCACAAGTGAAGGAGATACGTCTCCAGCCTCTGCGATGGCATCAAAAGCACCAATCATACCTATTACCGTTCCCATGAAACCAAGCATAGGAGCTAGTGAGATGAAAAGGGAAATCCAAACCATTCCTCTTTCTAATTTACCCATCTCTACAGAACCGTAAGCAATGATTGATTTTTCAACCATTTCGATACCCTCTGACATTCTCATCATTCCTTGTACAAAGATCGACGCTACAGGCCCTCTGGTGTTTCTGCAAACCTCCTTGGCTGCCTCTACACCACCTGAAGACAACGCACTCTCTACGCTGGTCAGCAATTTTTTAACATTGGTAGTGGCCAGGTTGAGGTGAATGATTCTTTCGATTGCAACAGCCAATCCGAGGATCAAACAAAGCAATACGATCCCCATGAACTCTGGTCCACCATCGATAAATTGTTCCTTCACTACTTGGTGGAAGGTTGCGTCAGCCTCTTCTTCAGGTTCAACAATTTCTTCAACAACAGCCGCCACTGGCTCTTCCTCTACAGGAGCCTCAACGGAATCAGCTTCAGCCGCTATAGTATCCGATGCTACATCGGGGCTATCTTGTGCGAATGCATTCACTGAAGAAAAGGTGAAAACACCTGCTAACATCAAAAGAGTAAATAACTGTTTCATAATCTGTGTGGTCGTCTTCGGTTAAGTTTTATTTATTTTTCAATCCGTAAATATATTAATTATTCAAGAACTCGCGGAGAGAGAGGGATTCGAACCCTCGATACCCCGTGAAGAGTATACACACTTTCCAGGCGTGCGCCTTCAACCACTCGGCCACCTCTCCTAAATTCACTTGAATTTTTTATACAGGGCAACAAATAAATCAAGAAAATTAAGCTTATGCAAATTTTAAATGCAATTAGCAGATATTCAATTATCCATTTCGCCATTTAATGGAATGACCAACTTTTTGCGCACTTCATCCAGGCTCTTTTCTGTCCCCAAAAGGAACATTAACTTGGTGATAGCGGCTTCTGTCGTAATGTCACCTCCACTTAAAACTCCTATATCGTTTAAACGCTTACTCGTCTCGTATCGTCCCTGGATCACCTCTCCCCCACTACACTGACTCACATTGTAAATGATGATCTCTTTCTTAATCGCTTTTTGCAATGACTTAATAAACCACGGGAAGTTCATAGTGTTGCCAGAACCGTAGGTCTCAAGCACTACCCCTCTCAATCCCTTAATATTAAAGATACTTTCCACAGTCTGTTGGTTAATCCCTGGAAAAATCTTCAAAATGGCCACATTTTCGTCAAACTCCTTCTTGATCTTCAGCTTACTGCGGGCATTGTGAGGCCACATGTAGTTCAGCCTGTACTCTATATCAATACCAGACTCGGCCAGATAAGGGTAGTTCTGAGACTGAAACGCTGCAAACGTGCTACTCCGTATTTTCTGTGACCGATTTCCTTTCAGGAGATAGTAATTGAAATAAATACATACCTCATTGACGATCGGGCCTTTGTCATTTTTGGCAGATGCAATCTCCAGAGCGGTGATTAGGTTCTCCCGCGCATCTGATCTGATAGATCCTATTGGAATTTGCGCTCCTGTGAGAATCACCGGTTTGTTTAGCCCCTGCAGCATATAACTAAGCGCAGACGCACTGTAAGCCATGGTGTCAGTGCCATGCAAAATCACAAAACCATCATACTGAGCATAATTCTCGTAAATGATGTAGGCCATATCCTGCCAGTCCTGTGAATTAATATTGGATGAGTCACGGGGTTCGGGAAAAGAGATGACGGTAAGCCTCAGTTCCAGTCCTTTCAATTCGGGGATACGGTCTATGACCCTACCAAAATTGAATGGCGCAAGGGCGCCAGACTCATCATAAGCCATACCAAAAGTACCCCCAGTGTATATAATCAATATGGAATCAACAGGGTCTACAGAGGCGGTAGTCCTTATGTTGACTATTTTGTAATTCATTAACGAAATAAGGTTTTGCTGTTTTGGGAGGTAATTTCTCCAATTTCTGCGACTTCTCTATCAAGTATCTCCGCGATTTTTTGGGCCACAATTTTTGTATAGGCGGGCTCGTTACGTTTGCCACGGTGAGGGGTCGGGGCAAGATACGGACTATCCGTTTCCAGTAATATATGTTCCAAAGCAACCCCTCTGATCACCGGTTCCATTCCTCCATTTTTGAAGGTGGCGACTCCTCCCAGCCCCAACTTAAAATTCAAGTCAATCACTTCATTGGCTTGCTCCAAAGTTCCGGTAAAACAGTGAAATACGCCAGTAAGCCCCCTATCTGCATAAGGTTTCACCAGAGCAATGGTCTCATCAATGGATTCTCTACAGTGAATGACTATGGGTAATTGATGCCTTATGGCCAGCTCACATTGGATGCGAAAAGCCTCCTTTTGCTCTTCAAATAAGGTCTTGTCCCAATAGAGATCTGTTCCCATTTCACCTACTGCGCAAAAGCCCCCTTTGGAGAGAAATTCTTCCACTTCATAGAGTTGTTTTTCAAAATCTTTTTTCACCGAGCATGGATGCAAACCCATCATGGGAACACAGAAACCCGGGTACTTCAGTGCCAACTCAAGCATATCCTCAATCGACTCATGGTCAATGTTGGGCATATAAATGCGATCTACCCCCGCTTCTCGGGCCCTTGAAATCACCTCCTCAATATCGGCCTTAAACTCTTTTGTATAGATGTGTGCATGTGAGTCTACCAGAATCATAAGTTGCTAAGTGTTTTAAATGAATAACCCAAAGTAGAAAAATGTTCCAACACCTTGGGCAACATTTCTTTCAGGTTTTTAAAAGCTTTTTCACTGTCATGAAAAACTAAAATAGAACCGGGATCAGCCTTTTTCATGTAATTCAATGATTGTTTGCGGTCCAATTCCCGATCAAAATCACCGGATAAGTGAGACCACATAATGATTCGATAACCCGCCTTTTTCAGAGCTCTGAGCTGACCGAGCTTCAGGTTCCCATAGGGGGATCTGAAAAGACGATTATTAGAATATTCATCCTGCAGGGTTTGACATGCCAGCACATCGGCCATATACCGGCGTGTATTCGTGGCCCAACCATTCAAATGACTTTGAGTATGATTGCCAATGAGATGGCCATCATCATTGATCTGCTTAACCACTTCCTGATTGGCCTCCATAGCCGAGCCCAGGCAAAAAAAAGTAGCCTTGGCCTGATAGGTTCTCAGCTGTGCCAATACATATGGTGTGACTACTGGGTGCGGCCCGTCATCAAAAGTCAAGAACAACTCCTTTTTGTTGGTCCTGACTTTCCAGACAGCTCCCAGATACAGCCAGCGCATCCAAAATGGGTTTTGGAAAAAATAATTTCTCATGGATTCTTGACCAGGCAAGATAGCATGGTGATGTCATCCCGATAGGGCACATCTACCCTGAACTCATCAAGGCTTTTGAAAATATCGAGGTGCAGTTTATTAATATCTGTGGGGATTCCTCCTTCTAAAAATGCCTTCAGACGCTCCTCACCATATTGGTCATCTGCAGCATTGAAAGTCTCAGTGAGACCATCAGTGTATCCAAAAAAGAAGAAATCGCTCAGGTTTTCAATCCGAACGGTCTTCAAAAATGGCAATGGATCAAACATCCCAAGGATAGTTGTCCCGTCATTGAGCTCCTGAATACCATCATTAGTGACCAAATAGAGGGGATTATGCCCACAGTTTACATATTCGAAAGACTTGTCATGAAAGTCATAAATACCCAGGAAGAAAGTGATGAAGTTCTCAGCATTGCCACTATCGGTGATGATGTGATTGAGCTCTGCCACGATCTCTTTAGGATCCTGCGTCTTACGCACGAGTGTGCGGAGCGAAGCCTGAAAATTGGACATCAGCAAAGCCGCCGGCACTCCTTTACCACTCACATCTGCCACACAGACCAAAAAGCGATCATTGTCAATGGCCAGATAATCATAATAATCGCCTCCCACATCCTGATGGGGTAGATAGACGGCCTCTATCTTCAGGCGGTGGGTCTTAGGTAATTCTTTCGGAAAGAGGAAATTCTGAACCTTTTTGGCAATTTCCAGCTCTTTTCTATAAGCCTCCTGCTGAAGCTGCTTTCTGGCCAGCTTCTTATTCTCTACAGCCACTATGATGATATTAGTGAGTGCCTTTAAAAAGGTGGTATTACTCTTTTTGCCCGATCGCTCATTGCCACCCACAAAAACAATGGCCAGCAAGCGATCCTTGTGAGTCACCGGAATAGCTAACTCAAATGCCTGAAACTCCTCATCGCAATCAGCAAGTTCCCGCACCTCACGCAAGTCCCAGAAAAACTGAGGCAAAAACACTTTATTCCAATCCGTCTGGGTTCCAAAATGAACTTTACAGTCCCAGTTGTCATCCTTCACATAAAGAGCAAGGCGCTGCACCTTCAGATCCGCAAGCAGTGTAAACTTGTAAATCCTGAATAGATCCTCTTCAGCAAGGTTGTTGTTGATTGCTTGAGTGATCTCCAGAAGCGCATTGAGCTCCAGGTCTTTTATGTCCAGGCCGTTCGGCATTTTTTATATTATGAATTATGTGCGAGCAGACCACTTTTGGTGGCAAGGAAGAAGTACTCGTCTGCGTGATTATTCAAATCGATCTGTCCTTCAGGCAGTTCGTCATCGATGGTCTTCATGATTTTGATCCACCCTTTCCTGTAAATACTATCCAACACAGGAATCAACTTGGCCGGTGCCCAGCCTATAGTCTCCCGGAGCACTCCGAAAGGGGTAACAAAATAAAGCTCATCTAAAACATCAAACTCCTCGTCGGTCATGAATAGTATCTGCCTTTCCATGAATAATGTCCAAAAATAGACGCTATTCCCAAGAATAGCACGAGGAAAGGGTAAATTATCTCCATCACGAAAGACGCCCAAATGACATTTCGCACTCCAAGAAAAATCGCCACTGACCTGATATAAAGACTAAGAACAAGGGCTCTGAGCAAGAAAAAAGATGTGAATATTACAAATGACGCTTCATTAGTAAGACCTTCAACGAGCATGTAAGCAAATACGAGGTAGTTAAAAAAGACCGCAATAGCCATGAGCTTGACGTAATAGCTCTTGTGAAATTTCCATTTACTGCTCCATCTCTTGCGCTGATTGATCAGCTCGCCCAGAGTGTCTTTAGCCGGAGTTGAAACAATGGCTCGTTTATCTTTTAGAAACAACACACCATTGGGATAAGCTCTGAATATTTTTTGTAATAAAAACTCATCATCCCCGGAGGCAATCTCCTGATTGCCCTCGTACCCGGAAACCTCGTGAAAAGCGGACTTACGATAGGACAGGTTGGCCCCATTGCACATCCCCGGGTTACCAGATTGCAGGCTTGCTGCACCCAGTCCTATCAAACCGGCAAATTCCAGTGACTGAAGATGGGTGAAAAAATCATGCTCCACCATCCGCACTGGTCCAGTGATCATTTGAATGTCCTTGGTGTATTTGTGGGCATACACCCGAATCCACATTGATCCTACCCTGCAATCCCCATCCGTGGCTAGTATAATCTCATTTTTAGCCAGCTCCAATGCTTTGGAAATGGCCTGTTTTTTCCCCTTCATCCCATAATCCTTCAAGCGAACCAAATGGTATTTCATGGAAGATTTTTGCAGTACTTCTGCGGCTATTTCCAGTGTCCTGTCATCAGAGTCATCATCTATGACGAGAACCTCATACAAATCCGCAGGATATTCCTGAGCTTGCAGGTCAGCGAGTATGGAGGCAATGTTTGCGACCTCATTGCGTACCGGAATAATGACAGAAAAGGTCAACAACCCTCCATCATCCGCTTCCACCGAGGTATCTATCCGGCACCAGTGATACCTGGCCCACAACAAAAAGCCGCAATAGATCAATGAAAACGCAATGAAAATAATCATTGCGCAATGTTAAGTTTTAATTTAAAAACATAGACTGTACCCAGGATAGAAGGGATGACAGTATTTATCATCCAAATGATCAAACAAGGAATCAAAACAATGCTTACATCGGGCACATAAGCCTGAAAGAAAACAATTGCGCTGGCTTCACGCACCCCGAAATTTCCAAAAAAAGAGGGGATAACTGACCTGAAAAGAAAGATCCAGCCAATACCCAAGAGGATTAGATACCATGCCAGTTCTGGGAGAAAAAGACTCAGAACAAGATAAAATTGAAAAGTGAAAATGACATAACGCAGAAGTGATAAAGCCAACACCTGTATCCACATAGAGCCATTACCCCGACTACTCAATACCAGCAGCCCAACTCCCACCACCAAAAAAGGGATGGCCAACATCCAGTGATTATACCAGTCAAAATAATAAAGCACTGAAATCCCACCATAAAGCAGGGTGATCAATAAAAGGATGGTTCGGTTAATCAGGAGTGCCCCCGCTGATTTTTTAGCATTTTGCACATTCAGTAGTCTGCCCCCCACATCCCCAAGAGTGAACGGAATCACCCAGTTGAGGGCCAAACCAGCCAGCACTCTCCGCCACGCTTCTTGAAATGAACTCGTCTCATGGGGGATTGATACACGCCATTTTTCTGCCTCCAACACCCAGTTGAGTGGCATGAGCATCAACACTATCATGTAGATAATTATGCCATCAGGTTTATCAAAAGCCTCCTTGAGACTAATATCAGACAGATCCACCCGCGTACTGATAAAATAAATGCAAAGACCTGTGACAATTATCTTCACAGTCCACTCCAGTGATTTTTTATATCTCTCTGTGTAATGGTTAATTTGCATTGATGTCAAAAGATACTTCATTAGAAAAGATCATTTTGGGGCTGGATCCCGGCACAAGTGTAATGGGATACGGACTCATCAAAGTTAAGAAGCAGGATATTAAACTCTTGCAATTTGGTGTGATCCATCTTAGTAAATACTCCAGTCATGAGCTAAAACTCAAAAAAATATTTGAACGCATCATTGGCATTATCGATGACTACCACCCGGATGAGGTAGCTCTTGAAGCTCCCTTCTTTGGCAAAAACGTGCAATCTATGCTAAAGCTGGGCCGTGCTCAGGGTGTGGCCATGGCCGCTGCACTCTCCAGAGAAATCCCCATCACGGAGTATGCTCCTAAGAAAGTGAAACAATCAGTCACCGGAAATGGCAATGCCTCCAAAGAACAGGTGGCGGCTATGCTCAAAACGCTCCTCAAGTTTAATGATGCACCCAAACTCCTGGATGCAACTGACGCCCTGGCAGTCGCACTTTGTCATCATTACCAGGGAGGAAAGCCCCAGCAGTCCTCTAAAAGCTGGAAAGCTTTCCTTTCGGAAAATCCCGGTAGGATTAAATGATCATTTCCTTGTTGCCGCGGGTAGTACCTACAAAGGGGTATTTTGAGATCCGCTATTGAATTTTCCGATTAACTCTCGTATTTTCAGTGTGTTTTTGATTTGGGACATCCATTACGATGATAACTCTCTTGTGAATCCGCAAATCAAACGAGGCACAAAACCCAACCAACCGCCATGCGTAATATTGAACAAGTACTAAAGCAGAGACGAGAATCGACCTATCGAAAACTCAAATTCAGGTTCATCAAAGGTCTCAAAACTGGAGTCTTCAAAACAAAACTAAAAAACAGAAACGTCACCTGATTGAAAAGCTCAAGCAACTAGAGTTGCGGTTGGGTTTAAAATCAAATCCCAAGCTTAAACATTGGGCTATGGCACTTGCCCTTGGCTTTATCACTGTGGCTTCATCAGCCCAGGATGGTCGAAAGTCAAAGGAAGAAAAATTGCACCTCAAAAAAGACGTTAAAGAAAACACTACCCGTCGAAGCTCTGGTTCAAAATTTAGGTCTGGGGCCACCGTCAGTCTTTTCGAGCCACAGGACTTTCTGGGAGACCCACTCATTGGTGATGGCGTTCGGCATTTCGGAGATTTCGATGGAGACGGGGATCAGGACCTACTGGTTGCCTCTTATTACGGGCCTCTTCGTATTTTGCCAAATGATGGTACTGGACACTTTGGTGCTCCTATCAATATCGCTCAAACAATGGATCCCAGTAAACTGCTTGTAGCAGACCTGGATGGAGATGGGGACTTGGATATCTTAATTGGAGATAGTTATGGCATTGCCGACGGAAGCAGCACCAATACCCGTATTTACCTCCTAGCAAACAATGGGGACAATACCTTCACAGAGTCTTCCCAGCTCTTCCAAGGGGTACAGCTGGATGATGATATTGAACTACAGGATATAGATGGAGATGGAGATATGGATCTCCTGGCTGGCACTTATCTCACCGGCAATGGCAATGCAGTTAGTATTTTGTCGAACGATGGGACCGGGCTCTTCACCATAACCGAGGACCTGCTGGGGAGTAGTCGGTTTGTCACAGGAGACTTTAACAATGATGGAGATGTGGACATAGCAGTGGAGAATTATTACCTAAAAATATTCAACAACGAAGGAGGCGTCTTTGCCAACGAAACCTATACCATATCAGAGAGTGTACCCTTCAACTTCAATGAAGCCAGATCTGGTGATTTCAACGGTGATGAAAATCTTGACATTGTCTTTGACGACTTCAACGGCGTATCGATGATCTCACTGGGAGCTACAGAACACATTCTTTCCAACACCAATCTGGATGGGATATATCAACGCTATTATCTTTCGGAGGTTATCGACATAGACGGAGACGGTGATTTGGACCTATTAATAGAATCTGACTATGAAAATAGAAATGACTACACCTACCATCAAAGTCATCTTCTGCTCACCAACACATCCGGATCATTCACCCAATCCTCTCTGGGTAACATCCAGCCAAATATTGGAGAAGCTGAAGCGCTGCTTGGCTTAGATGTTGACGGTGATCTGGACATGGACCTGGTGGTATCCAATTACTTTGATATTGTGGTATTCGCAAACGATGGAAATCAAAACTTTATCCTGCTGGATGAAGATCTGGTGGAGGTGGTTTATGGTTTCGAATCTGAAATGGTAGATATAGATAACGACGATGATCTGGATATAATCATTTCCGGAACCACCATGATCATCGAAAATGATGGATCAGGCAACCTTTCCATCAAACAAAACATAGCCAGAGAATCCAATTTCATTAGCTATGCCATGGCTACCGGCGACTTTGATGGAGATGGGGATATCGATGTGGTTTTCTCTAATTCCTATGCGGATGAACTGGTACTCTGGACCAATGACGGCACAGGATCATTTACTCAGGCCTCTACCCTGGAAACTGCACCCTATCCTGACCTGGAACAGGCCATTGCGATTGACATTGACATTGATGGGGATATGGATCTGGTTACAAGCACCTGGTATAACAATGGCTATCTATTAATCACTTTTAACAATGACGGGGCCGGAAATTTCACCATCGATCAGACTTTAAATGTTTCCTATGAAATAGACGATGTACTGCTGGCAGCAGATCTGGACAGTGACGGGGATATGGACATCATTTCCGGTGGATATTCAGGTGTCATTATTTTTGTCAACGAGGCGGGAACCATCGCCTCTCCCACGGTTTACCTGGCTGATGCAGGAGGGTTTGATAACCTGGGACTTGCCGACCTTGATGGTGATGGAGACACAGACATTATCGCGCTGAATGACTATATCAGCTCTGGACAGTATCATTATATACTTTCCAACAATGGTGACGCCACTTTTGAAAGCTCCATATTGGATATTGCCAGCTCCAATTATGCAGGCGTACTGATTCAGGACTTTGATCTGGATGGTGATCTTGATCTATACCTTGGTGGTGGTGAAGATTATGAAGATGAGATTTGGGCTGGTGATGGCTCTGGAGGCTTCACCCTGCTCGGAACAGTGGGAACCCGCTCCTACCACCCTGTGGCAGGGGACATAGATAACGACGGAGATATGGATATTTTCTCCTTGGAGTATTATGTAGGCAACAGGCTGATACTCAACACCACGAATACACCAACGACCAGCAACACCATCACTACTTCGGATTCTCTGGCACTGGTGGCTATTTTCGATCAGTTGGACGGTGACAACTGGATCCAAAAGGTTGGTTGGAAAGTAGAAAAAGCGAGTGAGTGGTTTGGAGTGACACTCAACCTTGACAACAAGCGGGTAATCGAATTAGCTCTGTCATCAAATGAGCTCACGGGTGAAATCCCCGAAGAACTCGCCCTGCTCACAGAACTCACATCTCTCTCTTTGGAAGGAAATAATCTGACTGGAACAGCCTCTCCGCTTGACCAACTGGTAAATGCAGAACACATCGATGTTTCAGGCAATCAACTCAGTGGATTCCCTGACCTCTCAGGGATCACACCACTCACTACTTTGAAGCTGGAAAACAATCACCTAACCTTTGGGAGTATCGTTCCGAATGCTCCCATTTCTTCCTTCACTTACAGTCCTCAGGCTAATCTGGGCATGGCCACCACAGATACCATTCCCGGAGGCTCCAGCTACACTCTTGACTGGGGAGACCTGGGCGTTGGCACACAATACCAGTGGAGTATGAGCACATACACCTTTGATACCCCCATAAATGAAACCCCTATCCCCATTGAAGGGGCCACTTCTCAAAGTTATAATATTGCTGGAATGAGTATTGGAGATCAGGGATTTTATGAACTGAAAGCTACTCATCCTGATGCTCCCCTTCTTACACTCACCAGCGAAAGAGTCACCCTGTATGGCGAGGCAGACATCACCGGTATGGTATCAGGTAAAGCTCAAGTGGATTTATTCAGGGTGCTGGAAGGGCCTTATTTTTTAGCGGCTACTACCACTACCAACGAGACTGGAGGTTACGCCTTTACCGGACTGATACTTGGTGAATTCATGGTATTGGCCCACCCAGACCTTTCGCAAAGTCCCGGTAGTACTCACACTTACTATGGCAACACCCACAATTGGTCTGCTGCCGATACCATTTTCTTGAATCAAACTTCCTCCAATCTGGACATCACCCTCCTGGACGCTCCTGCACCGCCTCAAATATCGGAAGGTGTGAGCGTAGCAGGTAATGTAGCTGTGTCAGGCATAGATGTAGATCTGGAAAATCTGGCTATTAATCTGAGTAAGTCAATCAATTCTGTGTCGGAACCATACATTTACATATCCACGGATGCAGCGGGTCATTTCGACTTTGGGCTACTGGATGTGGGCTCATATCAGCTGGATGTACAGTACCCGGGAATACCCATGGACGAAAGTTCATCTGTGGGATTTGAAATCGCTGAAACGGATATTGGCGGCATTTGGGAATTATTTGCTACAATGAGCGCAACCGGCATATCCGTAAATATAGAAAAATCAGGAGCGACCAATACGATTGTAGAATCCGACTCATTGGTACTGGTAGATTTCTATAATAACCTGGATGGCGATAACTGGAATAACAAAACCAACTGGCTGACTGGTAATGCAGACACCTGGCATGGAGTGAAGATAGATGAGACCAAAAGGGTTTCCGAACTTTCCCTCCCCACCAACGGGCTAGCCGGATCACTCATAGAAAGTCTGGGAAATCTTGCAGGATTAAAAACACTGGACTTGTCGGTCAATGAACTACAGGGAAGTGTTCCTGCGACACTCAGCGGACTGACTTCACTAGAGAATGTCAATGTCTCGAGCAACGATCTCAGAAGCTTTCCTGACCTCTCGGGCACCAGTCTTACATCGCTCAATCTTAGTGGAAACCGACTCACTTTTGCAGACATAGTGCCCAATACTTTTGTAGCCAACTTCACCTACACCCCCCAAAAAAGGTTTGGGGAAACCGTTTATGACACCATTCCTGCAGGAGAAACCAGAGTTGTCAGTATTCAGGATCTTGGCGAAGGCACAGTGTACCAATGGAATTTTGGACCTCTGATACCGGGTCAGCCTTATAACAACAATGTATCTCCCATCACAGGAGCTACAAATTCTGTGTATGAAATAGAGAACATCAATGCGAGCAAGCAAGGGACTTATAGACTAACGGCTACGCATCCGCAAGCCCCAAGCCTGACCATTAGCAGCAGGAACGTGAACATTATGGCCAAAACCGATCTCTTCGGTACAGTTTATGCAGACGATAACAACACACTACTCACCGATGGTGACGTGATTATCTATCGATTGAAGGATGGTCCTTTTATCCCGGAAGACACGGCTCAGGTAGATGCATCTGGTAAGTTTAGCTTTACTGATTTGGTTCTGGGAGATTTCATCATTCTCACCCAACCCAATAGAGCCATCTTCCCTAGCACCATTCAGACGTATTACAAACAGGCCGAAAGCTATGAAGACGCAACGGTGCTGGAAGTCAGAGAAAGAATGGAGGGTGTGGATATTCAAATGGTCTTTTATGTGGAACCACCCGTGGAGATCGGTGCCTCTCTTTCCGGAGAGCTGCAAAGTGATCTGAACGAAACCGAAATAGGTGACGAAGAAGCTCGGGTCAATGCCAGAAGGAAAGTGAAAAAGGCCGGCTGCTCAATGAGGAGGTTTGTTCGTGCAGGAAGAACTGATCAGGATGGAGAGTATATTTTATACGCGTATGTAGAGTCCGATGATGAAGGACGATTCAACTTCTCGGGTATTGAACCAGGTACTTACAGACTAAATATAGAGTATCCGGGCGTACCAATGGACCCCAGCGCTGAAATAGAGTTCATTATCAGAGATGATGGTAGTAGTCAGAAATTTGAAGTATTTGCGCTGATCACCGAGGATGGAATATTCGTTGAGTCCACTGAGGTTCTGGGAGCTCCTCTGCCCTATCTGCGCAATGTGAAAATTTATCCCAACCCAAGTGATCACCAACTCACCGCTGAATATTTGGTTAACCGGTCTGTCAATCAGCTTCGCCTTGCGCTAATTTCCATATCCGGAGCGACCTTATTAAGTCAGGAACTGGAAGATGAACTGGGTGCACATAAGCTGAGTTTGGACTTGTCACACCTTGAAGTGGGCACCTACTTCTTAATCTTACATGACTCCTCTGGCGAGTTCAGGTATCAGTTCAAAATCAGCAAGCGATAAAAAAAAGCACCCTGGAGATCTTTCCAGGGTGCTTTTTATTTCTTGGATACTCGTGGCTAACTACTTCGCCAACGTAAAGGCGGCCTTAATCTTCTCTGCCACTTCCATCAGGTCTTCTTTACCCAGAGAAAGTTTTTCTTTCCCGAAGTTCATATCATTTACCGCATTGATCGGGATCAGATGAACATGCGCATGAGGCACTTCCAACCCAATCACAGTCACACCAATCCTTTCACAAGTCACCACAGCTTCTATAGCCCTGGCCACCTTCTTGGCAAAAATGTGGAGCCCAGCCAATACCTCATCATCCAGATCAAATATGTAATCCACCTCTTGCTTGGGTATAACTAAGGTATGTCCTTGCACCAGTGGATTGATATCTAGAAAAGCAAGAAAATTCTCATCCTCCGCCACTATATGAGCGGGGATTTCTCTTGCTACGATCCTGGAGAAAATACTTGACATCAGATGGAGATATCAATGATTTCAAATTCAATCTCCCCTGCCGGCACATTGATTTTGGCCGTATCTCCGGGCTTTTTACCCAGTAACCCGCTGCCTATCGGGGATTTTATAGAAATCTTATTCTGCTTTAGGTCAGCTTCCTCTTCTGCTACCAACTGATATTTCATCTCCATTCCCGTCTTCTTATTCTTTATCTTCACGAAAGACAAGATGCCTACTTTGGATGCATCCAAACTGGACTCATCAATCACACGGGCATTTCCTACAACCGCTTCAAGCTTGGAAATCTTTAATTCCAGCAAACCCTGAGCGTCCTTAGCAGCATCATACTCGGCATTTTCACTCAAATCTCCCTTGTCACGTGCCTCAGCAATCTGCTTAGACATGGCCGCTCTTCCTTTGGTTTTAAGCTCGTTCAACTCATTCTTGAGACGATCCAAACCTTCTTTTGTGTAATAATTTAATGCTGACATACCTTTATTCTTTAACCTACTAAAACAAAAAAGAACGGCCCCATAAGGACCGCCTTCGTATCGATAGTTTCTTTATTTCTCTTACTAAAGAGGCAAATATAATTTTTTTGAGGATGATTTACAATTTCAGCTTAACTGTGCAAGGTCTCCCGCCTGAAGCTTCCTTATCAACACCTCATTGATTTTACGGTAAGATTCAAACGTCCATCCTGCCACATGAGGTGTCAGGATCACATTGGGATAGCTGATCAATTCTTCAAAATCTGCCCGCTGTGCCTCCGTTAATTTATCCAGTTTTTCATTTTCCAATACATCCAGACCAGCCCCTAGTAGCACGCCTCTTTTCAGTAAATCATTCACCGCTGACAACTTCACCACTTCACCCCTGCTGGTATTGAGTAAGAATTTTAGGTTTTTAAAACGAGCAAAATACTTCTCATCAAAAAGAAACCTGGTCTCTGAAGTAAGCGGTACGTGAATACTAAGAATCTCCACTTCATCAAAAAACTCCTGTAAACTCACCTCTTCCAGATAGTCAGTGGAAAACCCACTCTTATACTTATCATAGGCCACTACTCTGCACGAAAAACCCTTCAACCGCTGAGCAAATGCTGCACCCATATAGCCATATCCGTAAACCCCTACTGTTCGTCCCATGAGCTCCCATCCCCGATTGGCCTCCCGGTTCCACACCCCACTTTTCACTTCTTCAGTGCCCGTATTGAGCTTATTGAAAATAGTGAGTAACATCCCCACAGTGTGCTCAGCCAGGGCATCCCTATTGCCCTCCGGGGCATTGATCAATTTGATCCCTTTTGAAGACACATAGGTGTAATCTACTTTGTCGAGTCCTGCACCAGCCCGTGCCACAAATTTCAAATTCACGGCCCGATCAATCAGTTCACGGTCTACACTCATCTTGCTGCGAATCACCAGACCGTGGTACTCATGAATAATCTCACGTACTTCCTCAGGCCTGATCAGAGGCCGGTAGTCCGGAACAAAGCCGGCATTCTCAAATAGTGATGTGATACTCTCGTGCATATCATCCACGATGAGCACCTTTAAACCTTCTTCATTCATAAATTGTAAAGCAAATGGGCGACAGAAAAATAAACGGCTAATCCCAGCAAATCGTTCGCTGTAGTGATGAATGGACCTGATGCAAGTGCCGGATTGATCCCAAACCTATCCAGAATCAGTGGGGTGATAGTGCCCATGAAAGAAGCCAGGAGCACTACGCTAAACAGCGCAATGGACACCGTGGCAGCCAGGGGTTCGTTTCTATTCACCATCATGACCACACCAAATACCATCAGAGCGAGAATCACGCCATTGACCACTGCTACAAAAAGCACTTTCATCAGTCGCTGCACGATGCCTCCTGCAAATACATTGGGATTAGCCAGACTTTGTACAACAATGGACGAGGATTGTATGCCCACATTACCACCTGTGGCCGTAATGAGTGGGATAAAAAATGCCAGCGCAGGAATGAGCACAATATCGCCTCTGAAAAGCCCCATAAACTGGGCGCCCAACAACCCCCCTACCATACCGACAATCAACCATGGCAATCTGGCCTTGGAAAGCATCCATACCGTATCGTCTTCTTCCACATCAGCACTGATACCAGCCATCATCTGACGTTCCTCTTCAGCCATTTCAGTGATCACATCCACAATGTCATCAATGGTGATTCTACCTACCAGCTTTCCACGTGCATTTACCACCGGAGCTGCTTCCAAATCGTATTTCCTCATGATGATGGCTACCTCTTCCTCATCCATATAGGTCTCCACAGAAACCACATTATCATCATATATATCGGCGATTTTAGCACTGTCTTCTGCCAGAATGATCCGCTTCAGCGACACCTTCCCCACCAGTTTGCCAAGGTCATCCACCACATATACAGAGTAGATCTTCTGCACATTCTCCGCCTGCTTGCGTATCTCTTCTATACACTGCTTGATGGTCCAGTTGATATTGGCTTTGATCAATTCCTTGGCCATCAATCCTCCAGCCACATCCTCTTCATACCTGAGTAGATCAAGAATATAGCTAGCCTTTTCTTCGTTGTCTATGAATCGGATAACTTCCTCCCGCTTCTTGAGAGACATCTGATAAAGGATATCAGCTCCATCATCAGAATCCAGATACTCGATGTACTTAGCCAGCTCCTCAGGAGTGAACTCCGCAATGAAATCCACCCTCACATCTTCCTCCAAATCGTTCAGGATGGCCGCATCCACCTCTTTGGGCAGAAGCCCAAACACATAGTGGCACTCTTCCGAGTCGAACTCATAAAGCAGCGCGGTGATATCAGCCGGATTGACTCCTTCAAGCGACTGCCTGATGAAAGCCTCATCTTTCTCATCCAGTGCTTGCTGGAAGCGCTCCAAAAACTCTTTGCTCAGCGCAAACTCCATGATGGATTCGGTGGTCATTCGGAAATGTATTTTGTCAACTGTATAAACTCACTCACCGACAATTGTTCAGCTCGCTGGCCAAAAACTTCGGTATCAGTAGCAAAATCCAAATTTAAGTCTTTTAGAGCGTTGCGCAACGTCTTCCTTCTTTTTCCAAATCCGGCTTTCACCACCCGTTTAAACAGGGCTTCATCACATTCAAGCCGGGCAATTTCGTTTCTGGTAAGCCTGATCACTGCGGATTGTACTTTGGGTGGGGGATTGAACACCTGCGGCGGTACGGTGAAGAGGTATTCGATATCATAAAAAGCCTGCAGCAATACACTCAGTATCCCATAGGTCTTGTTGCCTTCTTTTGAAACGATGCGGTCAGCCACCTCCTTTTGGATCATGCAGACCACTTCGCTCACGGCATCTCTATGATCCCATATTTTAAAAAATAGCTGGGAGGAGATGTTATATGGGAAATTGCCAATGACGCCTATAGGCCCATTCATTTCGGCCAGATTGTATTTGAGGAAATCCTGATGCAAAAATTTAGTAGCGTGTTCAGGAAAATGATCTTTCAAATAAGCCACAGATTCAGTATCTACATCGAACGCCATGAAATCTGGAAATTCATCCAACAAATACTTGGTCAATACTCCCGTGCCCGGCCCCACTTCTATCAAAGTTGACATCTTTCCTGGGTCCAGTCCGTTCACAATTTTCCTGGCGATGTTTTCATCTTTCAGAAAGTGCTGACCTAAATGCTTTTTGGGAGTTACCTGTTTCAAAGGGTCTGATTATTTTAAAATGAATTAACTTTTCGGCGCTGTAAATTTGACAAAATATGAGTGATACTTCTCAAAACAGAGAGAATAAACCAATAATAGGTATTTCCATTGGAGATTTTAATGGTATTGGGCCAGAGGTGGTCATCAAAGCCCTTAATGATAACAGGATACTGAGGCATCTCACGCCTGTGATCTATGCCGATGGACGAGTCATCTCCTTTTACAGAAAACAACTCGACCTCCAGAACTTCACTTACAATCAGACTAAAAGCATAGAGAGCATTCATCAGCGGAAGGTAAATGTTTTGAACCTGAACGAGCAGGAAATTGAAATAACCCCAGGTGAGCCTGGGAAATCCGGTGGGGAATATGCCATTTCCTCGCTCCGAAGAGCGCTTGAAGACCTGAAAACAGGAAAAATAAACGCCATTGCCACTGCTCCATTGAGCAAGGAGATGGTACAGTCCGATGATTTCAAATTTCCCGGGCATACGGAATTCCTCACGCAAGAAGATGGAGCTAAAGATAGTCTCATGTTTTTGGTAGCAGAAGGCCTGAGAGTGGGTGTGGTTACTGGTCACATTCCATTGAAAAAAGTGGCTCAGGCAGTCACACAGGAGCGTATTGAAGCCAAACTGAATTTGATGATTAAGTCCTTGAAGAAGGACTTCGGAATCAAAAAGCCCAGGATTGCCGTGCTAGGGCTCAACCCCCACGCTGGTGAAAATGGCCTTTTAGGTGAAGAGGAAGAAAAAATTATCAGCCCGTCTATCAAAACCTTTAAAGACAAGGGTAACCTCGTGTTTGGTCCGTACCCTGCTGATGGCTTTTTTGGCACCAATCAATTCAGAAGTTTTGACGGGATATTAGCCATGTACCATGATCAGGGCTTGATCCCTTTCAAGAACATGGCCTTCGATACGGGCGTAAATTTCACTGCAGGGCTTTCCTTCATCAGAACCTCTCCGGACCATGGCACCGGCTTCCCAATCGCCGGTAAAGGAGAGGCCAGCGAGACCTCTATGAGAAACGCCATCTATATGGCCGCAGATATATTCAAAAACAGATCAGAGCACCAATAGACAATCCCCCACGAAATTTGTTTTTTTATATGTGGTTTATTCCTAAATTTGCGGTTCTTTAAGCGGACAGAAGGAAAGCGCATGAAAGGGCTCAGGGAATTTCAGATAGATATTTTCAATTTAGGCTACAAGCTTCACGAGTTTGAATTTCAGATTGATAACCGTCTACTGAGGATGTATGAGCACAGTTTGGTGGAAAAAGGCAGTGGTATTTGTAAACTCAGCCTGGAGAAATCCGAAACCATGATGAACCTTCACTTTCATATTGATGTGAAAGTGGAACTCATCTGCGACCGTAGCCTGGATAGTTTTGACTATCCAATTAAGCTTGAAGAATCACTCATCATCAAATTTGGTGAGGACAATTACTCACTCAGCGATGATGTGATTGTGATCAAAGATGACACAGCCACCATCGATGTAAGTGAGTTTATTTATGAATTTATCACCCTGGCGGTGCCTCTGAAGAAGCTTCATCCACGTTATGAGGAGACAGAAGATGACGAGCCAGATTTGATATATACTTCCGAAGATGAGGATACGGACCGAGAGAACGGTGAAGTGGATCCACGATGGGAAGCATTGAAAAAACTTAAAGGAAAAAAATAGAAAAATAAGATGGCACACCCTAAGAGAAAAATTTCCAGAACCAGAAGGGACAAGAGAAGAACGCATGTGAAAGCTACTCCAAAGAGCTACGTAATATGCCAAACCACTGGTGAACCACACCTTCCGCACAGAGCATTCTGGCATGAAGGCAAGCTTTACTACAAAGGTAAAGTGGTTATGGAAAAAGAAGTTCTGGCTTAATACAGCCAAACAATCAATATAGCATGACAAAAATCCGCGCGGCAATTACCGGGGTTCATGGGTACGTTCCAGACTATGTGCTTACCAACCATGAGTTGGAAACCATGGTCGACACGAACGACGAATGGATCAGGAGCAGAACGGGCATCGAAGAACGTAGGATTCTCAAAGGCGAAGGTCAGGGAACCTCTGTGATCGGTGCTGAAGCAGTTAAGGGCCTTTTGGCCAAGACGAACACAAAAGCAGAAGAAGTTGACTTGATTATTTGTGCCACTGTAACGCCTGATATGCCTTTCCCGGCTACAGCCAATATAGTAGCGGATATGGTCGGTGCTAAAAATGCTTTTGGTTATGACCTTAGTGCCGCGTGTTCAGGATTTCTCTACGCACTGGCCACAGGAGCACAGTTCATACAGTCCGGCACCTACAAGAAGGTGGTGATCATTGGCGCTGACAAGATGTCGTCCATTATAGATTACACTGACCGGGCCACCTGCATTATTTTTGGTGACGGAGGTGGGGCCGTGATGTTAGAGCCCACTGAAGAAGACCTGGGTGTGATGGATTCCATTTTGAAGTCTGATGGCTCTGGAGCACCGTATCTGCACATGAAAGCAGGTGGAAGCCGCAAACCAGCCACGGTAGAAACTGTAGCACAGCGTGAGCACTTTGCTTTCCAGGAGGGCTCTACGGTTTTCAAATTTGCGGTCACCAATATGGCAGATGTGGCAGCAGAGGTCATGGAAAAAAACAACCTGACCAGCGACGATATCAGCTGGCTGGTACCTCATCAGGCAAACAAACGCATCATTGATGCTACTGCCCGCAGAATGGGTGTAGGAGATGACAAAGTGATGCTGAACATTCAGCGATACGGCAACACCACGGCTGGGACTTTACCATTGTGCCTTTGGGATTATGAGCCTCAGCTCAAAAAAGGAGATAATATTATTCTTGCTGCTTTCGGAGGTGGATTTACCTGGGGAGCAACGTGGCTTAAATGGGCCTACGATCCAAAATAATTTCACAAAAAACTTACCATGGCAACAACTGCAGATTTTCGTAATGGTCTTGTTATCGAGTTTAATCATGACCTTTTCACCATCATTGAATTTCAGCATGTAAAACCCGGAAAAGGTCCCGCATTTGTGCGTACCAAGCTCAAGAGCCTTTCGACCGGCCGAGTGATCGACAACACTTTCACTTCCGGCCACAAGGTGACTACCGCCCGGGTGGAAAGAAGAGCATACCAGTTCCTGTACAAAGATGACATGGGCTTCCATTTTATGGATAGCACCACCTTTGAGCAACTCCCCATATCCGATTCATTGATCAACGCACCTGCACTCCTGAAAGACGGACAAGAAGTAGATGTGCTTTTCCATGCTGAAGAGGAAAGGGTACTCGGAGTAGAATTACCACAACACGTGATTCTCAAAGTGGTGTATACCGAGCCCGGTCTGAAGGGGGATACTGCCACCAACACTACCAAACCTGCCGAATTGGAGACAGGAGCCACCATTCAGGTGCCTTTGTTTGTGAACCAGGATGAAGTCATCAAGGTGAATACACAAACAAATTCCTACGTGGAACGAGTTAAATAAAATAATTACCTTTATTTACCGCCAGAGTAAAATCGATCTTAAGTGCTTATTGCGCCCATTTTGATAGACAACCAAAAATGCTAAATAATGAAAGCAAAAGAAATTCGTGATTTAATAGATTTTATTTCAGGCTCAGGCCTTGAAGAGGTAAACATAGAAACAGAGGAGTTCAAGATCAATGTGAAAAGATCTTCACCTCAGGTAACTGTGGCTGCAGCACCAGCGCCTGCTGCCCCAGCAGCACCGGCTCCGGCACCAGCACCAGCTGCTGCCAGTGAAGCTCCCAAAGCTGCACCAGCTGCTCCCGCACCTGCCAGCGATGCACACCTCATCACCATCAAGTCACCAATGATTGGTACATTTTACCGATCAGCCAATCCTGAATCACCAGCTTTCGTGAATGTAGGTGATGCTGTTAAACAGGGAGATCCGGTTTGTATCATTGAAGCCATGAAGCTTTTCAATGAAATAGAATCTGAAATATCTGGCAAAATAGTGAAGGTACTCGTGGAAGATGCTCAACCAGTTGAGTACGATCAGCCTTTATTCCTTGTAGACCCCTCTTAATCCAAAAAATAAAAAATCGTGTTTGATAAGATTCTCATAGCTAATCGCGGAGAGATCGCTCTTCGTATTATACGTACTTGTAAAGAGATGGGCATCAAAACTGTGGCCGTCTATTCTACCGCTGATGCCGACAGTTTACATGTAAGGTTTGCCGATGAGGCCGTCTGCATAGGCCCTCCTGCCAGTAAAGATTCTTATTTGAAAATACCACAGATCATCTCTGCGGCAGAAATCACCAATGCAGATGCGATACATCCTGGGTATGGTTTCCTGGCTGAAAATGCTGAATTCTCTAAAGTTTGTGAAGAGTATGGCATTAAATTCATAGGTGCTTCTGCAGACATGATCAATGCCATGGGTGACAAGGCTACCGCCAAGGCCACCATGAAAGCAGCCGGAGTACCTACCATACCGGGATCAGACGGGTTGCTAGAGTCAATGGAGCAAGGGATGAAACTGGCTGAAGAAGCCGGCTACCCTGTAATGCTAAAAGCTACCGCTGGTGGAGGTGGTAAAGGCATGCGCTACGTGAAGGACAAAAGCGGATTCAAGAAAGCATGGGATGATGCCCGCCAGGAAGCTGGCGCTTCGTTTGGCAACGACGGTCTGTACCTTGAAAAATTCGTAGAAGAGCCTAGACACATCGAAATACAAATAGTAGGTGATAGCAGAGGACGGGCATGTCACCTCTCGGAAAGAGACTGCTCCATCCAGAGAAGACATCAAAAACTCATAGAAGAGACGCCCTCTCCGATCGTAACGCAGGAACTGCGTGAGAAAATGGGACAGGCGGCCATCAAAGGGGCTGAGGCCATCGGATATGAAGGAGCTGGTACCGTAGAATTCCTGGTGGATAAATATGGTGATTTCTTCTTCATGGAGATGAATACACGTATTCAGGTCGAGCATCCTATTACTGAAGAAGTAACGGATTTTGACCTGATCAAAGAACAAATCAAGGTAGCCGCTGGGGTGGAGGTTTCTGGTAGGAACTACTATCCACAGCTACACTCTATAGAGTGCCGTATCAATGCCGAAGATCCGGCCAATGGCTTCAGACCTAGCCCCGGAAAGATCACCAATCTACATTTCCCAGGTGGTCATGGTGTTCGCGTAGACAGCCACGTCTATGCCGGATATGTGATTCCACCATTTTATGACTCTATGATTGGCAAGCTGATCGTCTCAGGGCAAACCAGAGAAGAGGCCATCGTACGTATGAAGAGAGCTCTGCAGGAAATGGTCATAGAAGGGGTGAAAACCACCATTCCGTTCCATATCAGATTGATGGATGACCCGGTTTTCAAATCCGGAAAATTCACCACTAAATTTCTGGATGACTTTGACTTTTCTGGCCTGTAAAACAGACCAGAAAAGTCCTCATGAGGGTTGCAGATAGTGCTGAGTTAGAGGTGGATCGGGCTTGATATAGGTCACTTTTCCCTAAAAACTATCCAAGAAAAGCTCGTAATAATGCCGTATAAAGGTTCAAAAGACCATAGGTTTTATACTATCTTTGATATCAGCCGTTAACTGGGCAAACAAACACATTTTGTCAGCTACTCATCCAAACAATCGCCTTACAGAAGAACAGAGGGAACTTATTTCGGAGCTTATAGGCAACGCGATTAAGAAAGCGGTACAGTCTATGGAACAAATGCTCAAAATAAGAGTAAATGCCAGCCATATCACCTATGGTGTAGGCCCACTGACCCCCATTCCAGAGTTAGACCTGTTAGGTCGATTCAAGGCGCACCTGGTCAAGCTGGTATTCAGTGGCGATATCCGTGGGGCTTTCTATTTCGTCATCCTGGATCATGAGGTAGATCTGATCAATACTGTCTGCCTGCCACCCGAATTCAAGTCGGACAAGCGCACGGAAACCAAGCTGATGAAGCATGGATTCATGTCAGAAATCGAAAATGTGATAGCAGCCTTGTCTATGAAAGAAATATCTGAGTATCTGGGCGTGCAATTGGAACTCAGGGTGCCTCAGATCCAAATTATGTCTGGCAATCTGATCAACGAGTTTTTTGAAAAGGAAAATAAGGTTCATAAAACAGCCTTTCATGTCAAATCCGTACTGGAAGGAGTTGCTGTTAATGTTGCTCCTTTTTTTATCTGGATACTCGACGATAATTTTTTGAGGATTCTAAAATTGAATACTTCAGAAGGTTGAGTGATTCAGGGTTGAATCAAAGTGCAAATCCCATGATGAGGACATCATCAGGCTGATCATTGGAGCCTTTCCATTGATCGATGAATGTAGTCAGCAAAGTCTTTTGATCTAAAATTGGTTTATCAGCATTCTCCAAAATGGCTTCAGCCACCATTTTCCTTCCCAACTTCTTATTCTTATCGCCACCCATCAGGTCACGAAAGCCATCACTGGATAGATAGAGGTTAGACTTCACTCCTTCTTCCATCACAATGGTGCTGGTCTGATAGGTATGCTGCATTTCAAACATTTCACCAATCTGCATTCTATCGGCTTTGATGATCTCCATCTTACCCTTCTTCACATGCATTAAGTCTACTTTGGCACCTGCGAATTCTACATGCCTGATGGCTAAATTGATTTTAAGCAGTCCCACATCAGCACCGGTACCCACCTGGAGTTTTTCTCTATCGCTAAACTTAGTGGCAATTTTGTGATGAAGGTATCTTAGAATAGTTCCGGGATCACGGGTCTCATAGGACTCCATCACCCG
This sequence comes from Marinoscillum luteum, assembly GCF_044005705.1. Taxonomy (NCBI): domain Bacteria; kingdom Pseudomonadati; phylum Bacteroidota; class Cytophagia; order Cytophagales; family Reichenbachiellaceae; genus Marinoscillum; species Marinoscillum luteum. The sequence continues at coordinate 325,568 of NZ_JBIPKE010000017.1, read as the reverse complement.
CTGGAGTGATTGCTTGTACACGCGAGTCATCATACTGGCCAGGTGGCCATGCCCCATACAGTCAAAGAGCGCAATGAAAAGATCTTCCCCGTCTTTGAAAATCCAGAAGCCATCCCCCCCTACCTTGCCACTCATTGGGAGATTGATAATGAAAGCATCCAGAAAACTTGCCACGACCTCCTCAGGAAACAAAGAAAAATAGTTCTTCTTTGTTACATCCTCTAAAGACGAAACTCCAAGGTTATAGTACGTGCGTTCCTGATCAAGCATGCTGAAATTTTACTGCAAACCAATAACCACAAATGCTTCGTGGTTGTTCCAAACTATCGGAATTACGTATATGGAGACATCTTCGGGTATTTTCAACTTGGAAGGCATCCCCTGAAACACGACAGGCACAGAAATCATAAAGTTGGCTCCCAGGTTCGCACGGACGTTTCCGGCCACCACGTTCGAGATTTCGCCAGCCATATCCAGGATATCCTCCTCCGAAGGATCATCTATCCCAATGAAAATCTTAATCAGATCCTCATACATAATTCGGTTAGCTGAAATATAAACAAATCCCTTCCGATTTCCAGATATTCCTATCATTCCGGTATAGTCCTTCAACATCAGACCTTCGGATTGCTTGATATAAGGTACGTTCAGTTCGGAATCAATCTCCGTCAGGTGCCTGAAGTAATTGTTGACTGAGTTAATGAACAGACTACAGGTGGCATCAAACTCCGCTTTGCTTGTTTTCATTTCTCTTTAGTAATCGGTCAAAAGCTTTGGCGAGATCATCGGCATTCACAGGCTTATAAAGAAAACCACGTGCGCCTTTATCCAATGCTCTCAGGCCGGTTAATTTATCTGATAGAGCCGTGATGATCATAACCTTGCATTTTGGGTGCATAAGCATGATTTCATCCAGGCAAGCCAAACCGTCCATTCCCGGCATGGTAATATCCAGCGTTACCACGTCTGGTTTTTCTTCCTTAACAATCTTCACAGCACTCGCCCCATCAGGAGCCATACCTATGATCTCAATATCGTAATCTTTCAGATTTTTCTCAATTATGCGACGCATAATTGATGAATCATCAACTATCAGTAGTCTCATGCTCTTTTGATTGGTCTTCTACAATACCACTGATGGGTAAATTTATGATTAGTTTGAAATACTTACCTTCCTCAAAAGTGGTGGTAAATGTTCCATTCATCTCCTCTATCAGTGTCTTCACTAAATTCATGCCTCTTCCACGACCTGCGTTTTCATCCACTTCCGTAGCGGTTGAAAATCCTTTTTCATAAATGAGGTTGATCACCTGATCATGTGTGAGTTTCTCAGCCTCAAATTCAGTAAGTATGCCACTTTGAACTGCCCTTTGCTTTACTCTGATCACATCGAGTCCCCTGCCGTCATCCATATAGCATATCTCGAATCGCTGATCCTTTGGCTGATCCAGCTCAATAGAAATGGTTCCTCTGATCAATTTTCCAAGTGACGTTCGGGTTTCACGATCCTCTATTCCATGCTTTACGGAATTTCTAATCAGTTGAATCATGATGTCCCTAAAAGCATCAATGTGCTCATTTGGAAGCACCAGATTGCTTTCATTCTTAAAGAAAAAGTCCACCGGCTTGTCCATTTTATCAGACAGCAACTTAACTGATCGCTCCAGATTGTCAATGAGCATGATATTGGAAACCACATGACCACCAGATGGGTACTTACGATAGATATCTGCCACCTTTCGGAGCATAGAGCTCATTTCATCGATCATCTTATCGGCATCATCAATCTCATAGAGGATGGTGAGGAAATCCTTACCAGTCACTTCCTTGAGCTTTAGACTTTCAATGGCTTCCTCTACCTCATGGAATTTTTCGCTCATGATGTCAAGGCCAATCACCACGGCATTCCCTTTCAGGTTGTGGATGGTTTCGAAGGTGAAATCAAGCAACGCCTTCAAGTCTCTGTCTTTATTGGCCTCATAGCGCTCCGAGATGCCTTTGAGGGTGCGTTTGGCATTATACAGGAAGCCCCTGATCAATGACGGATCTATTTTCAAAATGCTCAATACCTGTTCGGTTTCCTGCTTTTTCTTCTTCTCCGCGTCTTCCAGATGTTTCTGGAGCAACACTGATTCCGTTTCGTCGGATACCGTCACCATAATGTTAGCGATACGATCTCTTCTCCAGATTCTGGTGAAATTGACCCGAATGTATTTGGTGGTAACTATACCATCGGTCTCGCTGTATATTTTTACCTGCTCGATCGGGTTGAGCTGATTGACCACATCCTCGTCCATATCCTCATTGAACAGATGACGCATGAACATCTCCAGTGCCTCCAGATCGCGAGGGATAATCAATGGTCTCATGAAGTTGGCGAAGTTCTCCCCGGAGATCTTAGAAAGCCCAAAGATCTTTTCCATGGATTTGGAATAAAGCTTGCTCATTTTGAAATTCCTATCTAACAGGAAAATCCCCTGATGGATATTTTGAAATACAACAAGGGATACTCGATAGATATTGTTATACAGGAATTTGGCCTTATCTCGCTCTTTTCTCAGGATGTTATGGGACTTCACAATCTCATCCACCATCACATTGAAAGTCTTGGCGTACTGTCCAATTTCATCCTTGGTAGCAATGAACACTTTCTTTGACAGGTCTCCTTTAGAAATCCTGATGGTAAAGCGTTCCAGTATTTTCACATTGGCCAGCAGGTTGGTCACAATAATGGACATTAGCCACATAGCCAGTATACCAATGATGATATCCAGTACAATGAACGTCCAAAATTTCTGAAAGGCTGTGCGGGCAAGGTATTCCGTACGAGAAAGTAGTCTCTGAGAGATACTATCCTCCACCCTTTTAAGGGCATTGATCTTGCTGGTGGTCATTTCGTACCAGTAGCCTGGATCCTGATTAAAATTATCCCTAAGATGCAAAACAGACCTGAGTCGATCTACTTCATTCACATCATGACCAGTGACCAGGTTATTGTATACTCCTTTTGATGCTTCATCTGCAATGATGAGAAAAGCATCTGTATAAGCCTCCTGCTCTGCGACCAACGCGGTGAACGAGCTGTAAGTCTCGTCATCAATCTCACTAATGGAAAACGCATGTGTACCAATGGCTCGCTCAATACTGGCTCGTTCTTTGGCTTTCAAGAAATAAATAAGCGCATGCACCTGCTGCGCTATATCTTTATCCCGTGTTTCATTGATCAATTGATCAACGGTATTCAATGCTACCTCATCGATATCTGAGAAATACTCAAGAATCTGGATCGGATCCAATACCCGACGATCTACTTTCTGACGGATACTGTTGATCGTAGAGAAATTTGAGTTCAACAACTCTACATCGTTAGCATGAATGGCAAAAATGCCTTTGAGATCTAACCGGTCCAACTCCTCGTAGAAGCGCTCCAGGGTACTATCTGTCACATGCCTCTGATGCAAGAGGGCTTGTGAAAAGTCCTCACCATCATTGGTTAAAAAACCAACGGAAATGCTTCGCTCCTTTTGCAGCTCATGAACGGCGTGGTTGATTTCCACGCCCAGCAATATGGTTTTGTTCAGCCTCTGCGAATCGTCATAATCCAAATAGTTATGCTTGATTTGTATGTAATCAAAGCAAATGATGATGACAATAAGAGGGACCAAAACCACTGCAAACTTGGTCCTGATTGGAAGATCATAAAGTATTCTCATACTTTTTACATTATTCTGTTAACCACTGCTATCAGCTCTTCTGACGTAAATGGTTTAACAATATAGTCAGCCGCTCCCAATTCTTTACCTTTGTTCACAACTGTTTGCTGACCTACAGCACTGATCATAATCACTTTTGACTCCAGTCCCTCATCTCTGAGGACTTTCAATATCTCAAAGCCCATCATGTCAGGGAGGATGTTATCCAGGGTAATTAGATCTGGCTGCTGCTCCAGAGCTATATCGATAGCTCCCTCTCCGTCTTTTGCTTCGCCCACAATCTCCATCCCGGCTTCTTCTAAAGCTGTGCGGATCAAAGACCGCATATAAATTGAATCGTCTACTATTAGTACTCTCTTACTCATGATATTTTACCCTGTTTAATCAAACTAAATCTCTGATTTTATCCACAAATTCCTCCTGAAAAATCCAAACGAAATCAGGCGAAATATCTAATTCAACACCGTGGAAAATGGCCTTGAAACGAATAATTGCGTCAAATTCACCCGCTTCCTTCTCCAAATAGCTGTTGACCTCAGTAGATTTCACAACATTCAGCGAAGGTACATGACCGTATATTTCCAAGCCTAAAAAATTTGAAAATTCTGTGATCACTGCGGCCGCCATCATATTATCGATTTCGGTCAGGAAACCAATTTTCATCATCCTGCTTTCTGGCGTATCACTGTCTATCAATTTGGCAGGTAGGCAGGCTTTAAAGACTTTGGCCACCTCATCTTCTCTGAAAATTAAATGGCTGGTACCCTTGAGCTCACCAATCAGCTTGGTTTTGATCACATGTACACTTTGGCCATCCAGGTCCTCAAATTTGGGAAGGGGAACATCCACACTACTGCTGTAGTCGATCTTCTCTATGGAAATGGGGCTTTGTAAAATCTGCTCCATCGATTTCTTTGCCATCGATAGCCCATCAAAGACCAGCTTTGAGGCTATTTCCAGTTCGTTTTCGTTCAGTTTATCCAACATCAAAATTAAAATTATCTATAGCAATCTGTTTAATTTATTCTTAATGTTCAAGGTCTCTTTGATCGAACGGCTTAATTAGTCGTTGAATCAGTTGATTGGTGCAGTAACCTTACCAATCTAACCTACCTATACCTATTTTAATCAGAGATAGCGAAAGATTTTTTCACTTCCTCCAATAACTCCTTCGGATCAAACGGTTTGGTAATATAAGCCTTAATTCCAAGATCTAACCCCTCCTGAATGGCAGATTGTTGTCCCACGGCACTCACCATAATAACGGTACGTGAGATGCCCTGTTCTTTTAGCGCTCGCAAGATTTCCAAACCCGTCATATCCGGCAGTATATTATCGAGTGTTACTAAATCCGGATCTAACTCTACTATTTTGTCCAGGGCCTCCACACCGTCCTTTGCCTCTCCAATGACCTGATAGCCGGCGTTCACTAAAATTCCTTTGATGGTAGATCTGGAGTATCCAGAATCGTCAACTATGAGTATGGTCTTGCTCATCTTTTCTCAAATTTTGGTTTTTGTGTACTCCCTTTCTCTTCTTTTTTCCGGTAGACTCTTGTCCTGATGTCCTCTACTTGAAACAGTAATTTTCCCGCATCTGGCATGATGTCATAGTACCCAATAATCAGGTAGCCATTGGGCTTCAGACTTTTATAAAACAGGTTGAGGACTTTTAGCTTGAGCTGCTCATCAAAATAGATCATCACGTTTCTACAAAAGATGATATCGTATTCTCCAGTGACCGGATCATGAACAAGATTGTGCCTTTCGAAGGTAACACTGCGCTTGTAGTGAGGCTTAATGGCCGCATGCTTGTCGTGGAACTCAAAATAGTCCTCCAGCTTACGATCCGGGAAAAATTTCAAAAAGGGAGTTAGATACGGCTTGATCACCTCCAGTGAGTACTCTCCATCTTTTGCCTTTTTCAGTGCCTTGGTACTCAAATCGGAGGCAGCAATTTTTGTCCTACCCAAAAGCCCTTTTTCCTCCAACACGATGGCCATGGTGTAAACCTCCTCTCCGGTAGAGCAGCCGGCGTGCCATATTTTGAGTGATTCTCCCTTGAATCGTTCGAGAATCTCGTCTCGAAGCTTAATCCATACATCAGGGTTTCTAAAAAGCTCCGTAAGGTTCACCAGCAGATCATCTATGGCGCTCATGAAGAAATCATGGTCTTTAAGTATCCGTCCCCAGAGGTCAAGGGAAGAATCCATGTGATGCTTCATCATTAATCGATTCACCCCTCTTTTCAAAGATGCCTTCTCGTAGTTGGTGAAATCCAGCCCATAGCGGTTTTTGATGGCCACCATCAGGGCATTCATTTCTTCGTCCGTTATCAACTCAAGGGGCTTTGCTTCACCGGAGAAAATACTCACTGATTCCTTCATTTAGAATTATTTTGATTGGAGGACTTTTAGATGAATCAGGTCGGTGAGAGCTGCTATATCTATTACCGGGCATACGTTACCACTTCCCAGTATGGTGGTGCCACTTAGCAATTTAGTTTTGTTAATGGGTTTGGCCAGAGGTTTTTCGATGATCTCCTTCTGCTGAAGGACTTTATCTACAATCACACCCGTGGTCTGTCCCATATACGATACAATGATCACATTAAAATCATCATCGTCAGTACTCAATTCGAAACTCTTCTGAAGACTGCCACGTTGGCCTAGCTCATCCAAACTCTTCATTTCCAGGATATCTTTCAAGAAAACAATGGAGATCGCTTCATCCTGATATTTGGCCATGAGCCCGCCACTGAGTTTGTAGATTTCACTCCGGGCAATGGTCACCACGGCCTCTGTGTATGAAAGCGCCATGGCATACTCTTGCCCCCCTACATCGAAAAGCAAGGTGCCCTTGAGTGCCAGTGAAGATGGTACGTGGAGGTTGACAGTGGTGCCTGTACCCACCTCTGTCTCTATACGCACCTGACCGCCAATAGACTCTACGGCTTTCTTCACCACGTCCATTCCCACACCACGCCCGGAAATTTCATTTACTTTATCGGAGTTGGAAAAGCCTGACTCAAAAATATACCGCAGTACTTCATCCTTTGTGAGATCCTTGGCCACAGCGTCGGCCACCATTCCTTTTTGAACAATTTTCTTACGGATTACTTCATGATCGATACCGGCGCCATCATCCTTCACCACGATAATCACCCGATCTCGCTCGTAGCGCGCATCCAGTGTAATGGACCCTTCAGGAGGCTTACCGTTTTCTACCCTTTTGGCTTCCGGCTCTATACCGTGACTCACGGCATTTCGGACGAGATGAACCAGAGAGTCACTGATTACCTTGAGCACGTTGCGATCTATTTCTATCTCAGTGCCTTTGAGCACCAAAGCCACATTTTTCACCTCTATGGCCGCAGCATCCCGAACTACCCGATGGAACTTATTGAAGAGAAACCCCACCTGAATCATTCGGGCATTCATAATGCTATACTGGAGGTTGGAACTGATTCGCTTCAGTCGCTCAAACTCTGCAGTAGCCAACCCAATATCCTGACTGAAGGCGATCAATCTGTCGCGCTCTATGATGAGCTGCCCCACCTCATTGAGCAAATCATCCATTTTCTTAACGGGGATCTGAATGACATCCGAAAACATCACCTGGGCCTGGCCTTCCTGTTTGGTGGTTTCCTCTTCCTGATGGTCTATCTCTTCTTCTTTGGGTGCTGCAGGGGCTCCCTTATCTAATTCATTTTTTAGGAATATTGAAAGGCTGGTTTTGATCCCGAGGTAGCTGACCTTTTGGTTGGTCTCGAGGGCCCGCACCACTTGGGTGAGTTTGTCGTTGGCTCTGAAAAGGATTTCAAAAAGCTTTTTACTCAGTGTGATTTGCTTATTTCGGATGGCAATCATCACGTCCTCCATAGCATGTGAAAGTTCGGACACACCATCCAGGCCCAGGCCCATGGCATTACCTTTCAACGTATGGGTAATCCGAAAAATGCCATCAATGGCATCCTGATTGGACTGATCTTTTTCCAGCTCCACGAAAAGCTTGTCCAGCTCTTCTATCTGGTCTTTCGCTTCTATGAGAAAGAGTTCCTTATATTCTGATTCCTTAGATTTCAATGTCTATAAACAGTTAACCAAGTATCCACCAATTTCTTTTATATGCATGACCTTTTCGGCCGCTCCAGTTTCGAATGCTATTTTCGGCATACCGTAGATAATACTGGATGACTCATCCTGTGCTATGGTAATGCCGCCATTATTTCTAATCATTTTCATACCCTTCACCCCATCGCGCCCCATCCCTGTGAGGAGCACCCCTATGGCCTTTTCACCATAGCACTCAGCCACAGATTCCATCAAGGCATTAATGGATGGGTTGTTATATTCCTTATATTCCTCTTTTGAGAAACCAATTTTCACTTTTTCTCCCTTTCCATCCTTCATCACTACCATGTTGGCATTGCCTGGTGCGATAATGACCATGCCTGGCTGGGGAACCATACCCCGCTTACCCACCACCACTTTGAGCGAACTGAGGGCATCCAGTCTGTCCGCAAAGGACAAAATGAAATTAGGTGGCATGTGCTGACAAATAAGTACCGGAACGTTCAGGTTGGCAGGAAGGGAGGTGATTACTTTCTCCAAAGCGGAGGGCCCGCCGGTAGATGCGCCAATAACGATCACATGGAACCTCGCCTCACTATCAAAAGTGTGAGGCAGCTTACTCAACCCATCACTTTCAATCGGTGTAGGTCGGGGCTTGGCCCGAGCCACCCGCTTGACCATGGCCAAAATCTCAACATTGATCTCGCGGATTTTGGATCCCCCTTTCTGGGGTTTGTTAATATAATCAACTGCTCCGAGTCGCAGTGCATCAAAAACCACATCGAGGTTAGTGTTTCCCACCGAACTCAAAATCACAATAGGAATGGGATTAGCTTTCATGATATGCTCCACAGCATACAATCCGTCATACTCGTCCATATTGATGTCCATGAGTATGACATCTGGCTTAAGCTCACGGGCCTTCTCCACTGCTTCCTTGCCATTGGAGGCCGAACCTATGACTTCCAGTTCCTTGTCTTTGGACAACAAATCTGAGATCAGCAATCTCATGAATGCTGAATCGTCCACTACCAATATTTTTATCTTCCCTGTCAAATGCTTAGCTGGTTTTCATTCTGGCCCTCAATCTATCGCCCTCAATCAGTTCATCAATGTCGATGAAATAGACCATCTCACCCTGAACCTTTACTAGTCCTTTTATGTAGGTTTCATCCAGAGAGGTTTCGGACAGATTGTCAATAGTAGACTGAATGGTATCTCCGGAAACCTTCTGATTGGACGGGACCTCAGGCACCAAAATCCCCACGGTAAACCGCTCCGTACTCACTACCATGGTATAGGCTGAGCGGGTCTTGATGTCTTCACTCGCATCAACCAGGCCGAGCTTATCGGCCAGGTCCAAAATAATAATGCCCTTTCCGCGAATGGTGGCGATCCCTTTGATGTATTTGGGCGTTTGAGGCATCTTAGTAATGGGGACGCTGGGCACTACTTCGTTGACTTTGGATATTTCCATGGCGAATGACTCCTGTCCAAGCTGAAACACAATGAGGTGTACGTGCTTGCCTTTGAGGGAATCGATCTCTTCTTTGAATCGCTTATGAAGCTCAGACCTGCGGGCCAGCTCCTCCTGAGTAAGAAACCAGGACTGATCCGCTGACTCCACTTTTTCAGCGCCTTTTTTGGCTTTCTTCCCCTTATCTTCCGTAGAAGGGTGGGCGCTTTTTTTCTTAAGGTTGCGTCCTGCTGTCATATTGTATTCTGATTGCTCACCATTTTTAATCTACAAAGAAATTAGTCGATATCTGCCAAAATCTCGGGGTACTTCTTCTTAATATCTGCAAGAAGCTTTACGTTATCCTCAATATTAATACCTATTTCACTTTGAATATCCAAAATTCCCCAATCTTCAATCTCCGGAAGATAGATTGGAGCCTTCTTGTCTAGCTGATAGGAGTCACCATTTGATGTTTTCACTTTCACGAGTCGTTGCACGGCCTTTCTATCCTTAATTATCTGTACTTCATCAGCCCAATCTTCACTGGATACTTTTGTGCCATTGGCGCTTGTCAGGTATTTTTTACCATCCGGCGTTTTCACCAGCACGGTATCATTAACATGCTTCAGTACCTCACCGAAAAAAGCCTTCTGCTGTTTGAATAGCTTTGAATTGTCTCCCTTACCTGACTTCACCAGTCTCTGTAAATTTTCAAGCTCAGCCTCCTGTTCCTCAGATTTGATCTGGGCCAACTTCAGATCCGTGATGTCTCTGGATATCCCAAAGGTGCCAACGATCTTTCCATCCTGATCTTTCAGTGGCAGCTTGGTAGTGGATACAAAGGTGGTAGTGCCATCCTTTTTGTCTTCTCTCTCTATTTGATTCAGTAAAGGCACTCCTGTCTTGATGATGGTTTGTTCGTCGTTAAATGCTTTCTTAGCATGGTCTCCAAAGAAGTCAAAATCTGTTTTTCCGGTAATCTCACTGACATCTTTTACACCAAAATTAGGAGCCATGGATTCGCTCACTCTGAGGAAGTGTCCCTGAGTATCTTTGAAGTATATAAAATCAGGCATGTTATCGAGTAATGTCGCCAACAGCCTATTCTCCTCTTCGAATTTGAGCTGGGCAATCCTCATTTCGGTAATGTCTCTTGAAATTCCGAAAGTGCCTATGATGTTTCCATCCACATCTTTCAACGGCATTTTAGTCGTAGATACATACTTGAATTCGCCGTTTTTAAGGTCAGCTCTTTGAATACTGTTAATCATTGGGATGCCTGTCTCCATGATCTTCTGCTCATCCTCATAAGATACCCTTGCATGTTCTCCATGAAAATCAAAATCACTCTTGCCAATTAATTGCTTAGGGTCTTCCATTCCAAACCTCTTGACATGAGAAAGGCTGTTGCGGATGAATTTACTCTCTCTGTCTTTGAAGTAGATAAAATCGGGAATATTGGAGAGCAACGCATCCAAAAGACTTTTCTCCTTTTCGTAGGCCTCACGCATCTGAAAGAGGGCGTTATTCTCCTTGGCCTGGCCGGAGAGCCTCACCATGCTGATACCCTCTTTGAATTCCATGGCGATTTGCGCCAGGTTTTGGGTCTTATCATTGTAACTGCCCATACCGGATGAAAGCTCAGTGGCCGAACTGGCCACCTCTTCGGTGCCCGCTGCGGTCTGCTCCGCTATCACCACGATGCTTTCGGTGATGGAAACCACATTGTTAATACTCTGAATCTGATTCTGGGCGGCATTGAGAATTTCTTCTGAGAATCGCAGTGTTTCGGTGGAGGAATCGAGAATTTCCTTAAAGGACTCAGCGGCGGATCTGGAAGTTTCCTCACCACTTTTCACTACCATATTCATATTGGACATCACTTTGGCAGCCACTTCGGTGTCTGTCTGCACGTCACCAACTAATATCTCTATTTCCTTGGCCGACTTTCGGGAATCCTCGGCCAGTTTGCGGATTTCTTCGGCTACCACTGCAAACCCGCGACCAGCATCGCCCGCCTGTGCTGCTTCGATGGCCGCATTTAGTGCCAGCAGGTTCGTTTGTGAGGCAATTTCGGTGATCACGCTCAGCGTTCTGGAGATATCCTGAGACCTCTGGGTGAGCACCTGAATTGATTGGTTTGTTTTGGTGGAGTACTCCGAAATCTCTACCATGCTGCTCACCACGCCATTCACTATACCAATTCCCTTCTCACTGCTTTCAGCACCGATCTTTGCGGCGTTGTTGATGGCTTCAGCCTTCTGCACCATCCGCTGAGAGGCCTGAAGGATTTCTTCAACCAGGCTGGATGACTCATCTACTTTGGCCAGCTGGTTTTGAGCTCCGCTACTCATTTGCGCAATGGCAGAAGCAATTTCGTTGGTGTTGGAATTCATCTCCTCACCGGTCACTCGCATTTCACTTGTAGACTCCTCAATGGTGAGGACATTTTGTGAAATCTGATGAAGCAGCCCATCGAGGTTATCTAGTGCCAGATTGAGATTATTGGTGATTTTCAGAATATCTCCCTTGGCCTCCTCCTTGTATCGATGAGTGAGGTCACCGGAAGCCATGGCATTGACGATCTTATTGATGGAATAGAATGGCCTTGAAACATTTTCCAACAGCTCATTAATAGAGTTGCCCAACTGGAGCCAAATACCGGATTTGTTTTGATTGTCAATCCTCACATCCAGCTTGCCCTCATCTCCGGCCATACTCACTACCTCATCCACACCACCGAGCATAGTGCGCAGGTTGTCTCTCATGTCCAGCAATGACTGTCCCAATAGGTCATTGTTGCTTTTCAGACTAAACTCCGAATTCAGGTTTCCCTCTCTGATCTCATTGGCCAGTCCGGCGGTATTTTTCAAAAACACCAGGTGGCTATCAAGTGCTCTGGAGATATGACCAATTTCATCCTTCCTGTTCTCTGTTTTCAATTCCCGAAAATCAATGTCCAGATTACCATCAGACATCATATTAATTCGTTTGATAATCCTGTAAAGCGGATAATGGACATACCTAAAGATAAACCTCATCCCCAAGTAAAACTGCAGGATGATAATGGGTGAAGCGTACAGAAAATAGGCAATCCCGTACATGCCGGATGCATAGGAGACTATGCATAACTCAGCGGAAAGTGCCACGAAAAAAATACAAATTCTAAAAAGAAAAGATCCTTTAAAATTGAAGTAAATAGCCAAAGCGCTCGCTAGCAAAATAGCACCTACAAAGCCTGTAATCTTTAATAATTCTATCATCTGTTGGGTTGGGTTGAATTCAAAACATGGGGAAACTGATCTTTACAATTCACCTATGACGCTATTCGGTTTTCACCTCAATCATCTCCAAAATATCGACCAATATGATCATTGACTTGTCCTTTTTGACAATGCCTTTGATGAAGTGATCTTCGGGTGCGAGGTTATTGATCACAGCGGCACTGGTATTGATTTGTGAAGATTGCACAAGGAGGGTATCAGGTACCTGCCGTACAATGAGGCCAGCCTGATAAGTATCATCCTTGATCACAATGATGAACGCCTCCTCCAAACCCTCCATTGCCGGGGCCTTTGGATTGATCCTTTTTTCAAGGTCAATTACGGCGAGAACATTACCCCTTACATTGCCTACACCAAGTATGTAATCCGGGGCCTGAGGTACGGGCGCAATTTTGGGAGCCTTCACCACTTCACGCACTTTTTCAATGGGAAGTGCGTAGCGCTCACGCCCTACCGGGAAAACCACGAGTACTTCGTTTTTTTCCACCGCTCCAGTCTCTGAAATCTCCTGATTGAGCTTACCTAAAGCGGCTGCTTCTACCCAACTCTTTTCTGGCTGAGCAATGCCATGTGACTTTGTAGAGTCTCCGTCCACCATTTCGCTGTGTTAAAATCTTGTCTATAGGGATGTGTTCACCAGGACCACATTAATTCAAATCTCAAATGGCTTGTCCCATGGAAACCCAATACTTTGAGTGACCTATTATTTCCATATTTTTTGATATTAAAAAATAATATTTGGCTCAAACCACACTATTCAAACATTCGTAAAATAGCAAAATGATAAATTTCACCTGCTAAAAAACCTAAATATTTAAGGAAAAACTTATCCTCTCAAACGAAATTTACTCACCCGCTCTATAAGCTCAGCCGCCACGTCTGATAAACTCTGAGATTTCTGCACGTAGCTCTCCATCCCTGCTGATAATTCTGTCGCAGAACTGGCCACTTGTTCGGTGCCAGCAGCCGTTTCTTCGGCAATTACCACCACTGATTCCGTAATGGTCACCACATTCTTGATGGACTCAATCTGCTGCTTCACACGCTTGCGAATCTCTTCAGACATGAGTAAAGTATGATTAGAAGAGCTTGTGATTTCATTGAAGGCCTCTGAGGCGAAGTTGGTGGCATCCTCACCACTCTTCACACTGGCTTTCATCATTTCTATGGCGGATGCCGCGGTGCTTACGTCATTCTGTACGTCGTTTACCAGCTGCTCGATTTCACGTGCAGATTTTTTAGAATCTTCTGCCAGCTTCCTGATCTCCTCGGCCACCACAGCAAACCCTCTTCCGGCATCTCCTGCCTGGGCTGCCTCGATGGCGGCATTCAATGCCAACAGGTTGGTTTGAGAAGCTATTTCAGTAATCACTCCGAGCGCACGTGATATTTCATTGGAGCGCCTGGTCAATACCTGAATAGAATCATGTGTATCAGATGAAAATGCGGCAATGTCACGCATACTGAAGCCTACCTTTTTCACAAGGCTCTGACCTTTTTCACTATTCTCCACCCCGCCTTGTGCGGCTTCATTTATGTTTTCTGCCTGCTCACCCATTTCATTGGAAGACCGCAAAATTCCTTCTACCAGGCCTGAGGATTCATCTACTTTTACCACCTGATTTTGAGCTCCATTGCTCATTTCAGAGATGGATGAAGCAATCTCCCGGGTATTATAGGTCATCTCCTCACTCACCGTTCGCATCTCTACTGAAGACTCATTCACTATGGTGGCCATCCCGGCTATGTTTTCGATCAACTCATTGATATTATCCAGCGCTTTGTTGAAACTAGAAGCCATTATCTGCACATCTCCTTTGGCCTCTTCGTCATATCGCACTGTGAGATCACCTGCAGCCATTGCATCCACCATGTTGTTGATCTTATTAAAGGGTAGTGAAATGGAGTCCAACAGGTTATTTACTGAATCACTCAACTCTTTCCATGCACCATCTTCCCAGTCGGTCTTCATCCTGGCAGTCATCAGTTCTCCGTTCTCACCAGCATTCTGGATCACCTCGCGAGTTTCCCGACTTACGGTTCGTAGGTTTTCGCGCATGCGCAAAAGGGAGATTCCAAGCATATCGTTCTTGCCCGAGCTGGCAAATTCGGTATCCAGATTACCCTTCCCAATCAAATGAGAAAATTCGGCCTTTCGGATCAGGTCATCCATCAGTTCGTTGGCAGCAGCTGCCAATACCCCGAGCTCATCTCTGGATTGAATATTCAGTCGGTTTTCGGAGGACAGATCCCCCTCAGCCAGCTTGGTAAGCAAGAAACTCGATTTTTCAAGAGACTGAGCAATGGCAGCGGAGATCTTATAGGTAATAATCACCAGTACGATGAGACCTGCCAACCCAACAATCAGGGTAACCATAAATACCGCATTGAACTGGGCAGTAATCTCTGAAACGGGAACCACAAAGCCTGTAGACCAGGGAAAGGAAGATCTGCCAATGGGAATAGCTGCAAAGGAAACGTACACCTGCTCGCCCAGATCTTCATCATACACCGTATAAGAAAAAGAATCTCCATTTTTAATTCTCTCCCTCACGTTGTAAGGGCTTTTCTTCACGATACTTAAGGTATCCATCGATTGGCTAAACAGACTCTCATTTTTATGAGAGATAATAACACCCTGATTGGAAAGGAGAAAAGCAAATCCATTGTCGTAATAATCTACCTCAGTTACCCCCTTGAAATCATCTACCGTCATATCAGTACCGATAACGCCGACAAACTTGCCATCAACCTCTATGCTGACTGTAGGAGATATTCCCAGCAGTGAGTCCGTAGCCCCAGACGAATAGTCGTAATCCAGATACCAGTATGGTTCTGAAAGTTTTTCGCTGTGATCACGATTGTATTTTAGAAACCAGTAAACTCCCGATGTTGGATCTCCATCAAGGTTGGCAAGCTCACCCGAAGAGTTCAGTTTGCCATCTCGCATGTAAAAGTTTTTCCGCTCTCGCCCGTATGGCTTGTCATACCCGTCCTCTATGGCCCATAGCTGCCAACTCATCCAGGTAGCATCATATTTAGGGTACTGTTTCAGGATATTTACCATCAGCTTTTTACGGAGCGTATCACGAATCGGCCGCTTCATCGAAGTGTAGTCTTTGATGATGTCTGCCATGCTGCGAGCTACGGCCATGTCTTCATCCAATATTGCCTTGATCTCATTAGCCTTCTGCTGAGCGTAGGAGTCGGCCAGTTTCTGTGCCTCGTCTATGGCATTGGCTCTCAATTGAAAACTTATATACCCCAATGAAATGATATAGACAAGGACCGTAACCCCCACTATAAAAATCATCATCTTCCTCCTGATGGTCAAATTAAAGTTCATACCTAAAAGCTTGTATTTTCACATGGAGCAAGTTGCTGGTTGCTCATTTATAAAAGAAGACATTTTAGCGGACAATTACACCACAATTAGACCTATCCCGAATAATTCCATTATGAACTGGACAAAGGAGGGGACGAATGATTATTAAATCAGAATCATTTGATTGCATTCAGTAATAAAATAGCAACACCCTAGCTAGTTTATTAGCAAAGCCTCATCTATGATCATATCGTTCAATGGGCCCATACAACCCATGATTATGCCTGAGTATGCTCAATCTCCTCGCACAGCCGTTGATACCAATCCTGACCAAATCTTCTGATCAGTGGGTCCTTCAGAAACTTGTATACCGGCACCGAGAGTTTTTCGCCCAGTTCGCAGGCAGGGGAGCAAATGTGCCAGCGGTCATAATTCAATGCCAGAAAATCGTGAAGTTTGGCTACTCTTATGGGGTACAGGTGGCAAGAGATCGGCTTCTGAATAGAGGTCTTCCCATCCCGCCAGGCTTGCTCTATGCTGCATTTCAATATTTCCTTCTCATCATAGAAGGCAAAGGCACACTCCTTATTATCGATGGTGGTGGTACTAAAATCCCCTTCTTCATCCAACAAATAGGCACCATTGGCCTCCAAAGCGGCGATTGCCTGAGCAGACAGGTAGGGCTTTACCACGTCAATAACTTCCTCCATATCAGCCAGCTCATCTTTATCCAGAGGAGCGCCCAGGTCGCCCTCCACGCAGCAGGCACCCTTGCATTTGTCAAGGTCGCAAACGAAAAATTGCTCCTTGATATCGTCTGAAATGAGTGTTTGATCTATCTGTATCATGCCTTCTTGTTAACTCCACAAAGGTATTCCAATGCCAGTTCAAATTGATTAGAAATATTTTTTTCTGAAAATCCAAACCCTTTTAACCATTCTCGCGTTATCCTTGTACTTACATATATGTATGTACATTAAAATTAACTAAAGAAACACAAAACAAACCATGTTACAATCAATCGTTTTATCATTAGCCATGTTGGTATCTTCAGGTGAAGGGACTGAGGCAAATTACAAAGTAGACACAAAAGCCAGCACTGTAGAGTGGTTGGGCAAAAAGGTGACCGGACAGCACAATGGACTGGTCAACCTGAAGGAAGGCTCATTTGAATTTAAAGATGGGGTACTGACAGGGGGTACTTTCACTGTGGACATGACCACTATAGTAGACTCTGACATGACAGGCGAATATAAAGACAAGCTGGAAGGTCACCTGAAATCTGACGATTTCTTTGGTGTAGCCAAGTATCCTACTTCCGTTTTCACCATTACCAAAGCGGTACCACAGGGGCCAGGCAAATACAAAGTGGTTGGTAACATCACCATCAAAGGCAAAACTGAAGAAATTCAATTCCCGGCTACTTTGGAAGAAAAAGATGGCAAGGTGACTGGCACAGCTTCTTTGACCATTGACAGGTCAAAATTTGACGTAAGATATGGATCAGGCAGCTTCTTTGATGACCTGGGGGATAAAACCATCTATGATGACTTTGAACTGACGGTGAACATCGTAGCGAGCAAGTAAAAATCCAAATAACAGTTAGCCCCAGATTACCTGTACCAGGTGATTTAGGCTGCACAAAAAAGCCTCGGAAAATTCCGGGGCTTTTTTGTTTAAAAGATTTCAAATATTGAGAAGGCTGAACAGTGAATTTCGGCATATTCAAAACTTCCAGTCCTCGTTAACGTCCACGCGTTTCTGAATTTCATTGCGCATTTTTCAATTCCTGATCTATGGCCATAAACCATTCGGTCGCCATCAATTCAGCTCCTTCATCTTTTGGGTGTACTTTATCAAGTAAGCAGTGTATCTCCCAGTTAAAATCTTTGGCTTGATCGACAAGGGTTACAGGTAACCCTCGTTCCTTCATCTGAGCTCCTAATGATCGAATTTGCTCATTCAATGCTGGAATATAAGAGTACTTGGGTAGCTTCCCTGCTGTAATTACCTGAGCGACAAAAATTTTCACTCTTGGGTTCATTTCAGTGATTTTCAGGATCATGGATTTGTGTGCGGTTATGATTCCTTCTATCGGATGCTCACTCGCAAAATGATTATGCCCTGCATGAAGTAAAACTATATCCGCAGTATATAGTGAGTAAATACTATCGATTTGAGTATCTAAATATTCGGCATTTTTTCCACTGAAACCTGCATTCATGATATACGCGGAATCACTTTGATGAGCATTCGGTCCGATAAATTCAATGGCATAACCTGCAGAATCTAATTTGTGCTTGAGTGGAAGTAAATAGCTCCTATTGTCTCCCTTCCCTTCAGTAATGGAGTCTCCCAAGCCTAATATTGTATAATTCATTTGCCTCTTTTGGATACAGCATACCAATAAGATGGAAATACTCAACAGAATAAATGACTTTATCATTGACAGATATTTTTATTTTCAAATGGAGTTATAGTACTCTTCGAATTAGGACGAGTCAGTACATATTAATCCCTGCCAATTACTGCATTTACCCAATCACGCAGCACACCTCTTTCTGGAATGTTTTGCAAAACCCATCTCGCATCGTGATTTCGGTATGGAATGGTCAAATATGTGATATCTCCACCGATCCCTGCTTTTTCAATGTAAGCTTTAGTTGCAGCTGGACCTCCATTTTCCTGAATGATCAGCTGTGGTTTTCCGTTCAATCTATCCAGCCTGGATAGCGCAGAAGTATTGTCACTGTTTGGGTAACCCCACTCACGTACCCCATCATAATGACTAAATGGAATTGCCCCACTCCAGAGGTTAGCAATTTGGTCGTTGTGAAGCCCGATATAATTACATGCAATAGCGCCACGAGAAAAACCAGTAACAACTACTTTTTCTCTATCTCCACCATATTTTTCACAAATATCCTTTACGGTTTTGATGGTGTAGTTAACTGAGGCCTCCACATCCCCCCACCAGTTGAGCTGGTTCACCTGACCATCATTACTCACAAACGGTAATACGACCCAAATAAAATCTTCACCTCCACAAATACCATATCCCAGGCTTGCATCATCAGGTTTTCCTGAATTAGCATCACCATATTTATTGAGATATGGCCCATTTCCAGGGTATTCAACTATGACAGGATACTCCTTGCCCACCTCCCAGTTTGATGGCAAGTAAAGTGTGTGGTAAACGTCAGTTTCAGCATATTCAGGGAGAATTTGCTTTACCCGCCTACCTGCGGCTGGCTGTTCTTCCGTAAGTTCTGGTACTTTCAGATCAAAGGGAACATTTCTGATATCCGGAAAATTACTCCACGAAGTAATGCCATCTGCATAAGTGAAATCAGTCCAGTTATCTGTTTTAAAAGCTGATGCAGGTAATCCTTCACTGTTGAAAAAATTGGGTTCTGCGGCATTATGCCATGCAAACCTTACCGCTTGTGGTTCTTTTACAAACGGTGAGCTGACTACTACATCGTTGCCATTGACAAATGCATTTCCCTGATAAAACTTCTTATCACTGCCTGCGATCGTGAACCAACTCAGTTCTTTATAATTATCTCTAATTCCGTTCAGTACAAAATCGAAGGCTAACCGAATGGTATTCCCTTCGATACTATGACTTTTGTATTTCGGGCCAGAAAATACCTTATCCTGCTGCCCATAACATTGATAAAGAGCCAGATTGGCAAGCCTTTCACCCACGGGCTTTTTATTGGTCGGGTGTATGTCATCTACATCGCCGACATCAGTTGTCACTACAAGGCCTGTATTTTCAATGTTGTTGGTAATCTGCAATTGTGCTTCACGAACTATAGCTGCACTGTATTCATCTCCAGATTCTTGCTGCGGTGTGCTGTAGTTGTAAGGTGGTAGTTGAACTATGTAAAAAGGCATATCTGGATTTTCAAACCCTGCCCTATATGAGTGAATCATTGTTTCAAGTGCTTCAGCATATTGACTAGCTCTCACACAATTGGACTCTCCCTGATACCAGACCACCCCCCTAATGGTATAAGGTTGCAAGGGGTAAATCATCGCGTTATAGCACCATGCTGGATTTTTAGATTCTTTCTTGTTGGTGTAGTTGTAGTAATGATCCGCCAAGAACCCTTTGGACAGTAATGCCTCCTTACTCATAAAAGCCTCAATGGTCGCACTGCCGAAGGCTGCACTAATTAGGCCAATCGGAGTGTTGGGAAGTGACGTACTTAATGCTCTTCCATAATAATAAGCCACGGCTGAAAAGTCTTTTACTGATAAGGACGAGCAAGCTTGCCACTGTACCTGTTGGATATTCTCTCTGGGTTCTGCAGCAGTAATTGATGGTACTTTGAATAATCTCAAGGAAGGGGTACTAGCATTGGCTATTTCTGATACCCCATTATCGTCAAACCTTAAACGGAATGCCATATTAGACTGTCCAGAAAGCAGCCACACTTCACCTACCAGCACATCTTTAAATAGAATCGTATCAGTGCTTGTGCGCACACATACCGTCTGTGGATCGAAAGATGCGGTTGGTGTTTGGATTCTTAGCTTCCATGATCCATCACTGGTGGCGTAGGTACTATCTGCCGCACCCCACAATGTTTCTACGATAACCTTTTGACCTGATACAGCCTTACCAAAAAAAGCCACACTGTCCTTTTGTTGGACTACCATACTGTCTCCAAAAATGCTCGGTAATTTCAGCTCATGGCGCTGCTGATCTAGCAGAGGCAATGCAAGTGCACTTACGCTCAGTGCATATGAGTATATGATTAAAAGTGAATATATCTTTTTCACCATTCGATTAATTACACAGTTTAGATACTGATTATTGTTTTTTGAAATAGTCTAAATTCCATGAATCCTTCCATGTAATGGATATCCTATCATTAATAAAATTGATAGGTAGCCAGATGTATAAATTATCATAAGGATGATCTGGCTTGTTGATATCAAAAAAGGCAATATATGCATCTTTGAGTCCTTCTACTTTCACCACATATGTGGACTGACCTCCGTACGTTTTATCAGGACCTAACTCATTATAAGGATTTATTCCCTTGCAGGGGTTTCCATGATATTCCCAAGGACCATATAACGATTGACTAGTAAAATATCTCGCAGCATTTGGTGCCCAACCTGTAGAGCCAGACGATAGCATGTGGTATAGACCATCCTTTTTAAATAGAGCAGGAGCTTCTGTATTTTTTGTAATACCATCCCCAACTTGATACAATCCCTCTGGTAGTAAGTAATCTTCTCTCATCTTGCCGATTACAAAAGCCTTGTCAGGTTTTCTGACCGTAAGGTGATAGAGGTCGCCATTATCATCTTTGAACATGGCAAAATCCCCAGTTCCATTTGGCGAGTTTGCGCCTAAGAACTTGTGCTGATATTCAAAAGGTCCAGATGGACTATCTGATACTGCCACTCCTACATAGGCCACCGCATGTCCCATTCTACGAAGATATAGTTTGAAAAAAAGGACAAACTTCTTGGTCGTACTGTTATAGACTACTTTGGGTCGATCCTGATTGCAATCGAATGATAGGTCACTCAAAGTATCTTGCCTATCAAGATTTAAAATCATTCCTTGATCATGCCAATCAACAAGATTTTTTGAAGCATAGCAATGAATACCACCATCGGCGTGTTCCTTTTCGGAAAGTCCTTTTACTTTCTCTTCTCCATACCAGTAGTAAATTCCTTGATGGAAAATAACACAACCACCATGTGCGTTAATTCGCTCTCCTTTAGAATCCAGCCAATGGACGCCTGACTTTATCTCTGAAATGTCCTTCTCTTGTGCTTTGATAGCGGTGATCCAGCAACCCAAGATAATAGTAAGAATCAAGAATTTTTTGACCTCATTTGATCGTTTGGTTTTATTTTTCATCGGGTTTGGTACCTCACGATATTTAAACATTCATCCAAATGAAAGGAGGAGTTCCTTAAGAACCTTAAATTCAAAGAAAGGGCGATCCTATGGATCGCCCAATTGCTCCCACCAATGGGACCCATCTTAGTTTATTACTCGACAATCAGTTTCCGAGAAATTATCTCGCCACCAAGCTTAGTTATTTTGAAAAAATATACTCCATTCTCCACCTGCTTGAGTTTCAGAATTGAAGAAGTATCCTCAGTCAATCGTGTTTTCAATACGCTTTTACCTGAAAGATCTGTAAGCTCAACTATTGCTCCATTTAGACCGGACCCAACAATGTTAATTTGATCTCGAGCTGGGTTCGGGTAAAACGTGAAAGCACCTTTATTGTCTACCATGTCTTCTGCTTCGATATTGTTGGAGGTCAATAGTCGAGAACTACTTGTATCCAGGGCATACTCCAGCTGCGGTCTGTCTTCTGCATTTGAAGTCTCTTTGGAATGATATAGAACGTAATGCTCTGCAGCGTTGGCATCTGATACTCTTAGGCTCAAGATGCCATCAGTTTCATTGTTTACTAAGGATGTCACGTCAAACTCAATCCACCCACCTGCAGAAGGCACTGTTTGGGTACTGATGAGGCTGGAAGCTGATGGTTTATTGTTCCAGGTGATCCCTGATTCTGTCCAGCTATCGGTAGCTACGGAATGCAAGCTATGGCTTGCTCCAGCGTCATCGGTGCTCACTTTTAACCTAATTGTAGCTGTAGATACTGCTCCTGAAATCGGACTGAGGTCAAACTTCAAGAAGCTCATCCTATCATAATTGGCATTACTTGACTCCTTGATCCCCAATGCAGTCGCAGTTCCAAAATTGTTATTAGCGTCGGTTCCTCCTTTTACGTAAGCATCTGCTGTAGGTACCAAAGGATCAGGAGTAGTGCTTAGCTGATATACTAACTGTGGCCTATCATCGGTATTTGTTGCTTCCAGGGAATGGTACTGTACATAATGTTCTGCAGCATTTGCATCTGATACCTGCACACTTAGTGTACCATCCGTCTCATTGTTTACTAGGGATGTCACATCAAACACAATCCACCCACTTGCAGAAGGGACTGCTTGGGTGCTGATGAGACTGGAAGCCGAAGGTTTATTGTTCCAGGTGATCCCTGATTCTGTCCAGGTATCGGTAGCTACGGAATGCAGGCTATGGCTTGCTCCAGCGTCATCAGCGCTCACTTTTAACCTTATTGTGGCCGTAGATACAGTCCCTGAGATCCCACTGAGATCAAATTTCAGAAAGCTCATCCTGTCGTAGTTGGCATTGCTGGATTCCTTGATTGCCAACGTAGCGGCAGTTCCATAATTGTTATTAGCATCGGTTCCTCCTTTCACATAAGCATCCGCTGAAGGAGCGATGATATACGAGGTTGAAGTAGATGTATCTGGAAGTGGGCCAGATAAATCATAGAGTACCCATTGCGTACCAGTAGAGGTAGAGTCCGTCTCTAATGTCGCGTAGGAAGCATTTACTGAAGCTCCTTTCAGAAAATAACCACCACTAAAACTCTTCAAAAAATAGGTATTTGAGTCTCCGGAAACTGGAATCGGTTTCCACATCATAGAACCCCACGCAGTAACTGGATAGACTGTAACTGGCACTCCGTCACCTGATGTGGGGGAGTTATTTACATCATATGCCCGCAGCGCTCTATTGCTATCAATATTCCTGATGTAATAGTAGCCTAACTGTGTAGAAACAGGTGAAAACTCCCACGACTGTTGATCAGGAGAAGTCGTATTTAAAGCTTCGTGGGTCACATTGGCATGATCACCACTGGTATTGGATGAAGTAGGGTCATAGCCTCTAAGGAAATTACCAAAATCTTTATTTTTCAGACGGTAAACAGAATCAGCGTCTTCATTAGTTACATTATACACATCCCATAGTTTGACGAACTGTGAGAAACCATTGTAAGTATTATTCCTGATTAGCGCATTACCTACCTCGTCCAATTCAATGGGTGGCAAATTGGTAGCAGATGTAGTACTGGTGAATTCGTTATCTTCAATCACCAGGTTCGTCAAATACATATTTGAGAAGTCATTACTAATATTGAATGCACTTATGTAGCCATATTGGTTGCTTTTGTAGTAGTTACCTTCCCAAGCACAGTCGACATATTCATTACCTGAGAACGTTAGATTTCCGCCAGTATGATTTCGTGAAGGATTGGCTCCCAAGCGGACTGGAGAATACATGATGTTTTCGTGATAATTATTAGAAGAAAACACATTGTCACAGAAGTAGAGCTCCGATGCTCCACCTATACTCTTGAAAGTACTATTTCGGACAATCACTGTATCGGGGCTCAAACCTCCCGGAACCAAATTCGTGCTTGTATTTACAAAAGATGGAATATCCTCGGATGTAACTACACTGTATATACTTCCTGCGGAGCTATGACTTACATAAGAAGCACTTTGTACCTCTACCTTATGCCTTACATTGTCATCATAAAAATACATGGGCTCATTTGTGGAATTAAAGGATCCCACACTCTGATCTGTTAGGTATTGAAAATTCCTGGAGTCAGTTAATGAGTAAACGTCCGCAGCTGTGCCTGTCACCACGTATCCATCCAAGCGAGCACCTTTTATATACATATTCTCAGACACGAACTCACCTGTGTTTCTTGAAGCATGGACTCCATCGCGTGGACTCATGGAAAAGCGATCATTCTCAGGTCGAATTTCAAGTTCATTAAAGTATAAGTTGTGGTTATAAGAAATGAATAATGCAGACCTAAGTGCAGTATAGATATGTACATTTTCAAGGTGAACATTTGTATTACCTGTCAAGTAGACTGTGCCTCTTGCATTCCAACCATAGTGCCATGAAACGTAATCACCTACCGAAGCTTTGCCATAAAATGCGTTACCCGTTTTCACACACTGCATCGTTCTGGCCCCGGCATCCAGTACTGTAAAGTAATGACCAGCATTGTCACCATAAGTGACAGATGGTTCACCGATCTTCAAAATCTCTTCTCCCTCATTAACTTCATCCCAGGTCCACACATTGGCCGATGCCACAGGACATCCACCTTCCACTGGATAGCCATCTACAATCTCAACCGTAATTGTAGTGCTGTTGATAGAAAGCACCTTACCAACCGTGTAATGAAGCTTATTCTTGAAGGCAACATTCTCAATTTTAACTCCGCTATTGTTCCTTGCATCAAGGATTGAAACTCTATCATATGAACCTGATATCGACTGATTGGGATAAAACAATAGGTCTCTATCAAAAATCGTTGTAGGCTCACCCGTTGTTCCATCAACCGCTCCCCTTAGCGTGATATTTGTTTTCCCAGAGACTCTAATGTGAGCCTCTGCTCCGGTCAAAGTACTCGCCCGAGATGAATCATCTGGGGCCGAAAAATTATATGTCCCAGCTGCAAATACAACTACCGTATTGTTGCCAGCTGCATCAATAGCTGCCTGGATTTCGTCCTCATCATCGATACCATCATCTGGATAAGCACCATAAGCTGATACATTGATTGTTCCTCCTGATTCACTAATTGAAAAGGTCGGGTATCCCTGACCAAAAGCAGTTCCATAAGAAAAAATAAATAGCGCTGCCAAGTACCTGCCTATTGAAGGTGCCAACCCAAGCTTATTGAATAAGTCAGTGGTTCCCTTGAACCAAGGGCAATAATTTTTTGCTTCCATCTTCTTATATTTAGTTAGATATTAATTTCAATTCGGTTGCTCAATAGCGGAGGTTTGACACACAATCCATATTAGAATCAAATGTCAAGTTCTCTGTTGATCCTCTTAATTATCATCACTTAACTACTTCAAAAGGTCAAATAAGGGCGACCCCTGGGGCCGCCCATTGCTACCCTTTTACAAGTAGCTGCCTTAGTTCCGTTCATTCTCCTAAAATCTGCCATGTGACTTTTGGAGAATATTGTTCACTCAACCCTTGATCAATTCAAGTGCACTATCTAATGAATATCTCTCACCAGGTTTGGTTTCAATCTCGATCAGCCTGTCCCTGTACTTAAGTTTACAAGTGCCTCCCTTTTCAGAGTAAATGATTGTACTTTTTAGTTGACCTTCGTCCCACTCTATATCCACTTCGAAAGCTCCTCTGGCACGAAGACCTTTCACCTGACCTTTTTCCCAATTATTCGGCTTGGCAGGTAATAGTTCTATATAACCTTGATGACTCTGCATAAGCATTTCAGCCATCCCGGCCGTGGCGCCCATATTTCCCTCTATTTGAAAGCAAGTAGTATTGCCTCCCATCCGAGGATGCGTATCAAAGAGATTATGAAGTGTTGTTCGCTCCAATAGCAGCTCCAATTGCTCTCTGGCCAACTCGCCATCCTGCAGTCTTGCGGCCAACCCGATCAACCAAGCTCTGCTCCAACCTGTCCATCCCCCATCGTTATCCAACCTTCTTTCAACTGACTTTCTAGCCGCTTCAAAAATTTCAGAATCAGAATCCTCAGTGATTTCATTGCCTGGAAACAGCCCATAGAGATGAGACAAATGCCTATGTCCTGGATTTACTTCCTCAAAGTCTTCTAACCATTCTTGTAGTTGCCCGTGCTTACCTACCTGATAAGGAGACAATAGATCTCTTGTATATACAAACTCCTTTCGAAGTTCTTTATCTACTCCTAGAATCTCTGATGCTTTGATAGCATTGTCCAATACTTCAAAGGCAATTGCTCGTGACATGGTTGTTCCCAAACTAATATGGATTTTCTCCTTTTCGGGATCATCGGATAGATAAAAAGCATTCTCAGGAGAGTATTCAGGGCCCGAAACCAAATATCCCCGACCTGGGTATTCCACCATATGATCCACATAAAACAGAGCTGCCTCTCTGATATAGGGATATGCCTTCTCCGCTAAAAATTCTTCATCCAGCGTGAATGCATAGTGTTCCCAAAAATGTTGCCCAAGCCACCCCGTATAGCCATTCCATTTGCTATATGTACTTCTCGGGCCCCAGGGAGACATGCTATTGTAAGCTATTCCGCGTGATCCATAAGAAATTTTTGACACCTCCTTTAACTTATCCATATCAGGAAGTATAAAGTCCAGGAGCACCTCATGTGACTCGGACAGATTGCATACTTCAGCCGGCCAATAGTTCATTTCAATGTTGATATCTGTGGTGTAGTGACCAAACCACGGTGGTAACAGACTATCATTCCAAATTCCTTGCAACGAAGGTGGAAGGGTACCTGCCCTTGAAGAAGCGATCATCAGATACCTACTGTATTGAAAATAGAGCGCATACAAATCATTATCACGTGGAGTCCCTGGCTGGACTCTCGGATCTTTGATACCTTGCTGATGAGCTATGATCCTTCTATCAGTAGACATGGAGGAATTCTTTGTCTTTTCCATTTCAAATTTTACTCTGCTGTATAGTGATTGATAGTCAGCTACATGTCGATCGTAAATTTCTTGATAAGAATAGGATGATACTCGCACTAATTGCTCTCTCGCGACTAAGTCAGGCTTTAAATGATTATAGTCTGTAGCAGCAGTAATAAATATGGTCACGGCATTTGCTCTCTCCACTTTGAACCCACCTTCAATAGGTATCTTCTTGCCTCCTTCATTGACGAGTTTAAAATGAGATACAAAGTTTACCCCTTCAGGGTCCGCTTTTCCGCTAAAGCTAAAATGATCCTCTCCTAAGACCTTAATGATTGGATCCGGGGGCCGGGTGATACTCGCCACCTTGGCTCCCAATTCTGCATCATACCGATACATATCATCCTTGACATCAACACGTCGCGTCATTTTGCTCGAAACTGATATCTTACCTGGCTTGTCAGCAGTAAGTCGCACTATAATCGCTTGATCAGGATAACTAGCAATAATCTCTCTTTTGAATGTTACATCATCAACTTTGTAAGTAACAGTAGCGACAGCATTGGTTATGTCAAGTGATCGTTTATAATCATAAGGAATAGACTCAGAGGAACCAAAGTGCAAATACAGGTCAGCTAGCGGTTTATAAATACTCCGTCCAGTATACATGCCTTCGATCTCCTTTTCTACCAACTCAAAACCCTCAGGAATCTCCAAGTCTTCGAGGGAAAGTCGATCTGCCTCGGCATATTTCCCTTGAAAAATCAACTCTCTTTGTTTTTCAATCAACAGCTGAGTCTTTGAGGTTGCCTTAACCGGCTTAAATGGGAAACTCCAGATCGTTTCTTCGTTAAGCGAAATTCGCTCTCGGTCTATTCCTCCAAAAACCATCCCCCCCATTCGACCATTTCCTACAGGCAAAGCCTCTTCCCATTCACGAGCCGGAAACCGATACCAAAGCTCTCTATCACTGACCTGTGCCTGGGTCATGAATGAGATTAACAAGTAGAATATTATGGAAGTAGTTCTTAGCATATTAGCTTTTTTTATGTGAGAATCTAGACCTGCTTTCGCATTCAATTCTCATCCTCATGTTTATTGTTCTTGTCATTCTATTTTCTTCTGAAAGCCCCAGCAAAAGTCCACTTTGATCATTCTCAAATAGAGTAGTGAATTCAAAAGTTATAGAAGGGCGACCCCTGAGGCCGTCCGTTGCTACCCCTTTCAAATAGCTGCCTTAGTTCCGTTCATTCACCTAAAATCTCCCATTCGCTTTTGGAAACAGGGCCATTTATACTTTTGCCTTCAACTCGGAATTCTAATTTGGATCTATCTAGCGGAATGGTGAATTCAAATGGATAATCTTGATCTGAAATAGTCTTTTCACCACCATCGGCATCCTTGTAAGTCAATGAAACACGGGACCAGACTGAA
The DNA here is from genome assembly GCF_044005705.1 of Marinoscillum luteum. NCBI lineage: Bacteria > Pseudomonadati > Bacteroidota > Cytophagia > Cytophagales > Reichenbachiellaceae > Marinoscillum > Marinoscillum luteum. The sequence continues at coordinate 296,989 of NZ_JBIPKE010000017.1, read as the reverse complement.
TCATCATCCTGCAGATAGATATAGGCACTTTGTGCGTACTCACCGAGGTTAAAGACCATGGCTCTGGTATTTCCAAAAGCCAGTTCTTTGTAGCTATTTTTAATCTCTTTTGTACTTGCCAATACTGACTGCTGAAACCCCTTCTTTAGTTCAACCCCATCAATAACTATCGCTGTGATGCCATCTGGGGAAACCTCCACATCAAAAGAACCTGATGCAGAAAATACACCTTCATCAACATTATCCTTCCAAATTTTTCCAGTGAAACTGGTTTTCTCAACATATTCAGGATTCAATGTTACCTGTGCTTGTTCTGCCTGGCTGCTTTGGTTGGTAAAAGCGATGTACAACTTACCGTCTTTGCGTGCCGTTATGTAGTTTAACTCAACATTATCTACGGTCAATAGCTTCCTGGGCATCCACAATTGCACTCCTTTTTCTCCGTAAAACTCCCCTTCTTTAGCTCCATAAAACTTATTTCGCAGGTAAGCATAGCCTTCGATGTATTCGGCCGGAAAATGGATCGCTCCTTTCGAGCGGACAAATACATCTGTAACCAGATAATCTAAAAGCATGGAGGCCATCGGCATAATGTGGTTGTAATGAAAAGAGTTTACACTCAATTCCTTATGCTCATGATAGGGATAGTCCTCTTTCTCATAAGCTGTAGTCCTGGCAGTATTGATATGATAACCTGGGAAATTGCGATAGCGTCCAATAATAGCAGATTTAGCGATTTCCTTTAAGAAGACATCATTGGTATAATATCCAAGTCGGAGCATCCACGGGGCGTAATTGGCCATGAAGATAGCACGATGACCATTGCTCGTTCCAGACGATTCGGGTGTAAGACCTATTTCAGACAATCGCCAAGCCTCAACACGCTCTTCAGGATAATACATTTGTTCATGTCCTTTGGAACGCAGGTACCAGTACAATGGAGCTTTCCCACCTTCGTTCACTAAAATATTCGTATCGGGAATCCTTGGAGACATCCAGATAAACATGGCATAATGCCGGGCCCCATCTCTCGCTGCATTGAGAAATGCTTCGTCCTTTGTGATCTCATACAGTTGGGTCAGCTCTATCCAACGATTGGTAAACCCAGTCCAAAAGAAAGGACCTCCCGATAATGGGTCCTTAAAATCACCTTGCCGCTTGTCTACTCTACGCTCTAAGTATGCTTTAGCACCTTCTACCGCTTTATCAATGTGCTGCTTGTCCCCTGTCGCACTATAGAGATGCATATAATTCATCCAGTTTTCACCTGTTTCTGCTACATCTAGATTACGTACCCGAGCTTTGGTCAATTCCGTCTTGGCCAATTCGGCAAGAAAATCATTTGACTGCCCAAAAATATTATACAAAGCCACTAGCTCAGAGATAGGAGCAATAGGCCCTGTAAGTTTTCTGGATGGGTGTTGGATTTTTTGTTCTGGATCGAGGCTGAAAAGAAATTTCTCTCTTGACATCATATATTCCATCATTGGATAGGCCTTGGTATCAAATACCTCCTGATCATCAGTGACCAAAGCGATTTCCAGTGGATTAAGACTTGATACATTTTTCACAGCTCCGGGAACATCTGTGGAATAGGCGAATCCTTTGAGCGAATCCACATAGCGCGAATAATCAGACTTGGAGTACTCCACTATGTTTTCAAAAGTCTCATTGAGCGAAGCGAATTCATTGTGCCGGTAATCTCTAAAATCAAAAAACTGTCTTGCAATTTTTTCATAAGTGCCTGTAATGGACTGCTGCTCTACCAGTAAGTATGAAGAGAACGAAAAGACATCTCCAGGCTTCATCTGAGACTCCTGACCACCCAGCACCGGAGCAAATAGCTGTGGTTTAGCCTTTCCATCAAAATCACGCAGTACAATACCAAAACGACTGTTATCAACCAATGGTAATGGATCAAAAGGAAACTCCTCTGGAGCAGCTAAAACCCCTATGGTATTTTGGCCGTCATTGACCATTGTAGTTGGTATTGGACACCTGAGCGCCAAGGTCATATACGAACTGGTAGGAAAGCGTTTTTCCTGCCAGATAAGCGGCTGCCAGATTTCTTCAACCTTGTCCACATTAAAAGTAGGTGCACCAGAGTAACCTACTGAAAAGTAGCCAGCGACCTTTGGTATCAATGAATAGCCAAGTAATGGATATCCATTATCGGAATAAGTTACCGAGGCTTTCAACGCAAACAAATCATGCTCTTCGAATTGAAAAACAACACTGTCTCCTCTCTCTAAAACTTCAGATGCCTCTTGGATGATATACTGTCCTGATTTATAGAAATTTGGTGTGCGATTTTCTTTTTTAGCATCTAAGACACTGGGGTCGAAACCATCACCTGCCTGGCTCTCATCTCGCTCTATATCCGCAAGGTCCCCTTTTTCTCCCTCGTGAGTAAGCCAGGTAATGACATTGTATGAAACTCCGTCGATTCCGGACTTTCGCATGGCCAGCTTGGGGTCATCCGCACGATACAATACTGTAAACTTCGGCGAAAAGATATACTCCTGGTCCCCTGAAGAAATTACTATCTTTTCATCTCGAACAGTGAACCCAGCACTACCCTCATTTTTCCCACAGCTAACCAACTGTAGCAATACGCTTGCAACCACTAGGTATCTAAAAAACACATTGATGATATCAGACATTTTTCCTTAATTATTACAGTTATGGTGTTGTTGACTATTCATTCCAAATCCTTAATAACAGAGCACTTCATAAAGCACAGCTGATTGTCCCGGAGGGTTTTCTAGCTCAATGGTGAGCTTGGCAGTGGATATTGGCTTTTCCAGTTCGATAGTATTCACTGATTGATAATTTCCTTCTTGTGTAAACACTACCTCACCTTTGGAATCTTTGATGGTGTAATTTCTCACGCAGAGTGGCATTACATCCTCATAGTGCCCCATCAAAACAGACTCCATCGGATGATCAAAATCCCCATCGAAAAACAACCTAATCATGTTGATCTCTTGTGGTTTTGGCCATTCAAGAGTAATGGCAGGATGAGTGTCATTTTCATCCGGTACCCAGGCATTCACACCCTCTGGTGTGGGTCGGACAAATCCCTGGTTCAGATTTGATGGATTGAACCTGTCCAAAGTAGGGCTAACCTCAAACGCAAAATTATTACCATCTGGTCGTCGATTGGGACACCAGAATTCAAAGGTTTCGATACCAATATCTCCTTCTGGTTCCTGCTTGCCGAAATTAGAAACTGCCGGATTGATTTTGTTGTAAACAGATAATATTCCGGGAAGAAGCCTTTTCGAACTCTTAACGGCAACAGCTTCGTTCTTCATGAGTGTCACAAATCCATATTGATCTTTTGGCACGGAAGTGCCAAAGTCTAGCTCGATGTCCTGCTCACCTACCCTTAGCTCGAAACTTAGCTCCTCATGGGTAATATCAGGTGTGTAGTGCTCACATGAAGGCGCTCGTAGCTGTGCGATCAAAGTCGTGTTTCTACTCGCTTTCACCCTAAGTTTCACCTTATAATTAGTACCTACCAGCATCGGGATCATCTGAGCTGCTGAAAATTCCAACCCTATCCAATCACCATCAGTGGGTAGACTAGAGAGCTGTAATGTAGAAGAAGCAGTGATTTTCGCTGAGTTGACGAGGTTGGCTTCATCCCTGATAGGTATATGAGGAATGCTCTGCCCTATTTTGCTCAATTCCCTTTGAAGCATTTTGAGATGTGGCCCTTTGGAAAGATCTCTTGGTTTTAAACCATGTTTGACGGCCAATGACGCTGCTATACCTACAGCTTGTCCCCCATGACCACAAGTAGCCATGACACGTGTGGATCCGAATGCCACATGAGAAACGCTTATGATCCTTCCTCCAAAAAAGAGGTTGTTTATTTCCTTACTGTAATAGCAACGATATGGTATTTGATATGCGCCTTTAGCGTGATATTGCGTACATCCCTTCTTCTCGCTGTGCACTCCATCAGCAGGATGCAAATCAATCGCCCACCCGCCGAAAGCTACGGCATCTTCGTGTCTTCGTCTTTCGACAATGTCCTGCTGTATCATGAAGTAGTCGCCAATGAACCTACGGCTCTCCCTTTTACCAGGTATGGTACCTATCCATTCCAGTGTTAGTGTGTCTGCTTCTGGATAGTCGCCACTATTCTTCACATGATCCCAAATACCATAGAGGACTTTCCATAGCTCCATCTTGATCTCTTCTGTCTGGTGAATAGTATCCAACCTTCCTCCATACTCGACCCACCACATTCGGCAGCCCTGATCTTGCAATTTGAAATTGCGTATTTTGGGCAAATCAGCGGGATTTTTCATGGCATAAGATGGAGCCCGAAATTTTACAGACTTCCCAACATCCTTGGTATAAAAGAAAATAGAATGACCAAGTAATTCTCCGTAATCCTTGATGTTAGGGGCTGCCAATTCTCCAAATTCCTCAGCACTTTCGGCGCCCATTCGAAAGGAGGCGCCAGCTAGAAAACTGACTATTCCATCGCCAGAACAATCACTGAAAAATTTGGCGCTCAAATAATATTGAATAGAAGTCTGACTGCAAAAGGCAGATACTTTTTCTATTTCATGATCATTCTTCTTTTCTACCTCATGCACTACTGTATTGAGAAGTAGTGTAATGTTTGGTTCATTATATACTTTATCAAGAAGAATGGTGTCCCAAATCACAGGATTACCTTCCTTATTTCGATAGGTATTTTCAATTAAAATCTCATCTATAACTCCTCCCTCACGTGCCCAGCGATTATTGTTCCCCATATGGGATGTGGCACCAAGAACCCAAAGTCTTACTTCACTGGAAGAGTTTCCTCCAAGCACTGGTCTGTCTTGCACCAGCACAACCTTAATACCAGACCGAGCTGCAGTAATGGCGGTACAAACCCCGGCTATACCTCCCCCTACTACCACTAGGTCAGTATCTATATTTTCTTGCTTCGGTAGCCTCGATCTATTAAAATTCTCCTCAATCATTATTACTTAATCTTTTTAAAATTGAAACTCGCGGGTGTATTAAAATTGCGACTGTTGATATAAAAGCACCCATGCCTATTACCAGAGGTCTTTCTGAGGGTGAGAAAATGCTAATTGATAGCACTAGCAATCCGATGATGACCATGGTAATCGATAGTACTTTCATCCCATAGCTATTCTGCTCGGCCGTACCATCGTCATCCGCCTGATCATCTGTCTTCACTTCAGGACTAGAATAGCCCATAACTTTGGTCTCTGGAGATGTCACTTTTGCCCAGATTTCGTATGCGAGCAATAAAGCCAGCGGTATAATTGCTCCAGCCAGCATCTCATACGAACGGTCCAAAGCCAAGCCAAAAAAAGGCGTGATGAATTTAAAAATCAGATTGATAGACAAACCTATTAGCGTACAAGCCAAAATGGAATTGCCTGTGTGTCGCTTAGAAAAGATAGCCCAGATAGGTGGACCGTATAGTGAACAGCCGGTAACCGCGCCAACGGTAAGCACTACCTCTACTATACCCCCAAGAGCAGGCACCATTAAAGCAACTATGATCGTTCCTATTCCGAAAAGGAAGGTTGAAAACCTGGCCACCCACATCGTTTGCTTATTGGTAGCATTGGGTCTAAATAATTTGTAAACGTCATTGGTAAATACTGCAGCGCTCAGATTTAGGTTCGTATTGACAGAACTGGCGGTGGCGAAAATCATTCCTCCGATCATCAGCCCCAACATCCCCACAGGAAGCCAAGCCTTGCAGGCGAGTAAATATGCGCCCTCGTTTTCCAAGCCACCCAGATCCGTATTGACCACTCGATAGATCATGGGTGGTAACATCCAAATAATCGGACTGATCACATATAATCCACTGAACAATAAGCCAACTTTACGAGCATCTTTTGGTGTAGACACACTGGTGTAACGCTGGACATAAGCCCAGTTACCGCCAATAAATATGGTGTTATAAATACCGAAGGCAAACAAAAACACGATGGAGTATTCTTCATTCACCCAACTAAAAAAGTCCTCTGGTGCTAACTCTGTAAACCTGGCAAACCCGCCCACGTTTTCGAGTCCTAAGGGCACCACCATCAATACAGCAGCTGTAAGAATGACAAACTGCAGAACATCCGTGACGATTACCGCCCAAAGGCCCCCTACTACAGTGTAGGCCATTACCAAAAGGCCAATGAAAATCACTGACCATTCGATTGAAAAGCCGGTGGATATATTTACAATCTTCGCCACGGGATATAAGAAAGCTCCCATGTAAGCCAGAGAAAGAAATAGGATGAGAATGGTATAAAACTTTTGAACACGCTTACCGAGTCGGTTTCTGATGAACTCCGCAGCTGTCAACGCTCCTGTTTTGCGCCATGCCGGAGCTATGAGTAAAGCGACAAGTAATCCCGCCACGCACATGGTTAATTGAATAGCCACAGCTACCAAGCCTGATTCATAGGCTATAGACCCCCATACCACAAAGGTGCCAGCCGAAAAAAAACTCATAAATAAGGATAATCCACTTACAGACCAGTGAACCCCACCTCCAGCAGCAAAAAAGGACTTCATATCAGATCCACTCTTGCTGAACGACAGTCCCGCAATGAGAATGATCATAGAAAATAATCCAATATACATGTAGTCCAGAAACTCCATACTTACATTGATTCTTTGTGAAAGGACAGTATAAGGGACTTATTCATACTCATAGTGATTTAATCGTTGTGAATGAACTTACTATTTTCGCAATCAATTTTCTGATAGATCATCGAAGTGCGCTTACCCTCTGATCGTATTGGTATTACTTCATGTTATGCAATAATCAAACTATTGGGACCGGCCCAATTTGATTTGGCTTAGCATCAAAATAAAAAGGTTGGAAAGCATGGACTGGCTACAAATGGTCAGCCCACGCTAGTCCACCGTTACTTCTTAATAAACCTGGAGGATTTTGTTCCTTCTGCTGTTTTCAGATGGAGGATATAGATACCTCTTTCTAAATGTGACACAGAAATCTTAACATCATCAGCATTGATTTTGCTCTGCTGAATAACCCTTCCATTCATATCCACGATAGAGTAACTGTAAACCGAAAACTCCGCGTTAAGTCTAATTTCATCATAACTTGGATTTGGATATACCATTAACTTCGGCTTAAGTTCTCCAGTGTAAAGAACCTCTTTATCACTAAATTCATAGATCAATCGAGGCTGCTCCTCTGTAATGCTGTGCGATGGGCTTCTAAATTTGATCAAAGTGCTTGCAGTATCTTCCCTTGCGGAGAATCTCAATGAGAACACATTTTCATTGGCTCCAATCACAGCTTCCGATAGAAAATCTGTGAGATCCCAGGTGTAAAAGCTTGGGACACTTTCTTCTTTTATCAAAGCGACATCTTGAATAGGGTAATCCCCTTGCACCGGTTGCGATTCCCAGGTCCAATTTTCGTCTACTGGCTGAACAGCCGCTCCCACTTCCACATTTGTATCGTGGATTAGATCAGCATTATGTGGAAGCTCATCATTTCCATAATTATACATCTGCACCCAGGCTGAGGTGAGTACTCCTTCTCCTATTACTTCGGTCATAGGCGAGGCGTCAAACTCCATCAAAATAATTCTGTTATAAAATGGACCTTCTCCCGCAGGTGTCTGAGTGTCTCCATAGAGATCATTTTTAATTTCGATTCGAGTGCCTAAGTCAAAAAACCCATCCTTATCTTCCCTAAGTGTTGGAACTTTGGTGGTCGTGAATAGTGATAGATCCTTGATTTCCACAACTACCTCATCTGACCCGACACATCCCTTGGCATCTGTGACATCCACTGAAACAGCATTGTGCCCAAGTACAAAATGATCAGAAGCCAGCTCCACTGTGATGGTTTGCGTAGTTTCGCCGGTAGACCAAGAGTAGCTTTCCCACGAACCAGCGTCCAGAACAATTGATTCATCATCAAGAATGGTGGTAGAGTCCTGACCAAGATCTGGTTCAGGTAGTGGATTCACTGTCAGATTGTAAGTAATCTTCTCAGTGCATGAGGCATCGCTACTTACTTTTTCGATCACAAATGTCTCACTTGCAGTTCTACCTAGAAACTCCTCCCCTGCACAAATTTCGGGGTTTTCAGTAAAATCTCCGCTATCAATAATATCAACCGTATATCGTCTAGTCAAGTCCGCTCCACAAGGTGTCTTGAATAACACGTCATACACACCATTTTCGGATACGCTCACATTATTGGCAGCCTCCTCTGCAACTAGGGTAAACGGGACGGACGTACTACATACGATCGTATCTATTTCTACCAACTCTGCCGCACAAGATGCAATCACCACAAGCTTTGGTCGCTTCGCTTCATCTGCGTCACTACTTGTATGGAATCTAGCCAATACTTTATGGGCAGTGGTATCCATCATTCTAATAGTGTATTTATCCACAGCACCGCCCTCTATGAAGCTGTTAATTTTATCTGTCAGATCAATCTCGACAGTTTCTCCTGCCAAAACCCCATTCAAAATCAAGGTATCCAGCACCGAAAAGTTACTCTCAGCTGGTCTCTGATCCCAGTCTGTTGTTCCATCATTCAGGATACCCGATATCAGATCTCCTTCGGCAATGCTCACTATAAATTGTGGAATTGAGTCAGGTGCTGGATTGGCTTTTGCATCAACTCGAGCGGTTAATTTAAGCTTTGCATCCAGTATTCCAAATTGTTCGTTTTGTGCCAGAACTACATATCCTTCACGATGAAATGATGCCTCAATGGTGCCCTGTCCTCTCACGTATAAATCGGAAGTCACAAAGTCTTTACCTTTTTGTAAAAAACCATCTGCTACTGGAGTAGTAATCACAACATCCTCTTCAGATACCACCTCCAGAGAAGGCCATCTACTTTGATCGCTTTCTGCATTAGAATAGAACTGCAAGAAAGCATTGCTGCTATCGGAGTTAATTCGGATCGTAACATACTCTGCAGCGCCATCAGCATTCAGTTCATTGAGGGTTTTTGATATATCAACAGAAACAATGTCATCTGTATCTTTTGTACCATCAAATGTCATCGTATGTGCTAAACTCATTACAGATGTATCGGGCGCACTGGTATACGCATTGGCTTCATTGGCTAAGGGACTGACTAAGTCTCCTAATGCGATATGAAAATCCACAGCAATTGGGTTTCCCAAATCCTCGCGAAAATTCTTCACCACGAGATTCAACGATGCACTATACACAGCTCCTATATCTTTAATTGGGAACACAACGAAACCTGTTCTGTTAAATCCACCGGCAGTACGTAGATATATTTGTTCTACCTTATAAGCCCCATCAGACTCTTGTACATATCCATTTGTGGTAGGATTAATCGTTTGAGAATGAACAGCAAACGAAGTGACCACTGCTGAAAGCAGTAAGAATTGCTTGTAAAATTTCATCATAATAGCCTTTAGTCTGAAAAATGTTTATTTGAATTATTAATACCCGGGATTATTTTCACCAAGCATTAGGTTTGAGGAAGTTTCCTCTATTGGTATAGGCCATAAATAGCCTTTATTTTCATTGAATTGCCTAGTTCTAAATGTGTAGGTCTCATAATATGCGGGATAAGAATATTTAAGAAAAAGATCACTATACAACTCCAAATCCTCTTGACCTATTTGGTTACTAATTGAATTGAAGTATGCACTCTGTGATGTGTATTTCACATCCTTCAGATTCTTTATTGCATCTATGTGCTCTGCTGGCAAACCATTTGCGAGCAAACTGTCAAAAGAATGTTGTATTAATCGGTATGACGCAGTTGTCAGAAGTTCCGGCTTGTACCCCATACCGTCAGAATAAGCTGCCCGGCCCTCTTGCCATCTCTTGATATCATGGATTCTCAGGCCCTCAAAAGCAAACTCCACACGTCGCTCATGCTTAATAATCTCCAAAAGCTCCTCGGCCGAAAGACCTGTCCCCTCTACTGATTCTACAGTGGGCATATTCACTGTAGGTCTCTGTCTGACCTGATTGATCAATCCGGCTACTTCAGACTCAACATAGGATCCGGACATTACAAGGGCTTCTGCTCTCATCAAAAGAACGTCGGCGTATCTCATGAGTATATTATTTACGCCAGAGTTCCGATGAGTGTAATCATTGTCAGTCTCAAGGTAATCGGTATATTTTCTTATTCTCAGACCTGTAAAATTCGAAGCTCCAACCGCACTTGGATCGTATATTTTTACCCCTCCATTCTTATCGTACCCATTAAATGTAAATGGAAGTACTAAGGTGTTTTCAAGCCTAGGGTCTCGATTAACCCAAGGTTTCTGAGAGTCATATCCAGAGGATGGGTCCTCTATGGACAGTCCATTTGCCATGTAGTAATTGTGCTCTAGATTTGCAGTCGCCATATAAGAACTCCAAGCGAAGAAGTACGTCCACCAAGTTCCAGTTAGATTATCATTACCTGAGTTGGTGATGAATTGAATGTCGAAGATGACCTCTTGGGTTGTATTTTCTCCTGATAGTTGAAACAACTCCCTAAAATCTGGATGGAGGCTATAAATCCCCAGGTCAATAACATCCTGGCATGCCTTTGCCGCCTCCTGGTAACGATGATTATTAAGATAATAACGAGCCTTTAAGGTCATTGCGGCCCCTTTAGTTGCACGTCCTTTGTTTGAACCATCGTATACCTCTGGTAGTATTGTTATTGCAGAATCGAGATCTACCAGCATGTGATCAATAATTACCCCTTTACCGGTTCTTGGGATATCCTTATTCTCAATTCCATCGACTTTTACACGAAAAGGAACATCTCCATAAAATTCGGTTAGATCATAATAGTACAAGGCTCTCAGAAAAAGTGCCTCTCCCTTTAATCTACGCTGCAACTCATCATTATCTTTCACCTGATCGATGTATGTAAGCACCGTATTTGCCCTGAGAATTCCGTTGTAATTGCGAGTCCATTTCCTATCCGAATACAGCGAATTGGGATTATGTGATTGATCCCAAAACTCCACCTCTCCAGACCAGGTTTTATCCATAAATCCATTATCAACCATAAAATCAGTATAGATCGGCCATGTATTACTTTCATAAATTCCGGCCATGGTAAGTGACTTATAGGCTCCGTTGAGGGCCTGCTCCAGATCTCTGGCAGTGGCAAATGCATCTGGCGAAACAAAATCAATGGGTTTCTGATCAAGCAGATCATCGTCACAGCCTATATAACATAATGCCGTTAGAAACAGGAGTAGATATATTTTAGTCTTAAATTTCATAATTCAGCAGTTTCAGAATCTTGCTTGTACACCAAATGAATATACCCTCATGAGCGGATGAAAATCACCTGTTATTTTATTGAAGGCTCTTTCAGGGTCGAAACCTTTGCATTTGGTGATCGTCAGAATATTTTCGATGCTTGCAAAAAAGCGCAATGAACTCAGGGACATTTTTGATATCAATTCCTCAGGCACCTTGTAGCCAACTTGTATGTTTTTCAGCCTCAGGTATGCTGCATTCTGTATGTAGTATGAGGAGATAATGTTTGATCTCTGAGCATCTACATGAAGCCTTTGATATTCAGTACTCTGATTCTCAAATGTCCATCTATTATCAGCTAAGTCCTGAGAGATATTTCCCGAGCCATTCCAGAACGGCGCAATTAATCCTCCGGTGAGGTAAGCATCAGTATTGCCCACTCCCTGAGCCAAAAGGCTGATATCAAAATTGGAATAGCTTGCGTTAAAGGTGAACGAATAAGTGAGTTTGGGCTGAGAGTTACCGATGATTTGCTTGTCCTCAGCAGTTAAAACTCCATTTTCATCAACATCTCGAAATTTGATGTCACCTGGAGCTGGTGTTGCAAAAAGCCCAGACGGATCCGGCATAGATTCCTTAAGCTGATAGTTGCGTTCGTCGTGAGCAATCTCCGGATTGCTTTCATCCTGCCATATGAAATCATCAATTTGATAAATTCCATCTGCTATATATCCATAATAATTAGCAAACGGTTGACCTACAACAGACCGGATTGTGGTAGGATCAGGTGCATACCCGGTGATAAAATCAGAGTGATTTACGAAATCAACAAATCCCAAATCTGTTACTTCATTGACAATATAAGCTCCATTTAGATTGGCCGAATAAATAAACTTCTTGGCTGGATCGCTGCGATACTCCATGCTCAATTCCAGCCCCTTGTTCTGCATTTCTCCTATATTCTGAAATGGATCTACATTGATACCAAGGGATTTCGGTACCGTGATGGCTATCAGATTATCGTAAGTTCTTTTTTCGAAATAGTTAACCAGCAAATCAAAACGGTCACGTATGGTCATATCCAGCCCAAGATTGAGTTGCTGTACTTTCTCCCACGTTACATTATTTGCGGCCAATTCAGTAATGGCTGTTCCTGGTACTATAGTCCCACCAAAAGAATAATTCTGATTTGGGGTGAGCTTGCTGTACTGTGGATAATAGTCACCTATAAACTCATTACCCAGAAGACCCCATGAAGCTCTAAGCTTCAAGTCTGAAATCAGCTCATTTTCAAAGAACGACTCTTTATCTATACGCCATCCCACTGAGAAGCTAGGAAAGACGCCATACTGACTGCCTTTGGTGAATCGTGATGAGCCATCCCTCCTGATGTTAGCTTCGAATAAATACTTATCATCAAAATTATAGTTGATCCTCCCGAATGAAGACAGCAATGCTCTCGCTTTTGCCGAACCTGTCAAATAATAGGTAGAAGGATCTCCCAACGAAAAAACCGGCTGATTTGCAGACAAATCATAGATTTCCGCTCTCATATCCTCATATGATTGCTTGAGTCGCTCACCTCCTATCAAAATGTTGATATTGTGCTTATTCAACGTCTTACTATACCGGATAGTCAGCGACGTTTGATCAGTGACGTTATTAGTCAAAATGGAGCTTAACTGTGATCGGGTTATGCTGCCCACATCATCGAATACATTACCGGCTAAGCTGACTGATGGAACTAACCTTTCATAATCTAAATGAGTCGTATTCCTACTGTATAACAATGAACCTATAAGGCCCTCGATAGGCTCTACCTCCAATTCAACCTGATATTTAAGATTATCTGTTTTTCTGGTAATACCACCCCCTGCTTCCTGGAAAGCAAAATACTGGGCTCCTCCCCCATAGAGACCTTCTACACCTGTAGAATCAACGGCTCTGAATATAGCTAGAGGGCTTCTCAAAGCCAGACTGCTCAATACCGAAGGTGTAGAACTCGAAAGCTCGTCATCCACCTTATTATAGCCCGTTAGCATTGCGTTGATTCTGAATTTGTTTTCAAAAAACTTGGAGTTAAACCTCGTCCGATAGGTGAGTTTTTCACTTGACGTTCCTAACAGGATACCATCCTGATCCAAATGACCTGCGGAGATTGTGAAATTGTAATTCTCTTGCCCTCCGCCAATTGTCAAATAGTGGTTTTGCATAAAAGCCCCCTCATCAAACATCAAATCATACCAGTCAGTATTTGGAAATCTAGGGTCGTCACCGGCTCTATAGCGCTCAATATCCTCGTCTGAAAACCTCTCAGGGAATCCAGTATTTACACGCGCCTCATTATACCTTTCTGCATATGTCGCGGAATTGACAGTATTTGGTAAAGCGGTTCCATCCTGAAAAGAAAAGGTCCCATTGTAGCTTATTCTCAGCTCACTTTTTTGTTCTTTCGTTTTTATCAGGATTACGCCAGCAGATGCCCTGGCTCCATATATCGCAGCTGCAGATGCATCTTTGAGAACCGTCATCGTTGCAATATCATTTGGATTGATGTCCTGCAAGGAGCCTTGTACACCATCAATTATTACCAGGGGATCATTATTATTATTAATCGACGAAACACCTCTTATTCTTATGGTCACGCCATCTTCCCCTGGTTGGCCCGAATTCTGAGTGATCTGAACACCTGATACTTTACCCTGCAGTATTTGACCAGAATTCGTAATTGCACGATTTTCTACATCATCCAGCTGAATATTTTCTATTGCTCCGGTAAGGTTCTCCTTCTTCTGCACGCCGTAACCCACCACAACAACTTCAGACATCAATTTTGAATCGAAGTTGAGCGAGACATTCAATATTGATTTATTCCCAACATCTACCATCTCTTTTTCATAACCAACAAAAGAGAAAACAAGCCTATTCTCATTTTCGGCCAAACTCAATTTATAGTTGCCGTCAAAATCAGTAATGGTGCCCTTAGTAGTGCCATCCACCAAAACCGTGGCACCAATAATTGCTTCCCCACTTTCAGCATCAGTCACTCGCCCAGATACATTTTTCTGTGACCAAGCGGTCACAGATAGTGAAATAAAAAAAACGATATAAATACTCTTCATAAACTATGTTTCGATAGCACCACCATTGATCATTCGACTTGTTACAGATATTGGTCTGGTATGGTCTAGTATGGTTGCTTGTGGTAAATGTAATTACGGGTTCCGATAAAGCCTAATTTTTAGCGTATTTATTTTTTTGAGGCTACTTTGCTGCGCGATCAATAATTATCCGGAACCACCCGACCGGCTCATGAGCATGTTAAAGTCAATATCTACCCTTAAGTCACCAAGGTTTTGCTCAATCGCTATAAGTGCCAGGATTACCTCAAGCCATCCAAACCCAACAACTAAAAGAAAATGATTTCACCATTGAGATGAACAATTTAAAGTTAAAACACACTTTTCGCCTATTTTGTAAAGCAAGGAAAAAGGTGTTCATCCATCTAGTGAATTGTTTATAAATTACTCATGATTTTTTTTGATCGATCAGGTAACGATCATATGTTGCGAATCAAAGACAGTTAAAAAGTAGATTTTGAAGGAAGTAAATTTCCATTTAAGTAATCAGGGTAAAATCCCCAAGTACATAAAATTAGCTGACAGCATTATACAGAAAATTGAAGATGGAGAATTGACCCTGGATCAAAAGCTTCCTTCAGTCAACAAAATGTCTAAAGATTTAGATTTTAGCCGTGAGACTGTCTTCAAAGCACTGAATTTTCTAAGCGAAAAAGGAATCGTTCGTTCAGTTGATAAAATCGGATATTTCGTCAACGATACAGCCACCGAAACCGAGTACAAGGTATTTTTCATGATGGATAAGTTCACGTCTTTTAAAGAGGACTTATTTAACTCGGTGCTTGCTGGCTTAAGCCCAAAGGCGAAAGTAGATTTATTCTTTCACCATCAAAACATTGATTTATTCAAGTCACTAATTCTTCAAAATCTCAAAAACTACACACATTTCGTCATTGTAACCTATCTCGACCCCTCTGAAGATATTGCGGAGATCTTAAATCAAATACCTGCAAATAAAAGAATCATACTAGATAAGGCAGAATTTGGGCTTGAGGGAGAATACGGGATGATCTACCAGGACTTTGAAAGGGATATCTTAACCCTTTTGTCAAAAAATCTGGAGAAAGTAAACAAGTATGATCAAATCATTTTCGTCAATCACAAAACAGCACCTCATGGTGAAAGTGTGAGACATGGACTGGAAACTTTCTGCCAAAAGAACAACTTGCGGCTAATTGAGGTAGAGCATGTAGGTCGGCCTCTATTTCAGAGAAAAAATCTTTACATCACCATTGATGCTTACGATCGTGATCTGGTAGAAGTGATTAAACTCACGCGAGAAAACAATTTTACCCTAGGAGAGGAGATCGGGCTAATTAGCTACAATGACACTCATGTTAAAGAAGTGTTGGAAGGAGGAATCACAGTCATCAGCACAGATTTCAAACTGATGGGTACTCATGCAGCAGATATGATCTCTAATGGCAATATGACCCAAGAGCCTAACTCAACCCAAGTCATACTGAGGAAGTCATTTTAAAAGAATTGCCAGACTGTCCACTAACTATACATTTATGTATACGAAGAGTACAAAGCACTACATTCGGTGAATAAAACATACCCATTGAATTTGCCAGTTTTAACCGCTCCCGGATACACTCGTTCTACCCTCATTGAATCATTAATAACCCCCTCACCCAAAACAAAAAACCCTTCTCTTTTGGAGAAGGGTTTTTGTACCTGAGGCCGGAATCGAACCGGCACTCCTTGCGGAACACGAGTTTGAGTCGTGCGCGTCTACCAGTTCCGCCACTCAGGCTTCTTTGGAACTGAATTCCATCAGGGTTTTCACAGACCCTGCCGATAAACGGATGGCAAAAGTATTTAAATGATTTAATTAATACAACAAAAAAGGGATGTCAAAACTGACATCCCCATTATTAGTTCTTTTGAGTTTCAGATTTTAAAAAGCAAACTTTTCTTCTTTGATCAATTTGCTGTCGTGATACAGGAGGAAAGTCACATCTCCACTCTTCAGGCTTTGGAAGTTGAAGCTCTTGTGCACCTGATTGTCCTGATCGAATGATTCTTTGTATACCACATCTCTGGCTTCATCCAGGATGTAGAGAGTCAGTGACTTACCTTGCTCTTTAGCCCCTACCATGGCGATCTTACGGTCAGCTTTCTGATCAAATGAAAACACAAAGCTGGAGATATCTCCAATCTTCAGATCTTCACTGAAAACGTATCCGCTTGACTTTACCTGGATCTGGTAATCCCCGTCGGGGAGGTTCGTGAGATCAAACTTTTTGGAGAAACCTGCTGACTTTAAATTTTCTTTATAAACTAAGTGTTGTTTCTCGTCGAAAAGCTGGATGGTCACATTCTCTTCATTTGCAGCCTGATAAATTACTTTGTATAACTTATCCTCTTCGGCCACAACCTTACAGATGGTAGCCATGTAAGCAGAGTCTGCTGAGTAGGCTACTGATGCACTAAAAACTGTTAATAGTGCAAGTACGTGTTTGATTGAATGTTTCATAGTTCTATTCATTTTTCGTTATGAATTACATTACAAAGTTGAATAGATTCTAATATCATTCGCAAGTAAATGATGTTTTTATTGAATGAATTAATAGTCAAATAATAAATATTTACACTTTGCGTAATGCAAAAACGATTTCATTGAAAATGTGATCATTTAGCTCCTATGATGACCGATTGCATTGTATTATTTTTATCATTCATGTAAACATTCTAATGATTACATGAAAAACCGTCCAAAAATTCATTTTAAGCCGGTTTACCTACACATTCTTTTGGGGTATATAGAGAAATGCAAATTTTATTGTACCGGATAGTAAATATTGGCAGTCCAAGTGGCTGTATCCGGGTTGGTCTCAGGGTCTGTGATGTATTCTTCCCAGGGATCATCTACCAGATCATAGTTATAAAAAGCTGCAAACTCCATGATTTGGTCATACCCTTTGTCCAGATTTTCATATCCACCCTGGCAGTTCAGGACTATAGCCGGCCCACCATCCTGGCTAAACAGCTCAATCCGCCCGCTACCGCTCAACGGATCGGCCACTGGATATCCGCAAATGAAGGATAGATCAGCATAACCAAAATCCGTGAAGACAGCCAGGGGATTGCCGGTGGCCTCCACTCCGCGGATAGACATATAAGTGACCAGTTCTCCATAGTTCTGCGCCATCATGGAAGATACCAGTGCCGGGTCATTCACCGTAGAGTCTCTGATGCCCAGATACTGAAAAGGCGCTATGGTTCTTAAATTCATGGGAAAATCGAAATCTGGCGCCGACTCCACCCGCTCTTTCAAGGCCAGCAGTCCCTGCTCATAATCTTCTCCCAGAAATCCATCGATACCCAGCATGAAAATTTTGGCCAATCCCTGCACATCGGATTCGTCATAGGTCCAGACCACCTCAGTGCCCCCCACTACGGGATTCAGAATAAAGGCCGCTGTTGGGTCACTTTCGTATTCATCAAACTTCA
Source organism: Marinoscillum luteum (assembly GCF_044005705.1). Classification (NCBI taxonomy): domain Bacteria; kingdom Pseudomonadati; phylum Bacteroidota; class Cytophagia; order Cytophagales; family Reichenbachiellaceae; genus Marinoscillum; species Marinoscillum luteum. Next base: position 279,143 of record NZ_JBIPKE010000017.1, on the reverse strand, counting down.
TCAGGTTCACCACCTTGCGATTTTCCATCACCTCAACGATCTGCATAGACCCATTGCCCACCACAGTACTCTTCCATGAAATTCTGGCTCCCACACCAATCACCGGTCCATCCCACAGATACTCTGCCAAAGGATCCTTTGTGGCCCATGGCGACCATTCGTTAAAGGTCCTGAAAGATATCAACTCCGTATACACCGCCTCAGGTTGGCTTTCAATTAATATCTTACGCTCCATGTGAGCATTATCCGGTAGCAAATAAATAGTTATGAGCACTACCGTGGCAAGAATCATCAGAATGATTCCTACGATTTTAATTGCTTTCATCTTTGAGATTGTGATTGAGTTTTTTCAATATAGCGGAAAATTAAGAGAAGCACGATGCATCCTGTTGGATTTTGGACGAGATTGATGGCGCACAATATAGACCTGATAGTTATGCTACCAGTCTATTATCTGATGAGCTTCTTCATCGATTCAAACCAGATCCTCATTTGGCTATGTCTGGTAGTCACTTATCTATATGAAGTAATGGCCATCGCCAGCTCCTGGGGTGGCACCCTGGGTAAGAAAATGATGAAAATAAAAGTGACCAATGATGACCTGACACCAGTCTCTCTCTGGAAGTCCGCCCTGAGGGCCTTTGTAAAAGCCTTCTCCGTGCTCACACTTTTCATCGGTTACCTCACCATTGTACTGCACCCTCAGAAAAAAAGCCTCCATGATCTGGTGATGAAAACTTCCGTTATTTTTTCTCCCACTGACTGATTTTTCATTTATTCATTCGAATGGAAACTATAGAATATCGTATCTTTCGCCTTTGTAACTATTAGCAATTCAAAATGGCACAAGATTCTGGTATTAAAAGATTTGAAAATTTCTTCGAGGGTTTCATGTTCTGGAGTAGATGGGTGCAAGCGCCACTTTATACAGGACTTACTATAGGAGCCTTCCTTTATCTGGTTAAATTCTTTCAGGAACTCTATCATACTTTTCAACAAACCACATCTCTTCACGAAACTGAGATGATGCTTCGTATTCTGGGCTTGGTGGATATCTCCATGGTAATGAACCTTGTGGTCATGGTAACAATAGGTGGTTACTCTATTTTCACCAGTAGAATAGATGTGGACTCACACGAAGACAAGCCGCTTTGGCTGGAGGATCTGGATGCAGGACAGTTGAAAATTAAGCTGGCTACTTCGCTGGCATCAATCTCCGGGGTTCAGTTACTTAAAACTTTCATTGATTACCGGGAAGCGGAGCAAAAAGCCGGAGCTGAAGGGATCATTATTGAAATCGTTATTCACATGGTCTTCATCATCTCTGCCCTTCTACTGGCGCAGACAGAAAAAATCACTCACAGCTATAAGCATGGACATGCTGCTGCCGTGAAGTTTGGCGACGAGGATCATTAAAAAATAATAAACACTAAAAACTAAAGCCGCCGCGATAGATATCGCGGCGGCTTTAGTTTTTTACATTGAGCTCAAAGTCCAACACTACTTGTCCTTCGCGCCAAATGATCGAATGAGCTCTGTCCATCGGAATGGATCCAGAAAATGATTAGGCTGCACCACCCCGGTCAGCTCATACAACCGGCGATCAGCCCACATATCATAGTAGTAAATGTCATTCTTATAAGAATCCTTGAGCAGCTTCATGAGGTCTCGTTTGGCTTCCAGGGCGCGACTTTCCATGTCCGTTTTTGGCGACACTTTCAGGAAAGCCTCTCTGAATTCCTCTTCACTGGGAAAGGAGAAAACCTTCACCTCATTCAGCAATACGGCAGAAGGCTGTAGAAGCTGAATGATCCCATAATCCGACGCCTGGAGTACAGATGGCACGACCAGTGTAGATGGCTGATATCTCAAATCACGAAAGACAAGAGTATCTCCTGACCGGGCTTCAATACTAAACAGACCAAGACTGTCGGTCACTGCTTCATGGTTTCCGGAAAGATTGAAAATATAGGTGCCATCAATCGGCGTGATCTGCTCTCTGTCGAGCACCACTCCTGAAAATCTTAGGAAATCCTGAGCCAAAAGCACATTGGATAACATCAATCCGAAAAACAGCAGTAGTGTCTTCATGATCCCTTTATTTGGTTTTCAATATTCCCAGCTGGCAGTATCTATCTCTTCTAACGCATAAACGAGCAAATTAATTGACGCAATGATATCATCTTTGTGTGCCATCTCTATTACCTGATGCAAATGACGTGTGGGAATGGAAATCGCCCCGGCAATGGAGCCGTTTTTTCCCATGCGCTGCACACCCGCTGTATCTGTGCCACCGGCGGCCAGAATTTCAGGCTGCCATTCTATCTGGTGGCTGTCTGCGGTCTTCTTTAAGAATTTCACCATTCGGCTGTCACAGATCGTCATGGCATCCATGATTTTGATGGCTGTACCCTTGCCTAGCTCTGTAACTTTTTCGTGCGCCTGAGCCCCAGGAAGGTCATAAGCAATGGTGGTATCCAGAGCGATCCCAAAATCAGGGTTGAGGGTGTGTGAAGCCACATTGGCTCCTCTTATACCCACCTCTTCCTGTACGGTAAACACACCATAGAAATCAAAAGCCGGATTTTTAATCTGCTTAAGGGCCTCAATCAATATATACACAGACACCCTGTTGTCGATGGACTTGCAGTTCACACAGTTGCCCATTTCTATCAGCTCCCGCTGACGGGTAATTGGGTCACCAATGGTTACCCGTTTTTCTACTTCCTCTTTGGACATCCCACAGTCGATAAAATACTCTTCGATCTTCGCTGGCTTGTTGCGCTCCTCTGCCTTCATCACATGGATGGGCTTACTACCCATCACCCCAATCACTTCCTCACGTCCATGAATAATTACACGCTGTGCGGTGAGGGTTTTCGGATCAAAACCACCCAGGGTCTGAAACCTGATAAAACCATTGTCATCTATGTGCGAAACCAAAAAACCAATCTCATCCATGTGAGCGGCCACCATCACCTTCTTGCCTTCAGGGTTTTTTACCCCTTTCTTTATGGCAATCAGATTCCCCATATTATCAATGCTATATTCATCCACATGGGCCTGTATCTCCTTGATGATCAACTGACGAACGGGATTTTCGAAACCCGGTGCACCGGGAGCCTCACAGATGGCTTTCAACAATTTTACGTCTACCTTCATAATTTGGAATTTAACAAAAAAAGTCCGGCTGTATCAACCGGACTTCAAAGATTTTAACACTGAAAATGATCTCCATGAAAGACTTATTTTTTGCCAAAAAAGCAACGAATATGATAATCATTTTGACCTTAAGTGCCCAGAGGGGGAGTCGAACCCCCACGTCCTAACGAACACATGGCCCTCAACCATGCCTGTCTACCAATTTCAGCACCTGGGCAGATGCGACGGCAAATTTAGCCGGATAATTTAAAATGGAAGCACCAATCTTTAGAATTTATCAGATTACTTCCCAGACAGAATCGCAGAATAAATGCTCCTGATCAAAAAAGTTCTGAACAAGTCTGAATCCGGTTTTCCCGGCCAGCTCTTGGATTTCCTCCAGGTCGTATTTTTTGGACACTTCCATGAAAATAGGCTCCCATTCTCTGAAAGAAAAAGTCTCATTGAGAGCTCCCACATGCACCTCCAGCGCTTGCTTGCTGATCAGATAGCTCCGACACTGCCCGGTCATGGGATCATAGATAGGGTTATGATCGAACATGGAGGTATCGAAATTAGCGTCCAGCTCACGATTGATGCGATCCAGCAGGTTCATATTGAACGCCCGAGTCACCCCGGCGGCATCATTGTAAGCATTCAATATCCTTTTGGGGTCTTTCTTCAGATCAAAACCGATCATCAAATAATCTCCCTTCTGCAGGTTATCATGAATGCTGGACAGAAAAGCAATGGCCGTATCACTCAGGAAATTACCAATATTGGACCCTAAAAAAAACGCTACTGAATGGGTGTGATTTTTGAACTTCAGGTCTGCCAAAACCTTGAAGTAATCGCCTGCCAGCGGCTCGATTTTCAAGGTTGGCATTTCATTTAAGAGATTTTCCTGCAGATGCTCCAAAACATCGGGAGAAATATCCACCGGTGCATAGGAAAAGTCGACTCCTTGCTGAAGGAAGTGCTTCAAAAGCACTTTAGTCTTCAAGCCATCTCCTGCACCAAGTTCCACCAATCTAAACGGGACACCATGATCCATGATGGTGAGGAGCGCCTCCTTATGCGTCTGAAAAATTTCAAGCTCCGCTCTGGAGAGATAGTACTCATCCAAATGCATGATCTGCTGAAAGAGCTTATCCCCACGGGCATCATAAAAATACTTAGAAGACAGACGCTTAGGGCTGGATGACAGACCTTCCTTTACATCCCTGGCAAATTGATTCAATGGCACTGTGATTGTTTTAGTGATGATAGATTCTTAACGTTTATTGATGTCTTGCCAGCCGCAAGCCTGAAAAAAGCCATTGACATTGAGGGGCGAAGAAATTTCGATATGTGGCGCGGATGTGCGCTTTGGGGGTAGCAAACGAACCGCCCCTCAGCACCATTTGGTTGATCATAAACTTGCCGTTGTATTCGCCAAGTGCTCCATCAGGAGCCTTGTAAAATGGATAGGGCAAATAGGCGCTGGAGGTCCATTCCCACAGATTTCCCATGAAGCCAGGATCCGATTGGGCCTTCGGGGCCAGAAAACCACTTTCCACGAAATTACCATTCTCAGGAATATCCGGCTGATGTATCCCTACAGCCACCTCCCACTCAAACTCTGTAGGCAGCCGACAACCTTTCCACGAGGCGTAGGCATTAGCCTCATAGTATGACAAATGCATTACTGGCGCATTCAGGTCGATGGGTTTCAGGCCATATAGGGTGTAATGCAGCCAATGGCCCTCTTCGTTGATCCAATACATTGGTGCCTTCACGGCCTGATTACCCAGCCAGTCCCAGCCATCTGACAGCCAGTATTGATGATTGGTATAGCCACCATCCTCCATAAACTCCAAATACTCACCATTGGTAACCGTTCGGCTGGCAATCTCAAAGGCCTCCAGGTGCACTTCATGACGCCCCTGTTCATTGTCAAAACAAAAACCTTCTCCCTGATGGCCCACATGGTAGTTGCCCTTGTTCACGGCCAACCATTCTAATGGACTACTCCCATCATCACCCTCGTTAGGCTCTTCTTTATAAGGTGGAAAAAGTGGATTGTGTCCAAGGATATATTTGATGTCATAGAGCAGAAGCTCCTGGTGCTGCTGTTCATGCTGCAAACCTATCTCTATCACGTGTGTCAGCTCAGGGCTCAAGGGCTGCTGCAGAAGCAACCGCTCCATGTGCTCCTCCACATGAGTGCGATAGGCCAGCACTTCCTGCACGGTAGGTCGGGTCAGGTGTCCACGGGAAGCCCTGGCCCATCGATCACCCGCTGCCACATAGTAACTATTGAAAAGAAAAGGGAAATCTTTATGGAAAAGCTCGTAACCATCCAGATGGGGTACCAGCAAAAACACCTCGAAAAACCATGTGGTATGTGCCAAATGCCATTTTGGAGGACTCACGTCTGAAACCGGCTGAACCACCAAATCCTCTGTCTCCAATGGCTCCACCAGATTCAGGGTTTGCTTTCTTATGCTTTTGAACCTCTTCAGGTAGTCCAGAGCAGGATCCGCGAGGGTGGCTTGCGATTGTGACATCTCGTTTATTTTTATTTTAGTTAACTACAAAAGGCGCTGGAGGTTTTGGCAAAACCAAATGAAAAAGCCCTGACCAGACTGACCAGGGCTTCATCAAAAACTCAAAAAAACTTAACCTTACTGAAGTAAGAATATAACGACGATTGGTTTTAAAAAAGTTCAACTCCCGAGCTCAATCATTCAGCCATTTCTTAAAAGGCCCGGAGCGTTCCACACTTACGATCACATCCATGGCATTGGGGGGTGGCGGTATCAGGTCTATTTTGACCCTACTTTTAGAGTACGCCACCATGTTCTGAATGCTCTGATAAGAAATGATAAATTTCCTGTTAATCCGGTAAAATTTCTTAGGATCCAGGCTCCCTTCCAAATCTCCGAGATTCATATTGATGATGTGTTGTGTGCCCTTCTTGGTCACCAAAAAAGTGTAACGGTCTTCACTGAAAAAATAAGCTACATCTGCCGACGGTATGGAGTTAATCTTTTCCCCCAGGGTGACCAGAAAGCGCTCCTGATACTTTTGATCAGAGTACGGCCGCAAGGCTTCCAATAAGTTATCAACGTCAAATTCCTGACCTTTCTGCTTCCAGTTTCGGTATTTCTTGATGGCCGTCTCCAGCTCGGTTTTGTCTATAGGTTTGAGCAGGTAGTCTATGCTATTTTCCTTGAACGCCCGGATGGCATACTGATCATAAGCAGTGGTGATGATGATCGGTGTATTATTTCGCACCTTGTCGAAAATATCAAAACTCAATCCATCTCCCAGCTCTATATCCGACAGAATCAGGTCCACCTCATTTACATCCAGCCACTGCACCGCGGTATGCACACTATCCAACTTCACCACCACCCTGGCATCGTTATAAACCTCCATGAGTGTTTTCTCCAAATCTTCGGCAGCTAGAGGCTCATCTTCAATAATCGCGACGCTTAACATAAGTATCCATTTTTTAAAAGTTAAGACTTATCCAGCAATAATGGAATTTTAGCAAAATAAAATTCTCCTTCCAGATAAAACTCGGGGCTACTCAATGACAAATAGGACAATCGTTTCTTCAGGTTGTCCTGGCCAATGCCGGTAGACTCCTGTCTGGCATCTTTCGGTTGATAGTTGTTTTTCACAATCAACCATTCACCTTCTATAAAAACCTCCACTTTCAGGGGGTTTTCCCGGGTGACTATGTTGTGTTTGAGGGTATTTTCCACCAATAGCTGAAGTGAAGCACTGGGTAGCTTAAAGTACTTGTGGTGCTCACTCACACTGTGGGTAAACATGAGTGCGTCCTTGAATCGGACCTTCTGGAGGTAGATGTAGTTCTCCACAAAGTTCATTTCGGATTCCAACGACACCAGGTTATCATTATGCTCCAACAGGTATCGGTACGTATTAGCAAGATTCTTCACAAAATCACGCGCCTGACTATTGTCATGCACCAGTGCATGGAGTGTATTTAAGCAATTAAATAAAAAGTGCGGATTGACCTGATTGCGGAGATTTTCCAGCTGGGCAACCACCCGCTCCTTTTCCACCCGCTCAGATTTAATCAATAGTTCCTTATTGATTAGCCTGAGTCGATAGGTTTCTATGGCCCTCTTGATGATGATTTTCATCTCATCGTAGGTCCAGGGCTTTGAAATATAGTAGTAAATATGGCCCAGGTTCACCGCGTTGATCACCGTCTCCATATCAGCATATCCTGTCACCAGGATCCGTATACTGTCACGAGAGATATTAATGGATCGTCGGAGAAACTCCACACCACTCATTCGAGGCATTCGCTGATCCGTGAGAATAACCGGGATGTCCTGATTTTCAAAAAGTAAATCCAGCCCTTCTTCACCGGAATTGGCGGTAACAATCTCATACTCCCGCCTGAAAACAGACCTGAAGTAATCAATATTGCCCCGCTCATCATCTACATAAAGGATTTTTATCAGTTCTGACATCCGCGCAAACGCTTTTTAACCTCCCAAGCCTCGTTTAGCAATCAAAAATATGAGCAACACGCCCATGATAAAAATCAGACTCAGCATAAAAACGCTTAAATATTCGGGTATGTAGCCAATGTCATTTTTAATCATAATCAGAACAATGGCCATCAATGCAATGAAGAGCCCACCAAAATATACAATCCTCCTCAGGGTAGTAATCATGCTATAGTTAGGTTTGGTTAGTAATAAAAGCTTAAAATAGTTGATTTCCTGATTAATGCATCCATTTTTTCGCCGAACAAATCCAGAAATACAACACGCTTGTGTTTTCAAGGTAAAACGCAGGATTGACCATACCTAACGATTGAGAAGTTTTCCAGAAGAAAATTCAGACAATCAGTTTTCTGATTGTCTGAATCAAAATTATTCATATTTCAGGGTATCGGAAGGATTGATGAGGGTGGCTCTATATGCGTGAAAACCAATAGTGAGCATCGCTACCACAAAAACCACCACACCGGACAAGATGAATGGCCATGCCGCAATACTCACCCTGAACGCAAACCCATTGAGCCAGGCATCCAATAGCAAATAGGCGAGCGGAATGGCCACCACAAAGGCCACCCCAATCAGCAGCACAAACTCCCTGGACAAAAGCATCAGAATTTGCATCGAAGAGATGCCAAGGACTTTCCTCACTCCTATTTCCTTTTTTCGCTGCTCCACCGAATAAGTGGCCAGGCCAAACAAACCGAGACAGGCCACCACAATGGCCAGGCCCGAAAAAATAAGGGTTACAGTACTGAGTTTTCTTTCGGCCTTGTAGGAATCGTTCAGCCGATCGTCCAAAAAGAAGTAATCAAACGGTCGGGTGGGCATCACCCCTCTCCAGGCCGCTTCCAAATCGGCTATGGCTTGCTCCGTGTTGTTGCCATCCACTTTTACCGCCACATACTTGATAAATAAATTAAATGCACCCGGAAAAGTATTGAGCGTGATCACCAGTGGGGCTATGGGGTGATGTTTGGAAACAAAATTATAATCTTTCACCACGCCTATCACCTTTCCGCGAAGCTCTCCACCAAAGTAATATCGCTTGTTGAGTGCCTCCTCCGGAGTGCCCCATTGCATACTCCTGACCAGTGTTTCGTTCACTATCAGTGCCAACGAGTCATCCGTCTGCACCTCATAACTAAAGTCCCGGCCTGCAACCATCTCCAGCTCCATGGTCTCACTGAAGTCATGGCGAACATGAAAATGAGGAAAAGGTTTGGACTGATCCATCCCCTCAAACTGGTAATTATTGACCTGATGCTTGCTGCCCACGATCTCCTCCACCGCAGTGACGGATCGGATCACGGTGCTCTGAAGCGCAGCGTTCTTAAAGGATTCATAGTGCTGCCCCATGGGAGAACGAATGACGGGAATCATCATCACATGCTCCTTATCAAAGCCAAGATCATCATTTTGTAGGAGCTGAAGCTGACTCACAGCCACTATGGTACCGATGATCAGCATGATGGAAATGGCAAACTGGATGGTCACAAGTACCCTTCTGAAATTAAACCCACTGACTTTCTGATAAGCATTTTTCAGGACCAGCACGGTATTGAAAGACGACAAGACAAATGCGGGGTAAAAACCTGAAAGTACCCCCACCAGAAGTGTGAGCCCCAAGAGGCCGCCCACATCCATAGGATTGACCAAACTGGCAATGGAAATCGATTTTTCAGTGAGCTCATTGAAGGCCGGAATGGCCAACCACACAAACACCAAGGCAATGATCACTGCAAAGAATGTTAACAGTACCGATTCAAAAACGAACTGACGTACCAGCTGCCGCTTCTCACTCCCAAGTGACTTTCTCACGCCTACTTCCTTTGCTCGTTTGCTGGCACGGGCCGTGGATAGGTTGATAAAATTGATGGCTGCGATCAACAACACAAAAATGGCCACCAGCCCGAAAATCTTGAGGTTTTCAGCGGTGCTGTTGGCCTGAATCTCATAGTCCAGACGGGAATGGAGATGGATATCCACCAGTGGCTGCAGCTCCAGGGTGATATCATCCACCACAAACTTGGGGAAATACTTTTGGACAAAGTCCGGAAAGAAGGCCTCCATTTCCTCCTTTCCCACCCCCTCTGCCAGCACCACATAAGTCCAGCAGGGGTTCCAGTACCACGTGCGGGGGTAGTTGCCCCCGAAAGATTGCTTCAGAGTGGAAAAAGAACCGATAAAGTCAAACTGAAAATGAGCATTCCTTGGCGCATTTGCCAATATACCAGTCACCTGCAAATGCTGATTCCCCTGAAACTCCAGCACCTTTCCCATCGGATCTTCATCATCGAAATATTTCCGCGCCATCTCCTCTGTGAGCAGAATGGAGTTGGGCTCATCCAGGGCAGTCTGCTTATCTCCTGTTTTTAGTTCAAAGTCAAATACATCAAAAAAGGTGGAGTCCGCAAAGAAGATTCGCGACTCATTGAATGCTTTATCTTTTTCACGATAGGCCAGCGCAAGACTGGGGCTCTGAAAGTTAAAAAGTCGGACCTGATGCACAATCTGCCGGCCAAAGTCATTCACCAGGGTGGGGCCAGTAGGAAAAGGCTGAGAAGCGGAGTGCTCCCCTATGCCTTCACTTTCAAAGTGCTCGATCACTCGGTAAGTCCGGTCAGATTTGGAATGAAACCGATCATAACTCATCTCATCCCGGATGTAAAGAAAAATGAGAATAAAGCATGCCAGGCCTATCGCAAGTCCGGTGATATTGATGAGTGAGTAAACCTTCTGTCGGAGAAAGGATCGATAAGTGACTTTTAGGTAGTTCCAGAACATATTTGTCAGGATTTGGTGGTTTTTAAATATACGGGGATCAGCGATTTCAAAGACACTATTCTTTTATAAGCGCATCCATATAACAATGACCGGTCGTAAGTACCTAACCAAACGATATCCGTAAGTCCCGAATGTTGTCTTTCGAATAATCCTTATATTTATTCATGTACAAACACTTATTTATGAGACCAATCCTACTCATTCTTTTAACTCTGTGGACCTCAGTGGTCTTTTCTCAAACAGAATATGCCTACGAAACCTTTGATGATACCCGGGTTGTAAATGGTCATTCGGTTGAAACCAACCTGGAAGGTGTTCTCACATTTATCATTTCGCACCGCTTCGGCACCCTCAACCGGGGTGCCTATGAAGTCTGGGGCTTAGACAATGCCACCATGCGGATGGGGCTGGACTACGGCCTCACCAACAACCTCATGATTGGTATTGGGCGAAGCACTTTTGAGAAAACCGCAGACGGTTACCTGAAATATAGGCTCCTGGCTCAATCAAGTGGTGACCGGACAGTCCCCGTTACCATTACCCTACTGGGCACCACCGCCCTCAAAACCCTCAAAAGGTTTGACGGGATTGACCTGACGTTTCAGCAAAAGCTCTCCTACACATCACAGCTGCTTATCAGCAGAAAATTTGGCCCCAGATTTAGCGCACAGCTCATGCCCACCTACCTGCATCGCAACCTGGTGGAGGATGACGAACAAAATGATATTTTGTCTCTTGGTTTTGCCGGACAATACCAGCTGTCTAAAAACTGGAGCCTCTCCATGGAATACTATGCCACCCCCGGAAGTGCGCTCCCCGACGGGTCGGGGGCTAGTCCCGAGTATTCTCAATCCATGGCGCTAGGGGTGCAGATAGACACCAAAGGACACGTTTTTCAGCTGCACTTTGGCAACAGTCGTGGTATGATTGAGAAATTTTTTGTGGCGGAGACTGGTGGTAAATGGCAAAAGGGAGACATCCATTTTGGTTTCAACATCACCCGTGACTTCACAGTAAAAGGCAGGAGAGTCAGATGAAAAAGCACCTAACCATTTTCGGATCGCTGCTCATCTTCAGCATAGCTATGATACCAGCAGGCTTTCAACGTTCTCTGGATGCCTCCACTCCCATTGCGACCCTCCTTTTCGACCTGGGAGAGGTAAAGCCTGAGCACTTTATAGAAGCACCTACCACGGAAGCGATCCTGCGTGGAGAAGAGATCGTGAAACTGGGCAGGACCATAGCGCCCAATGGCTCACAAAGCAGCTACGTAAGTAAGTACTACACCTGCACCAGCTGCCACAATGTGGTACGTGAAGATCCGAACCTGACTGTGGTAGATCAGGATGCCCGACTGGAGTATGCCATGACCAATAACATCCCATACCTCCAGGGATCTACCTTCTGGGGGATGGTGAATCGTGAGACCTGGTACAACGATGACTATGTGCTGAAATATGGTGATCTGGTTCGGAAAGCAGAAAAAAGCCTCAAAGAGTCTGTACACCTTTGCGCGACAGTCTGTGCTCAGGGAAGACCACTGGAAGACTGGGAAATGCAAAGTGTATTGGCCTATTTCTGGTCATTACAGATGCAAATCGGAGATTTAAACCTTTCCGATTCGGAAAAGAAACAACTGGCAGGACCCACCCTCACCGACGAAGAGAAAATAGCCCTGATCAAGTCCCGATATCTGCAAAAATCCCCGGCCACCTTTGTGAACCCGCCCGATAACAAGAAAAAAGGATATCCTTATGAAGGAGACCCCAAACTAGGGAAGGGCATCTATGAACTGGGATGTCAGCACTGTCACAGACCTGAAGGGGAAAGTGATGTAGTGTTTGATAACAGTAACCTTACCTATAAGTGGCTGAAAAAGCACATTCCTGACAACTCAGAATTGTCGATTTATGAAATCATCAGAAAGGGTACCTATGCGGAGTATGGCCATAAGGAATACATGCCACATTACACCCTGGAAAAGATGTCTGACAGGCAGCTGGAGCATCTGCGTGCCTTTATAGAGCACCCCGAAGATGCCAACTAGATGCTACTGTAGCGCTATCCTCAGGGTATCGCCATTGGTCAAAAAGACCTTTGCATCGTCAAATGAAGGTGGCCCAAAGGTACCCCGGGTGTTATTGGAGAATCCATAGCGTTCCGTTGGGATGCCAAAAAAGTTTTTATTGAGCTTGCCATCTTCATTCACATCGTGCATGACCGCAAGAGCATATTCCCCTTCGGGTAAATCTATCATGAAAGTCAGAGTACCGCTCTCTCTCACCTGAATGACATAACCCTGGGTCATCTGGGACTCATCCAGATAATTCTCGCGTGTGTTGTATGCGGCGATGAGCATATTCCCGATAGGCTTTTTAATCCCACTTATTTCCAACTTCACTTCATTGGGTGTGAGCAACAAAAGGGCAATGAGGAGTATGTTGATCATGAAAGGGCTATTTACACAAAAGCCTGACTTGAAAGATCAAGTCAGGCTTTAATATATTCAAACCTGCAACTCTACGCTGCAGCTTTCTTTTCTGTTTTTTCCAATTTCACGGTTTTTTGCTTCGCTACCTGGATGACTCCCACAGCGTTCAGCACTTTGATCACCTGATAGGTAGGATCAATCTCATGCCATCTCACGCCACCAAAGTTTGGTCTTGAGCCATGCTTGTGGTGATTGTTGTGATAACTCTCGCCCATCATCAGGAAGTCCAAAGGCAGGAAGTTTTTGGAAGTATCTCCCACTTCAAAGTTTCTGTATCCGTAGATGTGTGCAAACCAGTTGATGATGGCTCCGTGGATAGGAGACAACAACCACTGTGCTGGCAACAACAACCACAACCACCATACATCGGCATAAAACCAATATACCATGAAGTATGAAGTGGCCCAGAATAATCTGGAAACCCATGAGCGGGCGAATTTATCAAATGCATGCCACTCCGGCACACCCTCGGTAAATCGCTTGTCTACTTCTACTTTTTTATTAGTGATGTCTGAATAGATGCTTTTGGTCTTCCACATCATCTTAAAGATGGTCTCATCGTACTTCGGTGAGTGTGGGTCATTTTCCGTATCTGCAAAAGCGTGGTGCATTCTGTGCATCACACCATACCCATAAGGACTCAGGTAATTGGAGCCCTGAAATAACCAGGTCAATACGAAGAATACTTTCTCCATGAAAGGACTCATAGTGAACGCTTTGTGCGCTGCGTATCTATGCAGGAAAAACGTTTGAAAGAATAGCGACAAATACCAGTGCGCTATGAAAAAGGTGATAATTACTGCCATTTAATTTGTTTTACTTCTGTTTTGTGAAGGGGTTCTTTCCCTCAGTCATTAGTAAAGACAAAGTCGTGGCTGGTTTGTGACAGAAATCCGAAAAATATTTTCGAAATTATTTTATTTCCTTTTGCTCATCATTCAGATGATTGATCAAATCATCGAAATTTCCATCAGAACAGGCTTTTTGAAAAGCAGAAAAGTATTTTTCAGAGTCGAAAGAATAGGTGAACTTTTCAGTCTCCCGGGCTAGTTTTTCCTTAGCACGGCACACCATCTGGCGACAATGATCCTTCTTCTTATTGAATATCTGCTGTAGCTCATCGTACTCAAAATCGAAACCCTCTCTGAGCAGGTACAATCCACGCTCCAAAGGCCCCAATTTTTTATGCAGCACACTCAGCATGGCATCCAGCTCCTGTCTGAAATCCAGGCTGGAGAAGTCTATTTTCTCAAAAAGCTCCGGCAGTTTCACTGATTCGAGGTACTCCTTTTTCTTTTGCTTCAAGCTATTGAGATGATTGAGGCAGTTATTGGTCACCGAGCGAATCAGGTAAGCCTTGGTATTCTCTATTTTCTTAGGATCCACCGCCAGGTACTTCAAAAAAGCATCCTGCACCATATCCTCCGCATCGTGCATGCAGCCCAGCATTTTGAATGCAATAGATTGCAGCAGGGGTTGGTATAACGTGATGTTGGCTGAGTGGGTCATGGTATATTTAAAGTGCAAAGTTAACTAAGAAGTGTGAAAACTAAAGGCGGAAGGGCATTACCACAAAATATATTTGAAGATTTGCAATTCATATAGAATTTAGAGCGTGTTAGAGATACTTTATCAAGATGATCACCTGGTCGGGATCAACAAACCTCCCGGGTTATTGGTTCACAGATCGCCCATAGCCAAAGATGCTGAAGAGTTTGCGGTGCAGCTGCTCCGTGATCAGCTGGAAATGCACGTGTATCCGGCCCACAGGCTGGACAGAAAGACCTCCGGGGTATTGCTCTTTGCTTTGGAAAAAGACATTCACCGCGCCCTGAACCTCCAGTTTGCTGAAAAGACCGTGAGCAAAACCTACTATGCCATCGTACGCGGATTCATCCCGGATGCAGGCACCATAGACTATCCACTGAAGCGGGAAGATGGCAAGGAGCAAGAGGCCGTGACTCATTTTGAATGTGTGGCCAAAGCCGAATTGGATGTTCCTTTTGGCAAACATGCCACCTCGCGTTATTCGCTTGTGAAAGTGAAACCTGAAACCGGCCGAATGCATCAAATCAGGAAACACTTTGCGCACATCCTCCACCCCATTATCGGCGATCGACCACATGGGTGTAACAAGCAGAACAAACTTTTCAAAGAAAAATGGGATCTGATGGAAATGATGTTGCATGCTCATGAACTTACATTTATCCACCCGCAGAGCAGTGTACCTGTCACCATCAAGGCCGGCTTTCCAGACGAATTTCGCCGAATGATGATGCTCATGGGGTTTGAGATTCCCAGTGCATAAAACGATTCGGGTAAGATCCTGAAATTGACTTATGGGTTTCTCCCTGACATTGCCATAAATTCTCTAATATTGAAGAAAAAACATCAAGATGATCAAATGCCTGGCTATTGATGACGATCCGCTTTTCCTGAAAATGCTCATGGTGCTGTTCAACGACATCAAGTCTGCAGAACTAATTGCCACCTACAACAATCCGGTAGAGGGTATGATGGCCACTGTGAAATCCAAACCCGATGTACTGCTGCTCGATTTGGAAATGCCCTATCTGGATGGGTTTGAAGCACTGGAAACCCTGGATGTACCACCAAAGGTCATCGTGATCTCAGGACACCTGAACCAACCACGGAATACCGCAATTCCTATCAGCCGGTACATCAGCAAATCTGAGGTACAATCGGCCATGATGCTGGAGGCAGCGATCAAAGAAGTGATGGGTGTATAAACTCCTCTTAACAAAAAAATCCCTCATCATTATCAGATGAGGGACTGCAAGCAAAGAGTTAGTATTTATTTTATAATAACCTAAAGGTAGAAAATCCTTTAGTGATTCAAAAATGAATGCCAGCCTATTCGCTAATGGCCATCAGCAGATCACTCTGAGTGACAATGTGTACCTCATTCTGATGATCCCTTACCAGCAACGCTTTATTCTCTTTCTGAATCAATGACGACAGCACATCGATGGTATTGTCCATCCCCACAAACTGGAACGGAGAATCCATAATGTCGCTGACCGGCTGATTTTTGATATCCGGGTTTTGCAGTAGACTCTTAAGGACATGGGTATCATTCAGGCTGCCCACAAACTCATCGCCATCCACCACCGGCACCTGATCTATCCCGTATTGGTTCATGGTGAGAATGGCTTCTCCCACTTTCAGGTTTTTATCGATGGTCTTCAGGCCAGAACTTCCGCTACGGCTGCTGATGATATCCTTGGCAGTGGCAAACTTCCTGGTCTCCAGAAAACCATGATCCTTCATCCAGTTGTCGTTGTAGACCTTGCCCAGGTAACGTGTGCCATGGTCAGGCAACAGGATGACCATCACATCATCTTCTTTCAAGTGATCTCTGGCAAACTCCAGGGCTCCATGCACTGCAGAACCACAAGACCAACCACAAAACAGGCCTTCTTCTCTGGACAGCCTTCTGGCCATCACTGCTCCATCCTTATCTGTCACTTTCACGATGTGATCGATCATGTCAAAATCCACATTCTTTGGCAGGATGTCCTCGCCGATCCCTTCAGTGAGATAAGGGTAAATCTCTTTTTCATCAAAAATGCCTGTCTCCTTATATTTCTTAAAAACCGAACCATAAGAATCAATGGCAACCGACACTACCTCCTTTTTCTGCTCTTTCAGGTATTTGGAAGTCCCGCAAATGGTTCCTCCGGTGCCCATTCCAGCTGCATAGTGGGTAATTTTTCCATCCGTGTCATTCCATATTTCAGGCCCGGTAGACTCGTAGTGGGCGAGTGTATTGGAGGGGTTGTCGTACTGATTGGGGTAAATCGAGTTCGGAATGTCCTCATTGAGTTTTTTGGCAACGGAGTAATATGACCTGGGATCATCTGGTGAGACGTTGGTGGGGCAAACGATCACCTCCGCGCCCACAGCCCGTAGGATGTCCATTTTTTCCTGCGACTGTTTATCAGCCAAGGTGAAAATACATTTGTAGCCTTTGGCCTGAGCCACCAGTGCCAGTCCCATCCCTGTATTGCCCGAAGTACCCTCGATGATGGTGCCACCAGGCTTTAGCTGCCCTGATTTCTCTGCATCCTCAATCATCTTGAGCGCAATCCTGTCTTTTACAGAATTGCCCGGATTAAAATATTCTACCTTCACCAGTATAGTCCCCTTGATGCCCTTATTCACCCGGTTGAGCTTCACAAGGGGCGTGTTCCCAATGGTTTCTATCAGCGTATTGTAGTATCGCATGTGTGTCTGTTGTTTATTTTGCGCAAATTTATGGAATAAGGAAACGCGCAGCCTGAAGTAAAAGATTCTTTTTCAAGAACTTTCAATCAAAACTGTCGTATGCTGGTTAATTCATATAGATATGACGAATAAAAAGGAACCCGTTCTCTCTGGAGAACTCAATGTACAACTCAGACACTTGCAACTCTCTGACTATCCCGAGCTGCGCGAAATCATGGAACTCGCCTATAAGGGGATTGATGAGCCCTATTGGGAAAGAATGGACATCAAGCGGTTGCTCAAAATTTTCCCGGAAGGGCAGCTCTGTGTAGAGGTGGATGGCAAAATGGTGGCTGCAGCGCTAGCCATCATAGTGGATTATAAGAAATTTGGTGACAACCACACTTATAAGCAAATCGTGGGCAATGACTCCTTCAGCACGCATGACGATGCTGGAAATGTCCTGTATGGAATAGACGTATTTGTGCATCCTGACTACCGCGGGCTCAGGCTGGGCCGTAGACTATATGATAGCCGAAAGGAGCTTTGCGAAAACCTGAACCTCAAGTCCATAGTAGCCGGCGGCCGCATCCCCAACTATGAGAAGTATGCCAAGGACATGACGCCCCGTCAATACATAGACGCGGTGAAGAATCGTGAAATCAATGACCCGATCCTGAACTTTCAGATTGGGAACGACTTTCACGTGAAGAAGATTCTCAAAAACTACCTGCCCGGAGACAGCAAATCCAAAGACTATGCTACCCTGCTGGAGTGGAACAATATCTATTACGCTGAGACGGAAAAGCTCATCAACGCTCCCAGAACCTACGTGCGTGTAGGTCTGGTGCAGTGGCAAATGCGTCCTTTCAAAGACCTGGAGTCACTCGTGGAGCAGATGGAGTACTTCATTGATGCGTTTGGCGATTACCAGTCAGATTTCATCCTTTTCCCGGAGCTCTTCAATGCTCCACTCATGGCGGAGTTTAACCACCTGGGAGAGCCGGAAGCCATCAGAGGACTGGCCAAGTATACCCACGCTTTGCGCGAAAAGTTTACCGAGTTTGCCATCTCTTACAATGTGAACATCATCACAGGCTCCATGCCGGAGATAGAGAATGAAAAACTCTACAATGTCTCTTATCTCTGCCGACGTGATGGCTCATGGGACAGCTACAAGAAAATTCACATCACACCCTCAGAGCAAAACTCCTGGGGAATGACAGGCGGTGACAAAGTAAAGGTCTTCGATACAGATGCCGGAAAAATCGGAATCACCATTTGCTACGATTCGGAGTTTCCGGAAATCTCCAGGTTATATGCAGAGCAAGGCATGCAAATCCTGTTTGTCCCCTTCCTTACAGACACACAGAATGGATACAACAGGGTGCGCTACTGTGCACAGGCCCGGGCGATAGAAAATGAGTGTTATGTGGCCATCGCGGGATGCGTGGGCAATTTGCCCAAGGTGAACAACATGGACATCCAGTATGCCCAAAGTGCCATCTTCACTCCTTCTGACTTTGCATTCCCCACCAATGCCATCAAGGCAGAAGCTACGCCAAACACCGAGATGACGGTGATTGGGGATCTGGATTTGGAGCTGCTCAAGGAGCTCCACGAGTTTGGCAGTGTAAGAAACCTAAAGGACAGAAGGCTTGATCTTTACAATATCAAACTCAAAAAGTAGGGAGAGCAAATACCTCATAAATGGTATTGTGATTGGCCCAGCTTTTGCCGACCTTAGTAAAACGATTGAGTAGCGTACATACTTCATCAATCCTCTTCAGATTACGCACCTTTTTGGTGCGTAATTTTTTTCGTCTACCACAGGTGATGTACCTCCGCTCGGATGTATTCATCATAGATATCTTTCACAGCTGTCATCTGCTCATCATCCAACGCTGGCAAATCACCCACCTTCAAATTGGAGATCACTTGCTCGGGTCTGCTGGCACCGGGTATCACCGTGCTCACTTCTGGAAATTGTAAAATCCACTTCAAGGCATATTGATACAGGGCCTCCTGTCCAAAAACAGACTTTAACTTACTGACCGCCTGAAGTCCCTGATCTAATGGCACGCCTGAAAAGGTTTCGCCCTTATCGAATACTTCACCATTTCTATTGAAAGCCCGGTGATCGTTTTTGTCAAACTCCCGATCGGCAGACATCTTGCCACTCAGTAGCCCACTGGCCAGTGGCACCCTGGCTATGATGCCAATATTGCGCTCACTCAATAGCTTAAAACAATCCTCGGCGGGCTTCTGGCGAAACATATTGAAGATGATCTGAACACTCTCCACCACATCATAATCCGCTGCCATCCTCGCTTCCTTCACTTTCTCCACACTCACTCCAAAATGCCGTACCCGGCCTGAAGCTTTGATCTTCTCCAACCTGGCAAACACGTCATCAAATTGATAAACGGGTGTAGGAGGACAGTGAAGCTGCACCAGGTCCAGGTATTGAAGCCCGGTATTTTTCAATGCCTCATCCACGAAAGCCTCCATGGCTTCTGGTGTATAAGCATCCGCCACGTGGGGGTTCAGCCTTCGGCCAATTTTGGTGGCTATGATCAGTTTATCCCGGTTTTCCTTGACAAACCCTGCCACGGCACGTTCGCTTTGCTGATCATCATACACATCTGCAGTATCCAGAAAATTCACCCCGTTTTCTATAGCAGTGCTGATGATGCTTTCGGCAGCCTTTTGATCAAACTCACCACCCCAGCCGCCTCCTACCTGCCAGGTGCCCAGGGAGATTTCTGAAATTTTGAGACCTGTTTTTCCTAAAATTCGATATTGCATGGGCCTTTGTGTTTTAGCGTACTGAATGAATAACTCCGAAAATTGTTCGTCGGCAATTTCTACCCTCCCTTCGAAAAATGAAAGTCTTGCGGGTTAAAGATTTCGGGGTTCAGAGATAGTTTACCTATTTTTAGCCTGCACCAAAAATCCCTCATCCCCATGACCAAACGACTCGCCGTATTTTGTGGTTCCAGTACCGGAAAAAACATCAGCTATTCCCAGGCAGCCAGTACCGTGGGTAAGCTTATGAGTGAGCAAGGAATAGGGGTGGTCTATGGAGGTGGTAAAATAGGCCTGATGGGAGTGGTGGCCGATGCTGCCCTGGCCCATGGTGGAGAAGTGATCGGGGTGATCCCCGAAAAGTTGATGACCAGGGAAGTGGGACATACGGGGCTTACAGAACTGCGCGTAGTAGCCACCATGCATGAGCGCAAGGCAATCATGGCAGAGCTATCAGATGGTTTTATCGCTCTCCCTGGTGGCATTGGCACCATCGAAGAAATCATAGAAGTATTCACCTGGCACCAGATCGGGTATCACAACAAGCGCTGTGGCTTCCTCAATACCGATGGCTACTACGATAAGCTGTTCGGCTTTATTGATCACATGGTGGAAGAAGGATTCCTGTCCGCCAAACAACGCAATGAACTCACCATCTCGGAAGACCCGGAGGAGCTGATCAGGTTAATGATCAAATAAAAGCCAAATGTTTCTCACGGTCCATATTCCCACATACCCTATCAATCAGCTCGTAGAAAGCATCACCTACTATTCTAACTATTCGGTGGAGCACTTTGCCGAGAGACTCTTGCCAGATGGACATGCGGACTTTATTGTGAACCTGACAGAGGCGCCCAAACATACCTTTGACAATACCACCCTCAAAGTCAATGATACATTCAAAAAGGGATGGCTCTCCGGGGCAAGAAAAAAATTACTATCCATAGATGCTGGTGGCCAAAATGACAGCATGATGATCGTTCGCCTCAAATTCGGGGCCGCCTACAACATCTTCAATATTCCACAGGAGGAACTCACCGATAAGGTCTATGAAGCAGATCTGATCCTTGGAAGCCCTTTTGAGGACCTTCGTACAAAAATCCTGGAAGCGCACTTTGTGGAGACCAAAATTCAGATCATGGAAGATTTTATCTTCGCGAGATGTGTAGGTGTAATTGATTTGCCTCCGGTAGTCACATTTGCCTTTCACCAATTGGTACACTCCCCCTCCAATACTTCTATTAAACTTCTCGCAGACCAATCAGGCTACAGCCACAAACATTTCATTAGTCTCTTCAAAAAACATGCAGGTATGTCACCAAAGGAGTTTCTGAAAGTAATGAGGTTTCAGCGGGTCATACGGGAAATCGAAACCTATGGCAGTATCGACTGGACCAGGCTGGCTTTGGACTGTGGCTACTATGACCAGGCACATTTCATCAAAGAATTCAAGAATTTCTCTGGCTTCAGCCCGGAGCAATATCTTTCTCAAAAAGGGGACTTCCTGAATTATATACCGGTCAGGTAAATTTTTTACAATACAGCCTTCAGGTGCCACTCTATATTTGAAATCAAAAAACGAAATGGAAGACATGATAATCAATCACTGGGCTGTGATAGTCGCCGCCCTGGCCAATTTAGTTGTTGGAGCCATCTGGTATTCACCAGTCTTGTTTTACAAAGCCTGGAAATCAGAAAACCAACTGACAGATGATCAACTGAAGACCGTCAATCCGGTCAAATTGTATGGAATCTCCACACTTCTTTCACTAATCATCTGCTACAACCTGGCCTTCTTCCTGGGTGATGCGAAAACAGACTGGATATGGGGGACCACCGCCGGATTTTTGGCCGGATTCGGCTGGGCAGCCATCATTTTTGCCATCATTGCCATGTATGAGTTCAAATCATGGCGATATATTTTAATCAACGGAGGGTATATTACTGTCTATTTTACTTTAATCGGATTTATCCTGGGCATATGGAGATGAGAAACCTAATCATACTTGGTTTGCTGGGCCTGACGGCCTGTCAGTCCGCCGAAAAAACGACTTCTAAGGAGACCTATCGCATTGTGTACAATGTATGGCACGATCGGGAAAACGATGATTACGAAGTATTCAGCATGAAACCCGATGGCACAGACCGTCGGAATATTTCCAACTGGGAAGGCGTGGACTGGGTGTATTACGCCTATGATCACAAAGTCTATTTCATCTCTGACCGGGATACCACCCACAGGATGTATTTTCTTTATGAAATGGATGCTTTCGGACAGAACCTGCGCAAAGTATCTGACCAAAGACTCAACGATAGCTGGCTCAGCTCCAGAAAAAATGGTTCAGAACTGATCGTAGATCCCAGAGTACCTGAAGACAGTGCTTTTCACATCATTGACCTGAATGGAAAACTGGTATCCAAACTATACACCAACCTGGTCTATTACAACGACCCCTTCTTTTCGCCGGATGGTAGTGAAGTGGTCTTTCGTGGGGCTACAAAAAAATTCAAGAAGGAAAGTGGTTATCTAGATGAGCTCTATATCATCGGGGCAGATGGAAGCGGCCTGAGAAAAATCACTGAGTACCCTAAGAATGACACCCTATCTGAGTGGTATCAGTATCATGCCGGACCGCCCTTCTGGGAGCCAACTCGCAACATCATTACTTACAATTCGGTGCAGGACGGCTATAGCAGCCTCTTCATGACAGACCCAGCTGGCAAAGAACCCAAAAGAATCACCCCGGACACACTGTATGCAGCATGGCATGCCTGGTCTCCTGACGGGCAATGGATCACCTTTGATGGATACCCAAGGGAATATGAAGGTGACAGGGATTTTGACATCTACCTGATGGAATACGAAACCGGCAACATCAGCAGGCTGACCTCAGACTCTACCTATCAACAAGGGCCGGTCTTTGTGAGGGTGAAGGAATAAAAGACAAGGCCTTGAACCAATGGAGTTCAAGGCCCCATTCCCTACCTCCAGGCAGTCAGGATCACACCCATCAATGTGAAGGTGATCACGAAATAGAAAGAGTTGATAAACCACAGCTTGAAGGAGCTTCTGGAAAACAGCGCATTCACCCCCATGGCCAGAGCCACCCAACCAAAGCCTGTCAGAAAGCCGTACAAAGCCCCTTCGCTCACGCTGGCCTCTCCGATGAACATCGCCAGGTTTATCGCCATAATCAACTCGAGCACAAAGGCTATCCCGTAGATTTTAACCATATTCGCTTCTTTGAGCTCTTCTTCGGTGAAGCCCATCTCGTCCATCCAGGTCTGCCCGAAAAGTGAGCCATACCAGATGCCGCCTACTACAAAAGTCATAACTGCTGATGCGATCACAGCCAGCCAGTTCAATGATGAAATATCCATAATTTCTAAGGTTAGTTGATGGAGAAATATAGCTATTCTAAGTGAAAAAATTGAACTCTTTCATCGCCGGTATTTTGAAGCCATTGGGGCGTCCTTTGCTCAAATACCTTACCTATTCAATCCTCCAATGGAACCGCCCGCTCGTACTCCTGCTCCCTGATGAGATAGGTAAAGTAGTGTTCCGGGTCTTCCGCATAGGACCGATCATCGAGAATGTTTCCCGAGTGAGGACTCCAATATCCCCTTCCAGGATTGAATACATGGTATGAAACCATGGTGCTATCGAAGATAATCAGCATTGAATCAGCGTTAATCCCCTCAGCAATTCCTCTAGGTCCACGCAATGACTCTACCTCGAATACAATATTGTCCCCACCGTATCCGACCTCTGCTGTTTGTTTAAACCTTCCTGATCTAAAATACTCCAGATAGACATGGTGATCAGTGATATTCTGGATTTCAAAGATCTGAACCTGATCCTCATACCTTTCACATGACACGAGCAAACCAAGCAAAAACAGTAATAAAAATACCTTCATATCTAGTTCCAGTTTACTCCTGAATTGCTCTATTATCCGTTTTTTCAAACATAACTGACCCTGGTATAAAAACAAAATCAGACGGATCACCATTCCCTTACTGCCTTCCAGTCCGATTCGAATCTCCTGTTCACTTCTTCCAATAGAGCAGGATCAATCAATGGCTCCTCACCCACCCATCTGTCGGGAAGAAGGGCAGCACCATACAGCACCAGATGATAAAATGCCCAAACGGGCCGGTAAAGGAGCCAGTGTTTCCACTTATGCTGATAATTGACCGGAACACGGCGTACCACTTTTCTACAAAACGTGCGCAGCACTTTGAGCTGCTTTTCACTGAAAGAAGGATGAATGATCTTGTCCGTCACCTGGGGCGCAGGCACGCCCATAAAGCCCGCCAGTGAGTTCAGAAATGCCTCCGGATTCGCTTTTAAATCGTCGTAAAACAACACCAAGGGCGGATGCGTGCAGCATTCAGAGATCACCTGCAGCATTGGGGCATAGCACAGGTCTTTTTGCTTCCAGTACCCGGCATCATTTTCCAAATCCAAAAACGCTTCAAAACTTCCAAACCACCCGTTCTTCACATGTCGCTTATACTGTGAAACGATCCAGTCGGCATGCTGCCGCAGAAGGATAATCACCCGCGCATGCGGATAGGTACTGGTGAACCAGCGCACCTCCTCTTCCAGCTGACGATCAAACTCCCGGGAAACCAGAACCTTCTCTGCACTTAGCCTGGGTATGATCGCCTTGGACTTGCGGTAACTATGGGTAGAAATATAATGCACACCCTGCAGTCTGGGGAAAACCGCCTGCTGTAGGTAAGTGGAGGCTACCTTACCCAGCCCGACATGAAAGTAAATCTCCTGCTCAGTGTCCATCTAGCGAAATTAAGGTTTTGGTACCAACTGACTTTTCTTCATTTTCCCAGCCACTCTTTGAGTAATGTTGCCGTAATATTTGAATAATGTTTTATTATTTTAGCCGATCACTCCATGTGGGTGCCCCATACATTTTGAAAAATTTGGATTCTACTACCGAAAACCTTGTGAGGAAGGGCAAAAATAACTGGAAAAATATCATTCTGATGATCGAGATCGGGCTGGTGATTGGGTTTCTGGCCATCGTAGTTCTCAACTACTTCTTCAGGTTTCTCCTCTGATCCTTCATACAGTTAATCACCAAAAAAGGGTGCGTCATTTTTCACTTTCCAACCCCGAAGTTTGAGGGTTTAAATTAGATTTGCCGAATGGCAAGTGAAGTGCAGGCAGACTATCTCAACGAGCTCAATCCCCCCCAACGAGAAGGCGTAGTAAACACAGAAGGACCCACCATGCTGATAGCAGGCGCAGGATCGGGCAAAACGCGTGTACTCACCTATCGGATCGCGCACCTTATCCAACATCACCATGTAGAGCCCTTCAGCATCATGGCGCTTACCTTTACCAACAAGGCCGCTAAGGAAATGCGCGAGCGTATTGAAAAAATCGTGGGCAATGAAGCGAGAAACCTCTATATGGGCACTTTTCACTCGGTGTTTGCCCGTATCCTTCGGTCTGAAGCTTCCAGACTTGGTTTTCCCAGCAACTTTACCATCTACGATACTGACGACTCCAAGACACTCATTCGGCAGATCGTAAAACAAATGAAACTGGACGACAAGCTCTACAAGGCCAATGTGGTGCTCAACCGGATCTCAGCAGCCAAAAACCGGCTGGTTTCATGGCAGGATTACCTCAACAATCCCATCTATGCACAGGATGACGCAGACAATATGCGCCCTGAAATGGGGAAACTCTATCAGACCTACGTGATGCGCTGCTTCAGCGCAGATGCCATGGACTTTGATGATTTGCTCTTCAATACCAATGTGCTTTTTCAGGAGCATCCGGATGTACTGAACAAATACCAGCAGCGATTCAAATACCTGCTCATCGACGAGTTTCAGGATACCAACATCTCTCAGTACCTCATCGCTAAAAGACTGGCCGCAGTGCGTCAAAATATTGCGGTAGTGGGAGATGACGCCCAAAGTATCTATGCTTTTCGTGGAGCAGACATACAAAACATTCTCAACTTTGAGCGGGACTACCCGGACCTTAAAGTCATTAAGCTGGAGCAAAACTACCGCTCCACTAAGACCATTGTCAATGCAGCAAATTCGGTCATCAATAAAAACACTGCCCAGCTGCAAAAGAATGTGTGGACGGACAACGACGAAGGTGACCTGATCGAACTGATCAAAGCCACGTCCGACAATGAAGAGGGTAAGCTCATCGCGTCAGCCATTTTTGAAACCAAAATGCAAACCCAGTCGAGCAACGCCGAGTTTGCCATTTTGTACCGAACCAACAGCCAGTCCAGGGCCATGGAGGAAGCCCTCCGCAGAAACAACCTCAAGTACAGGGTAGTCGGCGGGCTGTCATTTTACCAAAGAAAAGAAATCAAGGACCTGATCGCCTACCTGCGGTTTATCGTGAACCCCAATGACGAGCAGGCCATGCGGCGAAGCATCAACCTGCCCAAAAGAGGGATAGGGCCAGGCACCATCGAAAAGCTGGTGGTAGTAGCCTCAGAGGAGAACCAGCCCCTCTGGAATGTGATGGAAAATGCCAAGAGCTATCTGGGCGGACGCGGTGGCAATCAGGTAGATGAGTACGTGACATTGATCAAGAGTTTCAGACTCACTGCGGAGAAAAAAGACGCCTACGACACAGCGGCTCTGGTAGCCAAAAACTCAGGTCTGCTAAAGGAACTCTATGCGGACAAGACCATAGAGGGCATGAGCCGGTACGAAAACGTACAGGAACTACTCAACGCCATCAAGGAATTTACGGACGACAAGGAGCGTGAAGACAAGAGTCTGAGTGCTTTCCTACAGGAGGTCACCCTGCTCACAGATGAGGACCGAAGTGACTCTAATGAAGAAGCTGTCACCCTCATGACCATTCACATGGCCAAAGGGCTGGAGTTTAATCACGTGTACATCGTGGGTATGGAAGAAGACCTCTTCCCTTCTCAGATGATGCTAAGCAGCCGCGCCGACCTAGAGGAGGAGCGCAGATTGTTTTATGTGGCCATCACCAGGGCCAAAAAGAAGCTCACCCTGAGTTACGCCCTCAACAGGTACCGCTTTGGGAGGCTGAAAAATTGTGAGCCAAGTAGATTTCTGGAGGAAATAGACCCCCGGTTCATCAAAGTCAACAAGAAATTTGGAAGCAGGGCTGCACTGTCCAGCGCGGAGAGCTATGTCACCAAAAACTTTGTAAATAACCTGAAAAAGGACCAGAGCAACCGAAAGTTTGCCTCAGCTCCTCAGCACAAGCCCAGTCCGGATTTTCAGCCCAGCGACACGAGTGGCCTGCAGGAAGGGATGCGAGTGGAGCACGCCAAATTTGGCTTTGGCAAAGTGACCGTCATAGATGCTGAGGGGGCCAATAAAAAAGCAAAAGTGGAATTTGATACCGCGGGAGAGAAGACATTATTATTGAGTTTTGCAAAATTGAGAATCATTGAAGATTAATTATCACAAGAAACGTTTTAAGGCCGTAACCAATAGTGAACACGGCGAAGTAGACCCACAAACCATCTTTCATTACTCACAGGAAGGTGACGTACTATGGGCAGTCTATCAGGGCAGCAGCATCAAACTGGGCACCATCACGGGCCTGGTGAAAACGGACGGCTCGCTGGAGTTTGCCTATCAGCATGTGAATACTGAGGGTGATATTCGCAGTGGGAAGTGTATCTCCCGGCCTGAAATACTGGAAGATGGCCGTATTCAACTCCATGAAGCCTGGCAGTGGAATGATGGCGGAGAAAAGGGCGAATCAGTGATAGAGGAGATTGCCTAAGTATCTCCGGCCTGAAAACTAAAAAAGGACACGGATCACTCCGTGCCCTTCACACAAAACAGCTTTTGTTATTCTACTACTCAGCTATTAATACTCTGATACCGTAGCTCTGAGGGTCGTTTGGGGGATCCGCATTCCAGTCGTTAAATGAATGCGACCCATCGGTCTCATAATTCAAGCGGTATTCACCTTTTGGAAGTCTGAGGTTCTCCACAACCATTCGGTTCTTGCGGGCACCCCCTGCGTGATCCGTGTCGTAGTAGTCCATTTCCCAAACCACCTCGCCGGTGTTCATGTTTTTGATCCAGCCATAGTCGTACATCCGGTTGTCGGAGCCTTCGCCTATGGCCATTATGGTTACCTTGGTATCCTTATCCAGAACAAAAATCTTTTTGAGATAGGCATTATCACTGGGCATTAAGAGCTCAGCAATCAGGTTCTTGGTTACAAAGTCCTCCACCTCAAAAGTCGTTACCAGCCCTACTTCGTTATCATTAGTGGCCCAGAGGGTCATCCCCCACCGGTCTTCTTCATGTGGGCTGGCTGCATTCCATGAGTTGTATGCATGAGATCCGTCCGTGGTGTAATAGGCGATGTAGTCACCCTTATCAAGCGTCAGCACATCCTCAAACCTTCTGTTTTTGCTGGCGCCTCCGGCATGCTCCGTTTTATATCCACGCATTTTCCATACGGTCTTTCGGGTATTGGCATCCACAATCCACCCATAGTCAGCCATGTCATCATAGCTGGAGCTCTCACCCAGGCAAAGCACCCGCACATCCATCTCTTTGTTCAGGGAAAAGCCTTTGGAGACCAGGGCATGATTGCGCACCTTCACCAACTCCGCTACAGGTTGCATAGATTTAGGAGCCTTAAACGTGGCAAAGTTTTTACGATCAGCTTCCGTGGCCGGAAAAAGCGCCACTCCCCAAAACTGAGGATCGTCTGGCGGCAAGGCATTCCATTTCTCAAAAGAGTGAGAATCATCCGTGCGGTAGCTCACGATATAGCTCCCTGCTGGCAAGGTGATCTGCTCATCTACCCTGAGGTTTTTATCTGCTCCACCTGCAAAGTCTGTGTTTTTATAATTCATCTCGAAGACCCGCTCTCTGGAGGCTGCGTTGTAGATCCATACATAGTCAAAGATCTCGTCCTTGCGGCCCTCGCCTAAAGCATAAATACGAATATCTGTAGAAGCTGTGAGCGTAAAACCTTGCTCAAAGCGCTCTTTGTTTTCAGCTTTCAAAAAATAAACCGGAGCTTTTTTCACCTTCGCATCAAAGAGTGCATCCACACTCACTGAGGACACCCCTGTTCCACTTACAGAGATCATCAAATCGTCCTGCAGGCTTCTTCTGAACTTTTCCTTATCTCTGGAGTCAAAAATTTCATCCACCAGGGCATCAAAACTATCGATGGTCCAGTCGCTCATGGTGAAGTTGTTGCCCCACCCACGAGTATCATACGCTCCTGTAAAATAGAGCTCGTAGTTACCCTGCTTCAATGGCAACTCCACTGAGAAGTCATACACCCCATCACTCTTGCGAAACTCATCGTCCTTCATCTCGTCAAACAAATGCCAAACCACCTCGCGGGTGTCAGCGTCCAAAATCCAGCCATAGTACAAGAGCAACCTGTAATCATCTCTGAAAACGCCACCAGAACCACTAATTTTCACAGTTGCACTCTTAGATAGGTTAAATGCTTTGATCTCAAGATTTTCAGGATTTACATCGTCAATGGTCACGGTCTGTGCATGGAGGTTTCCAAGGAGCCCAAACATGACACCAACCAGGATAGCTAAGTATTTCATAGGTTATTGTTTTGTGATATGAGCACATCGTGCCAATTTTTGTGCCGTAAGCAAAAAAATGCCCTACAGGGCCATAGGAGAAGATTCCCTATTGCAGAGAGTGACCGAATACGGTCAATACTGTCCTTTTCTGATACACCTTAAAACCTGGATCGGACAAATGCGATCACAGCCTTGCCCATCACCCTCGGGCTTCGCAAAACATATAAACCGGCCCCCAGTGCTT
This sequence comes from Marinoscillum luteum, assembly GCF_044005705.1. Lineage (NCBI taxonomy): Bacteria > Pseudomonadati > Bacteroidota > Cytophagia > Cytophagales > Reichenbachiellaceae > Marinoscillum > Marinoscillum luteum. The sequence goes on along the minus strand of NZ_JBIPKE010000017.1, from coordinate 249,344 downwards.
TGAACCATTGGCCCGCCTTCATCAAAAAATAAGCCTCGAGTAAATGCAGATAAGCCTTTTCAAAAGGGCTTCTGAGCCAACCAGATCGCTCCAGCTTTTGGATAAAAGTCAGCTGACGAGCAACCAGCGGGGGCTCCTGCTCATGTATGCGATACTTGCCACCCACCACATCCGCTGAATGGAAAGTCACTCCTTCGCTCCGCATATGCATGAGCAAATACCTGTCCTCTCCATAGGTGAGGTCTTCAGGAAATCTGCGCTGCTGAAAAGTGCCCTTTCGGAAAACCATGGAATGTATGGCAGGGCAATAGATCAAAAAATATGCAGGGTGACTCGCTGACTTCAAATGATCTCTCTGCTGAATATAAGTGTAGTAGCGTCTCAACCTTTCAAATCGGGCAGATGAACGTTCGGCAAACAGTGTAGTTTTGGAAATAAAGACATCCACCGTGGAGTGTTGCTCAAGGTATGAAACAGCGCCTTTCAAAAAGTGCTCTTCCAGCAAATCATCGTCATCCAGAAACAGCAGGTAATCACCAGTAGCCAAACCTACCCCATAGTTCCTGGCAGCAGACACTCCCCCATTTCTTTCCAATCTTGTGAGCTTCACCTGATCAAATTCAGCCACAATTGCTGCGATCTCGGCAGCTTGCTCTGTATCGGATCCATCATCTATCACCAGCACTTCACAGGGAGGCAGTGACTGTGCAAGGGCGGAGGTCAGCGCAGCTCTGAGAAAGGCCACCCTGTTATAAACCGTGACAATAATGGAAACCCTGGACAATGTGTTGAGGTTATTAAATGAGTCGATCGAAATGAAAGTAGCAAAATACAACCAGCGAATCTGATAAACCTAAAAAATGTTTTCATTTGCCCCGGAAACCCGCTCGTGAAGGAATGCCTGAATCTGATAAAATCATACTTCCCCCCAAATACTATCTGGACTACTTCAGGGACCTGCTGGCGTTTATCCAAAAGGGTTCATCGCACCTGCTGAGTGCAGATGACGTCATTTTCATTCAGCTATTCGAAGCCCTCTCCGAAGATGCGCAATGTCTGATGGTGCGCATGATGAATCGCAAGGGTGCCTACTTTCGACTGGATAAGTTGGCTTATGAGGAAATTGGAAGCATTCCGCAAGCCGCTGAGGAGCTGGTAGCATCTGGTCTTGCTTCTCTTGATCCTCCTGATGACTTTTTGCTCTTTGGGCTATTCACCAAAGCGGAGCTCCACCAACTCTATCCGGACAGGGGTTTTAACAAGCGTCGAAAAGAAGAGGTGCTGGAAGAGTTAGCAGAAGAAAACCATCCCGAAGATTTTCAAACCCTCAGATCAGCTTATACCATACTCCACTTCCTGGCACAAGAGCAGGTGGAGTACCTGAAAATGCTCTTCTTTGGCCACACCCATGGGATGATGACGGAGTTTGTCATCAGGGACATTGGCAATATCAAGCTGGAAAATTTGGATGACCATGAGTTTACTCCCTGGTTTGAGACCCAGGCGGAGGCCAGAGCAGTATTCGAACTCCATGGATGGAACCGGCTCGTCAAAAAAGCCATGCACATACTGCTGCCGGAGGAGATTTTGGAGCTCATCGCCCCGGTCAACTGGAGCAATTTTCTGCAACACCCCAAAGCCAGAAAAATCGGGGACAAATTCATGCTCCACCTCGGAGAATATTTTGAGAAATGCGGCCTCCTCACCGAGGCACTGGACTACTACAGTCTGGCACGCAAACATCCGGCGCGTGAGCGGAGAATCCGAATTCTGGAAAAGATGGATGATCCGGATGCTGCCCGCGAAATTGCCGAGGTGGCTTTTGACAGTCCATACAATGCCTCAGAGAAGATTTTTGCCCAGGATTATCTGTCCAAAAAAAGTAAACGAAACTACCGAAGCACAACGGCCAAAGCCAACCTGAGCCCGGAAATCATCATTGAAAATCCTGAGGGACCACGCGTGGAAGCCCATGCCCTGGCCTATTTTGCTAAGCAGGGCTATGAAGGGATACATACGGAAAACTACCTCTGGCGTGGGCTGTTTGGTTTGTTTTTCTGGGATGAACTTTTCGCCGCTGAGCACGCCTCCTTTCACCATCCGCTGCAGCGTATGCCGAGTGACCTGCACAGCGACACCTTCTTTGAGAACCGGGCACCGCTTTTGCAGGAAAAAGTGAACGCCTTCAAAACCAAGAAAAAATTACAAGCCTACTTAGAGGAAATTCACAGACAAAAACAACACATCAATAACTCACTGGTGGGTTGGCACGAGAGCCTCCTCCCTACGGTGACGGCCTGTGTTCATCACCTGCCACTGGAGAGCCTTTTCAATATCCTCATGGAAATGGCCAAAAACGTAAAAGACAACAGCTCCGGATTCCCGGACCTCTTCATCTGGACACAGGAAGATTATCACTTTTATGAAATCAAATCACCCAACGATCACCTGTCTGCTCAGCAGCTCTTCTGGATCGACTTCTTCAATACGCACAACATCAAAGCCGATATCCTCAGGGTAAAGTATCAGTGAGTCTCCCCTATATTTTCGTGACTTTACCTCCAATCAAAAAGTTTTATCATTCTACCTGCAAATAGCTCCGCATTGGTCAACGGATACCTGATTTTATTCCTAAATTATTGCTTCAAAAGAAATCAACTATGACAATACTCATGTTGGGCTGGGAATTTCCTCCCAAGATATCAGGAGGGCTGGGAGTGGCCAGTCAGGGACTTTCGGAAGCGATGGCCAAAGCAGGTCATAAAGTCACCTTTCTCCTACCCAAAAAAACCAAAAACCAGGTAAGTAAACTCGTGAAGCTGGTAGACGCTTCAGCGCTCACACCCGACCTGGACTATTGGAAAGAGAAAAAAACCTACGAGCAAATCATCAAAGATGTGGAAATGGGAGAAAGGGTACTCCCTTACCTACCCGCTCAGGCCTTCCAGCAGGTGAAAGAAACCAAAGTCAAGAAAGTGGTGCTGGAACCAACAGAAGAATCCGAGCTGCTAGAGCGCATCCGCCTCACAGGGGAGTACGAAGGTCAGCTCAATGATGAGCTCATCAAATATGCCATGCTGTCTGTACAAGTGGCCATCAAAGAGAAGCCAAAGATGATTCACGCCCACGACTGGATCACCTTTCGTGCCGGGCGAATGATCAAATCGCTACTCAAAAAGAAGCTTTGTCTGCATGTACACAGTACCGAATATGACCGGAACGGATCTTATGCGCAGCCCTTTATTCTGGAAGAAGAACAGCTGGGTTTTCAGGCCTGTGATCACATCTTTTGCGTAAGCGAAAAATTAAAAAATACCATCATCACTCAATACGGTATTGCCGCCAGGAAAATCACAGTGGCTCCCAATGCCCTCACGCTGAGTGCCCCAGAACATCCCGTCAAAAGAACACCCATGAATATCGCATTTGTGGGCAGGCTCACTCCCCAGAAGAGCCCTATTACTTTTCTGGACATTGCCAGAGAGCTGACATCCCTGGGCTACGATTTCCACTACTTCATTATGGGAGATGGCTATCTGCGTGCCGAATTGGAAGAAAAGGTGCAGTCATCCAATTTCTCTGACCGGGTCACTTTCACCGGCTTTCTGGAAAGAACTCGTCTGCTGCAAAAGTTGAATGAAATGGATCTCCTGGTGATGCCCTCTGCATCCGAGCCTTTTGGGCTGGTGGCGCTGGAGGCGATCATGAAGAAAATTCCGGTAGCTGCTGCCACAGGATCTGGGGTGGGTGAGTTTATCCCCAGTATGCCTCAGGTAGACAGATGGGATCACTACAGTTACAATAAGCTGATCGTCCGGCTGATGACTGAAGACCAATACAGACAGGAGGTCACAGAAAACTGCCTGAAGGAAGCCCTTAAGCTTACATGGGAGAATACAGTGAAGCGGATAGAAAAGGGGTACGAAAAGGTATAAAAACCGATTTTAATACCTGAGACCTAGTTTTTTGTAGATGAAATGCATTAGCCAGGCAGGCCCCACCAGCAAAAACTGAAGGTCTTTGAAGAAAGATGGTTTCTTGCCTTCCACTTTGTGACCGTAAAACTGGCCTATCCAGGCCAGTGCAAAAATGATCAGGCTTACCTGCCACACGGGCAAAGCCACATTCATTTCGATCAGCCTGACAGACCAGAGGCAAAACATCGAGAAAGCCGCCATCCCGATGGACAGCGGGAAGGAAATCCTCATGTAGTATAATACCGTGACGAAGAGCGCAATAGTGGCCCAGTTGTTAAAAGGTCCGGTACCCAGCACAAACCTTAGGTTGTCAGATGGAACTGACCATAGCAGCCCCACAATACTCAAAAATATCAACGGAACACAAATCCAATGAATAAGCTTATTAGTCTGATTTTGATGACTTTCACCATACTCTGTCAGTAGCTGATCTATTTTCCTCATTACTTTTGGGGTTTTGTAGAAGATAACAATGATAACGCATGGTAAGTTTTTGGGAGCAGCAATCTTTATTGTCCTATGATGTCATCGTAATTGGGGCAGGTATCACAGGTCTCTCCACCGCAGCTTCCCTTAAGGAAAAATCCCCAAATCTGAACATACTGGTCATTGAGCGGGGATCGCTACCTACGGGTGCCAGTACCAAAAATGCAGGCTTTGCGTGCTTCGGTAGCATCTCCGAACTGGCTCAGGACCGGAAGGCACTGGGCGATGAAGGCATGACCAGGCTGGTGAAACGGCGTTGGGATGGCCTGCAGAAAACCATCCAGCGCCTGGGCAGGGACCAAATCGGTTTTTTGCAAAAGGGGGGTTACGAGCTCCTGACAGAAGCCAATAGCCACTACCTGGACGATATGGAGTCGCTGAATGAACTACTCCGCCCGGTTTTTGACCAGCCTGTTTTCTCTCAGGCAGATGAAGCCATCGGTACTTTTGGTTTTGCAGGGACAAAGCACCTTATTTTTAATCAATACGAAGGTCAACTCCATACCGGCAAGCTCATCCGATCACTCTGGCAGTACTGTGCGCAATCAGGCATCCAGATCATTACCGGCACAGAAGTGACTGCACTACACTCCCAGGGTCAACAAGTGACTGTGCAAACCAAGAACTATGCATTCAGGGCGGGTGCTGTAGCCGTGTGTACCAACGCATTCACCAAAGAGCTGATCCAAACACCACTGGATCTCACCCCTGGACGCGGCATGGTCATGGTCATTTCTCCGCAGCGTCCTTCCACTATTTCCGGGACTTTTCACTACGACGAGGGGTACTACTACTTCCGCGATTTTGAAGATAAAATCATTTTCGGAGGCGGTAGGAATCTGGCGTTTGAAGAGGAGACCACCACGGAGTTTGGATTCAATGAAAAAATCGAGCAAAAGTTGCATCAAATTTTGAAAGAAATCATCCTACCGGGCAACGCCTACACTGTGGACCTCAAATGGTCCGGAATAATGGCCTTTGGCCAAACCAAAGAGCCTATTCTGCAAAAGGTACAACCCGGAATATACCTGGGGGTAAGACTTGGTGGCATGGGTGTGGCCCTTGGCAGCCTTCTGGGTGAAGAACTGGCAGAGCGGATAGTTAGGGATGGTTTTTGAAAATTGTATTATCTTTTCGTTTTGGCAAAAAAACAACTGATGGCGATTAAGCGAGACCCTACACTTTTAGAGTCCTTTATACCTGTACTTTTTCTAATTATTCTTCTTTCTTTTAATGTGGGCATCTTTGGTGATGCTGCACTGGATGGATCCAATCAGATCGTCCTCATCCTATCAGCGGGCGTTGCTGCCATCGTGGCCATCAGGTTGGGTTATCGATGGGATGAAATTCAGGATGGAATCGTCAGAAGTATTAGCTCAGCCATGACCTCTCTGCTTATTCTTCTGCTCATTGGCTCCCTGGCTGGTACCTGGCTGCTTAGTGGCATCGTGCCTGCCATGATCTACTATGGTTTGCAGATTCTTAATCCCACCATATTTCTTGTTGCTGCGTGCATTGTGTGCTCCATAGTCTCTGTGGCTACAGGAAGCTCCTGGACCACCGCAGCCACCGTGGGCATCGCCCTCATTGGGATAGGTAAGGCCCTTGGAATCTCTGAGGGAATGGTGGCAGGGGCCATCCTCTCAGGCGCCTATTTTGGAGATAAGATGTCTCCCCTCTCCGACACGACCAACCTGGCCCCGGCCATGGCGGGCACTGACCTTTTCACACACATCAGGTACATGGCCATTACCACTGTTCCTTCTATCAGTATCGCCCTCACGATTTTTCTGGTGCTGGGCTTCACCAATGAAACGAGTACCTCTGTGGTGGATACACAGGCCATACTTAATGCCATAGACGATAAATTCTACATTTCTGGCTGGTTGTTCATAGTCCCCGTAGTGGTGGTCGTACTTATCGTACGAAAAATGCCAGCCATTCCGGCTTTGCTTATTGGCACCCTGCTGGGTTCCGTTTTCGCACTCTTCTTTCAGCCACAACTGGTGGCAGAAGTAGGTGAAGGCTTTACAGCATCAGGCATGTTCATAGGCACGATGAAGTCCCTTTATGGCGATATATCCATCGCCACCAGCAACGACATGGTCAACGAACTCCTGAGCTCTGGCGGTATGGCAGGCATGCTGGGTACCATCTGGCTGATCCTCTCGGCTATGATTTTCGGTGGGGTAATGGAAAGCTCCGGAATGCTCAAAAGAATTGCCAAAGCCCTGATCAGTCTGGTCAACTCCACAGGGGCTTTGATCACAGCTACAGTAGGTACCTGTGTGTTTTTTAATGTCACGGCATCTGACCAATACCTGGCCATCGTAGTACCTGGCCGTATGTATGCAGACATTTACAAAAGGAAAGGACTTGCCCCCGAAAACCTCAGCAGAACGCTGGAGGACTCCGGTACGGTAACTTCGGTACTCATCCCCTGGAACACCTGTGGAGCCTACCACTCAAGTGTACTGGGTGTGTCCACGCTGGTCTATGCGCCTTTTTGCTTTTTCAATATCATCAGCCCCTTTATGTCCATTCTGGTTGGATATCTGGGGTATAAAATCAAAAAACTAAATCCCGCTAAATAAACCTAATGTTTGCAAGTTCGATACCAAAAGAAGACATCAAGCACTTACCCCTCATCAAATTTGAGGGAACTATCCACACTGTGGAAACTATGGAAGCCCTTGATGAGGCCCTGAAAATCATCCGCACTCAGGAAATCATGGGGTTTGATACAGAGACCAAGCCCACTTTTACCAAAGGAGACTATAACCATACTGCGATCATCCAGCTCTCCACCATGACCGACGCATTCATCATTCGCATTAGCGAAATTGGCATTCCTGATCAGCTCAAAGACATTCTTGAAGATCAGGGCATTCTGAAAGTGGGGATTAGTATCCGTGATGACATCAAAGAGTTGAAAGCAATGAGGGCATTCAAGGCTGGTGGATTTCTGGACCTTAATGAAGTAGCTAAAGAATTAGGAATCACCCAGATCGGGATGAAGAGCCTAACGGGCATTTTTCTAAAAGCGAGGATTTCTAAAAGCCAGCAAACGTCTAATTGGGAGACCAAGGAGCTCAGTCCGGGTCAGCTCTCCTACGCGGCCACTGATGCCTGGGTGTGTATCAAAATCTACCGGATGCTGATGGACAAGGGCGTCATATAGACCCCTGTAATACTTGAAAGTCTACTCCCTTTAGCAGGCTCACCTTCTCAGCAAGCACGGGTACATCCTCATCCCGGAGCAACCCCACAAACTGGCAGTCTGCTGTGTACACCTTATCCTCATAATCCACATCAAACTCAGCCAGCGCACCCTCCACCTCTGAGGTCTGCTCATAGCCAAAACTGATAGAAAAGCGCGTTTGGCTATAAATCTTCACCACCTCCACCTTATTGAGGGCATCTTCGGCAGCTATCTTATAGGCACTGATGAGCCCGCCCACACCCAATTTGGTCCCACCAAAATACCGTACTACCACCACCATGCAGTTGGTTAGCTCTTTGGATCTGATCTGTCCCAGAATGGGATCTCCGGCTGAATGGTTGGGTTCTCCATCATCATTGGCTCGATAGGCCTGCTCTTTGAGCCCGATGATATACGCATAGCAATGGTGACGGGCATCGTAGTACTGCTTGCGCAAAGCCTCAAGGTGTGCCTTGATATCATCTTCGGTTTTCACATGGTAGGCAAATGACAAAAACTTACTCCCCTTCTCCTTGTAGAAACCTTCAGTGGGATGGACAATGGTCTGAAACTCGTTGATCACGGCGCAAAGAAAGTCAGATTAGGTTAAAATGCTTAAAGCTGATCCAGCAAGTCCCGCGCCTCGCTGAGAAGATCCTCAGACTCACCCGACTCCAACACCTTCCTTAGATTATACTCAGCCTGCCCTTTCATTCCTTTCTTGGCATATACCCTGCCCAAACCCAGGTAAGCCAGGGTACGATAATAAGTCCCGTGCCCGGGTATTTCCTGACCTACCCTCAGAGCCTTTTGATAATCATTCAAAGCCTTATCTGGCTGCCCTTTTACCTTCTCGTGATAGATGCCCATGAAGGATGCGCCTGCCATCTGATAGTAGGGCCGGTCAGAGTTGGACAACTCCTTAATCACCGGCACGGGAGCCTGCACAAAATCATTCTTTGGAGTAAGTGACTCCAGAAGTTTGGCCTTGATATAAAGGTTATTGGGGTACGCTTTGGTCAGCTCCCACAAATACGACTGGGCTTTCTGAGGCTGATATTCGTAGCGGAGATAGATATAGGACATGTAGACATAGGCCTCCACCCTGGTCAGCACTGCCTTTTGGGTGGCTTCATTGATTTGCTGAATCCCCAACTCCACATCTCCACTTCTGAAAAACCAGAGCAGCGGTCTGTACACAGGGTATTTTTCAGGATATTTTTCGCGAAAGTAGTTGTATACCCCGGTGGTAAGAAGAAACTCGGGAATCTCCTCAGAGAGGTCAAATCCTTTTTTGATAAGATCATAAGCCTTGCTTGCCTCACTCAGGGCTTTCATGTAGTGCCCATCATCGGCGAAGTATTCTGCCAGGAGTCCCCGGGCCGCCATTTCAAAAAATATGGCCTCCGGGTGTGTCTGTCGGCCGCCATCCAGGTAAGCCGCCAACCGGATGGTCTCCCTGAGATGCCCGCTAAATACCTTAAATACCGAATCTACAGTCACAAGGGGTATATTAGCCCAGAGCACCTTGAGGGCACGCATCATTGGCACAGTGGGATGTTTAGGGAGTCTGGCTTCTACTTTTTCAATGTACACATCGGCAGAGTCCTCCTCTACATTGTAAATGAAGTATACGCCTTTCTGTACCAGTTGCATATTGACAGGATTATCGAACAGCTGGGCATAAGATACCTGACAAATAAATAGTAATGTGGCGATGATTACTGTTTTCAATTTGTGCTAAAAGTAGATTTAATTGTACAAAATGAAGGGTAATTTAAAGCAAGCCGGGTAGAACTGGAAACGATCACCTGACTAACTTTAGGGACACAATGAATGTAAGAATAGATGGTCTATGAATAAGGATTTGGGGTTTATGCTTTATTGTCATGAAGATTACGCGAAGGTACAGCACTTTCAAAGTTATCACCGATTTCATTCTGACCATATAGTTTTTTGTGTTGAGTGTATCGATAATAAGGCCATTTGTCTTCCCAAAAGCCCCATTGGTGGATTTACATGTTTTAACGGCCGGAAATCAGATTTCTTACAATTTTACGAAAAATCAGAAAAGTCACTTACTCAAAACGGTATTTCCTCATTGGAAATCACACTTCCGCCCCACTATTATACGGGGGTTCCGGATAGAAGCTGGCTGGAGCAGCTCGGTTTTTCTGAGCGGGTCAGTGAAATTGCTCATTACATTCCCATCAATGGGCCGTTGTGGGAAAAAATCCACACTATGCAACAGAGAAAACTCAAGCAAACTCCCACTTTTGATCTATCGCTGGTCAATGTATCAGAGTTGCGGTCTGTTTACGACTTCATCGCACAATGCCGAAAAAATCAGGGTCTGGAAATCAATATGGATTTTGAAATCTTAGAGCGACTGTTCCGGACATTCCCGGATCGCTATCAGATTTTCACTGCCGAAAGAAATGGGACGCTGCTTGCTGCCGCTATTATGGTGATTCCTATTGAAGGAATCACCTATTATTTCCTACCAGCCACTGCCCCAGCCTATAAAACAGAAAGCCCGATGGTTCACCTCATAGCTTACCTGTACCAGTACTATCAGGAGCGTGGGTTTCAATTCATCGACCTTGGCATTTCGTCTGTCAATACCGCGCCTCAAAAGAGCCTGATCACCTTCAAAGAAAGAATGGGTGGTATCAGAACCACCAGAAGCACTTTCATCAAATCACTCCAATAGCCTTTGGTAATACTGTTCCAGCTTTTGTACCTGAGCAACAGTGCCAAAGTGATCTTCGAAAGTGGCTCTTACCTTTTGAGGATCATATGGATTTTTCTGAGCCAAAGACTTCACTTTTTCAGCCAGCAGAATGGGGTCAGATGGCAATACCTCTCCAGCATCCCCAAAAACCAGCTCATCCGCCCCATCCCAATCGAAAGTAAGCACGGGTACTCCGCAGGCCATCGCCTCCAGGATGGCCACCGGCTGATTTTCGTGCCTACTTGTATTCACCATCAAATTGGCCGACCTTAAGGCCTGGCGTACCTCATTCTGATTACATTCTCCCAGCCACTCCACATTTCCGTCAAGGTGAAGCTGACTACATTGATTTCGCAGGTGTTTTTCCCTGGAGCCTGTGCCAATGACCTTCAGTGCAAAATCCACACCAGTCTTCTGCACATGCGCGATGGATTCCAGCAGCGCCTCATAATTCTTCTGTGCCTCCAATCGGCCAACGGCCACAAGCGTAAACCGCCCCGTTTGAGCACTTCCTGGTGTAAAAAAACGATCGTCCAGAAAGTTGGAAATACGATCAGCCCTTACCCCGAATTCACTGAGCCTCTTGATCAGTGCCTGACTCACAGCAAGTACCTGACCGGCTGCACGCAAGGGCGGAAGTACGGTTTTTTGAATGTCCTTCTTGAAAGAAGCCATAGGAAAAGGACTCATATGCTCGGTGATCACATAAGGTACCTGATAGGCCTCAGATAGAGCCCTGGCGATGGCTCCCGCAGGATAGGATACATGTGCGTGGATTACATCGGGCCTTCCGAAGTGTGTAGTAAAGCGCTCGAAGTTTTGTCGATTGGCCGCAATGATCCCGCGGATATTGCCATTGCGAAACTTTCGGGTCCACGTGAAAGCCGGGGTGAAAAACTCCACGCAATTGTATTCCAGTTGATTCTCATATTTACGAATAGGCGGCTTGGAATTGTATTTGATGAAGCCGCCCAATGGCGCGTAGGCTTTCAGCCACAGCTTAGGTTCATGAGACCCCCAAAGACTGATCCCAACGTTCCAGTTGGGACGGTGTGTCGCCAGGAGGCGCGACTGCTCCCGGAAGAAGATTCCGGTGGAGGGATATTGCTCAGAAGGGTACCAAGAAGGTATCACGAAGACATTCATCGATAATCAAATTTAGCAAGCCAGGGGTCCATGATGATACAACTCTGCAAATCCTCCTCACTCAGAACTTTCTGCCAGTTTCCAATAGAAGACGTGTCCACAGGTTTCACAATTTTAGCATGCTGTGGCTCCTGATACATGGGTGCGGTGGGGATTGTCTGGTGGTACGTCAGCATTCTATCCTCATAATCCACCTTCAGGTGATCACAAACTTTCATCAATTCCACTTCAGGTTGAGTGACCAAATCTTCATATCTAATCAGTAAAACCTCACTCTTTTTCCGCAGCATTTGATATTGCTCCAGAGCGTGCACCCAGTGAATGGCAGCTTGCTGTGGCTGAGCCAACTTCCCCAGGTAGGCTTCGCCTCCACGCTTGTAGGAAGCCACCACATCCCGGCCGTCTCTTAGCAGGAACAGGTATCGCGCCTTTGGAAAAACACTCAGCAACTCCGGCACATAGTATGTATTGAGGGGCGTGGTATCTCCCCATTGACTAAATGTCGGCTTGTTCTTTAACCCATAGGTTCTGAAAATAACCTCCAAAACACTTTGCAAACTCTTATCATCTGTCGTGTTGAGTACATCAAAGATCTCCTCTGCACTGAAATCCCAGGTGTGACTACCGGTCACCTTCATCAACTCTCCGGCAATTACCTTCATGAGGTCCCGCCATATCAGGAAATTATAAAGCTTGTACTTAATGATGCTGTTTCCCAGAAAATACTGTTCAGATGGTAAAAAAAGCTCACTATGCTGGTTCAGCATTCTATTGAGGAGTGTGCTCCCGTTTCTCCCTGACCCTAAGACGAAAAAAGGTTGCTCAGCCAGGCCTGCCCTACTTTTGACCGGATATTTTCTGGGTAGAAAATCCGAAATACGCTGAAGTGTTCTGGCTAGTTTTATTCTTCTCATATTTGTGATCAGAACGGAAATTTATGGATTCTCTGCCTTTAGTTTCAATAATCTGCCTCTGTTATAATCAAAAAGCTTTTGTGGGCCCGGCTATCCGGTCTGCGCTGGCTCAAACATACCAGAACCTGGAGATCATCGTGGTGGATGATGGCAGCACGGATGGTAGCAAAGAAGAAATTTCAGCAATCATCAAAGACACCTCCATTCAGTTCATTGACCTCCCAAAAAACATTGGCAACTGCGCCGCTTTCAATGTGGGCTATCGGGCCAGCAAAGGTGAATACCTCATCGATCTGGCAGCAGATGATCTGCTCCTGCCCACCAGGGTGGAGCTGGGCATTAATGACTTTACCAACGGACCGGCACAGGCAGGTGTACATTTCTCTGATGCCTTCATCACCGATGAGTCTGGCAACGTGCTCAATACTCATTATCCCAGAAATCAGGACGGAGGCATGCGAGCGAAAATCCCGTCTGGAAATGTTTACGAAAACCTCATCCGTAAATATTTTATATGTCCACCATCCATGATGACCAGACGAAAGGTCTTTGACGACCTGGGAGGGTATGACGAAAACCTGAGCTATGAGGACTTTGACTTCTGGATCAGGTCTGGAAGAACCTACGAATACCTATTCAACCCTGCCCCACTGGTGAAAAAAAGAGTGGTAAAAAACTCACTCTCCACCCGCCAATTTGGCTTCCGTAGCAGGCATCTGGCCTCTACCTACCAGGTGTGCGAGAAAATATTTAACCTCAATCAGAGTGTTTCTGAAGACAAGGCCCTCATCCGTAGGTGCCGATATGAAATCAAACAATGCGTGAAAACTTTCAATTTTGAGTTGATCCTGAAATACGGCAAACTCATTGGGCAAACTCAGCGCCGGTTGTCATCGCTCTCCAGCATGGAGAGGTAGCTATAGTAGCGCTCCTGAGTGATACCGCCTTCCTCGAGTGCCTTCTTCACCGCGCATCCTGGTTCATTCACGTGCTGGCAATTATGAAACCTGCAATCATTCATGACTTCCCTGATTTCAGGAAAGTAGTGACCCAGTTCTCCTCCTTCTATCTCTGAAAGACCCAGCTCCTTGATACCGGGTGTATCAATGATGGCTGTTTCACCATCCAAAAAGAACATCTCAGCAAAAGTGGTGGTATGGGTACCCTTCTCACTAAACGAAGAAATCTCAGAGGTCTTCTGACTGATCTCTGGCAGGAGCAGATTGATGAGTGTAGATTTCCCTGACCCGGAGTGCCCCGACAACAGGGTTCGCTTTCCCCGAAGCAATGCTGAAAGCTCCTCAGGTACCTTGCCGCCAATAAAGGAAGTCTTGATACAAGGATAGCCCACCTTTTTCTCATAAATAAAACTGAGATAATCAGCTTCTTCCAGTCCTTCCGCATCCAGCAAATCCACCTTATTGAAGACAATCACACCGGGAATTCTATAGGCCTCCAAAGTCACCAGAAAACGATCTATAAATCCTAATGAAGTGCGGGGCTCCTTCAAGGTAGCAATCATCAGTGCCTGATCCACGTTGGCAGCAATCAGGTGGTCAAAATGCTTTTTCTTAGGTGATTTTCGAATGATATAGTTTTTACGCTCCTCTATTTCGTTGATCACCCACTCATCCTGCTGCGATTCCATCACTACCTCATCTCCTACAGCAATCGGGTTGGTGATTTTCTTGTTGTCCAGCTTAAATTTCCCTCTCAAACGAGCGTTAACCTCTTCTCCATTGGTCGTTCTCACTCTATACCACGATCCGGTGGATTTAATCACCAATCCTTTCATATCAGTTCTTCTATTTTCTTCATCACCTGCCCAGAGGCTCCGGTGCGGGCCGAGACATACGCACGTGACAGCCTGCAAACTTCCTGATAAAGATCGGCATCATTGGTCATTTCATCCAATTTTGATTGTAGGTCGGCAGAATTTTCATAAGTAAACCCTCCGCCATGTTTCACCAGCTCAATGGCCTCTATGAATTTTTCATTGGAAGCATCCGCTCCAAAAAACACGGGAATACCATAAACAGCAGGTTCCAGTACATTGTGCAGCGCACCTCTGAATGCTCCACCCACTATGGCATAGTCCGCATAGCGGTAAAGCTTTGACAACATCCCGTAATTGTCGATAATCAGCACTCGCAGAGTGGAAGCACTGCCTTTATTCAACTCGGAGTACTTTGCGGACGCATGAATTTTCTGATAAATACGGAGATCTCCTACCTGATGAGGGGCAATGATAAATTTAAAACGATCATGATTAGCTTCAACAATGGGCAGTAGATATTTCATATCAGATGGCCAGACACTCCCCATCACAATGAGTTTTTCATTTCCTTTGAATGCTTCGACATGAGGAGCCTCACCGGCCGCATTGGACACCTCAAGGACACGATCAAACCGGGTATCACCGGCCACAGTATACGCCCGAATGCTCCTGGACCGCAACAAGGCAGCGGAGTAATCATCCTGCAAAAAGAAATGATTGACAGTGCTCAGTGCCCTCAGATAAAACTTTCCCATAGGATGAAAGAAAATCTGCGAGCGCCTGAAAATACCCGAAACCAACAAAAGCGGAATGTTTCTCGCATTCAGCGCCATCAGGTAATAGTACCACAACTCATATTTGATAAAAATGGCCAAATTCGGACGCACAGTCTCCAAAAACCTGGAAGCATTGCCGCGAGCATCTAATGGCAGGTAATGCAGGTAATCGACCAACTCTTGATCTTTAAATGCTAAAAGGCCGGAAGGTGAGAAAAAAGTAAGTAGCACTTTCACCGATGGTCTTCTCTCCTGAAGCAGGCCCAGAATAGGTTTGGCCTGCTCATATTCACCCAGCGAAGCACAGTGGATCCAGATCAACTTACCCTCGTGATTCCTGAAGTCCGACTCCAGACGCTCAAAAATTCCCTTGCGCTGGCTGATAAATTGCCCCGCCCGACGATGAAATGGGGCAATCACCCTGACGATCAGGGCATAGAGCCACACGCTCATTCTGTACAATAACAGCATAAGCGAATGTAGACAATCAATCCTCTAAATGCTTAATGCATCATTCAAGACGGAAGGAGAAATTATTTCTCAATAGTGAAATAAGCAATGTCACTATCATTAATTGGGAACACATGCTCACCATTATACCAGACATTTATGATATAGCTGTAATTCTCATTTTTACCACTCCCCGCTTCATATTCGCACACTATGGTGTCCATATCCGCAGGAGAAAGTTGCAAATAGGTCATCGCGTTACCAGAAGTCAATCGCAGATCCGCACTTACATAAAGCCTAAATGGCTCCTCATTCTGTGGTACATTTTCAAGAAGCGTAAATTGTTTAGGTAGATCATTGTTTTCCAGATAAACCTCCTCCAACTCACCGTCAACCTCATAAAACAAGCTCATCTGAGCTGTATCGTAATAACCTCGCGTATCCGGATCAAGTAAGTCCTGTCCCGATGAATCTCTAAAAGAGATCATCAAATCACTATTATAGTAATCCCCGCTTACGTCATTGGGAGAGTCTAAACCAAGATCGCAGGAGCCCAGGCCTAGCCATAGGATAAGTATTGTTAGCCTATACATACTATTTCGTTTTGAACGGCAGAGAACTTCTGTACCGTTTCATGGTAATTACGGTATGCGCTAATGTAGGCAAACAATCCTTAAATACTCAATCTTCTTCCTCGGGAGCAGGGGGTGCCTCGGGCAGTTGATCCAGGTCCATACCTGCCGTATAGCGCTTAAGAGTAGCTTCCTCCAGGCCATTTCCACTGATGGTGATCAGAAACCGCCCATTCACCACCAGGGCCAGGTTCGTTTCGTTGCTGTCGTAATTAGCCGAATACCAGCCAGGATTACCGTTTACTTCTATCGATCTCATCACACCGTCCGTAGACTCATGTTCGTACTGATTGGCATAGAGTCCGAGCAATGAAGCCGTTTGGGCATAATCGAAAATGCTGGCCTTGAGTTCTTCGTCACCCTTGCTGTATGACTTGCTACCGAAACTATATCGGTACTCCCCATACCGGGTGGTAGAGCCTTCTGGCTTTTCAGCAATGCGGTAATCTCCCAGCTCATCCGGCAAAAAATTGATCAGGTCACGAAAACCCACCACTTCTGAGGGGCTCATGGTGCCATAGTTTACCGATTCTCTCCGGTAGCCTCCAAGCGGATCAGAGCTATCGGAAGGCTCGTAAGTATCCAACACTTCATCATCTGTATTGGTATTGGTGTCATCCGATTGGTTCTTGTTCTTGTTGCCAAAAAGGAATTTATCAATCTCCTGATTGGCTTTTTTGGATAATTTCTCCTTGAGTTGTATTTGTGCAAAAGCGGTATTGACCATTGTAAAGGTCAAGAAGAATAAAGTAGTGAGTAGTTTCATATTTTAGGCTATAAAAGTTACAGCCGCAAATATGAATATTTTCATGGAAAATATGAATATAAGAAAAAAGGCCACGCAATGGTGGCCTCTTCTCAGTACTGGATATTTAACTATTTCTTAGTGTGACGCCAGGTAAGAAGACACTCCGTCTCTTGTAGCCTGCATTGCATCTTTTCCTTCTTCCCAGTTAGCAGGACATACTTCTCCATGCTTCTCCACATGCTGCCATGCATCCACTATTCTGAGCATTTCGTCGATGTTTCTACCCAATGGAAGGTCATTGATAGTCTCATGTCTCACCACACCGGTCTTGTCGATGAAGAATGTACCACGATATGCTACAGGTGCTCCTTCAAACACCAACTGACCTTCATCGTTGTAGTTCCAGTCTCCAGCCAATACACCGTAGTTATTAGCTACTGTTTTTGAACTATCCGCTACCAATGGATAAGTTACACCTGCAATTCCACCTTTGTCACGGTCTGTCATCAACCACGCCAGGTGAGTCTCTTCTGTGTCACATGACGCTCCCACTACCTGCACGCCTCTTTTCTCAAACTCAGCGAGTTTTTCCTGAAAAGCATGAATCTCTGTAGGACATACAAAAGTGAAGTCCTTAGGATAGAAAAAGAACATCACTTCTTTCTTCCCTACAAATTCTTCCAGTGAGAAATTTTCTACGATTTCTTCTCCGTTGATTACTGCCGGAGCATTAAATAAAGGCGCTTTTTTACCTACTAATGACATAATTGTTGATTTGTCTTTTATGATTTATAAAATTGTTACTTGTTGATCTGGGTCAGCTTTTTCTCCGTTAATCTGGAGCTTGATGTCTGTAATCTTGAAATTGCCAACCTGCTTTTTCTCGAAATAATCTCGGATCAGTTCATTCAACTCAGGATCGTGATAGTCTTGTATCTCCTCAGTATTCACACTGTAGATATGGCTATGAGGCTCAAGGTTCGCGTCATATCGTTTGGTTCCACTTCTGGTAGCCACACGATAGGCCAGATTAGCCTCTACCAACTTCTCCAGGATCCTATGGACACTACCCAGCGAGATGCTCGGATTCTGCTCCCTGATTTTCTCATGAAGCTGCTCTGCACTGGGGTGCTCATCCTTCGTCAGCTCATGCAGTACGGCTATTCTGGGATGTGTGGCTTTTAAGCCCGACTCCACCAAAAGTTCCTTTATTCGCTGATATGAATTGCTAATCACTTTTAAATGAGAATTATTCCTATTTGAGTGCGAAGTTAAAACAACCAACCGAACTGCCCAAAAATTTCTGAAAAGAATACCGAGAATACGGTATATGGTGCGGTCTCCGAGTTAATTACCTTTGAGGTCAATGAAAATAACAGGTATTTATCCCTATTTTTGTTTTAAACTCAAACAAACAATTACAATGAGAAATTATATTTCTATCGCTGCTCTGGCCTTTCTGGCCTTCTCCTGTGGAGAAGCCGGAGTTGGTTTCAATATTGGAAAGGAATTCCCTGTATCTATTCCGGTGGACTTACCAAATGGTACTCCCGAATTGATTGGAACTATACCAGGTGATCCGCCTCCGGTTAAAAGATCTGAAGAATATTCCCTGGCAGGAGCCGGATACGACGATCTGGATGCTCTGGATGCAGTAGAAGTGATTGGTCTATCCTTTGAAATCACAGGTGTTGACGATTTCGAAAAATTTGATTTGGATGGTATTGAAATCGATTTGGTTGCTCAATCGGGAGCCACCATAGCACAAATCTCTGTGACCACTCCTCAACTGTCAAATGTTACCAAAACTTCAATCTCCAATTCAGCAGGTCTTGCTGCGCTGGAATCGGCACTTGCTAATCAGGAAGACATCACCACAGATGTAATCTTCGACTTTGGCGAAGTACCTAACGAAGATGTTAATTTTGAATTCGTGCTGTACTTTGATGTAGTAGCCAAAGTAAGAGACCTATAATCCGCCTAACCGATAACTTTAGAATCATGAAAAAAATCATACTAATATTTATTCTTGGAGCATTCATTACATCCTCCAATGCTCAGGATTTGGATAAATTTCTTGAAGGAGGTGCTGAGAATGGAGAAAAACTCTTGGAAGGATACCTGGAACCGGCTTTCGTTGGTTTCGGATATGCCCTGAACAGCGGCTGGTATAACACAGGAAAACCTCACAAGGTGGCTGGATTTGACCTCACGATCAACGCCAACCTGGCTTATGTACCACAGGATGCTCAATTTTTTAAGATCAATCCTGCTGACTACAACAACATGACCACAGCACCTGCTGAGAATGGTCAGACAAGCTATCCTACTATCATGGGGCCTAATCTGGAAGCTGATGACATCCCTTATTTGGTTTTCGACGAAGGTACAGAAGATGAAATTCGCATCACAGCACCTACCGGACTGGGTATGGAAGAATCCATTGGAAGCAATTTTGTACCGGCGCCCTCTGTACAGATTGGGATTGGCCTGATCAAAAATACCGAGCTGAAGCTTAGGTTGTTGCCAGAGCAGACATTCGGTGATCCAGGTGAACAATTCACGACCAAAATGTTCGGTCTTGGGGTACTTCACGATGTAAAGCAGTGGATCCCGGGAATCAAAAATCTCCCGTTTGATCTTTCTGGATTCTTCGCGTTCAACACCATGAAAAACTCGATGGAAATCAACGCTGATGTACCAGATCAAATTGGTGAGTTCAATGTATCTGGTACTACGCTCCAGGGTATCATCTCCAAAAAACTATCAGTCCTTACTGTGTACGGAGGTGTGGGCTTCTCCACCAGCAAGGTAAACTTTAAGATGAAGGGAACTTACGACGGTATACCTGAAGTAGACCCAATCGACATTGAGTATAAAAATGGTGGCTTGAGGGCCAATGTGGGAGCACGTTTGAAGCTGTTAATCTTCACCTTCCATGCAGAATACGCCGTGCAGAAGTACAACACGCTTACTGCCGGGTTTGGAATCAGTATCAGATAATATTCAGAAAACTTCTTTTTAGAAAAAGCGGGCTTTAGTCCGCTTTTTTTATGTTTACCCGTTCCATGAGAACTCTCCTGCTACTCATCGTATTGCTCACCTCAGTAAAGGCCCTGGCCTTTACTGATACTGTGCGGGTTTCAAAAAACGAGATTCTCATCCTGAGAGATACCATTTTCGCCCCCGACAAAGACACCGTATACTTCGTGGACGCTGAAAAATATCGGGTCAGAAGCAACCCCTATAAGTCTTCTCAAGACTTCTATCAAAAAATGCGAGAGAAAACCGGGCAAAATAAAGTGACGGCTCAGCTATTTGATCTGCTATATGTAAGTCCCAACGCCAGATCCGAACTGGCTCCTTCTAAAAACAGTCGTACCTCCAACACGCCTTTTATGCCTTATGAGGGTATGCGGATCCGAAACATACGGATAAAACACATCGACCTGCTGGAAGGAAGCGTCAATGATACCTTGCGGCAAGCGTCCTCCCCACTGAGTATCATGGTCAATAAGGTCCACATAAACACCTGGAACACCGTGATCAGAAATAACCTGCTGATTGATAAAAACGAAGAGATAGACCCCTATCTGATGGCGGACAATGAACGAATCCTCAGGCGCCTGCGCTTCATTGAAGACGTAAGAATATATGTGAGACCCCTTCCAGATGGCTACGCAGAAGTGATCGTAGCGGTAAAAGACCGCTTTTCCTGGGGTACCGCTCTCAACATCACTGATTTCGATGAATTTAACCTGGCCCTCTTCAACAGGAACATAGCTGGCTGGGGTAAGTACGCATCAGCTACCTGGTTTTTTGATACCCAGAGCATTCCGGCATCCGGCTATGAAATACGCACGGGTGGTCAAAACATTGACAAGGCCATCACCAACTGGGAGCTCAATCATACCAATATCGGGGATAGGGAGTCCTGGGGCATAGACCTCCAGAAGGAATTTGTGGCACCGGGGATTAAGTACGGCGGTGGCCTGGACATTCGCACCATCCGAGACTCCACCATAACCCTGGATGGTGAAGAGTCTGACCACCAATACTACCACCTCCACTACCAGGATTTTTGGGCGGGGCGGTCATTTGCCCTACCCTCCAGCTACGAACGCAAAAATCTGATCGTAGCAGCCCGATTACTCAATAACTCCTTCGCCAGCCGACCGTTTGTTGCTGAGGACAGTAATTTTCTCTACTACAACCGGAAACTTTTAATGGGTGAAGTCAGCCTCTCCAGCCGGAAATTTCTCAAGAGTAACTACATAGCAGCTTTCGGTATCTCAGAGGATATCCCACTGGGCTACAGGGTTTCATTCATTACCGGCCGTGATTTCAATGAATTTTACCAGCAAAATTATCTCGGATTCCAGCTTTTCTGGAGTTCTTATATCAAGAATTTCGGGTACCTCCTGCTCAATCAGGAAATAGGCGCTTTTGACCGGACGGGGATCAATGAAGGCGTGGTGAAAGTAAGGGCCAGTTACTTCAGTCCTTTGCTCTCCTCTGGCAGGTACCATATTCGGAATTTCATGAAAATGTCGTTCACCAAGGGAATCGATCAGCCCCCGCAGGAAACCATCTCGCTGGAAGGCAGAATCAGAGATATCGAAGGAGAACGCATTTCGGGCAACAACATTCTTGCGCTTGGTGTGGAGTCCATTCTATTCACACCCTGGTATTTCTATGGATTTAGATTTGCTCCGTTTTTTTATTACAACGTGGGCGAGGTTTGGGACTACAGGCCTAATCAAAAAACAAGCTATGGCTATCAGGGTGCAGGTGGTGGGATCAGGATCAGAAACGAAAGTTTGGTATTCAACACACTAGAGGTGAGGTTGACACATTTCCCTAAAAGCCCCCCGGGAGCCAAGAAAACAGTGTTTTCACTATCCACCTCTATTCCCATCTCGTTTGACAACATCTTCAAATACAAGCCGGCGCTGATTCCCTACCGGTAAAAAAGAAAAGTCCCGATAAAATCGGGACTCTTCAAAGATGTCAAACAGGTGTATGAATATAAAATTTGTGTTATGCATTCGTATATACTTTATCTTTATAAAAGGTAACCAACCCAGAATAAAAAAATGTTAAATATTCTTTTTGTCTGTCTAGGTAACATTTGCAGGTCCCCTTTGGCCGAAGCTATTTTCAATCAGAAAGTGAAAGAGCGCGGACTAAATCAGTCCATCAAAGCTGATTCTGCAGGTACTGCCAGCTATCACATCGGTGAAGACCCTGACTCCCGCAGCATACAAGTAGCGGTGAAGCATGGTGTTCCCATCGCGCACAAAGGGCGACAGTATCATTTCAAAGACGCTGCTACTTTTGACTATATCCTGGCTATGGATGCCTCCAACCATCGTGACATTATTCACGCCACATCAGATCGCCCTGAGGGGTTGTTTCTGATGCGTGACTTTGACCCAGATGGCCAAGGCGGGGACGTACCCGACCCCTACTATGGTGGTGAAGATGGTTTCGAGAAGGTTTTCCAGATACTTGATCGTTCGATAGATGCTTTTTTGGACTTCCTTGTGGAAAAACACCATCTCTAACCATGTCAGGGTCCGAAAACCTCTTTCTGGCAGCAGTTCTCTTTCAATCCACAGGAACAAACCACCTCATCAGAGAAATACGACCCATCTCTGGCGGTGACATTAACGAAGCCCTGAAAGTAACCACTGACCAACATACCTACTTCGTCAAATGGAATACCTATTCGGAAAATCTGTTTGAAAGGGAATTGCACGGCTTATCCCTCCTCCGGGAGTGCGGGTGTGTGGGTGTACCGCAAGCGTTCAAGCATGGCCAGATCGGCGATCGCAGGTACTTGGTATTGGAATACCTCCACCCCGCTCCTCAAAAGGATCATTTCTGGGAAAGCTTTGGCCAATCCATCGCCAGGCTGCACCAGCATACGGCAGACTACTATGGCCTGGATCATGACAACCACATCGGGCGACTTCCTCAGATGAATCAACCCACTTCCGATTGGATTGATTTCTTTATTGAAAACCGCCTGGAGGTACAGATTCGGCTGGCACACGAAAAAGGTTTGATCACCACGGACCTCCTTGGGAGTTTTGAGAAATTATACGGACAGTTGGAAAGCCTTATTCCCGCAGAGCCAGCTTCTTTGCTCCATGGTGATTTGTGGGGTGGAAATTTCATGTCGGGACCAGGCGGAGAGCCCTATATCTACGATCCGGCAGTCTATTATGGCCACCGTGAAATGGATCTGGCATTTACACGCCTTTTTGGGGGGTTCGAACCCGACTTTTACGAAGCGTATGACCAGCAGTATCCCCTGGAGCCAGGATTCGAAGAACGGGCTGACCTGTACAATCTGTATCCCATGCTGGTGCATGTGAACCTTTTTGGCCCCTCCTACCTCACTGGCATCCGGCGTACGCTCAAACTTTTTCTATAGGCCGGTAAAGTACCTGATAATTGTTTCTGGTCTTTTGCTCCAAAATCACCTCTGTGGTCTCAGGTAAAAAACTAAAAGAACCTTCCTGATAGTTTTTAATGGTAGCTAGCTGCAGCCCTTCATTATATAGCAGCTGAAAGTCTCGCTGTAGAAAATCCCTCAACCCATCGAGCTTATCCTTTTGATAATCCATGCAAAAGGTAAATGTAAGGGCTGAGCTGTGCATCAGGTTTATCTTAATATTGGCATGATCCATCGCCTGAAAGATTTTCACCAGCTTTTTTTCGTCCATGAAACTATTGTCTTTCACCCTGAGTGTGACCAGTAACTGATTTTCCTTAAAGACAAAACAATGCTTAGTGGTGGTCTTTTCCTGCTCCGAAATTCTGGTACCCTTGCCTGATGGCTCCAGAAAAGAGCGCACAAAAAGAGGAATATTTCGCTGGGCCAGCGGTCTGATGGTTTTGGGATGAATCACCTTGGCTCCATAGTAAGTCAGCTCGGTCACCTCCTGAAATGACAACTCATCGAAGAGCTCCGCCGAAGGGAATCGCTTTGGGTCTGCATTGAGTAGTCCCGGCACATCTTTCCAAACGGTGAGGCTCTCTGCCTTCAGACAGTAGGCGAAAATAGCGCCGGTATAGTCAGATCCCTCTCGCCCGAGTGTGGTAGATTTCCCGGTGAGGTCTGAACCGATAAACCCCTGTGTAATCACAGGACCTTTTTTTAGTAACTCAGGAATCTCTCGCTCTATAAAATGCTCAGTAAGTTGCCACTCCACATTGGCCTCTGTGAAAATGCTGTTCGTTTTCACATATTTTCGAGCATCCGTCCAGGAACATTCCATTTGGCTCTGCAGCTGGTGGTAAACAATGGAAGTAGACAACAACTCACCGTATGGGATCACACTGTCGTAAAACTGCCCCCAGGATGCTGTGCGATTTTCCAGAGATCTTTCCAGCTGAATGAGCCAATTGTTCACGTCATCCGGCACCGTACCGAATAGCTCCTGAGAAAGGGACTGATGAGAAGCAATAAACTCCCTCAACCCTTCTTCATAAGACTCCCCGGCAAATGCCTGTCTGGCAATATTTTCAAGTTGGTTGGTGGATTTTCCCATGGCCGAAACGACCACCACTAAGGGCTGATCCATGTATTTTTTAACAATCTCCACCAGGTTTTTCACGCCCTGACCGTCCCTTACTGAAGCACCACCAAATTTGAAGATTCGCATCCTTGCAAACGATTTAAATGAATAAAAAAGCCTATTTTTGCCAAATCGCTCAAAACGAATTGTACCAAAAGATGAACAAAAATAGTTTAGGTCTTCCGATCGGCACTACACTTGACCGCTTTATCAAAAAAAAGCAGGATGAATTTGAATTTGCCACGGGAGAACTCTCCCAATTGCTGCGGGATATTGCCCTTGCAGGAAAGATTATTAACCGTGAGGTCAACAAGTCCGGGCTGCTGGATATCACCGGTGCCTATGGCTCCAAAAACGTGCAGGGAGAAGACCAGCAAAAACTGGATGTGATTGCCAACATTCGATTTATCAGGGCACTCAGAAATGGCGGGCAGGTATGCGCTGTAGTGAGCGAAGAAGACGAGGAGATCGTCCATCTCAACCCACATTGCCGCTACATTGTAGCCATTGATCCACTGGATGGCTCCTCCAATATCGATGTGAATGTGTCTATTGGTACTATATTTTCCATCTACCGACGCACCTCACCCATAGGAGGACCTGTGACGGAAAAAGACATACTGCAGCCCGGAACCGAACAGGTGGCAGCCGGCTACATACTCTATGGCTCCTCTACCATGCTGGTGTACACCACCGGTCATGGAGTCAATGGCTTTACCCTGGAGCCGTCGTTGGGAGAGTTCGTGCTCTCACACACCAACATGACATGCCCTGAAGACGGTGAGATCTATTCTATCAATGAGGGAAGCTTTCACCAGTTTGACAAGAGCATCCAGGACTACACCAACTGGTGTAAGGATCAGGGAATGACGGCCAGATATATTGGATCATTGGTAGCAGATTACCACAGAAATATGCTCAAAGGCGGAGTGTACCTCTACCCAAACACCAAAAAGGCACGCGAAGGGAAGTTACGTTTGCTATATGAGTGCAATGCCCTAGCTTTTATCGCTGAGCAAGCAGGAGGTATGGCCACTAATGGCTCCAAAAGGATATTGGAAATAGCGCCGACAACCTTTCATCAGAGAACCCCCTTCTATATAGGATCTAAAAACATGGTAGAAAAAGTGGTGGAGTTTGTAGCGGAAAAAGCAGAGGCCTAGAAAAAAAGAAACCCCGCAACCTTTTGAGCTACGGGGCATTCACCGCCATAATGATTAACTAATGACCCAAATGTAATATCCGATGATGAAAATACCCAATTCTGGGTATAAGTTTTTTCACATTTTTTTATTACCTGAATACATCATTCGGGTCTCCATTTTCATTTTCTCCCGAGCAATCACCCTTTCAGCAATATCAGAGGCGATTTGTCCGGGTTTTGAGTGTTCTAAAATTTCTTTTAAAACCTCCTCAGAAATATCAATTCTGTACATCGCATTGATCAAATACCCAAAATCATGGTCTAACAGGTGCTGAATTCTGGGGGTCAGGAAAGCATGTAGTTGCCCAAAAGGATCTTCTCCCGGGTCAAAGTCCAGTTCATCGGCTATTCCGAGATCTTTTTGGATGAGGTCATAACTGCCACTGGCCAACTTCACCGCACTTGACTGCTCGTCGTGGTTATCTGAGGTATTCATTTGAGTACAGTATCTATCCACTCTGTGGTCACCTCCACCAATTGATGCATGACTTCTTTACTCGTGCGCCCACTCGCTTTTGGTACTTTGAAGGAATGATCCCCAAACTCCACCTCCAGCATTCGTGCGGCAGGCAGGGAAGAGAGCACCTCGCGCATCAAGTCAATATTGGCTAGCTGATCATTAATCCCCTGCAGGAAAAGTTGTGGCACCTGTACCGCATTCAGATGAGTAGCACGTGCCTTGGAATCCTTACCCGCTGCATGGAGCGGGAATCCCAAATAAAAAATACCTTTCACAGCAGCCGGTGATTGATCGGCCAGCAGGTGTGAGGCCATTCGCCCGCCATAGGATTTCCCTGAAATAATGATTGGAAGGTCTGGATAAGTGACGCACAGATAATCGATCACCAAGCCCCATGTTTCAATATTGGGTTTTGGTGCTCCGGGAAACTTCTTACCATTCTCCATGTAAGGAAAATTGAATCTGGCCACATGAAAACCCCGAGCCACAAATAATCCGGAAATGCTGGTCATGAAGGGGTGGTGCATCCCTGCTCCTGCCCCATGAGCAATGATGATCACTGCTCTGGCGTTGTCCGCTTCTTCTACTTCAAGAGTGATTTGGCCCAGACTGTCATTCAAGAATAGCTCCATAAGGTAAATTTAACATTCTTGATGAAATCCAATCTGGCAAGAGTCGCTACTCTCTATTCAAATTTTAACCTGATCGGGCAATGCTTCCCAATGTACTCCTGCAGGCTATTCCATCCAGCCAAAGTCTTCCGTTTTAGGAATCTTCTCCAGCATGTCTATGATTTTCTGAGGGGGCACTACCACCTTTCGCTCCTTCAGACTCATGAAAGCTCCAGTGGCAATAATCACGCAGGCCAGCTCACCATTCTGCTTCCAGACCTGCTGACGGAATTTCCAGATTTTCAAATCCTTTCGGAAAGCTACAGCCGCACAGTCTACAGTGATTCGCTCATTCATGAAAACCTCTCTTTTGAAGGTAGTGTCCTCATGAAAAAGTACCGGCCCATAACCTGAAGCCACTAACTCTGCCAGAGGCAGGCTCAACTCATCAAAAAGCCCCACACGCACCTGAGCCGCATAATCATTGTATGCAGTATGGCGCATGTGCGCATTTGGGTCAAGGTCGGCCCATATTACCTGAAACTGTTGCTTGAAAGGCTCCAAAACTATTTTTCGGATTTGGTTTTAGTTGCCGCTTTTTTAGCCTTTGGGGCTGCTGCCTTCTTTTCTTTTTCAGCTGGCTTTTCCCCTGTCTGCTCTTGCTCTTCTTTTTTCTCCAGCAACTCAGGAAGGGTTTTGGCCATGGTGTTATACCAGGTTACCAGCTTCTTGATATCAGAAACATACACCCTGGACTCATCATACTCAGGCAATATGAATTTGAGGAAAGATTTCAGTTCGTCAGGATCCGAAGAAGAAGTAAGTCCGGTATCACCTTTGAACTCGACATGGATTTTTCTAAGAACATCCTGAAGAGGCACTGCGCCTTCTTCATCAGTGGTGTAAATAGAGATATCTGATAAAATGGAAACCTTAGCCTGAATATTGGCAATAATTTTCTTTCCTGAGCCGTCGAGCGCTTCTAATATTACGCCGGTCCGTGTTGGGGATACAACTTTGAAAAGTCCTCCTTTTCCCGATACTGCGGCTACTTCATTGAAATCCATATCTATTATTTGTGGTTAGAGCATGCAAAAATAGGTATTGCCGCACAATACCAAAATGGATTACTCCTTTATCCCCTCATTTATTTCCCTGATGTAACCAATAATATCATCCTTGCCCTGTCCTGTCACTGTGGAAGTCATAAAATGGAGCGGAAGTTCCTCCCATTCCTTCTTGAGAATTTTGCGAAAAGCCGCAATGTTTGACTGGGCCTTATTCGCACCTCGCTTATCCACTTTGGTGAAAATAAGGGTGATGGGCATGCCCGCCTGCCCCAGAGAGGTCACAAACTCCAGATCGATGCGCTGTGGCTCTAACCTGGAATCTATCAGTACAAATACATTGGTGAGGTTCTCCCGGGTTTCAAAATAACCCGCTATCATTTTTTTCCAGCTAGCCTTCTGAGACTTACTCACTTTGGCCCATCCGTAGCCTGGCAAATCCACCAGGTACCAGCTCTCATCTATCAAAAAGTGGTTGATTAGCTGCGTTTTTCCGGGCTTGGATGAAACTTTGGCCAACTTACTGTGATTGGTCAGCAGGTTGATCAGAGAGGATTTTCCTACATTGGATCGTCCTATGAAAGCATACTCAGGCTTGTCTCCTGCCGGGCACTCTCCTACTTCTGCACTACTTTTAATAAACTCAGCTGATTTGATTGGCTTCATGGAATAATTTTTAACAATAGGGGCAAACGCACGGTTTATGGTTAATATTGCAAGCGAATATGAGCGTAGTACCGTACAAAGATAAGCAGGGGAGTAAGAAAGAACAGGTTGCCACTATGTTTGATAACATCAGCGGCAATTATGACTTCCTCAATCACTTTCTCAGTCTGGGCATAGACATAGCCTGGAGAAAAAAAGCCATCCGGCAGCTAAAGGACCTCCAGCCCAAGCAAATACTGGACATAGCCACCGGAACGGGCGATTTTGCCATAGAGGCACTAGCACTGAAACCGGATAAAGTCACCGGTGTAGACATCTCAGAAGGGATGTTGGCGGTGGGTCGGCAAAAAATGAAGAAAAAAGGTCTGGATCAAAAAATCGAATTGTTATCGGGAGATTCTGAGGCACTGCAGTTTGAAGACAATAAGTTCGACGCTGTGATCGTTTCATTTGGCGTACGGAATTTCGAACATCTGGAAAAAGGTCTGGCGGATATGTATCGGGTATTAAAGCCCGGAGGGAGAACAGTTATTTTAGAGTTTTCAAAACCAAAATCCTTCCCCTTCAAGCAACTGTATCATTTTTATTTTAAGTGGATTTTACCTAAAATAGGCAATACTATTTCCAAAGATCAGGCCGCTTATACTTACTTACCAGAGTCTGTAAGGGCATTTCCTGATGGCCAGAATTTTTTAGAGATTTTAGAAAAAGTCGGCTTTAAAAACACTCAATGCAAACCACTAACCCTGGGCATCAGCTCCATCTACATAGGTACAAAATAATTGTATTCGCACTTATTTTGATGATGGCCCTACCCGGGTACACTCAGAATGAGGCCAGCGAAAACCTCATAGACTATGATGCTCAGTGGATTCACTATGGTTTTCAAATAGGCCTCCACAGCTCCAAATATAAGATCAGGTACTCCGACGCTTATGCCACTGATGAACTGGACTCACTACACTCTATAGTACCTGGCAACCTGCCCGGCTGGAAGGTGGGTTTCGTGGTGGATATGAACTTACACAAGTACCTTAGTTTTCGAATACTACCCACCGTCGGTTTTTACGAGTACGACCTTACCTACAGATACACAGACGGGCGAGAGCTACGTGAACTGAAGCCTGCTACCATGGTGGAGCTACCCATGCTCCTCAAA
This sequence comes from Marinoscillum luteum, assembly GCF_044005705.1. Lineage (NCBI taxonomy): Bacteria > Pseudomonadati > Bacteroidota > Cytophagia > Cytophagales > Reichenbachiellaceae > Marinoscillum > Marinoscillum luteum. Next base: position 219,746 of record NZ_JBIPKE010000017.1, on the reverse strand, counting down.
TACAAATCTTCCAGAAGAGGCAATGTGGCCATGTACGTGGTGGGAGGGCTTAGCCCCGCATTTGAAGCGGCCGGCAAAGGGGACCAGCTGGACACCCGTGAGCGACTGGAACTCCGAGACTGGAACGTGTCGGTGGATGCCGGCGTAGGATTTGACTTGTTTTTCCCCTTATTTAAATTTTCCCCGGAAGTACGCTATTCGTGGGGGCTAAGAGACATGCTGACCGACGGTACCAACACCTATGATGTAGCTCTGAAAAGGCTGAGTTATCAGAACATCGCATTCTACGTCACCTTCGAAGGAGGCCCAACGTACCTGCGGGAAGCCAAAAAACGTCGACGATGAGTAAACCCATAGCATTGATCACCGGCGCCACCAGTGGAATTGGTGAAGCTACTGCCAGATGCCTGGCCAAAGATTATCGATTAATTATCTGTGGCCGGCGCCAGGATCGGTTAACCAAATTGGAAAAAGAGCTTGCCGAAGAAACTGAAGTCACAACCCTTTCATTTGACGTGCGGGACAGACTGGCGGCAGAGACTGCAATAAGCGGTTTACCAGCCAAATGGCAATCGGTGGATGTGCTGATCAATAACGCAGGGAATGCCCATGGGCTCAGCGCGATCCAGGATGGACAAGTCGCCGACTGGGATGCCATGATCGACATCAACGTGAAGGGTCTGCTCTATGTAAGCAATGCCGTCATCCCTGGCATGGTGAGCCGACAAAAAGGACACATCATAAACATAGGATCCGTAGCAGGTATAGAAGTATATCCTAAGGGAAATGTCTACAATGCGTCAAAATATGCTGTGGATGCCATATCCAAAGGGATGCGACAAGACCTGATCACTGAGGGGATCAAAGTATCTGAAATCAAGCCAGGCCTGGTCCAAACTGAATTTTCAGCCGTCAGGTTCAAGGGCGATCAGGAGCGCGCAGAAAAAGTCTATGTAGGATTTGACCCCTTGCAAGCTCAGGACATAGCAGAGACCGTGGCCTTTATCCTATCCCGGCCCGCCCACGTAAATATTGCCGACATGCTGGTCCTGGCAGGTGCCCAGGCCTCGGCTACCATGGTGCATAAGAAAAATTAAAAGGGCCTTGCAATGGCTCACGCTTCCATTAGGTTTGCGGTAACAACATTACCCTAAAACCCTGATTTTTTATGAAGCATATTTTGGTTCTGGGAGCCGGGCGCTCCTCTACCTCACTGATCAATTACCTCCTGGAAAACGCTAAGGAAAACGACTGGAAAGTGGTGATTGGCGAAAAGGATACCTCCATTGCCAGAAAGAAATTTAAGGATGCGGATGTCATCGAGTTTGATATCAATGACAAAGCCCTGGCCACGGCGCAAATCACCAATGCTCAGCTGGTCATCAGCATGCTACCCGCCAGCCTACACCCCATCGTGGCGGGCATTTGCGCTGAAATCGGCCGGGACATGCTCACCGCCTCTTATATCTCTCCCGAAATCAAAGCCCTTTCAGATCAATTTGCAGCCTCGGGAAATCAATGCATCATGGAACTGGGGCTCGACCCGGGTATTGATCACATGTCTGCCATGAGGGTACTGGATCGCATCAAAGCTGCGGGGCACACGCTTACCTCATTTGAAACCTTCACAGGAGGTCTGCTGGCAGAAGACAAACTCAAGGAAAATCCCTGGGCGTATAAGTTTACCTGGAATCCCCGAAATGTCGTTTTAGCCGGAACTGGCAATGTGAAATTCCTTCAGGAATCCCGTTTCAAATACATTCCCTATCACAAACTTTTCAAGCGGACTGAAATCATACACATACCCGGATATGGCCACTTCGAAGGCTACGCCAACCGTGACTCGCTCAAGTACCTTGATCTGTACAAGCTGCGGGGCATTCAGACCCTCTACCGAGGTACCCTGAGAAGACCGGGGTTCTGCAAAGCCTGGGACATTTTTGTGCAGCTAGGGGCTACAGATGATACTTATGAGATGGAAAATGTGTCTGAAATGACCCACCGGCAGTTCATCAACTCCTTTTTGATGTTTAACCCGCACGATTCGGTGGAGCTCAAGCTCGCCCATTACCTGAATATCGGGTTGGAATCTGATGAGATGTATAAACTCAACTGGTTGAATATCTTCTCTGAAGAACCAGTGGGGCTGGACAAAGGAACCCCCGCTCAAATATTGGAGCACATCCTCAAGAAGAAATGGACACTTGACGATACTGACAAAGACATGATTGTGATGTGGCACAAGTTCAGCTATCTGGACAATGGCCGGCCTAAGGAGATACAGGCGCACATGATCGCATTGGGCGATGACCCGGTGAACACTGCCATGTCCAAGACCGTGGGACTGCCCCTGGCCATAGCTGCAAAAATGATTCTTCAAGGAAAAATTAAAACAACAGGGGTCTCCATCCCCACTCAGCAGGAAATCTACGAACCCATACTGGATGAGCTGGAGAACATGGGCTTTGAGTTTTCTGAGAGGGAAACGGTCTCTTAGCTACAAATGGAGATAAAAATCTCTTAACAACTTCACAAAGCCGGAGGTGTAACCACCATCTCCGGTTTTAATATAAAAATCCTCAACTACCGGATCCACCTGCCTATAGCCGTATTGACCCATCACTCGAAAAGGTAATGCGCCAGGGCTGTCGTACACTTGCAGTGCCCTTTGGAGATAAAGTCCTGATCCCATAGCCAGGTCTGCAAATTGCTTAGCCTCCCGAACAGGATAGAGCACAAATGCCTCTCCTTCCTCATGCAGCAGCCGGCAAAGAGCATCCACTAAGTCCACCTGGCTCAGTTCGGCATCATGCCTGGCCCTGTTGATGGATTTGGAATCGGATCGTTGTGATTGGTTATAAAAGGGGGGATTAACGATGATCAGGTCATACCCCTGAGAATTTGTAAAGGACTGAACATCAGTAATGATCATCTGAATGCGCTCGTGCCACGGGCTGGCCTCAAAGTTCGCCTGAGCCTCGGTGGCTGCCGGGCCATCCATCTCCACGGCATCTATCTGAGCGGCCAAGTGCACCTGAGCCAGCATCAGGCTAAGCAGACCAGTGCCCGTACCTACATCCAAAACCGTGCGTGGAACCTTGCAAACAGTGCCCACCCAGGCACCAAACAGACACCCCTCTGTGGTTACCTTCATGGCTGATGCCGACTGGTCAATCCGAAATTGTTTGAATTGAAAATAGGAATTAGGCACTTTGCACTTCCTCGAAAAACTTATCCACTTTCAGTCCGGCTCCTTCCGCGGCCTGTACGGCCAGCTCATCGCAGCGTTCATTTTCGGGATGTCCGGCATGGCCTTTCACCCATTGAAACTTCACTTTGTGCTGCCTGTATATCTTCAGAAAGCGCTGCCACAGGTCCGGATTCTTTTTTCCTTTGAACCCCTTCTTTTCCCATCCAAAAACCCAACCTTTCTCTACTGCATCTACCACATATTTGGAGTCAGAGATGATGAGCACCTCCCATCCGGGCTTCTTAATGGACTCTAAACCGACGATCACTGCCAAAAGCTCCATTCGGTTGTTGGTGGTCATCCGAAAGCCTTCGGACAGCTCCTTTCTCTTGCCCCGAAAGTCCAGAATGGCTCCGTAGCCTCCGGGTCCGGGGTTGCCCTTGGCTGCTCCATCTGTATATATTTTGATCATAGAGTCAATAAGTGGGTCTTGAATATTTTGATCGCAATAGAGAGCAAGATAATTCCAAAAACCTTTCTAAGAATATTAAAACCACCCGCACCTATCTTTCGCTCCAGCCAATTGGAAGACTTAAGCACCAGGTACACGAAAATCAGGTTGAGGACTATACCCACCAGAATATTGGTGGTGGCATAGACGGCCTTGAGTGAAATGAGGGTGGTCAGTGTTCCGGCACCAGCTATGAGCGGGAAAGCCAGGGGCACGATGGAAGAAGACGACAAATCCTCATGATCCGACCTGAAAAAGTGAATCCCCAACACCATTTCCAGGCCTATAAAAAACATGATCAGCGCTCCGGCAATAGCGAAAGACCCTATATCAATGCCGAAAAGGTTGAGGATTCCCTCTCCCAGGAAAAGAAAAAGAATCATCAGCGCCCCGGAGGCTATGGTAGCCTTTTCAGATTGAACATGCCCGGCCTTTTTACGTAAGTCTATGATGATTGGCACACTCCCCAGAATGTCTATCACTGAAAAAAGAATCAGCGAAACAGAAATAATTTCCTTAAAATTGAACATCCGTACTAAAATTTTCAGGCAAAGCTAAGTTGGATTTCAACGAACACAGACTTTTTTTATCAATTTGGTTAAAAATTAATATGGCGCTCCTATGCAAAAAATAATCGTTCTCTTGGCCCTTGTAAGTATCGGATTTTCAGCCTCCTCGCAAGCCGGATGGAACTGGCCTGAAGATGAGACCATGAATGCAGCAACCAAAGAGAAGCAGGCCTACTATAAAGTACTGATGCAGACAGATAAGTATCAGGAAGCCTTCACCACGATCAACTGGCTCTACCAAAACACCCCCAACCTGCACGAATCCATCTATCAGGATGGCTCCAAAATCATTGACGAACTATTGGAATTGCCAGACCTCTCAGACAGCCGCAAAGCTGCGCTGGAGGATTCACTGCTCTGGACCTATGACATGCGAATGAAGTACTTCAACGACAAAGCTTCAGTGCTTGACCGGAAGGCTTATACGGCTTTTAAACTCTACTATCGCAATGCCTCCAAATATGCCATGCTGAGGGAGCTGTATAAAGAGCTCTATACATTTAGTGCCTCTGATATCTCAGACTTCAACCTGACTCCATATATGACCCTGGCTACTTACTACTACAAACAAAAGCCAGCTGAACTCTCCGCTACAGACGTACTGGACATCCATGGCAAGATCACCTCGGTGATCGATGAGAAAATCATTCAGGGGGGAAATAAGGAAAAGCTGCAGAAAGAGCAGGACAAGATCGATGCCTTTCTGAATTCCCTTGGGGACATTATTAGTTGCGAATTTATAGAAGAGCAGCTGGTTCCCAAGTTTAAATCCAGCCCCGAAGATCTGAACCTGGCTAAAAAAATATTTTCATATTCCCTCTCTGCCAAATGTACAGATCAGCCTTATTTCATTTCCGCTGGAGAAGTGTTCTTTCAGTCGGCACCCTCCTATTCTCTGGCCAAAGCACTGGCGGACAAATACTATTTTGCTGGAAAATATGACAAATCCATGTACTACTATCAGCAAATGGAAGACCTGGCACTGGACAATGAACAAAAATTTGATGCTCTGATGGGGCAAGCCTCCACAGAAGTAAAGCTTGGCAATAAGAAAAAGGCTCGATCAGTGGCCTACGAAGCATTGAGTGTGAAACCTGGTGCCAGCGCGGCTTTCAACCTGATTGGAAACCTGTATTTCCTGAGTTTCGAAGAATGCAAAGCCGGAGAGAGCAAAGTAAAGGATCGTGCGGTGTATCTGGCGGCTTATGAAATGTATCAGAAAGCAGGTAACACCGAGCAAATGAATGCTTGCAAAGAACAATTCCCCTCGATAGAGGACATTTTCAATGAAAGCAGAGAAGAAGGCTCTAAAATCACCGTAGACTGCTGGATCAACGAGTCAGTTACCTTGCAGAGACGCCAGTAAAACTCCTGAGAAACTCCATCAATTTCTCTACCTCTTTGTTCTTGATAGCAGGGAAGTTAGCAACCCGAAAAGTCGAAGATTTCCAGGGGCCATAGCCATTGCCTAAAATGATGCTTTGCTCTTTGGCTCCGGATTTCAATTCTTCCATTCGGCTGGTTTCGAGTGCCAGTACCGTTCTGGAGCGTACTTTCTCATTGGTGATCAAATAGTTGATTTGATCCTGCGAATCCACAAAAGACCCATATTCTTCCATCCGCTTCTCCAGTTTGCTCTCAATGTAGTCGATCCCTTTGGTGGCCTGCTGTGTTTTGTAGAGCAGATAGATCCCCAGCACATTGGGCGTATACTGCGTTTGGTTCTTCCTGGTATTTTCCAGGATATTCAACAAACTGTTATAGTGATCCCGCTCCCCAATTTTCTCGGCAGTCTGTACGGCAAAAGGAGAAAGAATCATGACACCCATACCTGCTGGCAATCCCAGGCATTTCTGCACTGAAGCATACCACGCATCAGCCAGCGTAAAGTCAAGTTTAACCCCACCAAGCGATGACGTGACATCTACGGCTATGATTTTCCCGACATTTTCCTCCCGTAACATTTTCAGGCTTTTCATAGACACCTGAGTAGCGTTGGATGTTTCGTTTTGTGTCACGCAGAGCACATCGGCCTTTTTGGCGATATCCCCGGTAGGTAGCTCCTCATTGATCCCAAAATGGGTATTGATGGTAGAGGTGAGTTTACCGGCATAACTTGCCCATTTTTCTCCAAAGGCTCCATTGTAAAAATGCTGGCTGGCCTTTTGCGTAAGCGACTGTGCGATGATCTCCCAGTTTTCAGTAGCTGAGGATATAAAAGCGATTTCGTAGTCCGCGGGAATTTGAAGTTTTTCACGCAACTCTTTCTTGGTGAGCTCCATCAGATTCATGAAATCCTCACTTCGATGATTCACGGACATGATGCCGTCCATGTAGGCCTCGTAAATGTATTCCGTGATGTTAGAGTAGACCCGAGAAGGCCCGGGATAAAAATTCGCTACTTTCATTGCTCCACAAAGTATTTGATGGCCAGGTCGTACCCTTTCAATCCCAAACCTGTAATAATTCCCTTTGCATTTGTTCCGGTCTGGGTATGTGTTCGGAAAGCCTCCCTTGCGTGGATATTGCTGATGTGTACCTCCACCACCGGTGATTTGATGGCCGCTATGGCATCTGCCAGTGCCACAGAGGTGTGCGTATAGCCCCCCAGATTGACAATAATACCATCATAATCAAACCCCACCTCATGTAATTTGTCGATCAGCGCCCCTTCATGGTTGGATTGGAAATACTCCAGTGTAATATCCTTATGAGCCGACTGAAGGTCTGCAAAGTAGTCTTCAAACTTCTGACTTCCGTAAATATCTGGCTCGCGTTTGCCCAGTAGGTTCAAATTGGGTCCGTTGATGATGATTATTTTCATGTTCACAGTTTCTCAGACTAAATTCGCCATGGTGAGTTGGGACGTTTATATCAAGCAATTTCGTAATTATCTAAAACTGGAACGGTCGCTTGCCGGCAATTCCATAGAAGCATACGTGCGAGACATCACGAAATTACGTGAGTTTTTCGAAATCAAAAACTTAGAGGTCTCCCCATTGAAAGTTTCTCAAGCGAATTTGGTGGATTTCATCGAGTTTCTCAATGAGCTAGGCATGTCTCCATACACCCAGGCCAGAATGTTGTCCGGGGTAAAAGGGTTCTTCAAATTTCTACTTTACGAGCAGCTGATAGATAAAGACCCCTCTGAGCTTTTGGAATCTCCCAAAATAGGCCGAAAGCTACCCGACACGCTGGAGTTTCACGAAATAGAGGCCCTTCTTGCAGAAATCGATCTGTCTACTGATGGGGGCACCCGAAACCGGGCCATGCTGGAGACCCTCTATAGCTCGGGCCTGCGTGTAACGGAACTCATCGAACTGCGGATCTCCAACATTTACGTGGAAGAGGGATTTGTCCGGGTCATCGGAAAAGGCAGTAAAGAACGCCTCGTGCCCATCGGGCGGGAAGCCCTCAAGTACATCAGGCTTTATAAAGATCACGTGCGGGTCCACCTGGACATCAAGAAAGGTCATGAGGACTTTCTCTTTCTCAATATGCGCGGGTCACACATCTCCCGCATTAGTGTTTTCACCATCATCAAAGACCTGGCACTCAAGGCCGGCATTAAAAAGAGTATCAGCCCACACACTTTCCGACACTCCTTTGCTACACATCTGATAGAGGGTGGAGCGGATTTACGAGCCGTACAGGAAATGCTGGGCCACGAGTCCATCACCACCACAGAGATTTATACTCACCTGGACAGAGACTATTTAAAACAAATCATCAACGAATTTCATCCGAGAAGCTAATGTATCAACTCGCCAAGAAGTTTTTATTCAGCATGCCAGCAGAAAAGGCCCACCATTTCACCACCAAGACGATGCGGGCATCCTTCAAAATTCCTTTGGTCAAAGCCATTTTCAAATCCATCTACCGACTGGAGCACCCCAAGCTTGAACGAAAGCTTTTCGGACTTACCTTCAAAAATCCAGTAGGGCTGGCTGCCGGATTCGACAAAAACGCCGAGTTCATTCATGAGTTTGCAGCCATGGGTTTTGGCTTCATCGAAATAGGAACGGTGACTCCCCTGGCCCAGCCGGGAAATCCGGAGCCACGGCTCTTTCGCCTGCCCGGGGATCATGCACTCATCAACCGGATGGGCTTCAATAACAAAGGCATGCATGCCGCCAAGGAAAACCTCCAGCACAAGCCCAAAGGGATCATCATTGGTGGAAACATTGGCAAGAACAAAGTAACCCCCAACGAACAAGCCACTGATGATTACCTCAAGTGTTTTGATGTGCTCTACCCGGAGGTGGATTACTTCGTGGTGAATGTGAGCTCCCCCAATACCCCTGATCTGCGTAAGCTTCAGGACAAGGAGCCTCTGGAGGCGCTCCTCCGGTCGCTGCAAAAAGCCAACAGGAAAAAGCCCAATCAAAAACCCATTTTGCTGAAGATCGCACCAGATCTAACCAACTCACAACTGGATGACATCATAGAGATCGCCGGCAATATAAACCTGGACGGCATCATCGCTACCAACACCACCATAGATAGAAGTGGCCTGCAAGAATCTGCCAAAAACCTGGAGTCCATAGGTGCTGGTGGATTGAGTGGAGCACCTGTTTTCAAAAGATCCACTGAAATCATACAATATCTGCGAGCCCAAAATCGTGATATACCTATCATTGCAGTGGGGGGAATTTTAAGTGGTGCCGATGCCCTTGAAAAACTAGCCGCTGGGGCCAATCTGGTGCAGGTATATACCGGACTGGTATACAAAGGACCTGCACTCATCAAGGAAATCAATCAGGCAATCCTGGCAAATGCTTGATGAAGGGGGGATTCTCCATTACTTTTGTACGATTCACATGGCACAAAACACCTATAAAAAACAAAATCAGTCGTCTTCCAAGTCATTCAATTTCAAATTGGATTTTTTGAATGACCGCAAACTTCATCTTGCAGTTGGCTTCTTTTTGTTGCTCACGGCTTTCTTTCTGTTTATTTCCTTTATCTCTTACCTGAGTACGGGCAAGGCCGATCAGAGTGTGGTAGAAGCATTTCTGCATACCAACATCAAAGAATCGGGCCAGGAGGCACAAAACTGGTTTGGCAGCATAGGGGCCATCACTGCACACTTCTTTATTTTCCTATGGTTTGGGTTGTCTGCGCTACTCATCCCGCCATTCCTCTTTTTAGTTGGCCATAGAATCATTTGGAAAAAACGAATTGTCTCCCTCACCAAAGCCTTTTCCTTTTCCCTTTTCTACCTGCTCTGGCTGAGTATCTTCATTGGCTACTTCATGCTCAGCTCAGACGAAGTGAGTGAGTGGGGCTTTCTTAGTGGCGGCACCGGTTTTGAGCTGGCCATCATCCTTGACGGGCTCATGGGATGGGGTGCACTCCTTTTCCTGATTTTTCTCTTTCTGGTATTCAATATGTACTTCTTTGACATCACTCAGGTGCCTGTGGTAGATGATCTGGTGCTCAACCTGAAAGAAAAAGCGGCTGGCATCTTCAGGAAACCTGAACCCATAGCGAATGACGCTGAAGACGAATACAGCGAGGATGAGGACGAGCCATCCGACGAAACAGACAACTCACTTGACTTCATCCTGAAAAAAGTAAAAGAAGAAGTAGAAAAAGAGGAAAAGTCACAGCAACCAGCTCCTGCGCCACCTGAAGAGGAGGAAGAGCCAGAGGATGAAGAGGTGGCCGAAGTAGAAACCTGGACATTGGAAGACAAGCCAAAGCCCAAAAAACCGACCCCTAAGGAAGAACCGGAATTTCATATTGAGCTACCGGAAGACCTCATAGAGAAGCCCAAAAAAGAAGAAGAATTCAGCATAGAGGTAGAAATCCCGGAAGACCATGAAGTGCGCGTGGATCATACCGAAAACTATGACCCTACACTGGACCTGCCAAAATACCGATACCCTACTCCCGAGCTGCTGATTGATTATCCGCAGCGCGATGTTCAGGTATCCAAAGACGAGCTGGAGCAGAATAAGGACAAGATTGTAGAGACCCTGATCAACTTCAAGATTGGTATTTCCAGTATCAAAGCCACCATTGGTCCTACTGTTACCCTCTATGAGATTGTGCCGGAAGCGGGAGTGAAAATCTCCAAAATCAAGAACCTGGAAGATGATATTGCGCTAAGTCTGGCGGCGCTTGGCATTCGTATCATAGCGCCTATACCAGGGCGTGGTACCATAGGGATAGAGGTGCCTAACAAAAACCGGGAAATGGTGGATGTGAAATCCGTCATCACCACCGAGAAGTTCATGAAGAGTACCATGGACCTGCCCATCGTCTTGGGTAAGACCATTTCCAACGAGGTGTTCGTGACTGACCTGGCAAAAATGCCGCACCTACTTATGGCTGGAGCTACCGGACAGGGAAAATCCGTCGGGCTCAACCTGATCATCACCTCGCTGATCTACAAAAAGCACCCTTCTCAGCTCAAGTTTGTGATGGTGGATCCGAAGAAAGTGGAACTCACGCTTTTCAATAAACTGGAACGCCACTTCCTGGCCAAACTTCCAGATAGCGATGAAGCCATCATCACTGATACGACCAAAGTGGTGAACACCCTGAACTCGCTCTGCATGGAAATGGATCACCGCTACGACCTGCTGAAAGATGCGGGCTGCAGAAACCTAAAAGAGTATAACAAGAAATTTGTTGGGAGAAGGCTCAATCCACAAAAAGGACACCGTTACCTCCCTTACATCGTACTGGTGATCGATGAGCTGGCTGATCTGATGATGACTGCCGGCAAAGAAATCGAAACCCCCATTGCTCGTCTGGCGCAGCTGGCCCGTGCCATAGGTATACACCTCATTGTGGCTACTCAGCGCCCTTCGGTCAATGTCATCACAGGTATCATCAAAGCCAACTTCCCCGCCCGTCTGTCATTTCGGGTAACCTCCAAAATTGACTCCAGAACCATCCTGGATACAGGCGGAGCTGATCAGTTGATCGGGCAAGGTGATATGCTACTCTCCATGGGATCGGACCTTATCCGTCTGCAGTGTGCTTTTGTGGACACACCGGAAGTGGACGGCATTTGTGAGTTTGTGGGTGACCAGCGTGGGTATGACGATGCATATCTCCTGCCAGAGTATGTTGGTGACAATGAGGGCTCTTCAGAAGTAGGCTCTGTGGACCTTTCTGAGCGTGATTCCCTATTTGATGATGCCGCCCGACTGATCGTCATGCACCAGCAGGGGAGCACCTCTCTCATTCAGAGAAAAATGAAACTAGGCTACAACAGGGCCGGCAGACTGATTGATCAATTAGAAGCTGCCGGGATCGTGGGATCCTTTGAAGGTAGCAAGGCCAGAGAAGTTTTAGTGCAGGATGAGTACGCTTTGGAACAGTTATTGAATGACATCAACCAAAAGCATTAAAAATAACCAAATTGCGAAAGCATAATTAGACAAGAAAGGACATGAGAAAATTGATTTATCTAATAGCGGCAGTCTGTTTCGCCTTCAACACTCAGGCTCAGTATGACCCTGATGCGTTGGCCGTACTCAATGCAATGAGTGCCAAATACAAAAAAATAGGCGCTTACTCTGCTGACTTTTCGCAAGAGCTCATCAATGAAAGCGCTGAGATCAATGATAAAATATCTGGAAACATCCTGGTAAAAGATGATAAGTACGTGCTGAAAGTGGCCGGTCAGGAGATATATAACAATGGCACCGATGTATACAGCTACAGTGCAGAGCTTGACGAAGTAACGGTGAATACCTACCAACCCGAAGATGAGGAGATCACTTTGGGCAACATCTATGATTTGTACAAAGACGGGTTCAAATACGTACTGATGTCTGTGAATAAAGATGGTTCCAGAATCGTGGAACTAGATCCTGTAAGTAAGGACAAAAGTTACTACAAGATCCGACTCCAGATTGACAAGAATGATGACCTCAAGAAATTTACCGTCATGGAGCGATCAGGAAACAAATACATCTACACCATTGAAAAATTTCAGGTGAAAAATGATGTGAAAGACTCCTTTTTTACTTTCGATGAAAGTAAATACCCTGGCGTGGAAGTCATCGACTTCCGATAAGAACCTAAATAGAAATTGGCATGAATACATGCCAATTTCCATTTTCACCCCTCACAATAATGTTTAAATTGCCTTAAATTTTCTCCTAAGGCATGACCCGGCAACAACTATTTGACAAGATCAAGGAAAAAGAATCTTTCCTGTGTGTAGGACTGGACACAGATCTGGAAAAAATCCCTAAGCATTTACTAGCGGCGGAAGATCCCATCTTTGAATTCAATAAACAGATCATAGATGCCACCTATCCGTATGCCATTGCCTACAAGCCCAACCTGGCCTTTTACGAAGCCCTCGGCAGCAGAGGTCTGGCCTCTTTGGAGAAAACCATGGAGTATATGCCTGATGATGTATTTACCATCGCAGACGCTAAGCGCGGCGACATAGGGAATACCTCAAACATGTATGCCAAAGCTTTTTTTGAAAACATGAATTTTGACTCAGTCACGGTAACCCCATACATGGGCGAAGACTCGGTCACACCTTATCTCAATTATTCCAGAAAGTGGGTCATCTTATTGGCAGCCACCTCCAACAGCGGTTCTTTCGACTTTCAGGAAGTGCTCATAGAAAACTCAAGTGAAAAGCTCTATGAACGCGTGATTCGCACCAGTGCCACCTGGAGCAACCCTAACAACATGATGTATGTGGTAGGTGCCACCCGGCCCGAATCGCTTGTAGGAGTACGGGCACTGGTCCCGGATCACTTTCTGCTCATACCTGGTGTAGGTGCTCAGGGAGGCAGTCTCTCCCAGGTTTGTAAGTACGGAATGAACCGGCAGTGTGGGCTCATAGTCAACTCCTCCAGAGGTATTATCTATGCCGGAAACGGGGAGGATTTTGCACAGAAAGCCGCTAAAGCTGCCCAGGAAGTGCAGGTACAAATGGCCGCCGAGCTTCAGAAGCATTTTGGCTAAGAAGGGCTCAAGAAAGCCACAATAGCACTATATTAGGGTTCATCAAACCGCCCGTCTATGGATGAATACTTTCTGCAGTTTCTCTGGAAATTTCAAAAGTTCGAGTCAAAGGAGCTGATCCTCTCCAATGGAAGCAGTCTGACCGTTTTCCAGACAGGGCATCAGAATCATCACTCTGGGCCCGATTTTCTGGAAGCCAAAATTAAAATAGATGACCTCACCTGGTCTGGCTCTGTGGAAATACACTACAAGTCCTCTGACTGGAACCGACACAAACATCAAACTGACAGGGCCTATGAGAACGTCATCCTTCATGTAGTTTGGATCAATGATGGTGACATTCTGGTCAATGAAGAGCCCCTCCCTACCCTGGAAATGTCTCAATATGTGGCCACCAACCTGGAACAGGAGTACCGCAGGTATATCAACCAGCCAGAGGTGATTCGCTGCGGCCCCAAACTTGGGGATATCCCGCAGATCCAGATCAGCGCAATGATCGATCGGGCGGTTGCCTCACGCCTGCAGGAGAAGAGCGTGCGTGTGCTGGATACGCTTGAACAACTGGGGGGCGACTGGGAAGAAACAGTCTACCAGACGCTGGCCCGAAATTTTGGATTCAAAACCAATGCAGAAGCTTTTCTGAAGCTGGCCTCTTCCCTACCTTATCATGTCATCCGAAAACATGCCGGCAAGGAACAACAGATCTACGCCCTTATTTTCGGAATGGCAGGCTTTCTGGAGGACCCTGTGGATGAGTATCAGGCCAGTTTGAGTGCTGAGTTCAGCTACCTGGCCAAAAAGTTTCAACTCCACCGAATGCTGGATAGGCACCATTGGAAACATGCCAAAATGCGACCTGCCAATTTTCCCTCCGTGAGGCTGAGTCAGTTTGCAGCTTTTCTTACACAGGAAAATCAACTCCTGGCCAACCTTCTGAACATTTCAGGGCGGAAAGAGGCCGTTGGCTTTCTCCAAAAAAGCCTGCCGGACTACTGGAACTCACATTTCGATTTCGGAAAACCCACAACCAAAAGTCCGAGAATAGGCACAAAATCCATTGAAAACATCATTATCAATTCACTGGCTCCTGTTTTGGGTGCTTACTCCAAATACCTGGATGAAGTCATTTATCTGGAGCGTGCCCAGCACATCCTGGAGCAACTCCCCCCTGAGTCCAATCATGTCATACAAAAGTGGATAGACCGGGGCGTAACCCCCGGCAATGGGGCAGAGACTCAGGGTCTGATTTATCAATACCAGTCGTTTTGTACACCAAAGAAATGCTTAAGGTGTAATATTGGGATGTTTATACTTAACCCACCCAAATGATTCAGCTTTTGAGCATCTTGTTTCTGGCTGGACTGGCCTATCTCCTACAGCCCGGTGCTACCTTCAGGGTATTTTACTGGAGCGGGCTGGTCTTTAGATTGTGCTGTGGACTAGCGCTTGGGTGGTTCTATCTGGTTCATTTAGGTGCTGGCGACACGGTTTACTTCCACGAGGAGGCCACCGCCCTCTTTCAGCTCTCGAATGATTCTTTTTCAGAATATACCCGCTCACTCCTCACTGCGCAACATCCGATCTATATGGGAGAGGCCAGAAACGAGTTTTTTATTAAAATCCTGAGCATTCTGTACCTAATCACCGGTGGAAACTACTGGATGAGTGGACTTTATCTTTCGTTTGCCGGATTTTATGGCAGCTGGTATCTGGTGACTCGCATTCATCAGCATCATCCCAGGTACTTTTTAGCGGCTGTTGTTGCCTTTCTCTTTCTCCCCACGGCCATGTTTTGGTCCTCCGGTGTACTGAAAGATCCCATCGTCAACGGTGCGATCTGTATGCTGGCAGGCTTCTGCGTCCGCTATTGGCACCATACCACCAACCGGCTGAGAGAATACTTTCTGGTCGGGGGTGGGTTGTTGGTACTCTTTTATCTGAAATTCTATCTGGTGGCCATGGCCGCCCTGTTCATGGGGATTTTGGCATGGGCCAAAGTGCTGAATGCTTTGGTATCCCGAAAAACACATAAACTACTCTTGACTTTGGGCTGGATTATTTTGATGGGGGCGCTGGTGACACAAGTCAATAAAAACCTCCACTTTGACCAACTGCCCTCTGCGGTGTACAATACTCATCAGATAATTTGCAGTGATTCAGATCCTGACAAAACCCTCCATTTCCCTGATCTGGAGCCTACTTACACCAGTCTGATTCAGCATTTACCCAAAGGTTTTATTGCCGGGCTGTTCAGACCTTTCATGTGGGAAGTCAGGGGACCTTTGATGGTAGGAGCGATCCAAAACCTTTTTTTTCTACTCTTATTTTTCTACAGCCTCTTTCATGCGCATCGCTATCGATTTACCGCTTTGGGTTGGATAGCAGTAGGCTACACTGCTGCTCTGGCCACCTTTCTACCTGTGGTATCTCCAAACCTGGGGTCACTGGAGCGCTACAAGGCCGCTTACCTGCCCTTCCTGCTCTTTATTCTGCTCATCATTCCTGTGAAGAGATTCCTTTCTAAAGAATAGGCTTTTCACTACCTTTGCAGCCTGATTTTCAGGACTATGGAGAAACCAGTTATCATTTTCGGAGCAAAGGGTATCGGCAAAGCCGCACTAGAGATTTTCAAAAGCAACCGCGTGGTTGTCTATGGGTTTCTGGAAGATGACGCAGAGATGCACGGCCAGGAGATAGATGATGTGACCGTATTAGGCAAAACAGACGATCACGGCTTTATCAAACTGATTGGTCAAAAAACAGAGGCCTTTGTAGCCACGGATGACAATGCCCTTCGCAAAAGACAGGTGAAGATGCTCATGGACACCCGCAAGGTGATGCCCACCAACGCCATCCATGATGCTGCGATCATTTCCAACTCTGCCGTCATTGGACATGGTAATTTTATCAATGCCCGTGTGACCCTGGGTGCCAATGCGGTCATTGGCCAGCATTGCCTTATTCACACTGGGGCCACCATTGAGCATGAGGTGAAAATGGGTGATTTTGTGCAAGTGGGAGCAGGCACCACCATCAACTCTGGAGTAGAGATCGCCAACGAAGCCTTTATTGGCAGCGGCTCTCTGATTGTAGCCGGAGTGAAAATTGGCAAAAAAGCACGGATCGGTGCAGGATCGGTGGTCATCGCTGATGTGGCAGATGGCAAAACCGTTTTTGGTAACCCGGCCACCGTCATCGACTCAAAATAATCTTTTATAATGCCTTTTTGAGGCTCATTCGTTTAATTTGCTGTTTTAAACCACTATTCCTTTTTCAAACACCTTGCCGAAACAAGGCTCAGTTATGGAAGCAGAATACTTAAACCTACTTTACTATTGCTATTCGAGGATCGAGGATCCCGAATTATTCAGAGAGCAACATCACCTCAAATGTCTGGAACTCAATCTTAAAGGCCGCATTATTGTGGCCTCAGAAGGGCTCAACGGCACTGTTTCTGGCTTGCGAGCGGATTGTGAGCAGTACATGAAAGATGTACAATCAGACCCGAGGTTCAGCCACGTGGAGTTTAAAGTGGAGTCTGTGCCAGATCACACCTTCACCAAATTGCACGTGCGAGTGAAGCCCGAGATCGTGCACGCCAGCCTCCCTCACATTGACCCTACCAAACGAACCGGTGCCTATGTGGAACCGGACGAATTCAGGAAAATCTTGAAAGAGCAGCCCGAAGACACGGTCATTCTGGATGTACGCTCCAACTATGAGCACGAAGTAGGCAAATTCAAAAATGCCATTACACTGGACATTGAAAATTTCAGAGACTTTCCTGAAAAAGTAAAGGAGCTGGAATCGCTCAAAGATAAAAAAGTGATCACCTACTGCACCGGCGGCATTAAATGTGAAAAAGCCAGTGCATACCTCCTGGAGCAGGGATTCAAAGACGTACATCAGCTCCATGGTGGCATTATCAAATATGGCATAGAAGCAGAAGGGGAAGATTTTGAGGGAAAATGCTATGTTTTTGACAATCGGATCGTCAAAGACCTCAATAAGGTGAATCCAAAAATCATTTCCAGGTGCTATGTGACGGGAGTTCCCAGTGACCGAATGGTCAACTGCGCCAATCCGCACTGTAACAAGCACATCCCAATGAGCGAAGAGGGCGCCCGTGTATACAATGGCTGCTGCTCTGAGGAGTGTGCTAAAAATCCGGATGTGAGGCCTTATGATGGCACTGGGTTTTACCAAAAGGAAATGAACGGATATAACCCGTACCGAGGACTAAAGCGCCAAAAAAATACCAGCTCTTAACATCGTAGAAAAATACTCCCTATGGCCAAATTTTCTGAAACAGACCTCATCATCAATCCTGATGGGAGTATTTATCACCTCAACTTAAAACCTGAGAACGTTTCCGATAAAATCATCACGGTGGGTGATCCCAGCAGGGTTCACCGTGTATCGCGCCATTTCGACAAGATAGAGTTTGAAATGAACAAGCGTGAGTTCATCACGCACACAGGCACTTACAAAGGCAAAAGACTCACCGTCATCAGTACCGGAATGGGCACTGACAATGTAGAGATCCTGATGAATGAGCTGGATGCGGTATTCAATATTAATCTGAAGACCAGGGAGCCAAAGCCTAACCCTACACGCCTGAAAATCATCAGGATCGGTACGTCGGCAAGTATACAGAACGACATCCGACTGGGGAGTCATGTGATGAGTGAATACGGGATAGGTATGGACCCGATGGTTCATTTTTATCAAATGGAAATGGAGGGTCTGGAGCTTGAAGTGAGTCAGGCCTTACAAAAAGAAATAGGACTGCCCTACCTACCTTACTGCGTCCGAGGCTCTGATGAACTCATCGAGCAGTTTCGGGACAAAACCGTACTGGGCAACACCGTAACTTGTCATGGATTCTATGCGCCACAGGGCAGATCACTCAGAGTGCCCATCCGTTACCCAGACCTGGTGGACAAGCTCAATTATTTTCATGTAGGTAATTTCTGGCTGACCAACCTCGAAATGGAAACAGCCGGGTACTACGCCCTGGCCAAACTGTTGGGCCATGAAATGATTAGTATGAATGCTATCATTGCCAACAGGATCAGGAATAAGTTTTCGAAAGACCCCAACAAAGTGGTGGACTCCCTTATCCGAAAAGTACTGGAAACAATCTAGAAATTATTTGGATGCTGAGTTATCCTTGAACATCGCCTCGATGGCCTTTTTCAACTCCTGTATGGCACTGGACAAATGAGACTTGGCATCCTGCCATTTGCCTTCATTTTTTCCCTTGTAGCTCTCAAAGTCCTTCTCCAGTTTCTCCTTTTTCTTCTTTAGCTCCTGGATCTTCTTCTCCACATCCTCGCGCACATCACCACTGGCATTTTTGGTTTCTACAATGAGTTGATCAATCTTTTTGCCAAGTTCAGCTAATATTTTCTCTACTTGTCCTTTAGTGTCGTTTGCCATTGGTTTGTTATCTGGTTCGTTAAGGAAATTAAAGATAAGGTCAATTATTTCCAACCATTGAGTTATACATTTATATCTTAGGCCCTTTAGACCCCATGAAATCCGCTGCAAACAGGCTCATCATCACTGTCATTGGCACCATTCTGCTGCCAATTATCGTGTATTCGGTATACGAGATTTCTTCCATCACCGAAGATGAAGAGGTCATAGAAAAAGTGTATCATGAACAGCTCAATGCCATTATTTTTTCCGTAAATCAGTTTTCTGATGATAATCTCAGCAGCATTCTGAATAAACTGGAAGACAACCTGAGTGACTCTCTCACCCTCTCTGATGCCGAGCCTTTTCTGGCATTCAGTAATTTCAATGTGTTACTCCTTAAAGCTGCAGATTCCTCTCAGGCCAGGGCAGTGGTGTTAAATGACCGACTCAAACCAAGAAACTGGCTGGCACTACAAGACTCCCTGCTAGCCGTCAATCCCGAACTGAGTGAGCAGCTCCTAAGGTACAAAGCTGGGGGTTACCGCAAAATAGAACCCATAGGCACCATCAGACTTGGTGGTGAAAACCAACAGATCATCCGGGCAGTGCTCGATACCAAAATGGGCGACATCCAGCTCACAGGTCTCCTAAGCATTGAAGGTTTTGCCAATAATGTACTGGCTCCAAAACTCCAGCAAATTGCTGAGGGCGAGCTGGTCATCACTCTGGGTTATTCGGCCACCAACCAACTCGTTTACCTGACCGACTCTCTCACCAATGATGTCATCCTTCGGAAAAGCATGTGGCTATTTCCTGACCTGGAAGTAGGGATCAGTTCCAGTAGCAAAACGGTGAAAGAACTGGTGGAAGAGCGCATGTATTATAACCTCGGCTCCTCTCTCCTGCTCATTTCCCTCCTCATCTTTGGTTTTAGCCTGGTTGTAAGAAACTTCAGAAGGGAAATGCACCTGGCTCAGACCAAGTCTGATTTTGTTTCCAACGTTTCACATGAACTCCGAACACCACTCTCACTCATCAGTATGTTTGCCGAAACTTTGTTTTTGGATCGGGTGCCCAGCCAGGAAAAGCGAAAAGAATACGAAGAAATCATTCTCAAGGAAACCAATCGCCTGACCAATATTGTCAATAAGATCCTGAACTTCTCGCAGATAGAAGCCAACAAACGCACCTACACCCCCACCCGCACGGACATCAACGAACTTCTTCGGGAGGTCGTCCACGACTATGCCTATCACATCGAAAAAAACGGATTCACGCATAGTTGTGAACTCACAGAACCCCTTCCTCAACCCCTTGTGGACCGGGAGGGCCTATATGAGGCATTGGTCAACCTGGTGGACAATGCCATCAAATACAGTGACCAGGAAAAAAATCTTGTCTTCAGAACTGGTCAAAAGGGCAATGCCGTGTACCTGGAGGTGGAAGACAAGGGCATCGGGATTGCCACAGACAAGGTGAAGCAGATCTTTGAGAAGTTCTACCGGGTGACGGACGGCAATGTGTACACCACACAGGGCGCCGGGCTTGGACTGGCATTGGTGAGCCACATCATGGATGCGCACAATGGGGACGTTGAGGTGGAGAGCACCCTCGGAAAAGGCAGTACGTTTAGATTAGTATTTTATCTTGAAAATCATGGCGAAAATATTAGTAGTTGAGGATGAACCCAACCTCCGGATTGGCCTAAAGGACAATCTGGAGTATGAACAATTTGAGGTAATATTGGCCCGAGATGGCGTGGAAGCACTCCATCATCTGGACGGAGACATTTTTGATCTCATTTTACTGGATGTGATGATGCCCAAAATGTCTGGTTTTGATGTGTGTAAAACAGCCAGGAAAAACGGTGTGGTGACCCCCATCATCTTTCTGACAGCCAAAGGAGAAGAGATAGACAAAGTACTGGGTCTGGAACTGGGTGCGGATGACTATATCACCAAACCCTTCAGCATCAGAGAATTAATTGCCAGGGTGAAGGCCGTATTGCGCCGGGCACCGGGTGCCGTCAGTCCGGAAAAGGAAGCAATCCCTGAACAGCTACAGATTGGATGCCTCACCGTAGACTTCACCCACTATGAAGCCCGGCACACCACTCAGGGTCAGATGAAAATGTCTCATAAGGAATATGAGGTACTTCTCTATCTCTACCAACACAAGAATGAAATCGTAAGCAGATACCAGCTTCTGGAAGATGTCTGGGGGTATGACACTCAGCCCACCACACGCACGGTAGACAACTTTATTTTGAAATTAAGACAGAAAATAGAACTCAACCCGAATGACCCCAAACACATTCTGACCGTGCACGGAGCAGGTTACAAAATGCTTGTTTGAGATGAAACTGATTCTATTTTGTAAAAAAACAAAAATGTTGAAGTGGGGAACTTTTGATTTTATAAAACGTCTATTACCTTTCGACCAAAATTCGAACAATGCAACCTTCTAAACCACGTGTAATTAAAGACTTTGAAAAGTTGGATGAGAATCTGCAGGAGCAGATCAAGCTGGCCTATCCCTATGGTTTTTACGATTCTTTGATACATTTCTACAATAAGGAGGGTAAGAAGGTATCGGCTTTGCCCTTTGAAACCGACGACAGGTATTACATGGTGCGCATGACCGTGGCAGAAGCCAAAGCAATCATCGAAGACGATGAGGATTTTGATGACGATGGCAACCTTAAAGACGAGATCAAGGACGACTATGAGAGCAAATACTCAGATGTGAGCTACATGAGCGACTACATTTCTGATGATGAGCCCACAGATGACGATGATTAAATTCATACCGTTGATCACGTTACTTTTGCTGCTCGTCAGCTGCAAAGAAGATACCAAGACACCAGATCAGCCTGACACAACAGCGACAGCTTATTTGTATGGTATGCTCTCTGTCACCGACTCTACCTATCTGGTCGGTGAAGCGCCCTATGGACAAGCGACTTTCAGCCAGAAAGACAGTGTGGTTACCATCACTATAGCGCTGGAGCACTTTCCCCCCAACACCATTCATGCGGTACACCTGCATCAGGGTGGCTGCGAAATGCCAGGCATGCACTGGAATCTTGGAGAACCCATGACCACCCGATTTTGTAATGAAACCAGCCTAGGCATCCCCTGGGCCAAACCCATGGCCGGCGATGTGGGTAATGTGAGCGTCAGCTATGATGGATCCGGGGTTTTCACCATCAAAACCGATCTTTGGAGACTGGGTAGCCAGGACCATCGAGACATCCTTGGGTTGTCCATCATTATCCATGAAGCTTATGAGGATTTTATCACCGAGTGCGATCCTTCACACACCCATAATCACACACATCCAAACGCCAAAGTGGCTTGCGGAATCATCACCCTGGACTGACAGCAGCCCCCCATCCTCTTATATCCCTTTTTAACCATCAAATATTCAGATTAATAAAAAACAAACGATATCATATTCAATATTCGCAACGTTTATCTACTTTTACTGAACATATATATACAAAACGGTGACATTTCGTGACAATCGTTGACTGAAGAGTGACAAACCTGGCTGGATTAGCCCGTATGATTGTATTGTAAAACAAGAACAATCGAACCAACAGGTCAAAACTCCAAAATCATGAAAAAACTAACAATGTCAGCAGCCGTACTCCTAACAGTTATGAGTGTGGCCTTTGCAGCCGGGGATGGCACAAATGAAAACAGGGCAAGAGTAATTGCCAGCAAGAGTGATATATTCAAAGTATTGTATGTAAACAGTGAATCTTCGGTGGTCAAAATACGACTCAGAGATCATGAGGGTAAGCTAATCCACACTGATCGGGTGAAGAATGAAGGTGGTTTTATGAAGCCATACGATCTCTCAAAACTCGAAAACGGAACCTACTATTTGGAACTAACAGATCAGTATGGCGTATTCAGTGAAAAAATAGAGCTACTACCTGAAAAAGAAAGTAGCACCCTTTCAGTAAAAGCACTGGAAAACAAAAAGTATGAACTGTCTGTAGAACAAAATGAAAAATTACCTTTGCTCCTGACTATCTACAACTCTAATGAGGAGGTGTTATACAAGGAGAGGTATCAGGATATGAAAAACTTCTCACGAGTGTATGATCTATCCCAATTTGATTCTCAAAACTTTGTATTTGAACTCACAGACCATAACTCTACAAGAATTGTCTCTGTAGATTAAAAATATACTTCTTTATACTATTACAAATGCCTTCCTGATTCAGGAAGGTTTTTGTTTTTTATGACAACCAGTGACAATCATTTACAGCCAGATGACCACCAATAATTCTAAAGACAGTATAATTGAATAGACATTTCAACGATTAAATGAAATCCTTCATAACACTACTTATTTTCATTTTACCGCTGGTTGGCATCTCCGATGATCTACGTCGGGTGGTGGACCTTCGTGGAGAATGGCGCTTTTCCATAGGCGACAATCCCAGGTGGGCCAACCCAGACTTTGATGACCATAACTGGGAGAAAATATTCGTGCCATCTCCCTGGGAAAATGAAGGGTTTAGTGGGTTTGATGGCTATGCCTGGTATAGAATCACCATAGACCTTCGCGGGTTATCCGAAAACCATCTATATCTCGTGCTCGGCTACATCGATGATGTAGATCAGGTATTTCTCAATGGTGAAATGATTGGTTTTTCAGGATCTTTCCCTCCTAGGTTTTATACGGCTTACCAGTCTTTCAGGCGATACCGCATTCCACCTGAGCTACTCAATAAGGATGGTAAAAATGTCATCGCGGTGAGGGTTTACGATACCGTACTGGATGGCGGCATCATCAAAGGCGATGTGGGCATCTACACCAACAGAAATGAACCCGAAAAAACCCTGCTCATCGAAGGACTGTGGCGCTTTCGGGAGGGAGACAATGAGCGTTGGAAAGAAAACGACTATGACATCAGTGATTGGGAGTACATGATGGTGCCCAGCTTCTGGAAGAGCATGAAATACTCACGCTTAGAGGGGGTTATTTGGTACAAAAAAGAATTCATCTTACCTCCGCAGCTACAGGAAGAATCCATGCTCATGCTGGTACTTGGCAAAATAGACGACTTTGACCATACGTATCTGAATGGCGTACTCATAGGCTCCACCAACGACGGAAAGCCACTGGGATACTCCAACTCCTGGCATCAGTACAGGGTGTACCCCATCCCCAATGAGCTCCTGAACAGGAAGGGTAAAAACATCATCTCTGTAAGGGTAAAAGACATTGGGGGAAACGCCGGAATCTACGAAGGACCATTGGGCATCGTTCCTTTCTCCAACTACAGGCAACTACTCAACGCCCGGGACTACTAATTACCTGTACCATACCACCGGGCAATCACCGCCTCGGCAGGTTTGCCCTGAGGAGTAAAAGACAGATCATGAGGTCCTCCATGACGTTCGTCAAAATGCCACTTCCAGAAGAAGCCTCCGGCAAACCAGGGCTCCTTCCAAAGCACTTCATAAAGCGCCTGGTAAGCCCGTGCCTGTAGCTCCATATTCACCTGATCAGCCGATTGTGAAACTTCCCAATGATTACCTACTGCTCCATTGGCACTCTGATATCCATACTCTGCAAAAAGGATCGGCTTATGGTAGAGGGCCCCAAACGATCGTAGCTTCCTGACCAATGGTGCCCATGCCCTTTTGATAGTGGCAACATCCGGGTCCTTCTCATGCACCAGTGGAAAATAGGCATCCACTCCGATATAGTCCATTTGATCCCAAAACGGGACATTTTCATAGTTATCCCAATTGGCTGCATACGTGAGCTGACCATGGTACTCCCTTTTAATGTCCTGAATAAGCTGACTCCAATATGCCGGCCGTTTCACCACTGCCACCTTATACTCCGTGGCAATGCAAAACAGCTCTACCTGCATTTTCTCAGCCAGCCTGGCATAGGCCATGGCGTATTCCCTATAGTGTGCTTCCCAAATTTTCCATTTTTCTTCACTGTCCAGGTCAAATTCACCAATCCAACTACCCCGCTGCCATACATGTGGCTTCAGCATTACTTTGAGACCGCAGGCATGTGCCAGCCGTATCAGCTCCTCCGCTCCCTCCAGCCGCTCCCCCCACCATTGTCGCTCATGGTTGAAATGCACCTCCGGCTCATTTTCCCGGCTAAAACCAAAAGGGATCACTGCCACCCAGTCCCCATTCACCCTCCGAACAGCATTCATTTGTGCCGAATCGATCACGAAATGTGGATTAACAAGACTCACCCCATTGATCCTTGATGATAACAGCACAGTAGATTCATCTGAACTCATCACCATCAAAGCGCTCAGGGCGATGATCAATACGAGCAGGAAAACAAAAACCTTTCGGAACATTAAGATTGAATCTAAGTTTTGATAACTTAAACGTTAAATTATTCAAAATTTTGACCAAAAGTATCGACTTCAACACCCTACTGGTAAAGCGGCTGAGAAACAGAGATGTAACAGCCATGGATTATCTCTACGAACACTACTCTGACGCTCTCTACGGGATCATCTATCGCACACTCAAGCACACAGAAATAGCTGAAGAAACCCTGCACGATGTATTCATTAAGATTTGGGATCAAATAGAAAGCTATGATGCCAGCAAGGGCACTCTTTTCACCTGGATGTATCGCATTGCCAGAAACCGGGCCATAGATGCACGCCGGTCTAAGGACTTTAAAACCGCAGATAAATCTGATGACATCACAGGCTTCGTAGATATGTTTGAATCTTCGTCAAACGCTGAAGAAGACTACATTGGATTGTCAGGAGTTTTAAGTGAAATAGGTGAGATGTGCAAGAAGCTCATTCAGCTGAACTTCTTCATGGGGTACTCCCATGCAGAAATCTCCAAGAATGAGGACATGGCCTTGGGAACCGTAAAAACCAGGCTTAGAAACTGTTTGAAAGACATCAAATTAAAACTGAGTAAAGATTTTGAATAAGCAAGAAATATTAACGGACGGGTACCTGGCAGCCTACATCACTGGTGAACTAAGCCCGGATGAGGCACAAGAGATAGAAACGCACATCGCTTCCGATCAGCAGATCAGACGTGAATATTTCGACCTGCAAAAAACACTGGAGTTGGTGGCTTTTCACCATTCCATCGCTCCCTCACCAGCGGTAAAAAAGTTGGTCATGCAAAACGACACTGTGATCAAAAACATACACAGTCCGGGAGAAAGCAGTGGCGGCTCCAGATACCTGATGGCGGCAAGCATTACCATAGCCTTAATATCAGCCCTCTCAGCTTTCTATTTTTGGAATCAGTGGAAAGATACAGACAGTCGTCTCGCGCTACTCACTGCACGGAATATCGAAATGGCAGAAAGCTATCAGCGCGTAAACCAGGAGCTTACAGGCATCCGGGGAGACCTGGCGGTACTGGTAAGTCCAGAATTCAGTCGGATCATCCTGAACGGAACCGACAATGCAGCTGATGCTAAAGCAGTTATCTACTGGAACCCTACAGAGGAGGAAGTGTACCTGAATTCGGCCAATCTGGCTCAGCTCCCTCAAAACCAGCAGTATCAACTATGGGCCCTCATAGATGGGGTGCCGGTGGATGCTGGTGTGTTTGATGCTTCAGATGGTACCTTCCAGATCATGAAAAACATTGCCAAAGCTGATGCCTTTGCCGTGACGATCGAACAGTCGGGAGGAGCTGAAAGCCCTACACTCTCCACTATGCA
Organism: Marinoscillum luteum; assembly: GCF_044005705.1. Taxonomy (NCBI): domain Bacteria; kingdom Pseudomonadati; phylum Bacteroidota; class Cytophagia; order Cytophagales; family Reichenbachiellaceae; genus Marinoscillum; species Marinoscillum luteum. The sequence continues at coordinate 193,393 of NZ_JBIPKE010000017.1, read as the reverse complement.
GGTGTATGGAGAGTCCTGATCGGTAGACAATAGCATTGAAAAATCATACCCTGAACGGATCAACCTTCAGGGTATTTTTTTGCATTATAAAATAGATTCTGTGATAAGTCGAAGAAGACCCGGGTAAACTTCTGACAGAAATTTCAATATTTTATCCATCCAAGAAATCCAGAAGCCACAGGCTTTACATAAGTACTTCAGTTTCTGTTCAGAAACTTCTTAAAGCTGGTTGATTAGCGCCGTGAGGGGACTCACGGCGTTTTTTGTATGCATTAGGATTTTTAGAACCGTTCAATATCAGCACCCAGTGCCTTCAATCGCTTGTCGATAAACTGGTAGCCTCTGTCTATCTGCTCCACATTGTGGATAGTGGATGTACCATCCGCCGACAAAGCAGCAATCAGCAATGATACTCCGGCCCTGATGTCGGGTGAGGTCATGCTAATGCCCTTGAGGTCAAATGCCCGGTCCAGACCGATCACTGTGGCTCTGTGTGGGTCACAAAGTATAATCTGAGCCCCCATATCGATCAATTTATCAACAAAAAAGAGTCGGCTTTCGAACATTTTCTGATGGATAAGTACCGTACCCTTAGCCTGAGTGGCTGTCACCAGCACAATACTGAGCAGATCGGGAGTGAAGCCGGGCCATATAGCATCCGCGATGGTCAGGATCGACCCATCTATGAAAGACTCAATCTCATAATGCTCCTGTGCAGGCACGTAGATATCATCTCCTCTGAATTCCAGTTTAATTCCTAATCTTCTAAAGGTGTCAGGGATAATCCCTAGCATATCGATTCTGGCATCCTTGATGGTGATTTCTGACCTGGTCATTGCTGCCAGACCAATGAAACTCCCTATCTCAATCATATCCGGGAGCATGGTGTGATCCGTGCCACCCAAAGATTCCACCCCTTCTATTTTCAGGAGGTTACTTCCAATTCCCTCAATCCTGGCTCCCATGCGTACCAGCATGTTGCATAGCTGCTGAATATAAGGCTCGCATGCAGCATTGTAGATGGTAGTAAGCCCTTCAGCCAGCACAGCCGCCATGATGATATTGGCTGTACCGGTGACAGATGCTTCATCCAGGTGCATGTAGGTGCCCTTGAGCTTCCCGCTTACAGTATAAAATGAGTTTTTTGCGTCATAATCAAACTGAGCGCCCAGCTTCTGAAAGCCCACAAAGTGAGTATCCAGCCTCCTTCGGCCAATTTTGTCTCCGCCCGGACGTGGCATCTTGCCAGTGCCATATCTGGCTAGCAGTGGCCCCAGAATCATGATCGATCCCCTGAGTGATGACGCCTTTTCCTTAAAGTCTTCAGTATCCAAAAACTTCAGGTTCACGTCTTTGGCTGTGAACCGATAAGACTCTTCGTCAGTCTTTTCTATCTGCACACCCAAGTCTGCCAGCAGATCTATGAGCTTGATGACATCCCGAATATTAGGAATCTTATGAATATGTACTGGCTCTGAGGTGAGCAATACAGCCGAAATAATCTGTAGGGCTTCGTTTTTGGCTCCTTGCGGAACGATGCTTCCTTTGAGGCGGTTGCCTCCCTTCACTCTAAATGAAGCCATTTAGTTGTTGTTTCTTCTGCGTTTGTTGGAGAAATTTCTTTTACCGCCCTTGTTATTATTGTTGCGGTTTCTGTTTTGGTTTTGGCCCTGGTGCTGACCTCTGTTGTTATTATCAAATGATCGCTCCTTGCGCTCACTGCTATCGAAAAGACCATTGGCCTTCACCTTTTCTATATCGATATCCAGCTGATCTTTAGACAGTTGTTTGATGTTCTTAAGCACTTGCTCATCCTCAATATTGTCTCTGTTCCAGGTCAGGTAGAAAGACTTCATGAGCTTACCAATGGCCACGATGGCCGCTTCTTTTTCTTCTGGGTCTTCCAATGCGATGGCATTGTTGATCAGGATTTCAATATTTCTGCCATAGTGGCGAAACTTGATTTCATTGGCCTGATAACGCATGCGATCCGGCTTACGATCCAGGATGGTTGATTCAGGAATCGGAAAAGGGCTTTCCACATCCAGGTCAAACTTAGATATGATGAATAGATCATCCCACACCTTCTGCGTGTATTCGCTGGCATCTTTGCTAAACTCTGGATTGATCATTTTCATCAATTCCACAATCAGGGCAGCATATTTGTTGCGCTTTTCTTTATCGTCGGTCGCTTTCAGATGCTTCACCAGGTTCTGCACGTTTCGGCCGTACTCTCTCAACGTAAGATGAGGACGCTGGGTATTGTATTCTAAACTCATTGATTTTTGATTTTGCTCAAAACTAAAGTAAATCCAACATTAGGCCGCACATGCAGGGGATAATTCATGCAGTTTTGGCAGCCAACAGGTATAAAAAGGGAAAAAATGCAAATTTTCAGAAGTCCAATGCTGCTATACACTTCAGCTCTATGGCTATGGGTGTAGGTAGGGCGTTTACCTCCACTGTAGTGCGGCAGGGCTGCACCTCTTCAAAGTACTCTGCGTAAATTCGGTTAAAGGTACCAAAATCATCCTTCATATTGGTAAGAAAAACGGTAACATCCACCAGATGTCTCCATCCGGCACCGGATGCTTCCAGAATGTCTTTCACATTGTTGAAAACAGAATGACATTGGGCTTCTATGTCATACGCCACAATTTCACCCTGATCATTGAGGGTAACACCCGGAATTTCCTTCTTCCCTTTCACTCTGGGGCCTACACCAGATAAAAACAGGAGGTTGCCCACTCTGCGAGCATGGGGATACAGGCCTACAGGCTCGGGCGCTTTGTCTGATTGATAAATGCTCATAACTCTTTTGAAAAATAAATTTTAGAATCATCAGGATTTGGCTGTGGTTCAAAGTCCACTACATTAAAACCCTGGTGGATGGCAAAATGAATCATAGAGCGGTGACTGTTACGTGTTTTGAACTTTAAAGATCTGTACCCCTTCAGCTTACACCAAACCTCCATTTTCTGTAGCAGTATCTTGGCAACGCCCTGCCCCCGAAATGCAGGCACAACACCACCCATCCAGCTATAGAAGACCTTTCCATCTAAAAACCGGTCATAGCCCACCTTGAATCCCGCCAACTTCCCGGCGATCTCAGCGATCAGAATGACGGACTCGCCGCCCAAAAGCCTGTTGGTATATTCTGCTGCGGTATATCCATTTTCAAACTCAGGGATCTGCTCCTGAATCTGAATGGCCTCCTCTATCGTACCAGAGCGAACCACCACCTGCATCAGCTCTTTCGGCTTTCGTTCATCAAATCCTCAATTTCCTCAGCGTGGATAGGAATATTTCTCATCAGGTTTTTATGCCCGTTTTCGGTGATAAGAATATCATCTTCCAGCCTGATACCAATCCCCTCTTCGCGGATATAAATACCAGGCTCCACGGTAAAGACCATGCCCGGCTCAAATTTCTTATATATAGATGCCACATCATGTACATCCAGGCCCAGGTGGTGAGATGTACCATGCATGAAATACTTCTTATAAGCTGGCCAGTCAGGGTTCTGATTCTTCACATCAGTCTTATCTATCAGACCAAGTTCTATTAACTCCACTTCCATGAGAGCCCCCACAGCCTTATGATACTCAGGAATAGCGCTGCCCGGAGTGAGCAGCTCAGTAGCCTGATTTTTCACCCTGAGCACTGCATCATACACCTGCCGCTGCCTCTTGGTGAAGCGTCCGTTCACAGGAATGGTGCGGGTCATATCAGCATTATAGTTGGCATATTCAGCGCCCACGTCCATCAGCATCAGGTCCCCGTCTTTCAACTGTTGGTTGTTTTCAATGTAATGAAGCACACAGGCATTGGCTCCTCCAGCGATAATTGGTGTGTAGGCAAACCCCCGTGAACGGTTAGAAAGAAAAACATGGGCGTACTCCGCCTCTACCTCATACTCCCACACTCCGGGGCTCACCGTTTCCAAAATTCTCCTGAATCCCTGCTCCGTAATGTGGCAGGCATGCTCTATCAGCTTAGTCTCTATGCCAGACTTGATGGTGCGCAAGTCATAGATGATGGGTGCCAACCGCTCATATTTATAAAGTGGGAACCGGGACATGCACTGCTTGATGAACCGGTCGTTGGCCGTCTCTACTACCGAAGCATTCCTGATGTGCTCATTGGTTGGCAAATAGATATGTTCAGACTCAGCCAAAATGGTATAGAGCATTTTTTCAAAATCCTGATTCCATTTAATGTTCTGAATACCCGAAATCTCCTGACCCTCTTCCTTGGTCAGTTTATGCCCTTCCCAAATGGCTATTTCCTCATTTGTCTCTCTCAAGAAAAGGAGTTCGCGCATTTTTTCATCCGGAAAATCCGGAGCTAGAATACAGATAGACTCTTCCTGATCCACTCCTGTGAGGTAAAATAGATCCGAGTTTTGCTTAAAACTCATCGTACCATCTGCATTGGTGGGCATGATGTCATTGGAGTGGATGATCACCACAGAATGTGGCTTTAGCCTTGAAACAAGTCTCTTCCGGTTCTCTACAAAAAGCTGATGATCTATTTGGCCGTATCTCATGGGTTTTTCTTTAGATAAGTCTGTTGCTAACAAAGAGGCACCAAGCTGAAATCAGGGGTTGCCACATGCTCAAGGTGGGTGCCGCTCCTCAGCCCTAAAGTTAGTATTTCTTTTTCGGCTCAGGAGACTTCACCCCATGGAGCACAAAAAAAGGACCACAAAATGCAGTCCTTTTTTACAAAATAATCCTAAAACCAACCTATTCTTTAGAGGGCGGTAAATGACACTACTACCACATCTGAATTAAACACTTCAGGACCATCTCCGTTATCCGGAAAACCATATTCACCATCAGCGGGGCTTTCTATGTGAAGCATTGGAAACAGCTTATCACCAGCAGCTACTGTGGCACTGCCCAGATCCACCATCACATCACTTGTGCTTCCTGCATTGACAAATGTCTGACCGAGTACCGGCCCTGGTCCTCCATTGCCATTGTCTTCGTGGATCACAATCCAACCATCTACTCCGGCCTTCACTTCGTCTATTGTCACCATATTGTTCATGACAATCTGATCAGACACCATAACTGATGGAGCCTCTATCTCTATCGAACTAAATGTGATCGGCAAGTCAAAACCATTTGCTCCGTCAAATTCATAGGCACCAATGGTTCCGCTTTCATTGTGAAGCATGATCCATAGGGTTTCACCATCAGATAGGGGCTCATCATCCTTAAAGGTGATCGCTACATTTTCTGTGGTTCCAGCATCTATAGCTACAGGATTAGAAATAATCCCCGGTGCTACGAATGAACCGGCACCATTGTCTCTATGTACCACCACCCAGGAGGGTTGCCCCACTGTAATGCTCTCCACCATCAGTGTGTTTTGAGACACCACCTGATTGCTGGCCATGAACGAACCCGAAGGAGCTTCCAAAGTAATCGGAGCTGTAGTGATAGGGCCATCAAAGCCATTGGCTCCATCAAACTCATATTCACCAATAACTCCATTCTCAGTATGGAGCATAATGTAGATCACATCTCCGGCACTTAGCGCAAAATCACTATTCAGTTCTATGGCCACATCTGAGTTAGTTCCAGCCGGGAGCTGTACCGGAGTGGAAATTATCCCTGGTACTTCCGGACCATCCTTAGTAGCATTGCTGGCATGCACCACTACCCAACCAGTGGCATTAAGCGTCAGCTCACTGGCCGTAATCATATTTCCCTGTACAACCTGCCCTACTGCTGAAATACTCCCAGTAGGGGCGAGAGTCTCTATTCCCACAACTACTACGTCATTGGCAAAAACCTCTGGACCGTCACCATTTTCTGGAAAACCGTACATCCCGTCGGCAGGACTTTCTACATGGAGCATTGGGAAAAGCATTTCACCACCGGCGAAAACTGCATCACCCAAATCGATGGCAACATCACTGTTTATACCAGCCGAAACCATGGTCTGACCCAAAACCGGCCCGGGTGCACCACTGCCATTGTCGGCATGAATGACCAACCAGCCATCTACAGCCGCTTTCACCTCACCTATTGTTACCCAGTTTTCGTTCACCACCTGATTTGATGCGGTAATATCCGGGGCAGACACTGTAATGTCTGTCATGACTATGCTTCCATTGGATAGTATGGGTCCATCAAAGCCATTGGCTCCATCAAACTCATAGGTGCCTTCAATACCATCGTCTGTATGAAGCATCACCCAGAGTTTGTCGCCATCCATAAGGTCATCCACCTCGGTAAGCGTAAGCTCCAGATCGTTCTGTGACCCGGCCTCCACGAGGAGCGGCTGAGATATGATACCAGGCACCACTGGAGTACCATCTTCATTACTGGCATGCACTACCACCCATCCCTTACTGTCGAAATTGACATTGGACACCCTGATGGTATTCTGAGAAATTGTCTGACTGGAAACTGTCAGCATACCAGAGGGCATTTGTTCTTCAGGCTCCATATCTGTGGTATCATCATCCCCACATCCGGCAAACAAGAATGCTCCCGCCAGGAATAATAATGAACTGTGATTGAATAGTCTTTTAGTACGTTTCATTTTGAATAATTTATGTTGGATTAATTCTTTACAATGCCCTACCTACGACCAAATGGATGTCTCTGGATTTTATTAATTCAATATTTTCTCAAAAAAGTACAAATACAGGTGTCGCTATGGAGTTCATCCATCACTCAGATCTTCACACAATAGGGCTTTATTCATGGCTATTCCGTATTATTGAAGATGACTCGCCTGATAGGCTTATATGCGCTTTTTATTCTACTTTTTGCTGGTAGAACTGCCAGTGGTCAGCATAAATATTGGCTTGACCAGAACTCTCTGGCTACACTCAGCGTGACTCTCCCGGAGCCAGACCGATGCTCCCAATGGATCAATGCCTGCACCTATACACTTACTGAGGATCAGAGGTCTGCCGTCACCGCTGCAGGAGGTATACTCACTCCGATGCTCACCTTTGCCCCGGCTGCACTCGCACACAAAGACCCTATCCTAAGCTTTGCTTTGGAGCAGATTCAGGCCAACTATTTTCTGAAAATGGGCCTCACTGGTAAAGGGGTGAAAATTGGGATTATCGATGGGGGTTTTTTGAGGGCTGACAGGGATCCCACATTGAGTCATCTTTTTGAAAAAGGATTGGTCAAATCCTACAAAGACTACATCACTCCTGAGATGGAGCCTTATGGCGGGGCCATCGGACTGGATGACAATCACGGCACTGAAGTATGGCAGCTCATTGGCGGATATGATAAAGAAAAGAACATCCTCTATGGGCTGGCCCAGGAAGCTGAGTATTACCTGGCCAGGACTGATCATGGTGCCTATGAAAAAAGAATAGAAGAGGATCTCCTCATTTTAGCACTCGAGGATATGGAGCGACAAGGGATCCGGTTAGTCAATGTTTCGCTGGGCTATAATCTGGGTTACTCTGATGCATCAGAAAACTACCGGCCCAGCCAGATGGATGGTAAATCCACAGCCATCGCCCGGGCGGTGGAAATAGCCGCCACCCAGAAGGGGATGCTGATCGTGGTGGCAGCTGGCAATGAAGCCCGGGATGCCTGGCAGACCCTCTCGACACCAGGTGATGCTCAGCATGCTCTCACCGTAGGTGCCAGCAAATTTGACATCTGGGACAAAATGGACTACAGCAGCATCGGACCTGACTATACCGACTTTGTAAAACCGGATATCTCGGTGTATTCCACCCTTGGCACGTCCTACTCCACCCCTATCGTTACGGGCCTTGTGGCATGCATCTGGCAAATGGACTCCACACTCACTAATCTCGAAATCATCGATATCCTGAAGCAGGCGGGAAACTTCTATCCCTACCCCAACAACTACCTCGGATACGGGGTACCCACTTGCCCGAACATCATTAAAATCATGAATGGTGAGACCATCAAACGACCACAAAAGGTCAAAACATCAAAAGAAAGCTACAAACTCACCCGTGATTTTGACACAAAGTATCTCGTAGCCTTTCATAAAAAAGATGAGCGAAATGTGATGGCCAGAGTAGTGTACCGACCTATGGGAAATAAGGTGAAAATAAAAAGGATAACAGGCGCCCGACAAACCAGTCTGCTGATAGGCACTGAGGTAATAGAGATCTTTTGGGAGTAAAACAAAACCGGAAGGGCTGCGCCAATATGATTTCCATTTTGCCCTTCCGATTTTTGTTTTTAGGTAACTAGAATTCTCCAACAAAACCGCTATTGTGATTACTGGAGAGGAAAACACCAACCGTCTGTTGGCATTACAATATTAGAGGACTCTGAAGATGATCAACCTCTCCATTTTTTGGTAATGTGCGTTAGGTATTTCTACCGACTGATAAAAAATTCATGGGTATTGTCCATTTGACACCTGTTTGTTCGTCAAAGGGATAAAGAGTTCTAATTTTTACTAACCAATTTTAACGTTATGAAACAATTCTTGTATTTATTCAGAGGGGGCGATGAGGAATATGCCCGGCAATCACCGGAGCAAATGCAAGCTCACATGGCCAAATGGGGTGAGTGGATGCTTAAAATAAGTCAGAATGATCAACCAGTGCCCGGTCTCCCGCTTCAGGCCGAAGGAAAGGTGGTCTACAATGGAGGTGAAACGATCACAGACGGTCCATTCATGGAAGGCAAAGAGCTAGTGGGTGGTTATGTGCTGGTAGAAGCCAATGATCTGAACCATGCCGTGGAACTATCCAAAGACTGCCCGATTTTTGAGTTTGGTGGGTCTCTGGAGGTGCGTGAAGCTGTAGAGATGTAAATAATTTCCAGGAACACCCCAAACGATGATGGGGTGTTCTATTTTTATCCAATGGCAGGAAACCAACAAGCCACTCAGGTCATCGATCATCTGTTTCGCAATGAGTTTGGGAAGGCCGTGGCCTATCTCACAGGTAAATTTGGCCCAAGCCACCTGAGTGCAGCTGAAGATGCCGTGCAGGATGCCTTGATGAAAGCCATGCAATCATGGCCGTTTGGGACGATTCCTGACAATCCCACTGCATGGATCATCAGGGTGGCCAACAACAAACTCATCGATCAGCTCCGCCGCCAGCAGAAAGTATACTATGCCACGCAACTGCCTGAAACTCCGGAAGCGCCTCCTATCATTTCAGATGACCTTTTCAAGGATGAAATGGTGAAAATGATGTTTGCCTGCTGCAATCCGGCTATGAGTACGGAGCACCAGCTGATCCTCACCTTGAAAATCCTTGGGGGTCTTTCCATCAGGGAAATCGCCTCCTCCCTCCTCAAAAAGGAAGAAACTATTGCCAAAGCATACACACGAGCCAAAAAGAAATTCAAGGAAGAAAACCCGACACTTGAAATCCCCACCTCAGGAGAGATTCAAAACCGACTGGTGGTAGTATTGAAAGTCCTGTACCTCCTATTCAATGAAGGCTACAAATGCACTGAGGGTGATCAGCTGATCCGCAAAGAACTCTGCGAGGAAGCGATGAGGCTCAATCACATCCTTTTGGACAAACCCGAAACCAACAACGAATGGACCCGGGCACATATGGCACTGATGCACTACCATGTAGCTCGATTCGCCGCACGAACCGACGAGTCCGGGGAGGCGATCTCATTGGAACTTCAGGATCGATCCAAATGGGACGCACAACACATCGAACTGGGCAATCGCTACCTAAATACCATACCTGAGGGCTATCACAACGAATATTTTATTCAGGCAGCCATCAGCGGCATTCATGTGAATGCCAGATCGTATGAACAAACCAATTGGGCCGGAATTCTCACCTTGTATAATCATCTTTATTCACTAAAGCCCAACCCACTGATCGCACTTTATCGCATCATCCCTGTGGCGATGACACATGGCCCTGAAGTGGCGCTTTCAGAACTCTCCAAACTCGAAAATGAACCTCTGCTCAAGCACAACCACCTTCTGTCTGCCACCCGTGCAGAACTCTACTGCCAGTTGGCAGATTGGCCGAAAGCCAAAACTGCGCTGCATGAAGCCATCCAAAAAGCCGAAAACGACAAAGAGAAGGCCTTTCTCAATCGTAAGCTAGTTTCCATTCCCGGCAATTGACGTAATACCACTCTCACCATAAGACTATGTTGAGACATTATACATCAAGTACATAAATCAGTAGTAAATTTGCGCCCCTATGGAGGAGCACGAAATGATAGAGCTGTCAAATGGCATCAGGATAATCCACAAGCAAATCACCAATACCAGGATTGCGCATGTGGGCATCATGCTGGACATAGGCAGTCGTGATGAAGCGCAAAATGAGCAAGGAATCGCTCATTTCTGGGAGCATATGGCCTTTAAAGGCACCAAAAAGAGAAAATCCTTCCACATCATCAACCGTCTGGACTCCCTAGGTGGAGAACTCAATGCCTACACCACAAGAGAGAAAATTTGCTTCTATGCCTCTTTGCTGGACAATCACCTGGACAAAGCCGTGGAGCTGCTGGCAGACATCACTTTCAACTCTACCTTCCCGATGGCTCAAATTGAGCGTGAGCGCATGGTCATTCTGGAGGAAATGTCCATGTATCTGGATACGCCCGAAGATGCCATACAGGACGATTTTGATGAGTTGATCTTCAAAGATCACCCCTTGGGCAAAAACATTCTGGGCACACAGGACACAGTAAACTCCTTCAAGCAAAAGGACTTTCTGGATTTTCTGGACAGAAACCTCAATACGGAAAAAATCATCCTCTCGAGCGTGGGCAATTACTCAGCCAAAAAGCTTCAGAAGATGGCCGAAAAGTACCTCGTGGCAGTCTCTCACAAAAATCACACGCCAAAAAGAAACTTTTTCGAGGGATATCGCCCCCTGATCGAAACTGTGAACAAGCCCATTTCCCAGGCGCATGTTGCCATGGGGAGTACTTCTTATGGTCTCCTGGATGAGCGACGCATTCCATTTTTTCTCCTGATCAATATTTTGGGTGGACCGAGCATGAACTCGCGCCTGAATATGTCGCTAAGAGAAAAGCATGGGTTTGTCTATGGTGTAGAGGCCAGCTACACCCCATATTACGAAACCGGGCAGCTCGGCATTTACTTTGCCACTGATCCCAAAAATCTCAAAAAGAGTCTGAGACTGGTAGAAAAGGAACTCGACCTCATGAAGAAGCAGCCAATGGGTCATCTACAACTTCACAAAGCCAAGCAGCAGATCAAAGGTCAACTGGCCATGTCTGAAGAAAATAACAACTCGATGATGCTGATGATGGCCAAAAGTATCCTTGACCTGGGCCGGATACCGGACATCAATGAGCTCTTCAAAAAAATAGACCAAACCACAGCCAGTCAATTACTGGAGCTGGCCCGTGAAAATTTCCAGACGGACAAAATGAGTCAATTAACTTATTTGCCTGAATAGGTTTGCACGCTGAAAATCTCTTAATTTTACCCCATGGATTTTCTGCCAACCGAGCTCCAAAAGTATGTAGAAGCGCACACCAGTCCAGAGACTGAGCTGCTTCGTCGCATTAATCGGGAAACACATCTCAATATTCTTAAACCCAGAATGCTCTCTGGCCACCTTCAGGGCAGGGTGCTCGCCATGCTCACTCTGATGATTCGCCCAAGGTATGTCCTGGAGATTGGCACCTACACGGGGTACTCGGCACTTTGTATGGCAGAAGGCATGCAGCCGGGCGGAAAACTGGTGACCATAGAAGTAAATGAGGAGCTAGCCACACTCACACAGGGCTACTTTGCAGAGTCCCCTTTTGATGAACTGATCGATTTTCGCATTGGCGATGCACAAGAAATCATCCCCACACTGAGTTATACCTGGGACATGGTTTTTGTGGATGCCAATAAGGAAACTTACCCACAGTATTTCGAATTGATCCTTCCTCAGCTTCGCAAGGGAGGGTTTATGATCATAGACAATGTGCTCTGGAGCGGCAAGGTGACTACCGATGATCAAAAAGACAAGGCCACTGCTTCCATCAAAGCGTTTAACCAGATGGTGCATGATCACCCGGAAGTAGAAAACGTATTATTTCCCATCAGAGATGGCTTAATGGTATTGAGAAAAATATGAGGATTGTACTTTTAGGACTGCTTCTTTCTATTCATACTTTTTCATTTGGTCATGTAGGTGGTGTACCCGTGGTACCGGCCAGTATAGAAATCGCTGGGATAAAACTCAAACTCACTCCAGATGCACGCGAAGAAATCCAAAAAGATGTGAATGCCCTCAGGGCCAGTGAAAAATACTTTCAAATCAAACTGGATCGTGTCAACTTGTATTTTCCTATCATAGAGCGGGTACTGAAAGAAGAGGGTGTGCCCGACGAGATCAAATACCTCTCCATACAGGAAAGTGCGCTTATTTCTGATGCTGTGTCGTCAGCAGATGCCGTAGGATACTGGCAGTTCAAAGATTTTACGGCACGAGAAGTGGGTCTGAGGGTAGACTCCAAGATAGATGAACGGAAAAATATCGTGTCAGCCACACGTGGGGCTGCCAAATATTTCAAACGCAATAATTTTTACTTCAAAAACTGGATCTACGCGGTAAGTGCTTACCAGGCTGGAGCTGCCGGTGCCAAGAAATATGTGGATAAGGAGAATTTCGGGTCAGACCGGCTCACCATCACCAGCAAAACACACTGGTATGTACTCCGCTTCATTGCACATGTCATTGCATTTCAGGATGAAGTGGGCGACCCACACAGCGAAGGCCTCCGCCTTCTGGAGCATGACAAGGGTGCTGGCAAATCCCTTGATCAGATTGCCCATGAGTTTAAGGCGGACCAGGCCATAGTGACTGACTACAACAAATGGTTGTCTCACGGAAAAATCCCAGATGACAAAGTATATACCGTCATCATTCCCATCAAAGGCAAAGCCCCGAAGGGTTTGGAAAAAGAAAGCGATCAAAGGCCCCTGACCCGGTCCATTGAAACAGTTGAGCCTGTCAAGTATCCTGATCAAATTGCCTCAGGTATTACCAAAAACCAAAAAGCCATTTTCTTTAAGGTCAATGGGCTGGAGGCTGTAATGGCTGGTGCAGAGGATAATATCGTGAGCTTAGCTCTGAAATGTGGGATCAGCAGCACTCAACTTATCAAAAACAATGATCTCAATCCGGGTGAAGAAGTGCGATCCGGGGAGATTTACTATGTAAGCAGTAAGCAAAACCGTTCTGCCATAAGGTTTCATGTGGCACAATACGGTGAGTCTCTCTGGGACATTTCTCAAAAATACGGGGTAAAACTCAAGAAGCTGGCTCAGAAAAACCGAATGGGTATGACCGATAGCGTGAAACCCGGAAGGCTCATCTGGCTCAGAAAAACCCGACCTGAGCACACTCCTGTTGAATATCACGAGGTAAGGAAACCTGAGCCTATTCAAAAAGCGAAGCCCAAGCCGGTGGTAGTCAAAGAGGAAGTGAAAGAAAATCCTCCTGAAGAAAAGGTGGTACCAGAAACGGAAAAGCCAGAAAAAGAGCCCGTAGTAGAGGAAAAGATCCCCTCGAAAGCGCCCGAAACCTCAACCAATAAAGAAACCCCAATAAACAAACCTGCCACGTACACGCCTCCTTCAGGTGTTCGCCTCATCCATGTGGTGCAGCCAGGTGAAACTCTATGGGGGATTTCCAGACTTTATGAGGTCAGTGTGAGTGACATCAATACCTGGAATAACTTAGGTGTGGGCCTCCCTTTGAGTCTGGGACAGGAACTGCTCATCTACAACCCAGTGCGCGACAAGTCGCCGGTGGTGGAAGAAAAACCAACAGAGGCAGCCCAACCAAAATCAACTGCGGATTTTCACGAGGTAGAACCTGGAGAGTCCCTATGGGGGATTTCCAGAAAATACAACCTGACAGTGGAGGAACTCAGGAGCTGGAATGGACTTACTGCGGAGAGCACGATCAATGCAGGTCAGAAGCTGCTTATCAAACCCCTGGAAAAAGAGCGCTCCCCCTCCGAGCCATTCATTATTCATGTGGTCAAGGGAGGTGACAGCCTGTACAAAATTGCCAATACCTACGGCATGACTGTACAAGAGCTCATGGAGCTCAATAGCATGAAATCCACTGCCATTTCCGTAGGCGACGAACTGAAGGTGAAGAAAAAATGATTGACGCTTTATGCCTCCACCTCTAACAGATGAGCACGTACCTTATTCACGGCCATATTAAACTCTTCCTCTTGTGGTGGCTTGGAAATAAAGGCTACTGCGTCCAATTCAAGAGCCTGGGACTGAAAAAGTGGGTTTCCTGAAATCACAATGATTTTGGGCGGCTTCACCAGGGTACTCATAATATCGATGCCATTAAACTCAGGCATTTCAATATCCAAAAACAGAATATCCGGCCGATCCAGAATGATCCCTGCTGCCCCTTCTATTGGGGATTCATAAGTATTCACCAATTCCAGATCATCGATCTTGGAGGCTAGTTTTTGCACCATTAAGATAGAGGTAGGATCATCATCAATGGCAATAGCTCTTAGTTTCATAGTGTGGTTATTATGGTTGTTCAGACAAATGACCAATAAACTAAGGTAAATAAAAAGTTAATATCGGTGAACCCAGAAAAAAGGTCGGTGAACAGATATACACACCGAATCAATAGCCAATTAATATTCGAAATCCAGGCCAAGTCGGTCCTTAAGCTCTCTCAATACCGGGTTTTGCTGAGCCATGTATTCAAATTTCTCTTTGGAGGTATAGAGGTTACGGGTAGACTCCTGCTCGGTAACTTCCTTTTCTATCTGCACAAAGGTGTTGTCCAGCGTTTTTCTAAGGTGCTGGATGAGATCCTGCTCAAACTTATCGAGAATGCTGATCTCCAGCTGACTTTCCATAAACAGTGTTACCTGAGTGTCACCGGTCTTCTCCAGTCGCCGGTCCAGCACCAACTTCTCAGTGTCCGAAGCACCCGCCTCCAATCTCCTCTTTCTGAAGGCCTTCCATGCATCGATCACCTGGCTTTCGTCAAATGGCGTGCTGCGTTCTTCCAACAGTGGTTTTTTCACTTCCTCCTCCTGCACCACTGGGGTCTTGGGTCTCAGCAGACTTGGGGTTTCCTTTTTAGCAGGATCCTTTAGGGCTGTAGGAATTTTAATTTTGGGGGTTTGGGGAACAACTTTCGCAGAAGGAGTAGCCACCGGATGTTCTTTCGTAGGTAGAGCAGGAGACGGCTTCTTCTCAGAAGGCTGCCTGGTTTCCTCTAGGCTGTCACTGCTTTTTTTTTTACCCCGTTCTCTGCGCTGAGTTTGATAGCCCGGTTCAGCTGAGAAAGCTTCATCAGGCAAAGTTCAATATGCAATCGTTGATTCTTACTTTGTTTGTAGTTCAGGTCCACCTGATTCATCAGATTAAGCCCGGTGAGTAAATAAGAAGTACTCAGTGCATTGGCTTGCTCCTGGTATTTTCCTTTGAGATTTTCCGGCACCTCCATCAGCTTGAGGGTTTCAGGGTTTTTACAGACCAGCAGGTTTCGAAAGTGTTCTTCCAGACCAATCAGGAAATTATGACCATCAAATCCATTTCTCAGAATATCGTCATACAGCAGCAGCGCCCCGGAGAGGTCTTCTGCCTGAAAGAAGTCTGCCAGCTTAAAGTAATAATCGTAATCTAGGATGTGCAGATTCTTGATTGCATTTTGATAAGTCACCTTATTATCTGAAGAAAAGGTAACTATGAGGTCGAAGATGGACAGTGCGTCACGCATTGCTCCATCTGCTTTTTGAGCAATCAGATGCAGTGCCTCAGGTTCGGCATCCACACCTTCCTTTTCAGCGATCTGCTGAAGCTGCACCACCATGTCGTTGATCTCTATCCTATTGAAGTCATAAATCTGACACCTGGATAGGATGGTAGGGATGACTTTATGCTTTTCTGTAGTGGCTAGTATAAAAATGGCATACGAAGGAGGCTCCTCCAGAGTCTTCAAAAAAGCATTGAAGGCCTGGGTGGAAAGCATGTGCACCTCATCTATGATGTATACTTTAAATTTCCCCTGCTGCGGTGGATATCGTACCTGATCGATCAGGTTTCTAATGTCGTCCACAGAGTTATTAGAGGCCGCATCCAGTTCGTAAATATTGAAATTGTTGGTAGCTGCGTCACCCGATTCTGCTTCGAAACCATTGACCATACGCGCCAAAATACGCGCGCAAGTGGTTTTACCCACTCCTCTGGGGCCACAAAAAAGCAAGGCTTGTGCCAGGTGATCATTGTCGATGGCGTTCTTAAGTGTGGTAGTGATATGGCCCTGGCCCACTACCTCCTCAAACCCTAACGGGCGATACTTCCTGGCCGATACAACGAAACTTTCCACAGCGGAAAATTAAGACAATTGGATAGAACTCCGGCAAGAATCAAGATGAAACTTTGAACAAAATGAGCGATCCTACAAGATGACCAGAAAAGCCCCTGCTTAGTCGTATCGCTCAAAATAATAGTTGGGTAAATCTATGTAGCCAAACGAGATGACCATGCGGTCCGCACCTATGCTGAGGTACCCTTTCTCACCATCCATAAAAATAATGGGTACAAGCCTGGCATCCGGACTTTGTGGATCCACCGGCTCCAGGGCAAGCTGATATTGCGTGCCATTGGTTTTCGAATCCCGGTAAATCACCTTGCTGGCCACGTCTACCTTCCAGATGACTTCCCCCGGATTGAAATTCTTTATCAGCGATTTATCACTAACGAACAGTGTGGTGTATCGCAGTGACCATTCGCCCTCCATCAGCGCATTCAGTGCGGGGATGGACAGGCCATCACTATCAAGTTCCCATTCGCGTGCATCGAATGTAGTGGAATCTTTAAACTCTCCCCGGCTACAGGAGCAGAGCACGCAAACCAGAATAAAGGCCAATGAAGAGGTTTTGAATAAAATATTCACCATTGTAATGACGATACGTATAGAAAAGAAGTTTAATTCACTATATTTTTTTAATAGCCACGCAACCTCGAAGCAACTATCCGCATCTACCCAATGAACACCAACCTAACCATGTTGCGAATCGATAAATCCAACTCTGAGCAAAAGTTACTGCATGACTGCAAGAAAGGCAGACCCAGTGCGCAAAAAGAGTTGTATGACCGATTTGCGTCCAGGATGTTGGGGGTATGTATCCGATACATTCACGACAGAGAAGAAGCAGAGCATGTAATGATTGGTGGAATGGTGAAAGTGTTTGACAAATTGGAACAATATCAGGGTGAAGGTAGCCTGGAAGGCTGGGTACGGCGCATCATGGTGAATGAAAGTCTGATGTATATCAGAAAACACAAAAACATGTCGCTGGAAGTGGAGGTGGAAAAAGCAGAATCTGAACCGGACTATTCCACGCTGGAAAATAGCCTGGAAGCCGCAGATCTCATGGCACTGATAGCAGAGCTCCCGGTGGGCTATCGCACAGTGTTTAACCTCTATGCCATAGAAGGATATAATCATAAGGAAATAGCCGAAACGCTGGGAATCAATGAAAATACTTCGAAATCTCAGCTCAGTAGAGCACGAAAATATTTACAAACCCGCCTGGCAACAATCCAGGAGAAGGAATTAAAACAAGATGGCAATGGCAAATAATTTGGACAGACTATTCAGGGAGAACCTTGATCAGTTCGAGGTGACACCTCAGGCCTCCAGCTGGGAGCAGGTGCAAGGCCAGATTGCAGGTAAAAAAGGATTTTGGGTTACCCCCATGAAAATAGCCGCGGCCATAGTGGTCCTCCTTGCAGCTACCATAGTGGTAATCAATCTTTCAGAAAAAGAACAACAAGGGGACTACCTCTCGGCGATCGATCATCCTGAGTATCAGGATCGATATTCTTTTCGGCTGGAGCTGCCTTCTGTGAATCTTGAAAATACTGTAGCTCCAGTGGTAGCCACTCAACCAAAAATTAAGGCCCAGAAGGCTTCACAGACGATCACGGAAAAAGCTGATTTTGAAGAAATCACTTATGAAGCCATCTCGGTAGCTTCTCTTAAAAACTTCCAATTGGAGGCAGAATTGCCGGTGAGGAATCAGCTCAAAATCTCAGGACTACCCAAGCAGGAAACTCCTGCGGTGAAAATCACCTACATAGCTACCCATCAGCCTCAAACTGACAGCCTAAAGGTGAACAAGTTCAATACATTGATCGCGTATTTTTCCAATGACGTATCTCCCACCGAGATCCTGGCAGATATAAGAGAGGTGAAAGACAATTTATTCAGCAAAAACTAAGTCAAAAACTCAAAATAAAAGAAACGATGAAAAAGGTAATACTGGCAATGACGGCACTCCTGCTGCTCATGCATCCGGAAAGAGGAAGGGCTTCTACAGGAGATACTGTAGTCATAGAGCTCAACAACAAAAGCAAGATTCTTGTCTACACCGAAGATCGTGTGGCGCTCAAAGACCTGGAGCAATACGACCTCAACAAGATGATCAAAGACCTGAACTCAGCACTGAGGTCCAGCAAAATAGAGAAAATAGAACTGCAGGATGACAATGGCAAAAAATACCTCAAGGACACCACGATCATCTTCGGAGAAGGCAGTAGCGCCAAAACGAAAATCAAAATTGGTAACATGGAGCTCCTGGTAGATGCTGATGAGTGGGAGGACCTGGATGACGAATGGGATGATGACCTCCCTGTACGAAAATATCACTATGAAGAAGAATCCATTGACCGCACCAGACATTATTTCAATATCGACTTTGGTCTGAACAACTGGATGGAAGGAAACTCCTTCCCAGACGAAAACAATGCACCATATGCCGTAAAACCCTGGGGAAGCTGGTACTTTGGGCTGAACAGTGTCAACCGAACCTGGGTCACAGGCCCGCTCTTCCTTGACTGGGGCATGGGCGTGAGCTGGTACAACTGGAAGATGCAGGAAGCCGCTACGCTGATAGAAAAAGGGGATACCCGCATCGAATTCAATGCCCCGCCAGCCAGCTACAGCAGCATCAAAAGTAAACTTTCAGCACCCTATCTGAATGTAACAATGGTACCGATGCTGGACTTTGCCAAAGGCAGAAGGAAGGTCAAAAACCTGGAAAGAGGCAGCATCAACTTCCGTACTTACAAGAAGCAGGGCATTCGATTTGGAGCCGGAGGTTACGCCGGCTACCGACTGGGTGGCAGCACCAAATATGTCTATACTGAAAACAATAAGAGAGAAAAAGACAAGAACTCAGGTAACTACTACCTCACCAATTTCCGATATGGCATCAGAGCACAAGTGGGCTACAAGGGACTTGATCTCTTTGCCATGTATGATCTCAATGAAGTGTTTGCATCCGATCGGGGTCCGGCAGGTAGCCAGGGCATGAATGCCATCACCTTCGGTATCACGCTATAAGTTTCCAGTTTTGTCTAGTCCACAAGGCCAGAAATAAAAAATGCTCCCAATTGGGAGCATTTTTTTGTTTCAAGCGATACTCACTTCTTCAAAAGCTTGCCAATGACCTCTTCGCCTTCCAACTGAAACTTCATCACGTAAGCCCCTCTGGCCAATCCCGACAAGTCCAGCCGGTCTTTCAGAATGTCTGCCTGCTTCTCCCAAGAACTTTGGTGGACCCTCCGCCCCTCCAAATCATAAATGGCCAGAGCTACCTTGCCCCTGCTACTATTATCCATTTTCACACCCACCCACTCCTGTACCGGATTTGGGAAAATAGAGATGCCTTTACCCGCAAGGTGTACCAACCCGAGAATCTCCTCTACAGTAAGGTCAAATGGTGCAACGGCAAATCCACCGCGGGCGTCAGACGCCTCCACCAGAATGTGGAAGATCTCTTCCGGGTCGTTGATGGTCAATCCGCTGGTCTGGAGCTTGGTTCCCACAATGGTGAAATTGAGGTTGTGATCATCACCAGAACCCGTGGCCAGCTCAAAGGTGAGTTCATCGTTATCCTGATCTTCAGCATCAAGCACGCCAACTTCATAACCATCTATCTGATTGGATGGGATCACATCATTGCTCAAAGTGAGATCTGTTGGAGCATCATTTGCATCCAGAATTTCTATGGGAAGTATCTGCTCAAACTTTGCACCGCCTTCATCCTCCACTAATAAGCGCACTGAGTAAGTAGACTTCACCTCAAAATCAAAAACTTCATTGGTGACCAGCGTAGCATCCTCCACCAGAAAGCTGGCATTGTCTTCATCTCCAGACCCACTCACCATTGCAAAGGTGAACACCTCTCCTTCATCCTGATCAGACACCAACAGAGTACCTACAAGTGTTCCCTTCTCCTGATTTTCATTGACCGTGGAAGTGGTCAGCGAAAGGGCTTCAGGCGCTTCATTGACATCCAATACTTGAATAGAAAATGCACTTTGAAATGATTGACCAGCGCCATCGGTTACCGCCACAAGGATGGAGTAGCTTGACTGGGTTTCGAAATCGAAAGATCCTGACGTGACCAAAGCACTGCCATCCAGAGTAAAATCAGCATTATTCTCATCACCTTCACCTTCTACAAAACTGAAAGCGAAACTTTCTGACAGGTCTTCATCCACCGGCAGGAAGTCCCCTACCTTGGTGCCCACGGGTGCATTTTCCTCCACACTGGATGCGCTTAATTCCAAACCGTAGGGCGCTTCATTGACATCCGTCACCCCAATGGTAAACGCCTGCTGATAGATGGCCCCTTCTGCATCTGTGGAGTTCACTAAAATATGGAACTCAGATTGCTCTTCGAAATCAAATACCTGTGCCGACAGCAAAGCATCACCCAGGATAGAAAATGCAGCATTATCATCTCCTCCGTTGCCAGCCACCAGCTGATAGGTAAAGGCTTCAGATGCATCATTATCCATGGTGGAGAATTGACCTATTTCCTTACCTATAGCCTCATTCTCAGCTATCACATCCTGACTGAGCATAATGGCTGATGGGGCATCATTGATGTTGGAGATCTCTATTGTGAATGGTTCTTCATAATACTCCCCTCCGATATCCATTACCCTCACACGAATGCTATAGGTCGATTGCTCCTCAAAATCAAAAACTACGGCACTTTGCAGCTCCGATCCATCGATACTAAAACTGGAATTATCTTCATCTCCTTCTCCCGAGACAAGCAAAAAAGTAAAAGTCTCTGACGCATCCACATCCTCTGCATCAAAATCACCAATCACTGTCCCTGCCAGCTCATTTTCCACAATCACATTGCTGCTCAAAGCAATATCCGTGGGTGCCTCATTGACATTCAAAATTTCGATGGTAAAAGACTGCTCCAGCGTTTGTCCTCCCCCATCAGTGGTCTTCACTCGAAGTGTGTAGCTGCTCTGGGTTTCAAAATCAAAAACCTCATCTGACACTAACTTATCTCCAACTATTGCAAACCGCGTGTTATCATCATCTCCATCCCCGGCTACCAGGTCGTAGGTGTGGGTATCGTCCACATCTTCATCCGTGGTTTCCAGTACGCCTATTTCAGATCCAGATGCCGCATTTTCGGAGAGCTCCGAAGCACTCAAAACAATAGCCGTGGGAGGGTCATTGGCATCTTCGGTGGTGATGATAAAGGATTGTTCGAAGGTTGCCAGATCACTATCAGTAACCCTTAGCCGGATACTGTGAGACATTTGGGTCTCATAATCAAACACTCCGGCACTTAACAGATTGGAGCCGTCCACCAAAAAGTCTGAATTGTCAGTATCACCATCACCACTGACCAGAGAAAAGGTAAAAGACTCCTCCTCATCTTCATCAGTAGCAGCCAAAGTAGCAAGAGCAGTTCCTGATGACATATTTTCTGAGATCGTTACACTGCTTAATGAAATGGCCGTGGGGAGATCATTCGCATCCAACACCTGAATACTTAACACCTGCTGAAACGAGGCATTTTCACTGTCGACCACTTCCACCCTGATGCTAAATTCACTGGCTGTTTCAAAATTGAATTCCTCCAAGGAATAAAGGCTGGATTCCTCTAAAAGAAAGCGAGCATTATCATCCGCCCCATCACCGGACACCATCGAAAAAGTAAAGCTTTCTCCAGAATCCTGATCCTCCCCGGACAGTGTCCCGATGAAAGTACCTGCCTCCTCATTCTCAGAAATTTCATTGTCAGAAAGAAATACTCCGGTAGGGACATCATTCACATCCAACACCTCTATCTCCAGTGGCGCCATAAAAACACCGCCATCAGACACCTGCACTTGCACCCGCACCTTCAAAGTAGATTTTTCTTCATAATCAAATACAGCCGCACTCTTAAGTGTAGACTCCTCTATGGAAAAAAGATCGTTATCATCGTCACCCACACCCGACACCAGCGTGTAAATGTATGGTTCGGAAATACCTGTACCTTCCACTGAAAAATTCCCAATAGTGGATCCAGAGGAAACATTTTCGTTGATTTGATTATCCGAAATGAGAATCCCCGTCACATTTTCTTCTATGTCAAGAATATCTATGTCAAATGACTTCTGCAGTACTTCCCCACCACCATCAGTCACTTGCACCCTCACGCTGTAGCTGCTCTTCGTTTCAAAATCAAACTCCTCGGCACTGACCAGGTCGGCCCCATTAATGGAGAAACTGGTATTGTCATCAGCACCATCTCCGGCTACTAAAGCATAGGTATAGGTATCTGCGAGATCTTCATCCACGGCAGACAGGGTGCCCACTACCGACCCCACATCACTACGCTCCATGATGTCACTATTGCTAAGCAAAATATCCGTCGGGAGTTCGTTTACATTAGTCACCTCAATAGTCAAAGCCTCCTCTAAACTGAGATCATATTTATCTGTTACTCTCACCCTAATGGAATATTGAGTTTTGGATTCATAATCAAAAATGGCTGCTGAGAGTAGATTCCCTCCATCCAGCGCAAAACTGGTATTATCGGTACTCCCTTCTCCTGATACCAACTCGTAATCAAAAGATTCATCTTCATCCTCATCCTCTGTGGAGAGGCTACCAACCAGCGTCCCGGTCGATTCATTTTCAGCTATTTCACTTCCAGTCAAAGAAAGGCCTGTGGGTACTTCTCCTACATCCGTTACCGAAACCTCAAATGCCTCCTCATACGACTCCTCTCCACTATCCGTGACACGGACACGGATAGTGTAAGTCTTTTTGGTTTCATAATCAAATGGCTCGGCACTCAGTAGGCTCTCACCTTCAATGCTAAAATCAGTGTTATCGGTACTGCCCTCTCCTTCAACCAATGCATAAGTGAAGGTTTCTTCAAGATCTTCGTCCTCAGCTGAAAAAGTACCAATCAGGGTTTCCGATTCCTCATTTTCCGGAAGCTCTGAATTAGACAGGTTAAGGGCTGTTGGAGCCTCCTCTTCGTCTGTAATGCTGATGTTAAAAATCTCTTCCCGGGTTTCTCCTCCAGCGTCTGTTACTTTCACCCGTATGCTGTAGGATGACTGGGTTTCAAAATCAAAAACTTCCCCAGTCTTCAGTGCGTCATCATCAATAGAAAAACTGCTATTGTCATCATCTCCGTCTCCCACCACCAAAGCAAATGTGAAAGATTCGGATGCATCCTGATCAGTCGCAGAGAAAGTTCCGACCTCAGTACCTACAACCTCGTTTTCTGAAACTGTGGCCGAGGACAAAGACAATGTGCCAGGTGCCTCATTGAGATCATTGATGGTAATGGAAAATTCTCCGGTAACGCTCCCAAAAGAGGCGGTCTCACCTTCCACCCTAATTTCATATGTTGATTGCGTTTCGAAATCAAAAACTTCAGACGCATAAAGCACCCCGTCGGTAATGGAAAAAGCATCATTATCTGTATCTCCGCTACCAGCCACCAAAGTATAGCTGGCTTCATATCCTTCGCTCAGTGAGAAAGTCCCTATTTCCTCACCGTTTTCGTTATTCTCATCAATAGCTTCAGCGGTGAGTTCTATGCTCCCCAGATCATAGATTGGGGTAATCACAAACTCATCAATAGCCACCCCCTCATCCCCCACTGTATAATCCGAAATCAGGTAAAAAGCCAATTGAACGATGGGCTCACTGGCCAGAAAGCTGAGGTCTGTGGAAGCCGTGAGGTATCCACCGGAAGACCCATTCCACCCACTGACACCCAGTGCATCAAAAACACCGTTGTACCAGTTGGCAGTGCCCGATTCGATAATGGTATAATCCTCCGAAAGATCCGTGCGATAAGCCAGGATTACCCCATCATAGTCCGCTTCTGTTTGGTAGAATATGTCAAAGCTCAACTCGGCACCATCCATGGCACTCAAATCAAAAACAGGTGACTCGGCAACATCATACAGGTCGGTGCCGTAGTTAGCATCTAAATCCGTCATGATCACTCCCGATCCGGATGAAGCCGAAGAGATATTGGTCTGAGCGGGAGTGCCCTGTTCCCAGACGCCACTGAGTGTCCACTGATGTGTCCCATCCTCAAAGCCTTCCGTATATGGGTAATCACTGATGGTAGTGACGCTCTCCACGGATGCAGTGAGGGTATTGTTAGAAGAAATCTCATCATCAGCTACAGATACACTTGCTGAAATACTGTAAGTACCAGGTGAGGAAAAATCATAAGTTGCAGTAAAAGTGTGCTGGTAAGTGGCCCCGGAAATCAATGATGAATTCACGGTTTCGGTCTGCTGCAGGACATCATTGATGGAATAAGATACCTCATAGGTACTTTGGGTGGCCGTACCATTGTTGCTCACAGTTACCACTACAGATTCCGTTCCCAGCACACCACCAGCAGGCCCATCGATAGATGCAATGGCCAGGTCAATAGGAGCTGCCGGCATATAAGCTGAGTATACACCATTGCCATGCGTACCAGCTACCACCAGATTGTCTGAATTTCGAACCACAATGTGATCTACCACCACAGCACCCAATTGATCAATATCCTCTTGCTCCCAGGATGTGTCATCTCCATCCAGATCCCCGGTGGTAAACATCCCCACACTGGTGCCCACCAGATAGAGCCTGCCATCGCCCAGTATTCTGGCGGTTCTCACAGAAGGACCGCTTCCTGATCCATCTGTATTTTCCTCCAGGTTACCACTGACATGGGTCCAGTTGGCTCCACCATCTGTTGTATGGTAGATACTCTTGACAGAGTAATTGGACACCACTGCCAACAATTCGTCAGCATTTTCTTCATTGACACCTATCCCTGACACATACCCCGACAGACCCGAAGGGCTAATATTGCTTACCACAGGGGTGGCAGCAGTCACGTCCTCTACTTTGTAGATCTGACCTCCTGATGTACCCAGATAGGTAGTACCAGAACCCACCACACCAAATTCTGATACCACACCGCTTATTCCTGATAATGAGATGGTCTTCCACCCGGTAGAGGCTGTACCCGTACTGGCTGAGGTATTTACCCATAAGGCGCTGGTTCCTCCCAGGTAAAAAATGTCATCGTCATTGGGATCGAGATAAAACGGGGTGATGAAAAGGCTTGTGGAATAAGAATTCGGAGTAAATAGTGTGTATGAGTTAGGAGTTGGATCATCGGCATCCGTATGTCCGATCCTATAGATATTTGCGTTTTGTGAAGACATATACCGCGTAGCCCCATCACTTGCAAAAGCACTATACGCCCCATCTCCACTAAAAGGTGACGTCCAGTCTACTTCAGAATCTGTACTCAGAGTTAGCCAGGTGCCATTGTCCTGCAGACCAGCCAAAATCTGATCTTGCGGACCCACTGAAACCGCATAAACCTGCGTGGTGAGATAACCATTGTTAAGGGGAGTCCAGGTAATGGGGTAGGTAGCATTATCAGTAGACTGTACATCTGCGGTGTACTGAAGGCCTCCGTCATTTCCGGAGATCACCTGATCAGGATCAGAGGGATAAAAAACAAAAGAATGCTGATCCGGATGATGATCGGTGTATAGAGCGTAGCTATTATTAGCGGGGGTATACCCCCCTATCCAGTCAGTATTAGTAGTCGTGGCAAAGCCATCGGACGAACGGTAAAGGTTGGTGCCCCCAATAATGACAAAATTAGGATCATCGGGTTTCACTTTAATCAATAAATCATACCCCCCTTGTGATGAGAAGTCTCCTGTTTGTCCGCCCTCCTGGGGGATCGATGCGCTTCTGTCTGCCCACAAACCCGTATCATCGTCGTATACCCAAAGTGCATGCCCGGAGGTGTTAGCCGAAGCCTCCGCCAGTAAATAAACAATGTCCTCATTGGAAGCAGCCATTGCCAACTCTCCTCTACCAAAAGAGGGGAAACCAGAATCTGAGATGTCTGTCCAATTAGCACCATTATCGGTGGATTTATAAACTCCCGAAGTATTGTGGGCATAGACATTTCCACCAGTCCCTATCACTACATCGGACCAACCTGTGGAGTTCAGCGTCCGAGTCCAATTTGTCCCTCCATTGGCAGAAACGTGAATTCCTCCATAGTTGGCTACAATTACGTTGCCATTGTCAGGACTCACCACCACCTCGTGATTGTAATCGAAATACTGATCAAAAGTCTGTGGCATCTCCGTAGAGGTAGATGACAACAAGGTCCATGTGAGCCCGCCATCAGTTGACTTATACACTCCATCTCCTCTGTAAGAAGCTCCGGTGGCTCCAGCGGAGTTGCCAGCATACTCCCCGGTGATGTAATACCAGGTATCGGTCTGCCCGGAGCGGGTATCCTGAGCGATTCCGGTCACACTTTGTAGCTCGTTACTTCCAGTGGTCTTGGACCAGGTAGCTCCCCCATCCGCAGACCTCCAGACTCCACCAGACACTCCTCCGGCCAAAATCACCTCTTCGTCACTCACATCTATGGCCAGTGCCCGGGTTCTCCCGCCCACGTTGAATGGTCCTCTGCTAGACCAGCTAATCAGATTATCAGCCATGAAACGCCTTCCCTGGGGCTTAAGGGTTTCATTGTAGTAAGTGAGTTGTTTCTCGTAGATCTGCGAAGGAATCTCTCCGGTAACGGGATCTTGGGTTCTTAGTACTTCAAACGCCATCCGATCATTCGGATTATCCTCCTGGCCATGAAAAACGGGCTTTTTGATGAGTTTCCCGATTGACCGATTTTGTGCTGAAACAGCACCGCTTATCAGGGTGCATAAGGCCAGGTATAAAATTTTCTTAGACAGCATGTTAGGGTTATGTTTTGGTGATTGTCTGAAATACCATCAGACTGTTTTGAATTCATAAAGTGTAACGGGCACCTTCTCAAAAACCCCCAATAGGTTCTTAATAAAACCAGTACCGCGGTAATAAGCTTTAAATTTACACAAACCTCAATTACCAGAATTTCCTGGTCCAATAAGGTATTTCCCACCACCCATCTGGGGTCTAAAATCTAAAACCAAAGTGTCAACACCTGGCTGAGTTTCTCCTTCGGCCGAAATGGTATCGCCGGCATTTAGATTTTCTTTAAAGCCAAAGCCCCGCCCCAAAATCTCCTCAATCACTAAAACAGATGAGTTACCCTCCGACGAAAGTGCATGAGCTAAGACCAGGCACTGATCCGGATGGAGACGATAATCAGGGGAGCTTTGAGTTCTTTCGATGGGGACGGATTTCTGAGGTCTGGATTGGCATTGGAATAATATAATAAGAATAAGGCTCCAATATTTCATCGCTCAGCTTTTATCGTCACTTTCAACAGAGCCACGTCCCCACTCCTGGAGGTCCTTCGATCCTACCCCAATTTCCGCAGACACTCGATCAAAAGTGGGTCTGACCAAAGAAAAAACGAACAGAACCACTACAAAAACAAAGGAAAACAATTGATCCTTGGTCAGGTATAACCCTAGTAGTCCAGCCACGGCCGCACCCGCCAGTATACCATACTGAATCAACTTCTTCGAGAGATACAGATCGAGCTTCTCCTTGATATCACTGAGCGCCTGCACCTCACTGATTACCGTCTTCCTATAGCTCTGAGCCAAAAAAATCAACACACCGGCCAGTACGACCAAAAGCATCTTTATGACCATGCTCTCCATGCCTTCTATCAATGGAGCATCCGGAAACTCCTTTTGGGTTTCGAGAAAGACAAAGGCAAACGGGAGTAGAGACCCCGCAATGATTCCATGAAAGATCAAATTGAAACGATGATAAAATCGCTCCCAGTTATTGTAGGGTTCAGACATCCTTATCCAATAAGTTATTTTCCAAAGTTAAAAACAAAGATTCATAGAACCTTTCTTCATTCTTCTCGTATTTATAATGATATCAATATGATATCATATTAAATTCACCAAACTAAAAACCATGGACTCACAAGAAAAACTTTACTCCCCCATCTCTGGATACACTATTCTGGCCCTTTGCCTGATCGTGCTGTTCTCTTCCATCCTATTATTGATTGGACTCCGCATTCCTCACTTTGTTTTTGGGGTAGTACTTGGCATTGCTTTTATTCCCGGATTTTTCTTTGTCAACCCCAATGGATCCAGAGTCTTAGTGCTCTTTGGTAAATATGTCGGTACGGTCAAGGAAAACGGCTTTTTCTGGGTCAATCCCTTTTATACCAGAAAAAAAATTTCACTGCGAGCCAGGAATTTTGATAGCGAACGAGTGAAAGTAAACGACAACATCGGTAACCCGATTATGATCTCGGTCATTCTGGTATGGAGGGTGCGAGATACGTTTGCTGCGGCTTTTGAGGTGGATGATTACGAGAATTTTGTACGAGTACAGACCGATGCTGCAGTGAGAAAGCTGGCTGGAAGTTACCCTTATGACAATTTTGATGATGAGCAAGCTGAGATCACGCTTCGCTCTGGTCTGGACAGTGTGAATGAACACCTGGAGAAAGAGATTGAGGAGCGGCTTTCGATAGCAGGGATAGAAATACTGGAAGCCCGCATTGGCTACCTGGCCTATGCCGAAGAAATCGCCGGGGCCATGCTGAGAAGGCAGCAAGCCACTGCCATCGTAGCGGCCAGACATAAAATAGTGGAAGGAGCTGTAAGCATGGTGGAAATGGCGATTGCGGAAATCGGTAAAAAAGAGATCGTAGACCTGGACGATGAACGAAAGGCCGCTATGGTCAGCAACCTAATGGTGGTACTCTGCGCAGACAAGGACATTACTCCCGTGGTAAACTCCGGCACCTTACACCACTAGTGGCATGAGAGGCAAGGTTACCTTTCGGGAAGAACAATATTTTAAATACACCTGGTCATGGTGGGTACTGCTTATTTGCACCCTAATCATGGTCGGTGGCATATTGTATGCTTTTTATATTCAGCTTTATCTGGGAGAGCCATTTGGCGATCACCCGGCGAGTGATACAGGGTTGCTCATCATTGGAGTATCAACCAGCGTACTGATGATAGGATTGATGTGGTTATTCCAGTCTATGAAATTAACGGTAGAAATAGACGAAGGAATCATCCGGTACTCCTTTTTTCCATTCATCAGATCATTCCGATCACTACAAAAGTGGGATGTCCGCAAGGTGGTGGTAAGAAAGTATCATCCTATCGCCGAGTATGGTGGTTGGGGCTACCGATTTAGATTTCGCAGCGGGAGAGCCCTTACTGTAAGTGGAAAATGGGGGCTACAGCTTGAATTGGCAAACGGAAAGCAGTTACTTTTGGGCACACAAAAGCCTGATCAAATGCAGGAAGTAGTGGATAGACTAAAGCAAAATTGGGGAAGTGAGTAGGATATGGCCAAGAAGAAACCCTTTGTATTAAGAATAGATGAAGAGACTTTCAAGGCCATTGAAAAATGGGCTGCTGATGAGTTTCGCAGTACTAATGGGCAGCTGGAATGGATGATTCACAAAGCCCTCAAAGACGCTGGCCGACTCAAAAAAGAAGACCCTTCTTAAAAACCGTATACATTATACTGCTTGATCACCGGAGCCCCATCATTCACCCAGAACTCCTTCGGCTTACCTTCCGCGGCATTCGGCACTCGAATGTTTTCTACGAAGTAATACCTGGCTGTGGCGCGCTCCTTTTGCAAGGTCAAAAGGAAATATCCGTGCTCTGTCAGGTTGGCATATTTAATATGAGGATTAAAATTCTGAAAGAGATTCTCGTACATCCTGGCGGTATCCAATCCTGAATACTCATCATAATTGGCCGAACTAATACTGGGTGTACCGAATTCCACTCCCAGCGGAGCCAGCGATACATCTGCTACTATGGTTTCCATCACCCAACTGGCATGGGTATCCCCAGTCACCCACAGGATGTTGTCAAAGTCTTTAATAAACCTGGCCACCTCTTTCTTTTCCGCCGGGTAGCCATCCCAGCTATCCAGGTTTTTGGGGTTATCCGGAAACACCATTGTCTGGTTGATGTCAGAAAAGATCACCTGATTGCCTATTACCTTCCACCTGGCCTCACTACCCTCAATGGTGCTTTTCAGCCACGATAGCTGATCTGCCCCCAGCATGCTGCGGTCCGGAGAGTTAAAATTCTCGTCAGAGATACTTGCAACAGGTGCCGTACGGCCCTCCAGGCGTTCATCCAGCATGATGAGCTCGGCCAGCTCCCCAAACTCAAAAGACCGGTAAAGTTTATCAGCCTCCCTGATAGGCATCCACTCATAATATGTCTGTACTGCGGCTCTTTTTCTCTCTTCAAAACTCCCTTCATTTGCCTGGTGATTTTGAGCACCAGAGGTGTACACGTCATTCGCAATTTCATGATCATCCCAGATGGCAATGAAGGGATGACTCGCATGCATAGCCTGCAAGTCCGGATCTGACCGATACTGCGCATACCGGGTACGGTAGTCACTGAGGGTAAGCAGTTCATGCGGCGGTTCGTGCTTTCTGCCAATAGTAGTATCTCCATACCCTCCAGGAGCATATTCATAAATGTAATCCCCAAGGTGCACCACTGCATCCAGCAGTTCCTTCTCAGCGATCTTCTGGTAGGCTGTAAAATAACCCCACTCATAGTTGGAGCAACTGACCACAGCAAACCTCAGTGAATCGGCATTTTGTGCGGCTGTTTTGGTGCGGCCAATGGGTGAAAAGCTTCCCGCTGATTTAAATCTGTAATAGTATGGAGTCCCTGATTGAAGGTTGGCCACATCTACCTTGACGGTGAAGTCTCTACCTGCATCAGTCACTACCTGACCTGAAATCAGCGATGACTTAAACCATTGATTTTCAGATACTTCCCAAAAGACCACCACACTGTCCGCAGGAGATTCAGGGGTCACCCGAGTCCAGATAATCACACGATCATACAAGGGGTCACCGGAAGCCACCCCATGAAGAAACGGTCCTGGATCCGTTTGCTCTTTTACATCAGTAGATTTTGGACTGCACCCTATCAGCACAGCCAGGACAATTAGAAAGGATGAGAGACTTTTCATGAAAATTACTATTTCGTACTGAAGTTACTCAGTCAGCTATGGTTTGACAAAAGAGTCAGATGATGAAATTATGAAGATCAACCTACTTCCACTTTCACGGTATCGCTCATTGGCTTACCGATACAAAGCAACACATACCCCTCTGCTGTTTCGCTCTCGGACAGACCTTCTGCATTTTCCTGATCTATTTTACCTTCCAGACACATCGCCCTGCATGCGGTACAGAGGCCACTCTGGCAAGAATATGGCATATCGATATTCTGATCGAGGGCAGCATCCAATATGGCCTCTCCTTTATTTACGTTCACCACATGCTCTTCGCCATCAAGAAGGATCGTCACTTCGCTGGAACCTGCAGGTGCCTCTGGTGCAATAATGTCTGCAGGAGAAGTCTTGCCCGCCTCAAAGCTTTCTTTTCTAATCTTCTCTTCCCTGATCCCGATTTCGAGCAATCCTTCATTGGCAATCTCCATCATGGGGGCAGGGCCACAGATAAAAAACTCGGTATTATCGTCGGTCCCCAGTCCCTTAGTGATTTCACCAATCATAGATGCGGTGGGTCTTCCTGTATATTGAGCGAATCCACTGGCATCCTCTTCCAGGATATGAACCAACTCAAAACGATGGCCATACTGCGCTTTCAATGCATTGAGCTGATCCTTGAAAACCACATATTCTTCACTCCTGTTGCCATAGATAAGGGCCACACTACTGGATGGTTCTTTGATGAGTACAGATCTCATCAAAGAAAAGAGTGGAGTGATTCCACTTCCGCCTCCCAAAAAAACAACCTTTCTGGAAGTAGAGGCACTGTATTCGGTCGTGAACATCCCCATGGGCTCCATGATCTCTACAGTATCTCCGGCTTTGAAATGATCATTGATGTGATTGGACATCAACCCACCCGGGACTCTTTTTACGGTGACGGCAGGATACTCATCTTCGAATGGGGTGGTGCAAAGCGAATAAGCTCTTCTGATTTTTTTACCCCCTACTTCTTTAATGATGGTAATAAACTGACCTGGCTTGTACTGAAAACCGGCTTCTGGTTTTTCAAAAACCACGTTTACAGCCTCTTTAGCCACTTCTATTACTTCTTTTATTTTGAGCGTCTGAAAACGCGTATCTGCTGCTACTTCTTTTTTCTTCTTCTTGAATAATCCAAACGCCATATTTGAGTCCCTTTTTTTAAAGTCCCGCAAAGGTAAATCCTACAGGTTTCCTCCACAAGTTTATATGAATGACCTATTTTTGCACCTTCAAAAAAATCATGACCATGGAGCTGAACGATCTGACTGCTATATCCCCCATTGATGGAAGGTACCGAAACAAGGTAGCTTCCCTGGCTCCCTATTTTTCGGAATATGCCCTGATCTATTATCGGGTGAAAGTGGAGATTTTGTATTTTATCTCTCTTTGTGAGATTCCTCTCCCGCAGTTAACCAAAGTGGATCACGGAAAGTTTGCAGACCTGAAGGCGATCTATGAAAATTTTTCAGAAGCCGATGCCCTCAAGATAAAAGACATAGAAAAGGTGACCAACCACGATGTGAAAGCGGTGGAGTACTTTATCAAAGAGAAATTTGACCTGCTGGGGCTGGGGACATTCAAAGAGTTTATCCACTTTGGCCTTACCTCTCAGGACATCAACAACACCTCCATTCCGCTTTCTACCAAGGAGGCACTCAAAGACGTTTTTATCCCTTACCTGAAGGAAACCATCGCGCTAATAGACAAAGTGGCGCAAGAATGGAAAGACATTCCCATGCTGGCCAAGACGCATGGTCAGCCAGCCTCTCCTACCCGGTTGGGCAAAGAGATAGCGGTATTTGTGAGCAGACTAAACGAGCAGCTGTCTGGGCTTGAGCAGGTGCCATATGCCGCCAAGTTTGGGGGAGCCACTGGTAACTTCAATGCGCACTATGTGGCCTACCCGGATAACGACTGGCATACCTTCGGAAATGATTTCGTAGGTCAGAAACTGGGGCTAAAGCGCAGCTACCCAACCACCCAGATAGAGCACTATGACTATTTTGCGGCTCTTTTCGATGCCATCAAACGGGTGAATACCATCCTGCTCGACTTTAGCAAAGATGTATGGCAGTATGTGGCCATGAACTACTTCAAACAGCGCATCAATCCCAACGAAGTAGGTTCTTCCGCGATGCCTCACAAGGTCAACCCTATCGACTTTGAGAATGCGGAGGGTAACCTGGGCATTGCCAATGCAATGTTTGAGCACCTCAGCTCCAAACTGCCTGTCTCCAGACTGCAGCGAGACCTCACTGACTCCACTGTACTTAGAAACATTGGTGTGCCGGTAGCCCACACCCTGCTAGCGCTGTCTTCTTTAAAGAAAGGCTTAGGTAAACTGGAGGTTAATAAGGAGGCCATTCATAAAGATCTGGATGACAACTGGGCTGTGGCTGCTGAAGCCATTCAAACCATTTTGAGACGAGAAGCTTTTCCTAACCCCTATGAAGCACTCAAAGCACTGACCAGAACCGGCGACAAGATCACCAAAGACACCTTACATGCTTTTATTACGCAACTGGAAGTGTCTGATGAGATCAAAGCAGAACTGATGCAAATCACTCCTTTCAACTACACTGGGAGGTAATCAGGGATTCATATAGGAAATTTTTCGAGCAAAATTTGAGGTAGACTAAATGTTATTGAGCAGGGCATTTTGCCTATTCATCGAGCCAGAACTACTCTCAGTAGGAAAAAAGCTTTTTAAAATTGTGAATGCCTTATATTAGAGCAAAATGAGTCACTGGATGACCCCATGACCTATGCCAGCGAAGGACAACACCAATGATGAGTATATAAGAAAAAGAGTTGATGACATCAGCAAGCTCATCTATGAGGTAGCTGCGGGCAATTTCGACTACAAGCTCAAACAACGTGACGTAGAAGGTGAACTGGAAGGTCTCATTGGAGGGATCAATATGCTGGGTGAAGAACTGAAAGCCAGCACAGTCTCCAGAGACTTTATGGAGAGCATCTATAAGGGTGTGGTGGATATCCTGATCATTATCACCCCGGATCAAACCATTGATAGGGTCAATGATGCGGTCGTTGACCACCTGGGATACTCACCCCAGGACCTGATAGGCCGTGATTTCAAAACGCTCCTTTCGACAGAAGATTTCTCCTTTCTTCAGGACATACAGCAGCACCTGGCCTCCAACGGGGCATATCATAACGCTGAACTCAGGCTGCTCCGAAAGGATAAATCGCGCCTGGAAACTTCGGCTTCCTTTTCTTCCCTGTTTGACAACCAAAAGAATCACCTTGGCACCATAGTCATAGCCAAAGACATCACACATATAAAGGAAACTGAGCGGGAACTCAAAAAGGCCAAGGAAAAAGCTGAGGCGGCAAACAAGGCCAAATCGCACTTCCTGGCCAATATGAGTCACGAAATTCGAACTCCGTTGAACGGAATGCTTGGTTTTCTGGAGTTACTCGGCGGCACTTCGCTTGATACTGACCAGACAGAGTATCTGGATATGATCAAAACCTCCGGACAATCCCTCGCCAAACTACTGAACGACATTTTGGATCTGAGCAAGGTGGAAAATGGCAAACTGAACATTGAGCATGTGCCTTTCAACCTTAAAAGCTCCATCCAACCCAGTTTTCAAACCTATAGCTATCTGGCCAGAGAAAAAGGCCTGGACTTTATTCTGGACGTTGAGCCAGACCTACCTGAAATAGTCATTGGAGATCCCTCACGGCTGACCCAGATCCTGACTAACCTGATAGGCAACTCACTCAAATTTACCCAGGAAGGCAGTGTATTCATCAGAGTATCAGGAAGTAGGAAGGATAATCACCACCTGGATCTATTACTTGAGGTCACAGATACTGGAGTAGGGATTCCCGAGCAGATGCGAGCATCTATTTTTGATAGTTTCACTCAGGCAGATACCTCCACCACTCGGAAATTTGGAGGTGCCGGACTTGGACTGGCCATTACCAAACACCTGGTGGCCCTCATGGGTGGCACCATCAAATTCGAATGCCCTCCGATATCCAAAAATCAGGACAATGGTACCTCCTTCTTTGTGGAGCTACCCCTGAAAGTACCTACCTCCCCGGAGCGTTCCGAGCATGATCCTGCTGCCACCAAAGAAACACCGGCCTTTCCCAAGGGCTTCAGGGTGCTCATTGTAGATGACAATGAAATCAATATCCTATTGGCGCAGAAAGTACTGGAAAAGCTAAATGCCAATGTGTCTTTGGCTCGTGACGGAAAACAAGCCCAAGATCTGGCCCTGGAGCAAAGGTTTGATGTCATTCTGATGGATATACAGATGCCCGTGATGGATGGATTTGAAGCCTCCACTGCGCTTCGGAAAGCTGGATATCAGGCACCCATCATTGCTCTATCGGCCAATGTTTACCCCGAAGAAATCAAAACCTGCTTCGAAAATGGAATGAACGGACATATTGGGAAACCATTTACCGTGGATGGCATTTTCAACAAAATCACCTCTGTGATCAACGAAAATCCGGGTTAGGAACTAATCGTTTCATTCTGGACCACTTCCATCATTTCCATAGCAAAGTTATCCTTCGCCTGTATGTAGGCGATCTTCTGTATAGATTCGGCCCCTACCTTCCGTTTCTCAAAAGACGCAGAAAAACCAAAATCAATTCGTTTAAAATCAAGTGCTCTCGCCCTCAATACAGTCTGAAACAACATCTGGCGGTACACCGAAAACTCATCCGAATAATCGTAATCCAATCCGATGAGTGAAGGCACATAGGTCAAATTCAGGTTCTTGTAAGAAAACATCACACCTATGAGTCGTTCAGGACTTTTCTCTCCTCCGGCAGGATACATTTTGATGAATTCCCAATTTGAATCCGCATTCATCACCTCAAAGACAGATTGAGGATAAGCAAAAGTGTTCATATCGAAATTCTTGTCCCAGACATTACGGTAAAGCGAATAGGCTTTGCTAAGTTCTTCCGCACATAAGTCGTTAGTCACCTCCGCCTGAACCCGATCTGTGTACTTCTCTATATCCTGACGGAAATGCTTTCTGGATTTGGACGACAACCGCTGTATATAATCATCTTGCGTGGACCATGACAAGTCCTCCATCACACAAGAATCGGGCAAAGCAGCCTTCACGTAGCCCTGACCATCGCAATGTGCCTTAAGAAAATCATCGGAAAGGGTGAAATCCCGTAAGGCAATCACATCCGGCTGAAGCTCCTCATCAATTTTGGTGAGCGTCTGGAAAAATAAATTCAGAATGGCGTCTTTGTCTGGGTGCTCCTGATCGAGATACAAATGATCCCCCTCTGTAAACAATGACCCCATGGCCAGCACCTGACTAGAGTGGTACAGCGGGTCACTGAGCCTCTTTTTCTCCAAAGCCATAGAAACGGAAGCCGGTGCCAACATGTCATCCTTCCACAGTGTTTTGGTCAAAAAGGTGGCCAGCACAATCTTATCAGCCTTATCTCTGATCAGCACAAACCTGAAATCCCACTGATGTTCTGGTGCCTGCGAAGCATCAAAGGCCTGCTCCAGAAATTGCAGCCCTGCAAAATCAAAGACGTTTCTCCCTTTGAAAATATCATCCCATTCCTTGGCTGGCAACTCATCGGTGCTCTTATATACGGATACCCGAAAGGATGCTGGCATTTTGATTGGTGCTGATTGCCCTTTGTCCAACAGAGGCAACCCAAATGTTTTCCTGACTTGATTTTTGGTGGTGGTTTCCTCTGCCAGAGCCACAGGATACAACCTATCCATGGCCTCTACCAGGGCCTTGATATCTTCCTTTTGGTTATGTCTGGACACCGTAAACCTCACTCCAGTGCGTTTCACCGCGACTGCAGGGAAAACCCCCATATTCACATAAAAGCCCGCATCCATGAGCTTTTTCACAAAATTGTAACCTACGGCCGGTGCGCCTGTTCCAATATAAAATACAGGGCAGTTATTTTCTTCAATCAAAGGCAGGTCGGTTTTCGCAAGACACGCATTACAATAAGCTACCTTATCGGCCAGCTCCTTCTGCATGTCATAGATCTCGTCTGACAGGTGGATATCTGCCGAAGCAATGGCTGCAGCTACCGAACTGGGTTCCAGCTGAGCTGAAAATGTAAGCGGCCCTCCAAAGCGCTTCACCCTTGTATAAAAATCTTTATTGGCCGTGACCATGGTAGCACCACTGGCCCCAAAGGTTTTGCTCAATGTGGTAAAGACAATGACGTTTTGGGGTAATTCTCCGTATTGACTAATCACATAGCCAGTACCATTCTTACCCACCCAGCTCATACCGTGCACATCGTCATAATAGAGGCATAGCTGAGGGTACTTGGCAGATAGTTCCTTTAATCGCCCTATGGGCGCTTCATCGCCATACATAGAATACACTCCGTCAGCAAAATACCATATCTTATCCGCCACGGAGCTGAGGTCTTTGATCTTCGCCTCCAGCATTTCCATGTTATTGTGTTTGATCATTTCTACCGGAATACCTCGAGTTCTGGCTATCTGACAGCTATTCTGTACACTCCAGTGCACTTGCTGATCCAGAATAATGGCATCTTCATCCCGCACCACTGTGGGGATAGTGCCCAGGTGTCCTAAGGTGCTATTTTTGGTGACCACCACAGGATAGCCGTACATTTTTTCCAGCTTATCCTCCAGTTCACTATAGGCCGAATGTGAGATAAAGGTTTTGGAAAGAGGAAACTGCGTACCATATCGCATGATCGCGTCTACTGCGGCTTTCTTTATCCTGATGTCCTGCTCAAGCCCCAGGTATCCTGTAGTGCCAAAGTGACAAAGGTCCTTCCCGTTGACTTTAATGTGACGACCGGTAAAGTGATCATCCTCAGTGTACAAATCCACCACACCCTTCTCCGATGCATTTCGCGAAATTTCAACAACTGTATCGATATAATTATTGTGTCGGATTTTTGCCATACTTATCAAAAATACTCTTCTTAGCGCGCCGAAAATTCGATTGGAAGAACTTATCGACGAATCACTCCGTTGCACCTATCTATGATTGTTTTATACAGATGACTATCTTTGATTAACTATCCATTTAATCAGAGGTTTTCAGAAATGAACTTTTCATCCATAGAAAATGATTTTGCTCAGTTTCACATCAGGGATGGAGTGATGTTCTTTACCTACAAGCCTGATATTGAGATTGACCTGGATGGTGCCAAACGGATAGTCGCTGATCGACTCAAACTCCAGGGAGAAGAAACCTACCCCGTAGTATGCGATATCCGGGGGCTCAAGGGTGCCAATAAGGCGGCAAGGGATTATCTGGCTAATGAAGGGTCTGAAAAAGTGAAAGTAGTAGCACTGATTGTAGCTTCACCGGGTCTGAAAATCATGACAGACTTCTATCTCATGGTAAATAAACCCACGGTTCCTACCAAAATTTTCACCTCAGAAGATCAGGCTGTTAAGTTTATAGAATCCCTTTAGACCGGAGGAGCCTTTTTAATCCACTTTCCCAGCGAGCAGATAAAGCACGGCCATTCTGATGGCTACCCCGTTTTCCACCTGATCCAGTATGATAGAATGCTCCGAATCTGCCACATCACTGGTGATCTCCACGCCACGATTGATGGGGCCCGGATGCATGATGACAATTTCTTTATTCAGAGAATCGAGCAGCTCTTTGTTGATGCCATAGTAAAGCGAATACTCACGCAGTGAGGGAAAATAGCGCATTTTCTGGCGCTCCAGCTGGATGCGAAGTACATTGGCAATGTCGCACCACTCCAGCGCCTTTCGGATATCCAGCTCCACTTTCACCCCCAGGGAGGCGATATGCTTTGGCAACAGCGTGGCAGGTCCGCAGACCATCACTTCTGCTCCGAGTTTCTGTAGGGCAAAGATGTTAGACAGGGCCACACGTGAGTGGAGAATATCTCCCACGATCACCACTTTCTTGCCTTCCACTCCGCCGGTCTTTTCTCGGATGGAAAAAGTATCGAGTAATGCCTGAGTAGGATGCTCATGGGTACCATCTCCCGCATTGATGATGTTGGCCTTAATGTGGCGGGCCAGAAAATGAGGTGCCCCAGGGCTGCTATGGCGCATGACCACCATGTCCACTTTCATGGCCAGAATGTTATTGACCGTATCCAGTAGTGTCTCGCCCTTTTTCACAGAAGAAGAGGAAGAGGAAAAGTTAATTACATCAGCTGAGAGGCGTTTTTCTGCCAATTCAAAGGAAAGACGGGTACGCGTAGAATTCTCAAAAAAAACGTTGGCCACAGTGACGTCCCTGAGAGAGGGCACTTTTTTGATCGGCCGGTTCAAAACATCTTTAAAATTATCAGCAGTTTCAAAAATCAATTCGATTTCATCACGATCGAGGTTTTTGATACCCAGGAGATGCTTTGTCTTTAATTGGCTCATTCAGTTTCGTTGATTAACCAGATGTTGTCTTTTTTGCCCTGCTCCTCCAGCTCTACGAGCACTCGCTGAGAAGTCATGGTATTCACTCTGCGCCCCACGTAGTTAGCTTCTACGGGGATGTGCCGGGTATACATTCTATCTATGAGCACCAGTAGCTCCACCTTTGCTGGCCGGCCAAACATGGTCATAGCGTCCAGGGCTGCCCGTACCGATCTGCCAGTGAAAAGCACATCATCAATTAGAATGACCTTCTTATCTTCAATGATGAAAGGCACCTTGGTTTGATTGGGGGTCTTGGGGCTCTCCC
Organism: Marinoscillum luteum; assembly: GCF_044005705.1. Classification (NCBI taxonomy): domain Bacteria; kingdom Pseudomonadati; phylum Bacteroidota; class Cytophagia; order Cytophagales; family Reichenbachiellaceae; genus Marinoscillum; species Marinoscillum luteum. Next base: position 153,391 of record NZ_JBIPKE010000017.1, on the reverse strand, counting down.
GCCTCCTGAAATCATCTCTATGAAACGTGGTATCGAGGTATCCAAGCTGGATTTTGGTGTTGAGCATTTCTTCCAGGCGCTTGCGAATGCGCTCGGCAAGATAGATTCCTCGAGGCTGCATGCCCAAAATCACAGAATCAGAAAAATCACCATGGTTCTCGATGAGATGCTGACACAACCGGCTGATTGTGATCTGAAGGAGCTTACTGTTGAACAGGAGTCTTTTTTGCATGATCAGGCTTCCTGCAAATATAAGAGCATCTCCCTTAACCCAAATAATCCGTCAGATAATAAAATAGAAATAACAGGTTAGACCTTAATTAGACTTATCATCCAGGTGGTACTGGATTTTATTAATATAAAAAACCCGTCTGCTAATTTTGCCCCCAGTGCCATTCTCGTTGCGGATGCGCTGCTCACCAAAGGCATACATGGCACGATCATACCATACTTTTAGGCCTTCCACTTCCGGGTTTTTGGTTTTCACTTCGTCATCCACATAGGCCAGACGAACAGGGTTAAAGGTCTTCCCCTCATAAATCTCATTGCCTTGAATGATTTTTGAGCGAATGGTATTTTCTTCCAGATACATCAATACTGTCTTATCCTCATAGTTACTTACCGCCACGAATTCCTCCAGGGAAAAAGTCTCTATGTCATTGATTTCAAAGCTATTGTCCCAAATAATATTTCCATTTCGATCAAATGACACCACCACCGCGTGAGTATACTGGTAGCCCATGAAACTTGGATTAAACCTGGCAGGACTATTCCATCCATATCTACCCACATTGGAAGAATAGTTGGAATACCGGGGATAATAGGCTTCAGCAATCATCAGGTATTCATCTCCCCGCTGGATTATATCATGCACCAACAAACGGTAACTAAACTGGGTATTCTTCCCTTTAGAACGCTTCCGCTCTATTCTTTCTCTGATGCGCTGCTGTCGGCGCTCATTCATGTATCCGAAAAAATTATCCAAATCGGCATACTCATGATATTTAACAAACTGCTGACGACCGTTTACAAACTTGGAGAGATACAGTCCACGACTGTATTGCGAAGCTTTCTTGGAATACGTGCCAGCCATGTATTGAAACCCACCATAAAAGATGGTGCTGGCCCCATCGATCAGATTCTTTTTATCTCCGGGAGTAATCACATTGGTCTGGATGAGATCTCCGGCCGCTGTGAAGGTTTTGGCTCTTATGGTGTATTTTCTATTGGGCATCCGATCTTGCTGAATCACCGTAAACATCAGCGCTTCGTCATCAATGATGATGTCCAAAATATCACTGTTGTTGTCATAAAAGCCTGGAACCACACGGGGTTTTTGCTCCTCCAGATCGAAGGTGAGCAAAACAGGCCGAAGGTTGGTGTAGCCAGCAAAAACTATGTTATGATCGATCACTTCAAAAAAAGTCAGCTGGATCGGGAAAACGGTGTTGATCTCAATTCGTCGATGCGTGGCAGTGAGGGCATCAATCTCCACAAGCAAAAACTCCTGACTCCTGTATCTGGATACATTGAACAGAAGGTAGTATTTGCCATTGTGATACTCTGTGCCGGCCAGGTAGCTATCAAAAGGAATGGAATAGATACGCGTCCAGACGATATCCAGCAGCGTATCCAGGCTATGAAAGGTCCAGTTAAACCCCTCCGGTGTCCTTTTTTCGGTTTCCACGGCCACCAGCAGGCCCGCTTCTTCCCCATTGATCAGGTTGAAGTCCATGCCATAATCATCCATTTCAAATTCTATCCGATTTGGCTGATCGATCCGCGAACTTGTATCGGGAGCCTTTTTCTGGGCCATCGCCAGAAAGGATATCAACAGGAAGCAGACAAAAAAGGAGCCTTTCATTGACATGAGCTTATTTGTTTTGAACACTCCATAGTTAAACGGCTGGTCTTTCCGTTAAGATGGTAAATAAAAAATTAGTTCATGAGTTTAAAACAATTCAAGGCCTCATGTCCTTTAAATTTACTAAAACTATTACAGCCAGTACTATCGGCTTACTCCTATGAAAATTTTGATTTTGCGCTTTTCTTCGATTGGGGATATCGTGCTTACTACCCCCGTCATACGTACGCTCAAAACCCAACTGAGCGACGTGGAGTTACATTTCGCTACCAAAAAGGAGTATTTGCCCGTACTTGAGGAAAACCCATACCTGGATCAGCTCCATCTTTTGGAAGGCGGGCTTTCACCCTTCATTTCTCAATTGAAAAAAGAAAAATTCGACTTCATTGTAGACCTGCACCACAACCTGCGCACGCTGGCCATCAAAAATCAATTGGGTGTGAAATCTTTTTCATTCAATAAGCTCAATCTGCAGAAGTGGCTCTATACCAACCTGAAAATCAACAAACTGCCCAATACGCATCTGGTAGATCGGTACATGGATACGGTGACCACCCTGGGAGTGAAAATGGATAACCTCGGGCTGGACTACTTCATTGCGGATAAAGACGAGGTGGAACTGAACTGGCTCCCGGAGGCCTATCAGGGGGGCTTTGTGGCTTTCGCCATAGGCGGGAAATTTGCCACCAAAAAGCTACCGAAAGATCGGATCATAGAACTCTGTGACCGCATCAATAAGCCAATAGTGCTCCTTGGCGGGAAAGAGGACGCCGAAACCGGTGAAAGCGTAGAGCGTTTTTTCCAGAGAAGCGAAAAAGAGAATGAATTCACAGAAGGTCTTGAAGCTTTGGGCAAAAAGGCCATTGTGTTCAATGCCTGCGGTAAATTTAACCTGAATCAATCGGCATCTTTAATCCGTCAGTCCCGTTGGGTATTTACGCACGATACCGGGCTCATGCACATAGCGGCGGCATATAAGAAGGAAATCTTTTGTATCTGGGGCAGTACAGTGCCAGAATTTGGCATGTATCCCTATCGCACAAAATTCACTATTTTCGAAAATAAAAAATTGGACTGTCGACCTTGCTCGAAACTCGGCTTTGACAAATGCCCAAAAGGACATTTCAAATGCATGAATGAAGTTTCGTTTGATTTTTACTTACCCGATTAACTCATAAAAAATGAAGACCCTATATATCATCCGACATGCCAAATCGTCATGGAGCTTTGACCTCCCTGATCATGACCGCCCCCTGGGCAGAAGAGGCCGGCGGGATGTGCTTATTGTCGCCAAGCATTTGAGCGAAAATGAATTGACTCCAGACCTGATGATCAGCAGCACGGCCAGCCGGGCACTCAACACAGCCCTGTATATCGCTGATGACTGGGGCTATCCCGAAGAGCAAATCCGACTGGATGAATCACTTTTTCATGCCACCAGCGAGCACCTCCTGGAGGTACTTTCCAATATCAGGGAGGCGGACTCAGTGGCCATTGTTGGACATAATCCAGGGTTCACTGATCTGGTCAATCACTTTGCAGAGGACTATGTAGACAATCTCCCCACCTGTGGTATCTATGCATTGGAGCTCAATATCGACAACTGGAAAGACCTGAAATCCGCTGATGCCACCAAGAAATTTCTACTGATCCCTAAAAGGTTACATCGATAACTTTCCCAGTCCAAGGGGATTGTTTTTCTTTCTATTAACTTTATGAGAGGACTATGGAGGCTATTTTAGAAAAATTTCCTTTTGCTTATTATCACATTGCGCTGCGCTATTTCGTAGCTGCGGGGCTGGCTTTTTTGGTGTTCTATGTGATTTTCAGGAAAAGAATGCCCCTCAGGAAAATACAGGAGCGATTTCCAAAAGCCAAGGACTACCTGAGAGATGCGGGCTATTCGCTCATTACAGTAGCCATTTTTGCAGTTATATCCATATGGTCTTTTAAGGTGCTCAAGCCTTACCATCTGCTTTTCGATTCGTTTGAGTCCATGCCGGCGTGGTACTGGCCCCTTACGGTGATCCCGATGTTTTTCATTCACGATTTTTACTTCTACTGGGCACATAGACTCATGCACCACCCCAAACTCTTCAAGCAGGTGCATAAAGTACATCATCTGTCTACCAACCCCTCACCTTGGACTGCCTACGCATTCCATCCGTTTGAGGCGGTGATCGAAGCTTTGATCATCACGATCCTGTGCTTTACGGTACCCACGCATGCAGCTATAATCGTACTATTTATGATTTTCCAGATTTTTTACAACGTATATGGTCATCTGGGCTATGAGCTTTACCCCAGAGGATTCAATAAGACCTGGATCGGCAAGTATGTGAATACCTCAGTGGCTCACAATCAGCACCATCACAAGTTTCAGGGCAATTATGGCCTTTACACCCTCATATGGGATCGGGTCTTTGGCACCCTGCGCACAGACTATGATGACGCATATGACCGGGCTGCCACTCGTCGGGTGCCAGCTAAAGAAACTGTCCTGAATTTATAAAATATAGTGACTGAGGTCTTTGTTTTTGACCAGTCCGGCAAGCTTCTCCTCCACCAGCGCCTTATCAATCACGATCCTGGCATTCTGCCCTATGGTATCGGGAATCTCAAAAAGAATCTCGTTTAGCAGCTTGCTCATGACCGTGTGTAACCTCCTGGCACCGATGTTTTCAACCTCCTCATTGATCTGAAAAGCTATCTCAGCCAATCGTTCCAGAGCATCATCCTGGAAGCTCAATGACACATCTTCGGCACCCACCAGGGCGATGTATTGCTTGGTCAATGCATTCTTAGGCTCTTTGAGTATACTCAGGAAATCCTCCTTGGTAAGGTTATCTAGCTCTACACGGATGGGGAATCTACCCTGAAGCTCCGGAATCAAATCAGAAGGCTTGCTAAAATGAAAGGCCCCGGCAGCAATGAACAGAATATGATCTGTGTGCACAATTCCATATTTTGTATTGACGGCACTCCCCTCCACAATGGGTAGCAGATCACGCTGCACCCCTTCACGACTCACATCCGGACCGCCCTGACCACCTCTGCTACCACCGGCTATCTTATCCACTTCGTCTATGAATACGATGCCCGTATTCTGGGCTTTCTGAAGGGCCTCTTCCTTCACCTCATCCATATCAATGAGCTTCGAGGACTCCTCTTCCAGGAGAATTTTTCTGGCTTCCGCGATCGTTACTTTACGCTTTTTGGTCTTCTTAGGCATCATGCTTCCCAGCATCTCCTGAATATTGATCATAGAAGCCTCATCCATGCCCCCGCCAATCATTCCCATGCCTGGAGTACTGTTCTGCTTCACATCGATCTCAATCTTTCGCTCATCCATTTCCCCATCTCTGATCTTCTCCCGAAAACGGTCTCTGGTTTTCTCGTTCAACTCACGCTCATCCTCCGGCTGATCCTTCCCCATGCCTGTAGCATGAGGCGTGGGCGAACCTTTGAGCGGAGGGATCAACGCATCAAGGATTATCCCTTCTACTATTTCCTTTGCACGCTCCTTCACTTCCTCCTTCTTGGTGGTCTTCACCATGTCCACCGCCTGCTCCACCAGATCTCTGATCATACTCTCCACATCGCGGCCCACGTAGCCCACTTCCGTAAACTTAGAAGCCTCCACCTTGGTGAAGGGAGCTTCTGCCAAATGAGCCAGCCTTCGGGCTATTTCAGTTTTACCTACCCCGGTCGCCCCTATCATCAGAATGTTATTTGGGACGATTTCTCCCTGAATTTCTTCCTTTACATTCATTCGGCGCCACCTGTTTCTCAAGGCAATTGCCACATTGCGTTTAGCATCGTTTTGGCCAATGATGTATTTATCTAACTCGGCAACAATCTGCCTTGGTGTCAAATTCTTATTCATAGTGCTATAAAATCTTCTTAAACGAATTTAGATTGGATTGGATGGTAAAGAAATCCGTCCCTCCGGCGGCATGATAGGTGGCATGTGAATACCTGATCTGAAATTGCCTGATTCCAAGTGCCAGTCCGTAGCTCAAACCTGCGCCGTAGGCTTCTTCGCCTACTTTCAATTCCTGATGCATCAGGTGGCTATAGCCAAACAAAAACTGAACGTTTTGGTGAATGATAAACTCAGCACCCACATTCACATGACGAAATATTCGATCGGCAATCTCAATGGTTTTTGATTTACTGATCCCCTCATCCAATGAAAAATACATATCATTCCGCACAAGGTTATAAGCAGAGATGCTAAACCTGAAAGGCATATAAGTTGGCTTCACCGATGTGCTGATCTGCACGTCGAATGGGACGTGATTGGCGCCCGATCCTGTATAATCCGCAAGAACAAAACCAAAATTTCTAAAGACCAATCCTACAGTGAAATCGGTATCAGGGGCGCGGTACACTCCGCCCAGATCTCCCAGTAAAAGCGAGGAACCATAACCAGCAATGCCATTGGAGGCATACTTTATATTACCTCCCAGGGCAAAAGATCCGATGCGATGGCTCTTCCCTACTGTCAAAACAAGATCCTGCGCCTGAAAACTCCCGGTTACCGTACCATCGGGATCGGTCTCTACAAAGTCTCCATAATCGAGGTAGCTCACCCCAAAAGCAAGTCTACCCACTTTAGAAAATTCCGCAGCATAGGCCCCTGAAAAGGAGTACACCCCTGCAAACATTGGACTGAAATTGATGGCTACATCAGTGCGTGCCACAGAGTCCAAAACTGCCGGATTGTGTACAAACTGCATCAGGTCACCATCAGCCAAAGACACTACCTTCCCACCCAGTGCAGCATTGCGAGCGCCAAACGGAGTCTGCAAACTCTGATACTGATCAAACTGAGCAGAAGCAGAAAAGGTCAGAAGGGTCAATATGGCTATCAACCACTTCAATTAATCCCTGGCTGTTTCGGGTAGGATGAAATTCATAGGCTCCTTGGGTTTTTGCGACAATAACGCAATTTCTGTCACCTCTTGTACAGTCTTTACAAAATGAATTTTCAGGTCTTTGATATAAAGTTCGTTGATCTCCTCCAGATCCTTCTGATTTCGCTCGCACATGATGATCTCTCTAATCCCGGCCCGCTTGGCAGCCAGAATTTTTTCTTTGATCCCGCCTACAGGAAGCACCTTACCTCTCAGGGTGATTTCACCAGTCATGGCAAGTTTACTTCGGATCAGGCGCTGCGTATACACAGACGCCAGTGCAGTGAGCATGGTGATCCCTGCCGAAGGTCCATCTTTCGGGATGGCACCTGCCGGTACGTGCACATGCAGATCATAATGCTCAAACACACGATAATCTATATTGAGTGATGCGGCATTGGTCTTGAGATAAGAAAGTGCGGTCATGGCGGACTCTTTCATCACATCTCCCAGCTGACCGGAAAGGGTCAACTTGCCCTTTCCACGACTCAGGCTGGCCTCAATAAAGAGGATATCTCCACCAGAAGGCGTCCAGGCAAGACCCGTGGCCACACCTGGCAGCTTGTTGTCTTCATAAGCATCCTTGTCAAAGTCCTCCGGCCCCAGAATTCTTCTTACCTCACCCTCTGTTATTTTGGGCTGGTACTCCTCCTCCATGGCAATGGATTTGGCCACATTTCGAATCACGGCAGCTAACTTGCGCTCCAGGCTCCTGACACCCGACTCGCGAGTATAGTCATTGATTAGCTTGGCAATGGCCGACTTGTCAAAAGTGATCTGCTTGGCTTTCAAACCGTGCTCTGTTCGCTGCTTGGGGATGAGGTGCTTTTTAGCGATCTCTACCTTCTCTTCCAGGGTATACCCCGTCACATCGATGATTTCCATTCGGTCACGCAGCGGAGCCTGAATGGTATCCAGAGAATTGGCCGTGGCGATAAAAAGCACTTTTGACAGGTCATAGTCCACTTCAAGATAGTTATCCTTAAACGTGCTATTCTGCTCAGGATCCAATACCTCCAGCAGGGCAGAAGAAGGATCTCCACGAAAGTCGGAGCTCACCTTATCTATTTCATCCAATATAAATACCGGATTAGAACTTTTAGCTTTATTAATGTTCTGAATGATCTTACCTGGCATAGCGCCAATGTAAGTTTTTCTATGTCCTCTGATTTCAGCCTCGTCATGCACTCCTCCCAGAGACATGCGCACATACTTTCGGCCCAGAGCATCGGCTATAGACCGGCCCAGAGAAGTCTTACCTACACCGGGAGGGCCATAGAGACACAAAATAGGCCCTTTGAGGTCATTCTTTAGTTTCCTCACCGCCAGGTATTCAAGGATCCTCTCCTTCACTTTGTCCAATCCAAAATGATCCTTATCCAGGATTTTCTTGGCATTTTTCAGGTCAAAATTATCTTCAGTGCCCTCCTCCCATGGCAGATCCACCAGAAGTTCAGCATAGTTCATAGCCACGGGATACTCCGCTGCGGCCGGATTCATCCGACCAATCTTATCCAGTTCCTTCAAAAAATGCTTCTTGACTTCATCAGGCCATTTCTTATCTTTTGCTTTGTCCCTAAGAGCATTCACCTCCTGATCAGGACCATCCTGCCCCAACTCATCCTGGAGTACTTTCATCTGCTGTCGCAAATAATAATCCCGCTGCTGTTGGTCAATGTCAGAATGTACCTTGCTGGCGATTTCATGCTTCAGCTCAAGCATCTGAATGTCCTTCAGCATGTATTTCAGCAAAAGCTCCGCACGCTCCTTCGGATTGTTGGTTTCCAGCAGCTTCTGTTTATCACTCACCTCAGCATTAATATTGGACGAAAGAAAATGAGTCAGAAATGTATAACTCTGGATATTCTCCAGTGCCACCTGAGCTTCTTTCGGAATCTCGGGATTCAGCTTCAGTACCTTATAGGCAGCTTCTTTCAGTGATGAAGTGATCGCGTTAATTTCATCCTCGCTCATCTCGTCACTTTCCTTGAGTATTCGGAAGGTCGCTTTCAAAAATGGTTCTTCCTTCACAGGCTCTCCCAGTTCGAAACGCTGCTGTCCCTGTATAATGATCGTCGTATTCCCATCAGGAAGCACCAGCATTTTCAGGATTTTGGCCACTGTGCCAATCTTATAAAGGTCATTGAAAACCGGCTCCTCTTTCTTGGTATTGTTTTGTGCCACCACCCCTATGATCCGGTCACCTTTATAGGCCTTTTTCACCAGACGAATAGATTTCGTCCTGCCAACAGTAATCGGCAAAACCACTCCGGGGAACAGTACGGTGTTTTTAATAGGCAAAATAGGAAGCTCATCCGGCAAATTATCGTCGGTCATCTCCTCTCCGTCCTCATCAGCCACCAGCTGAATAAGCTCTCCTGATTCATCCTCTAAAAACTCTGAAAAATATAAACGGTTGGTAATATTATCTTCAAACATAAATATCGTGTCAATATGGCAGTAACTACCTCAAAAATCTACTTTCAAAAGAATCAGGTAGACAAATGTCAATAGCTGTGCCAAATTAGCTACTGTGCCAGAAATGGTATTATCTTTAACCTGATTTGTTTGAGAGTCTGTCGAAAAGACATGCTTATATGAATGGGGAAAAAATCCGCCTTTTTTGTTTATTCTTTATCCTCGTTTACGGCACATCGCCGTTAAACGCCCAGCGTATAACCACTAAGCGTATCAGTACCGACTCGGTACCAGAAGATGTGCACTTAAATATCTATGATTTTAAGAACATCAATAAGCTACCTGACTATTATAACGCTGAGCAGCTCAAAAGGATCAACAAACTGGACCAGGAGGAAGATTGGGAAGGGCTCTACAAAGCCCTCAAAGCTTATGTAAGCAAATTTGGCATTCAAAATTTCTACAAAGACACCAAGCTCATTTGGCGCCTGGCCAAACTCACAGAACTTTTTGGGGATGATGAAGAGGCCAAAAACCTTTATCGGCTGGTATTGAGGCATCATCATTCCGGCATCAATATGAAGGAGATTGAGCTCTACTATGACTCTCTCAATGACCAGGAAGCTGCCCAATATGTACCTCTGGACTACTACTATGAACTGGTAGAATACCGAACGTTGATCGATACCCTGCGCCCCCCGAGGGGTATTCTGCTCAATATGGGACAGGAAATTAACAGTGCCAAGGCGGACTATGCTCCTTCGCTGAATGTACAAAATGATGTACTAATCTTCACATCGCAACGTAATGACCTGGACCTGAGCATTCGACGTACATTCAACGAAGATCTCTTTTTTAGCCGAAAAGATGAATATGGCTCATGGAGCAAGGCAGAGGAATTCAAGGAAATTAATTCCCGATATAAGGAAGGGTCGGCCATTCTCACCCGTGATGGAAAAACTCTCTACTTTTCGAGGTGTGATTGTCTGGACTGCTTTGGAGATTGTGACCTCTTTTCAGCCAAGCTACAGTCAGACAGCACCTGGGGCGAAGTGAAAAACCTCGGTACCCGTGTCAATAGCCTGAGCTGGGATTCGCACCCCTCGCTTTCACACAGTGAAGATACCCTCTACTTTGCATCGGATCGGCTGGGTGGATTCGGCTTGTCAGACATTTACTATACCTACAAAATGAAAAACGGAGAGTGGTCTTCTGCCAAAAACCTGGGACCCGTAATCAACACCCGAAACAATGATGTAAGTCCTTTTTATCATCCAGTGTACAATGTGCTTTACTTTGGATCCAATGGACAACTGTATAATTTCGGGGAATACGACATCTACAAGTCTTATCAGGTAGGCGGCAACTGGTCTGAACCTTACAATATAGGTCCGCTGGTGAATGGAAAAGGGAGCGAATACTACTTTACCATTGACTCCAAATCAGAGCTGCTTTTCTACGCCAGGTCTATTAGCCGGGACCTGAATAAGCAGGACATCTACTCATTCCCGCTACCAATGAATGCACAACCTCTGGCCACCACCAAAGTCACAGGTTCCTTGACCGATTCACTGACGGGCAAAGCCTTTCGGGGCATCGTATCCATCATAGATCTGGATGAGGGTGTGGAAGTGGCCCCACGGTATTTGCGACCAGATGGAAGTTTCGAGTTTGATCTGATTGACCAGAGAAATTACTTGCTGGTGATACAGGGGGATGACTTTTTCAGAATCGAGGATTCTTTCTTTCTGGATGGCACCCGGGAGCTCAAAAAAGTGACTGAGCCACTGGCCAGCCGTGTGAAATTTGAATCCATAGAATTTGATAACGGAAAGTCTGCCCTGAAAAAGGAAATGTACAGTGACCTCAATAAGATCGTGAACTTCCTCTACGACAACCCGGACTTCAAGCTTAAAATATCGGGCCACACGGACTCCTACGGATCTGATGAGCACAATTTGCGGCTGTCTCAGGAACGCGCACGCAACATCAGGGATTACATGGTGGATTTTGCCGGGCTAGCGTCGGAAAGAGTGGATTGGGAGGGGTATGGGAGCTCCCGCCCCATCGTGGAAGAGATCAACGAAGAAGCCAAGGCCATCAACCGGCGGGTAGAGTTTGAAATCTACCGCCCGGCGCCTCAGCCTCCATCAGAAGATTAAGTTGATTCTTAAAACAGTTTGTATACGTCGTTGAAGATGGCGTAGCTCATCAGCCCCAAAAGCAAGACCATTCCTACTTTCTGAGCGTTCTCCAAAAACTTATCACTAGGCTTCCTGCCAGTTACAATTTCCCAGGTCAGGAAAACCACGTGTCCACCGTCCAAAGCTGGAATAGGAAGCAGGTTCATAAAAGCCAACACCATGGAGATCAATCCTGTGATCCTCCAGAAATTATTCCAATCCCAGGTGCCCCCAAAAAACTGAGCAATGCCTATCGGTCCGGAAAGTGATTTTGATGGAGATACATCTCCCGAAAACATCTTTCCGAAAGCTTTTACATTATAAAACACCACATTGAATGCCTGACTGGTGCCATTCACGACAGCCTCACCAAAAGTGAAATCACGATGTGAATAGTTCAATTCCATGCTTGGGTAGAAACCAATGGTAGCATCCTCGGCAATATCAAACGTCAGGGCCAATTCTTGTCCATCTCGTAGCACAGTAGCATTGAGCTGACCACCCGGTACGGAATCCAGGGCGGTTTTGAACTCATCAAAGTACTTTACCGGCACACCAGCCACTGCCACGATCCGGTCGCCTTCTTTCAGGCCTCCTTTATCAGCATTGCTACCTTCTCGCACCTGCCCTACACTAAAGGATTCTCTAGGTCTGAAAAATGCCGCTTTTTTATCAGAAAACTTATCAATAAAGTCATTGGGAATAGGAATGGTAATGGTTTTACCTCCACGATCCACTGTGTAAAATCCGTCAGTTCCCAACAGTACATTGGGGCTCCTCAGGTCACTGAATGTTTCGTAATCCTTGCCATTGATATTAAGAATGCGGTCTCCGGTTTGTAGTCCGAGCTGCTGACCAAGGTCATAAGCCACAATGCCATGCTTGTTTAACTCCTCTTTGGAAAGAAAATCTTCTCCATTGGAGTACACAAGTGCGATGAAAATAACGATCCCGGTGATTACATTCACTATAATACCGCCGAGCATCACTATCAGGCGCTGCCATGCCGGCTTGGCTCTAAACTCCCATGGCTCAGGCTCCTCACTCAGGGTTTTGGTATCGAGTGACTCATCGATCATACCAGATATTTTCACAAAACCGCCCAATGGGATCGCCCCAATGGAATACTCTGTCTCACCAAATTTCTTTCCCCATATTTTGGGTGGAAAACCGATAGAGTACTTTTCTACCCGCATTCCAAATGCCTTGGCCGCCAACAAATGTCCCAACTCGTGCAACCCAACTAAAATTGATAAGCCCAGCAGAAGCTGAGCCGTCATGATTAAACCTTCCATCTATTTGATTAATTCTTTTGCTATGATCCTTGTTTCTATGTCTGTATTAATATAATCGTCTAACTCAGGCTCGCTAATGTAGCTCACCTTTTGCATGCAAGCCGCTATGACGTCTGATATTTCTAAAAAACCGATGTTATCCTGTAAAAATTCCGCCACCGCTATTTCATTCGCCGCATTAAGTATACAGGGAGTGTTGCCTCCTTTATCAATGGCATCAAAGGCGAGCTGTAAGTTACGAAAAGTCTTGGTGTCGGGTTTTTCAAATGTGAGTTCCGGGTAATTTATAAAGTCGAACCGGGGAAAATCGGATTTGAACCGCTCGGGGAAACTCAGCGCATATTGTATGGGCAACCTCATATCGGGAAGTCCAAGTTGAGCTTTAATAGAACCATCCTCAAACTGCACCATGCTATGAATAATGCTCTGAGGGTGCACCACCACCTCTATCTGATCTAGCTTCACACCAAACAACCATTTGGCCTCAATGACCTCTAACCCTTTGTTCATGAGGGTGGCTGAGTCGATGGTGATTTTAGCCCCCATATCCCAATTAGGATGTTTGAGCGCTTGTTCTTTTTTGATCTGCAGAAGCTGATCTCGCACCTGACCTCTAAACGGCCCTCCCGAGGCGGTCAGGATGATTTTTTCAATGGGGTTATTCAACTCCCCCACAATGCATTGGAAAATGGCGGAGTGCTCAGAGTCTACCGGCAGGATATTGCATCGGTGCTCCATCGCCAGTCTGGTCACCAGCTGACCAGCCACCACCAGGGTTTCTTTATTGGCAAGGGCAATGTCCTTACCTGCCTTGATGGCGTTGATGGTAGGCACCAGCCCGGAGTAGCCTACCAATGCGGTGAGGACAATATCAATGCTCTCCATTTTCACCACATCTGCCAGCGCATTCTGACCGGCATACACTTTGATATTGGCAGAATCCAGGGCCTCAAAAACCTGATCGTAAAGAGATTCATTACCAATAACTACCGTGTTGGGCTTGTATTTTAGTGCCTGCCGGATGAGCAGGTCCGCATTGTTTTGTGCGGTAAGCACCTCCACTTCGAATTTGTCCGTGTGACGATCGATCACCTCCAGTGTCTGAGTTCCTATGGAGCCAGTAGACCCCAGTATGGCAATTCCTCTTTTCTTTTGCTCCTCTCCCATTATCCTCTGAACTGCTGCATCGCATCGGCTATCTGCCTGTCGTTTGACAACCTCGGCACTTTATTCTGGCCTCCCAGCTTCCCTATAGACCTCATATATTCTATAAATGCGTTTTGCTTTAAGTCAATCACCTCCAGCGGTCGTAAAATTGATCCTGAAATCAGATCATCGTAGTAGGTGTTTCTTTTGCGAAGTTGCAAATCTAACTCTTTTTGAAAACCCAGCTTGTCCTTTGGAGGAGTAGCAAACTCCACATACCACTCGTGCAGGGGCAGGCCTTCCGCCGGTGTTACATTGGGGGCCACACTAAACTCCACCAACTCTACCTCTGGGAATAGCGCGCAGGTAGCTTTCATCGCCTGCTCCACTTCCTCTCCAATCACATGCTCACCAAACGCAGAGATGAAATGCTTGATGCGCCCGGTTACTAAAAGTCGGTAGGGGTTCTTATTGATAAACTTCACAGTATCGCCAATAGAATATCCCCAAAGTCCAGCATTGCTATTGAGTATGAGTGCATAATTTACCCCCAACTCAATCTGATCAATTTTCAAGCGGGTAGGGTTTTCGTTGAAGTATTCATCGGCAGGAATAAACTCAAAAAAGATCCCACTATTGGCAAGAAGCAGCAAGCCCGGCTCCTTCTGACTGTCCTGATAGGCGATAAACCCTTCGGAAGCCGGATATGTTTCTATAGAAGGGATCTCTTTTCCGATGGTTTCAAAAAGTTTGGCTCTGTAGGGTTCAAAATTCACGCCCCCGTATACGAACATTTCAAAATTTGGGAAAATATCCTTGATGGGCTTTCCTGTTTTGGCCTTGAGCCGATCAAAGTACATCTGTACCCACGGGGGAATACCCGAAATCAGGGTCATATCCTGGTCGAAGGTCTCTTCTACGATCTGATCCACCTTTTTCTCCCAATCCTCCATACAATTGGTTTCATAAGAAGGCATCTGATTGGTGCGCAAATAGCCAGGCACGTGGTGATTCACAATTCCCGAAAGGCGTCCGGTATTGATCCCCGCCTTTTGATCCAGCGTGGGCGCACCCGAAAGAAAGATGAGCTTGCCATCCAGGAACCCACCATTCCCGGTCTCATGCACATAGGAGAGCAGTGCATTTCTGGCTGAATTGATGTGATTGGGAATGGAATCTTTGGTAATAGGGATGTACTTGGTACCGCTGGTAGTACCGGAAGTTTTGGCGAAGTAAGCAGGTTTGCCTGACCACAGGACATCCGATTCACCGGCCAGGATCTTTTTCACATAAGGCGAAAGTCCTTCGTAATCTCGGATGGGAACCTGTTTTTTGAAATCCTCATAACTTTCTATTTCTCCGAACCCATGATCCTTGCCAAATTGGGTGTCCCGCGCTTTGGTCACTATTTCCTTCAGGATTTTGTCCTGAAATGCCCCTGCAGAACCCGTCCATTTCTTAGTCTCTCTGGCAATGTAAGCGGCAAATGGCTTACTCAGTATTGATCGTATACCCATAATCTGTTTATATCCAGACCAAAGTAAATTAAAGCAGTTCCGAAATCCTAAATTCCAAAAACTACTTTCAGTGCCTCCTTGCCCTTCTGAGCAAACCTCACTGAATCAGGTGATTTTTTTAGGTTTTTTAACAAAACTTTTTTCCACCAAATACATATTATAGTGTAGTTATTGCATTGCAAAAATCAGACTCAAAAGCCATGAAAAAGACCATCGTTATTGTGGGTTGTGTAAGTATCTTGTCGGGGATCATCGGAAGCCTGCTCACCTTTACGCTCCTGAAAAAGGAGGGTTTTCTGAGCACTGAGCATGCATCTCTGATCTCGCTCAATCACGAAACACCCGATCTGGGCTTCACGCCTCAGTATTCTGAGATTCGACCAGAGGTGATCAATGCGGAAGATAACTTTGTATTTGCATCTGAGCAGAGCAAATCAAGCGTCGTGTTTATCCAGACCCTTAGCGAGTATGAATACCGCACCGGGAGCTGGTTGGATTGGTTTTTTGAGCCACGTGCTTCTCAGCAGATCAGTAGCGGGTCGGGTGTGATCCTCTCCGAAGATGGATATATCATCACCAACAATCACGTGGTGGATGATGCAGACATAATCAAAGTAGTACATGGCAAAAAAACCTATGACGGGAAGCTCATGGGTACCGACCCCAGCACAGACCTGGCGGTAATCAAGGTCAATCAGCAAAATCTGCCTGCCATCAAATTTGGAAATTCGGATGACGTAAACGTAGGCGAATGGGTGCTGGCAGTGGGCAATCCCTTCAACCTCACCTCCACTGTGACAGCCGGCATAGTGAGTGCCAAGGGCCGGAATATTAATATTCTGAGGGATAAATTTCCAATTGAATCCTTCATCCAAACGGATGCCGCCATCAACCCTGGAAACAGTGGTGGCGCTCTTGTCAATACTCAGGGGAACCTCATCGGGGTCAATACCGCTATTTTATCACGGACAGGTTCTTATACGGGCTATGGATTTGCGGTTCCTTCCAATATTGTCAAGAAGGTATTTGAAGACATTAAGAATTATGGTGAGGTACAAAAGGCATTTATTGGAGCCGAATTCATTGACATCAACAGTGAACTTGCCACTAAGATGAATCTGGAAGACCTGTCAGGGGTCATTGTGGCCAACGTACAGCGCGAAGGTGCTGCCGCCAAAGGCAACCTCGAAAAAGGTGATGTCATCAGGGAAATTAATGGTAGGAAGATAGACAGTAAGGCGTTCCTGGAAGAGTATATGGGCAACATGTATCCGGGAGAGGAGATCAAAGTGCTCATAGAACGCGAGGGTACCAAAAAAGAAAAGAAGCTGACCCTTACGAACAGAGAAGGTACGACAGGTATTATCCGCAGGGATGTGTACGCCTCAGAATGGCTGGATGCCACCTTTGAATCCGTGCCCAAAGTAGAGCGTGATCTATTGGGAATCAAAAGCGGAGTGAAGGTAGTGGATTACAAAAAGACAGGTATTTTCGCCAAGCTGGGAATCGCAGAGGGATTCATCATTACCCACATCAACAACACAACCGTGGAAAGTCCAGCGGAATTCTCAGAAATTTTGGAGCGTATCAAGGGCAGGGTAATCATTTCCGGCATTGACAAGCACGGCAGAAACGTCTACTACCCCTACTTCTTTTAAGCTACAGCTGTTCTGATTTTGAGCTTCTTCTTGAGCTCGTCAATAGAGAACCTAAACTTGGAGTTGGTGTCAATCATATCATTCACTGATTGCACTGCGTGGATGACTGTGGAGTGATCACGGCCTCCAAAATGGTAGCCAATTGACTTCAGTGAGTGATTGGTGTAGTCTTTTGAGAAATACATGGCCACCTGACGTGCAATCACAATCTCCTTCTTCCTTGTTTTGGCTTTCAGGTCATCCTGAGCCACATTGAAATAATCAGAAACCGTCTTTTGGATGTAGTCTATCCCTACCTCAGAATCTATATCGGTGACAATGTTCTTGAGGATCTGCTTGGCCAGCTCCAGATCCATTTCTTTTTTGGTGAGAGATGCATGAGCGATCAGCGAAATCACCACACCTTCCAACTCTCTGATGTTGGTATCTACAGTATACGCAATATATTCTATCACCTGCTCAGGGATATCAATCCCATCTGCCTGCATTTTGGTCTGTATAATGGCCATTCTGGTCTCAAAATCCGGTGCCTGAAGATCAGCCGTAAGGCCCCATTTGAACCTGGATACCAGACGTTCCTGTAGTCCTTTGAGATCCTTAGGAGCACAGTCAGAGGTCATGATAATCTGCTTGCCACTCTGGTGCAGATGATTGAAAATATGGAAGAAGATTTCCTGAGTCTTCTCCTTTTCTTTCAGAAACTGCACGTCATCCAGGATGAGTACATCTACTTCCTTATAGTAGTTGATGAAGTCCTGAAGATTGTTGTTCTTAAGTGCCTCGATGAATTGATTGGTAAACTTCTCAGACGCCACATAGATAATTTTCTTAGAATTATCTGCGCTGATCACCTCATTGCCTATGGCCTGCACCAAATGCGTTTTGCCCAGTCCTACCCCACCATAAAACATGAGTGGGTTAAATGAAGTGATCCCCGGCTTTTGAGCCACGGCATAACCTGCAGATCTTGCCAATCGATTACAATCACCTTCAATGAAATTTTCAAATCGATAGGAAGGATTAAGGTTGGAGTTGCGCTTCAACTCCTGATGAAAATCAGGGTTTTTATAAGCATCATATCCATTCACCCGATTCTTATTCTGGCTGTGACTAGCCCCGGAGACATTCACCGTTACCGGCTTGGTCTGCTCATCTCCACGATCCACCACAACAGAATATTCCAATCTGCCGCCTTCTCCAATTTCTGACTTAATCGCCTGTTTGAGCAAGTGCACGTAGTTTTCCTCCAACCACTCATAAAAAAACTGACTGGGCACTTGGATGGTCAAAACCTGATTATTCATACTCAATGGAGTAATAGGTTCAAACCATGTGGAAAAACTCTGAGCAGGAATGCGCTCCTTAATAAACAGGAGGCATTTTTCCCATGTTTCTACATGCATCGGCGATTTATATTTTATTTGGAAATTAGACCCAAAAAGAGACTCCCCGAAAAAAGAGGGACATCAAAATTGAGGATAAAATTTTTAAGAAAAAAATGACATTTGCTCTTGACTTTTTGAAATCCTTGAATACTCACAGAATTAACCCCTTCGATGGAAATATTCTTTAAAAAATACAAACCAATTATTCTGAAGTATCTCCATCGTGCTACTATTTCAAAGTTATAAAAAGTACCTTTGAACACCCATGAATAAACATAAGCCCAACTTCACAGAATTTAACCAAACCAGCTACGCGGATTGGCATGCCGAAGCTACCAAACTGCTTAAAGGGAAAGACCCAGATGACGCTCTCAAGTGGCATTCCGAAAGTGATCTCCCTCTGAATGCTTACTATGACCCCTCCACGTCTGACCACCTGAAGTATCTAAGGACCTTCAATCTACACAATATTAACGGAAGAAAGACCTGGACTCAATTTGAGCGGATTGAAGTTATCACTGAAAAAGAAGCCAATTCTCAGGCCAAAACCGCACTGCTGTCCGGATGTGAAGGCGTGCTGTTTGAGATCACCTCACTCCCGCACCTGAATTTACTTTTGGAGGGCATTCATACCGATCATTGCTACATTGGTTTCATTAATCACTCTCAGGAGATACTTCCGGTGAACGTTTCAGAAATCAAAGGTTTTGGACAACGGGTAAAGTGTGAAGCTCCCGCATTCAAAAACCATCTACTCATCGGTACGAATGAAGACCATACCATCATCGGTAGTTCTGTCTCATTACTCCGCTCCGTATTAAAGGAATTATCCGGTGCCAACACCAGGGAATACCTGCAAAACCTTCAGGTGGCCGTGAATATAGGTCCAGACTTTTTTCATGAAATAGCCCGCATCAGAGCTCTGAAGCTGCTCATTCAGGCATGTGCTGAAACACTGGGCGTCAAAAACTATGCTTTACCGATACATGCCTTCCCTTTGCCGGGACAAAACGAAGGTGATCACCTATTGAAACAAACTACACAGGGGCTCGCTGCGATTATTGCGGGGGCGGATAGCATTTCATTTCATCCCGGAAAACCGGAATGGGCTACTGGCGCATCACACAGAATCAGCAGAAACATCGGCAACCTCATCCGGCACGAGTCCAAACTGGAAGAGATCCAGAGTGCCGCCAACGGATCCTACTTTATAGACCACCTCACAGACCGTCTTTCCAGAATTATTTGGGAAGGGGTCAAAGAAGACTTCAGGAATATTTCTTTCGATGAACTGATCCAAACTCAAAAAAAGGTAGTTGCTGAGCAACTACCCGAGCACGTCGGATTTGGTGCCGGTGTACCTCCCTTTCTCCGTGGACCCTATGCCACCATGTACGCAGTACGCCCGTGGACCATTCGCCAATATGCGGGGTTTTCTACTGCGGAAGAGTCGAATGCTTTCTACAGAAGAAACCTGGCCGCCGGTCAAAAAGGGCTTTCTATTGCCTTCGATCTGGCTACTCACCGAGGCTATGACAGTGACCACCCAAGGGTATCTGGAGATGTAGGCAAAGCCGGGGTAGCCATTGACACTGTGGAGGACATGAAGATCCTGTTCGATCAGATCCCATTGGATGAGATGTCGGTCTCTATGACCATGAATGGAGCTGTGATCCCAATTATGGCCTTCTACATAGTGGCAGCGGAGGAACAAGGTGTTGAGCCGGCACAGCTCACCGGAACCATCCAAAATGACATTCTCAAGGAGTTTATGGTACGCAACACCTATATCTATCCTCCGGCGCCTTCTATGCACATCATTGCGGACATCTTTCGATATACATCGCAAAACATGCCCAGGTTCAATTCCATTAGCATTAGTGGCTACCACATGCATGAGGCCGGTGCCACGGCCGCCCTGGAGTTGGCCTTTACCCTGGCAGACGGACTGGAATACATTCGCAAAGGTCTGGAAGCGGGTATCCCTATCGATTCTCTGGCGCCGAGGCTTTCGTTTTTCTGGGGTATCGGTATGAACTTCTTCAATGAAATAGCCAAAATGCGGGCAGGAAGAATTCTGTGGGCCAAGCTGGTCAAACAATTTGACCCGAAAGACCCTAAATCAATGGCGCTAAGAACGCATAGCCAAACCTCCGGATACAGCCTCACTGCGCAGGATCCATACAACAACGTTGGCCGAACGGCCATAGAAGCGCTTGCAGCAGCGTTTGGACACACGCAATCCCTACACACCAACGCACTGGACGAGGCCATTGCGCTGCCAACAGACTACTCTGCGGCCATTGCCAGGGAAACACAGAAGTATCTGCAAAATGATATCAACATCACGCAGGTAGTAGACCCCTGGGGAGGTTCGGAGGTGGTAGAAAAACTCACGAATGAACTGATTCAGGAAGCTTGGGCCATCATACAGGAAGTGGAAGAAATGGGTGGAATGGCCAAGGCGATAGAAGAAGGGTTCCCTAAAATGAAAATAGAGGAAGCAGCCGCTCGCAAACAGGCCAGAATAGATGCCGGACAAGAGGTGATCGTGGGCGTAAACAGGTACACCACTGAAGAAAAAACAGTCATAGACCTTCTTGAGGTTGATAATGAAGCGGTCAGAAACTCACAGATAGAACGTTTGAAATCTGTGAAGGGAAAGCGTGATTATCAAAAAGTAGAAAACGCGCTGGAAGCTTTGGCCATGTGCGCCAAAACGAATCAGGGTAATTTATTAGCTTTAGCTGTGGACGCTGCCAGAGAACGAGCTACTTTGGGTGAAATTTCCATCGCCATGGAAGAAGTTTTCGGCAGGTACCAGGCAACAAACCAAACTATTTCAGGAGTGTATTCTTCAGAGATCAAACAAAATCCAGACTTCCTACAGGCCAGAAAACTTGCCGATCAGTTTGATGAAGCAGAGGGCAGAAGGCCCAGGATTCTTGTCGCTAAAATGGGACAAGATGGCCATGACCGGGGCGCCAAAGTAATCGCCACAGCCTTCGCTGATCTGGGCTTTGACGTGGACATAGGCCCGCTGTTCCAAACTCCCCAGGAAGTAGCCAAACAAGCTGCTGAAAATGATGTACACATGGTGGGGGCTTCGTCACTGGCTGGTGGACACAAGACCCTCGTTCCACAACTGGTCGAAGAACTTCGCAAAATCGGCAGAAGTGATATCCTGGTAATCGCCGGAGGGATCATTCCTGAGAACGATCACGCATACCTGAGAGCTCATGGGGTTTCGTTTATCTTTGGCCCGGGCACAGTCATCGCCAAAGCTGCCTCTGAGATACTCATCGAGCTTTTAAAGTAAGGAGGTGATGACAAAAAAGGGGGCTGAATCTAAGATTCAGCCCCCTTTTTTATGTTGCTTAAAAGCTCTTATTATTCTGCCAAACCATTTTTGATCAGGAAGTTTTGGTAAAGCTCCTGAAAATCATCAATGTCTGGAGACATTTTGATGGCCTCCTCGTATTTGGTCAAAGCATCCAGAATCAATCCGTTCTCCTCATAAAAAGAGGCATAGATGATCTTGTTCAATGGAGAATCGTCAGAAACCTCGCTCTTCAGATTGGCAAGATTTTCCTGCACTTCCACTTTATCACCTGATTTTACTTTCTTAATTCCTACTTCACCTGAAGCGATCTCATCATCACCTTTCTTGTAGATTTTCACAAGATATAGGCCCATGTCATATGCCAAATCTTCGTCTGAGAAATCAAGAGCTACTGATGTTTTCTTGGTCTCCTCTGAGTAAATCTCCTCGTTGAATATGTTCTCAATTTTCACAACGTAAGAATCGTCCTCAGTAAATCCTTCTGGAGCATCCCATCTAAGGATCGCCAAATCACCCAAAAGATCTGCCTGACTTGGGGCCATCACATTGATAGCTGCAGAACCCGTAGCCCGCGACACAGCTCCTGTAGCATTCAGTCGTGATCTGTTATTGGTGTTCTCCTCCTCATTCATCTTGTTCATCACAAAACTGGCATACCTGCTAGCAATACTGCTGCTACCTGTATTGATATTTTTTTCCAGTTCAGATACCTTCTTGGTCCCTGCACCTCGTATTTCCGTAGTTTTCCCGGATTTGTGCATTAAACCAATATATGCATCATCAGATGCGATAATTTCATCGCCTGAACTCAGTTTTGCTCCGGTTTTCAGGACCTCAGCCTGGCCAGCTCCTGCTTTTTTTACTTGGTTTGTGCCTTTGTTTGCAAGCACTCTAAATGCGTAATCCTGTGCACTCACAGAACCACACGAGAGTATCATTGCAACCACAAAAGCATAAGAAATAAACTTTCTCATAATCATATAGCGTTTATTGAAGTTATACTGCAAAGTTATAATTTATCGACTTTAAATAATGATTTTCGTCCTTCTTTGGTGAATGAATTTTTCACTACACCATAATAAACCTCCAGCGCATCTCCCGCCAGAGCCACCGCAACCATTCCTACGGCTATGTCAGCTTTGAAACTATACAGTTCCAAAATGTAAATGACCCCAAATACCAAAACTCCAATTTCTAACAACTGGAAAAGCTTGGTAATCCCATCATACCACTTAGGTATCTTTTTATAAACGAGCGAAAACAGTGCCACATTCAAAAAGCAGATCAAAATGGCAAAAAGATATCCCATGTTCTCGCTCATGGAGTTGATGTAATCCCTGTTCAAAATCATGGAGATGATATTGGCATGAACCACTCCTCCATACATGTCAGGGAACGCCCTGCCTATATATTTTTGATTTAATGGCGTATAGAATTTATCCTCAAAAGACTCCCTGTCACCCAAGTGCTTGCCCAGATAGCAAAACATGACAATCTTTCCTTCTATCATGTCAGGGACAAAGTTTTCTCCAAAAACATCCGGCACGTCCAATGCAAAATATTTATTACCAAACTTCGTGGCTCCATAATCCAGCACGTTTCCGCGGTAGTTGATGACCTCAGTCTCATTGTTACGAGCCAAAAAGTCAGCGGCTGCCGCAGAATCCAGATAACTGGCCAACTGCACCGCAAAAGCAATCTGCTGCTCACCACCAATATCAAACTTCGGGTAAAACTCCCGGCACATTTTCAAATCTTCCTGAACTTCCGCATCTGTCACCAGATTTACAAAAGCTGTTCGTTCTGCAAACGAGTTGAACAACTCCCAGGAGTACTCAATAGTGTCCTTTGTAGGGTCTGTTGGATCTGGCAATAGTTTGGAGGCGAGTACCAGGTGCTCCACACTGGCCATGCCTTCCATCAGCATCATATCACCCAAAGTATCTTCCTTAGGTGTATAAAAAAAGGAGTCAATACCAATAACTGCCGGGTTATGCTGGCTAATGATTTGCAGCATCATGCCAATTTCGCCTCGTTGAAGGTTACTGAGATTGACCAGAACTACCCGATCATCTCCCACAGGATCATCTCTGAGCTGAGAGAATACAATATCTGTAAACTCCATATCTCCAAATGCCTGCCCGATAGGGTCAAATACGTCAAAGACCTTAAATGCGGTGAAACTTTGAAATACTCCCATCATACCAAATATGAAAGCAGTACCTAAAATTACGTCCAGCCAGAATTTTCTAAACATGACTTTGTTTTTAGCGGGTGAATAAAAAAGATTTTACTTTACCCGCAAGTAATAAGCATTCAGCCACACATCAAATGTAATATAAGTAAAATGTAATTTTTTATTGAAATTAATCAATTTTTCAACTAATCCTAAACTAATCAATGAAAGATCGATCAATTAAGCGACCTTCATTAGACGAACTTACCCATGGAATCGACCAATCGGATCGGATGATGCTAAGCCGGGCCATTACGATCGTAGAAAGCAAATTGGCCTCTGATCAGCAGTTAGCCACTAAACTATTGGATTCGGTGATTCATAAAACGGGAAAAAGCGTGCGGATTGGGATCACCGGAGTTCCGGGAGTTGGGAAAAGTACTTTTATAGAATCTTTTGGCACTCACCTGACCGCTCTCGGGAAAAAACTTGCCGTTTTATCCATTGATCCAAGTAGTTCTTTAACTAAGGGAAGTATCCTGGGAGATAAAACCAGGATGACTCACCTCTCTCAAAACAGCAATGCTTTTATACGCCCCTCTCCTGCCGGCACTTCATTGGGCGGTGTGGCTCAGAAAACCCGCGAATCCATCCTGCTTTGTGAGGCGGCGGGGTTTGATGTAATCCTGGTAGAAACCGTGGGTGTGGGACAATCAGAGACTGCCGTGAGGGATATGGTGGATTTTTTTCTGCTTCTGATGATCGCTGGAGGTGGAGATGAACTGCAGGGCATCAAGCGGGGAATAATGGAGATGGCCGATGCATTGGTGATCAACAAGGCAGATGGAAACAACCTCAAACCCGCCAACCAGGCCAAAAAAGCCTATGAAAATGCCCTTCATCTGTTTCCTCCTCACGAATCTGGCTGGACCGTACCTGTAAAAACCTGCTCTGCCATAAAAAATGAAGGCATCCTTGAAATTTGGTCTACCATAGAAACCTACATGTCTACTTCGACCGAGAGTGGATATCTAACCAGACAAAGAGAAGCTCAAAATGTAAAATGGATGCATGAGCTCATTCGTGCGAGATTAGAAACTAATTTCTTCGGAGACCCTGCCATGAAAGATAAAATCACCCAAATAACGAAAAAGGTAGCTGCGGGCGAACTGGGCGTTCGCCACGCAGTGAACTCATTGTTTAGTTAAAAGCAAAACCATTGGGTCCGCGCCCCACGGTGTATTTGTTTTGTAATTCACCTGCCGGATTATAGACAAACACTTCCCCGTTTTCGGCAAACCCTTTGGCATCCGCCGCATATACATTGCCGGACTGATCCACACCAATCCCATAAAAAGATACTGCTGCCGCTTCCTCTTTCCACACTTGCCCTGCTTCCGGAGCATCTGTAGACAACGAATAGACCTGATTGCCCATGAGGTAATAGATGGTTTGCCCGGATGGAGCAACAGCTATTTTGCCTGATAAATTGGCATTCAAATCCGTTTCTGATTTCACCTCATATGATGCAGGGTTCAGCTCTACCAATTTCCCATCATTGAGCGGCGCATAGTTGGTATCATATCCACCAGAGCAGACTACCCACACATCACCATCAGCATCCAGCACCATACCAGCCGGGCTATTGCCCACCTGTATAGAAGCCACCACCTCCTCAGAGGACAGGTCGATCACACTGACTGTAGTGGTGAAATTATTGGTAACAAAAAGCCTCCCCTGGGTGATGATCAGGCCCTCTGCCCCATAGTCGGTGGTGATGGACTTATCGACCGTTCCGGTTTCCAAATCAAAAAGAGTGACCCTACCCAGATCACTAAAACTAACCCACTCAGAGACATAGCCCACTCCATCGTGTGAAACCATGTACCTGGGCAGGGATACATCCGTGATGGTGTAGGCAGACTTCAGGCTATCCAAAGTCATCGCTTCTACCTTATTGCTATTGTTTACCACCGCAAAAAGCTGGTCAGCACCTACATGAAGCGACTGCACCACATCACCCAAAGCACCACCATTCACAGTGGAAAAGAGATTGTTGGACACCACCCCCGATGAGCTGATAAACGAAAGTGAGCCATCCCCTTCTCCAAAATTTCCTTCGTTGGAGATAAAAACTCCGGAATCAAACTGACCGACCACCTGAGGTTCGGCATCCTCTTCACATGACGCCAAAATAAAAGGCAACATCAATAGCAGGCACTTTAAATAATTTTTCATGGTTGTTTTCAATTGTATTTGATTAAAAGGTTGAATTGATAATTTCTTCCGGGCATGGCCCGATTGATAAGATTTTCGTAAGGCTGATCGAAGACGTTCTTGACAACAACGCTTACCTCAAGATCAAATGTGTCTGATACCGCAAGCGTCTTTCCCATATGAACATCAATCAACAGGTATCCATCGACAGACTGGATTTCCGTATTATCCAGGGTGGTAAACCTCTTCCCCGTAAAATCTCCCATTGCTTTCCCAAACCACCCCTTATCCGAGCTGGTCTTCAAGGACAAGTGAGCGTTGTGAAGCGGGGTATATGGCAGTTGCTTCCCTCGATTGGTTCCCTCCTTATTTTGTGACTGAGTGTAGGAATATGCTGAACCAACCTTATGAAGGAGTCCGATCCACTTTCCGCTCATCTTCGCGCTGAACTCCATTCCCGTAATTTCCACTGCACGGAAGTTGCGTGGGGACCAGATGCCAGATCCATCTGGCAGCCAGATGATCCAGTTGTCGGACCATGTATTGAATGCTGTCAAATCCAAACTAGAAGAGAAAGCTGGCCAAGTATGTGTCCAGCCTACGCCACCCTCCAGGTTGAAACTTTCCTCGGGTTTCAAGTCGGGGTTGCCACCAGGGGACCAGTGGAGATCATTGAGTGTAGGATAGCGAAATCCCCAGGCCAACTGACTATTGATGGCTACCCGGTTCTTTTCTGTATTTAAGACTGAAAATTTCTGATTGAAAGAGGGTGTAAACGGGCGGTTCTCCTGATAAAATGACTGCCTCAAGTTGATAGTTCCCGTCCACCAGGTGGTTGGCTTGATCTCAAGCGAACCAAAAAGTGCTGTCTGGCGATCAACAAAATGGCTTACATAGTTGTCTGAGCGGGCAGTGAAAAAATTGGTATTGCCGCCCAAACGAACAGCCAGAACCTCCGAAAGTTCTCCCCAATACGCCACCAAAGCCGAATACTGATTGGAAACAGTGCGATCATCCTGATTATACTGCTGGTCATTTTGAAGAAAGGCCAGAGTACTGGTAAGACTGCCTTTGGGAAGCTCCAATTGATAACCCGCCGCCAGCCTAACGTTCCCTGTTTGAAGCTCATCCTGCAGATTTGGGCTCACTTTGGAGGGCTGTACCTCCCGATCATTGCGAGTATACTGCGCATCGAGGGACACCTTCTGATTCGGACTAACCTCATAACTCAGTTGCTGCTGCACTCCATAGTTGAGCACAGAAGCATTCTTTTGACGCACTTGTTTTCCCGCGTATTCATAAGGGAAATCATTCTGAAGAAAACTTCGAAATATTTTAGTAGCTCCCCTCCATTGGCCCTGACCATAGGCACTTCTAATTCCTGTAAAGAGGTATCCAAAGCTCCCAACACTCATTTTTCCCTCTAGCAAAGGGCTTTCGGTCAGGTTCATCTCAGAATCGATGAGTACTGTCCCACCAATGGCTCCACCTCCATAAAGCGCTCCGCCACTGCCCGGCTGAATAGCCACCCTCTCCATCAGCCACGCCGGCCATTGAGAAAAATCCATCTGGCCTAGTGTGGGATAATTAGCCGGAATACCATGCCAAAGCACACTGGTCTGACTCGCCGAAGTGCCTCTGAAAGAAATACTGGACAATTGCTGATTGCCGTAAGATTTGAAGTAAATGGAGTTTTCGTCTGACAAGGCCTCCTCCAGAGAGGAAGAACTATTGGTGAGGGCAATGCTTCGGTATCCTGTGCCGGTAGTGAAGCGCTGAAACGAATCACCAACTACTGGCAGCTCCTCCAGATACACGGTATCCTCCTGTGCCATTGCCCAGAGGGAAATGGTGCCCGTCAGCACATACATTAATATTCTCGAGACCATGAATTAAATTTCAAATTCAATTCAAAGCCATCGGAAAAAGTAAGAAGTATGGTAAACCAAAAGGTTATCAAATTTCTCTGCTTTCCACCGAAGCTTGGAACTATTCAACATGATTTGGCAGGTCTCCTGGCTCTTCCTGACTTGTCGCCTTCCCATCCCGATGTTCGGAACAGTGGCAAGATGTGACAAGCCTTTGAATGGAATTACAGTTGCGGGGACAGCTCTCGTTTTTCACGAGATTCCCTTTTAATCCTGATGCACGCGGTGCATTCAGAAACCACAATCGTGAGCAAATATAGTATCTCTCCGGTAATTCCCGTCCGTCTGATTTTTTTTAATCAATTTTGAACACATGAAAGGATCGCGCTTCTATTTTCTGGCAATACTCATCATCGCTGGCTGCACACCTCCTCAAGAAAAAGAGCAGTCAACGGGACGGGCACTGAATACTCAGGTGAAATTTGCCAAAAAATTCGCCGTGGAAGAGAATGCCATCATCGTAAAGGAGCCCTGGCCGGGGGCAGTTGCTCCCATCTCCTACGCACCGGATACCCCACCACAGCGTGTAGTGGTTACCTCCACCACCCACCTGGCTTATCTGGAAATGCTAGGTGTTGAAGATCGGATTGTTGGATTTCCCAGCACCCAATACATCACCTCTCCGGTCATCCGGAAACTGGTGAATGATGGTAAAATCACAGACCTGGGGCCGGATGGCAGCATGAACCTGGAGCTCCTGATTTCACTTGCACCAGATGCCGTTTTTGCCTTTGACATGGGTAGCGAATCCACTACTCTTGACAAAATAGAAGAGTCGGGAATTCCGGTCTTTTACAATGCTGATTTCCTTGAAACTTCTTCTCTTGGAAGGGCCGAGTGGATCAAGTTTTTTGGAGCCTTCTTTGGTAAAGAAAAGGAAGCGGATTCCATTTTCACCAGCATCGTACAGCGGTATGATTCTTTGAAGACTCTGGCTGCTAATACTCAAAATCAGCCCACCATAGTCAGTGGCGTAATGTATGGAGATACCTGGTTTTTGCCCGGGGGGCAAAACTGGGCTGCGGAATTCTACCGGGATGCTGGCGGGCGGTACCTTTGGGAAAATGACTCCACAAGTGGGTGGTTGGAAATAAGCTTTGAGTCTGTCTTCGAAAAAGCCGGTGAAGCAGACTTCTGGATAGGAACCAGTACCTTCAACACCAAAAAAGAGCTTGCGGGACAGGATACCCGCTATACCCATTTCAGAGCATTCAAAGTGGATGAAGTGTATAATTACAATAAGCGACTGGGGCCTACTGGTGGATATGATTTCTTTGAATCTGCCTACACCAGACCAGACAGAGTATTGGCCGATTTGATTTTTATTTTGCATCCGGAGCTGCTACCGGATTACGATACCTACTATTTCCAAAAACTACCATGATCACTCAATTCCTGGAGGCTTCGCAAAATAAATGGACCAAAGTGCTAATAGGCCTTGCTGTAGCCCTGGTACTTTGCTTCCTGATCAACGTGGCCCTAGGATCCGTCACCATTCCCTTCGAAAGCCTTATTAGTTTTATCACCAGCGGCAGTTCGGGCCAGGCTTCCTGGGATATGATTTTGAGCAACTTCAGGTTACCAAAAGCCATTACAGCCATGCTCGTAGGAAGTGCACTTGGTGTGAGCGGTCTCCAGATGCAAACACTCTTCCGCAACCCACTTGCCGGGCCCTACATTCTCGGAATCAGTTCGGGCGCCGGCCTGGGAGTAGCCATTGCCATCTTTCTGGGGTTTTATCTGGGTGGGTTTCTGGAGCTCTCCGGAATAGGTCGAAGCTGGCTGCTGGTGGCCTCTGCAGGGGCAGGCTCGTTTCTGGTTTTGCTCATCATCTCACTGGCAGCCACCCGACTCAAAGACAGCATCACACTGCTGATTATCGGTTTGATGTTTGGTGCAGCAGCGGGCGCTTTGGTCAGCATTTTACAGTTTTTCAGCCAGGCAGAAAACATCCAGGCTTATGTCATCTGGTCATTTGGTAGTCTGGGTAGTCTGAGTTGGAGCGAGCTCTACGTTTTTATCCCGGTAATCCTCATAGGACTCCTCGGTTCGGTGCTGCTTTCCAAACCCTTAAACACCCTCCTTCTGGGGGAAAATTACGCCATAAGCCTTGGGCTCAACATTAAAAAAATCCGTTTGCTGATTATCATCAATACGGCCATCCTTGCGGGAACAGTTACCGCCTTCTGCGGCCCAATCGCATTCTTCGGTGTGGCCCTACCGCACCTCACCCGGATGCTTTTCAATACTTCCAACCACCTGCTGCTCACCCCCCTGATCATTCTCTTTGGGTCTGCCCTTATGCTCATCTTTGACTTTATCGCCCAGCTGCCTGGCATGGAGGCGACCCTCCCGATCAATGCCGTGACTGCACTTTTTGGCGCACCATTTGTGATTTACATTTTACTCAGAAAGAAGAACCTCAACTACGCCTATCAATCATGAGCTTGCTGGAAACCAGGTCATTATCCATAGGTTATTCACAAAAGTCAGCTCCTCCGAAGGTGTTGCAAAAAGACGTGAGTCTGAGCATCAATCCGGGAGAGATCATCTCACTCATGGGGCAAAATGGCGTGGGTAAAACCACCTTTGTCAAAACCATTTCGGGGCTTATCCCCAAGCTGGGGGGAGAAGTCTATTATCAAAATGATCAACTGGAGCATCTGAGCGCAAATGATCTGGCCAGAAGATTGAGTATTGTCCTGACCGAAAAGCCATACTCCCACAACATCTCTGTGCTGGAGCTGATTGCCATTGGCCGTCACCCATACTCCAACTGGATGGGGGTACTCCGCGCCCAGGATAAAGAAGCGATCGACTGGGCCATTAATGAAACCCACATCAATTACCTGGCGGACAAAAAGCTCTATGAGCTCAGCGACGGTCAGTTGCAAAAAGTGATGATCGCCAGGGCGCTGGCTCAGGAAACAGACCTGATCATTCTGGATGAACCTGCCGCCCACCTGGACTTGTATAATAAGATAGAAGTGATGACCCTGCTCCGCAACATTGCACAAAAGGGAAAGGGCATTTTGATCTCCACTCATGACATGCAGATCAGTACACAACTCTCAGACAAGTTGTGGCTGTTCAATTTTAATGAGCCCGTACAGCAGGGTGCACCCGAGGACCTGATTCTGGATGGCACTTTGGAAAAAACCCTCTATCTACAGGATTATGGATACGACATGATCCATGGCTCCATCCATATCGGTATGCCTGAAAATGGAACTTCAGTAGCACTGGAAGGGCCGGAAGATGTGCTATTTTGGACGACCCAGGCCCTGAGACGAAATGGAATCAAAATATCCCAATCGGCACATACGACCATTTCCTGTTCTCAAAGAGAGTGGATTGTTCGCAGCTCAGAAAGCAGCCAACATTACACAAGCATCGGAGAGTTACTCACCTACTTCCGATAGGCTTTCCATCCAAATCCCTATCCAAGATCGTAAGTACTTCCGGAAAGTAACTCACAGGACAATTGCCTTAATATTCAGGCTGAAAACTGTCTTTAGGATTGTTTCTTCCTTAGTTTTTACGGGAATAATTTCTTAATATAAAACATGAAAATCTTAATCGCCTCCGCTCTCCTTTTATGTTCCTCCGGCTTACTGGGTCAGCCAAAAGATTTTTTCAGCGATGCTCAGGCTTTCTTTGAGAGCTATGTATCCAGTGGGCTGATCAATTATGACAGCCTCAAAAACAATCCGGTGCCACTTGATGGTCTGGTGCGTCAGATTGGGAATTACCGGATAGCTGGTAAAACACTGGATGAACAAAAGGCCTTTTACACCAATGCCTATAACCTGCTGGTGATCAAACAAATTGTGGAAAACTACCCAACCGACGGACCGATGACCATTCCGGGTTTTTTCAATCAGAAAACTTATCGGGTAGCCGGAAGAAATGTAACATTGGACGAACTGGAAAAAGAAATTCTTTTCGCGGCATTCCCAGACCCGAGGCTTCATTTTGTGCTCGTTTGTGCGGCCATCGGGTGCCCACCCATAGCGGATTATGCTTACATGCCTGACTCGCTCGAGACCCAAATAGAAACCAAAACCCGTGAGGTGCTCAATATCAGCTGGTATGTGCGTATTTACAAAGACCGGACGCTCGTCTCTAAAGTATTCGACTGGTACCTGCCTGACTTTGTGAATGATGCCGGCAGTGTCAAGACTTTTATCAATAAGTACAGAATCATCCAGATCCCCGACAATCACGACATAGCCACCTATGATTACGACTGGTCACTCAATGACTCAAAAAACACTTTCAGGTATTAGCCTGAAAAATTATTTTACAACACCTGAAACTTAAGGCCTGTTTTGTGCATCATAGAGCAGAAGTAAATATTCTGCCGACTATGAAACGATTGACCGTGCTTTGGACCCTTGTACTCTTCACCCTGCTGGAAGCCAATGGACAGATGGTAAAGGGCCTGGTAAAAGATGCTGAAACCAAAGATCCATTGCCATTTGCCACTATTAATTTTGCCGGCACGTCCATCGGCACGGTATCTAACAATGACGGGTACTTTGAGCTCAATATTCCGGCTAGCTGTGTGGGTAAGGATGTCCAAATCAGCTATATGGGCTATTCCTCTGCTGCTATGCCTGTCCGGAGAGACAGTGACTCACCCGAAACTATCCTCCTCAAGCCCGCTACGCTCACTCTGGCAGAATTAGTGTTTCGCCCACTTTCACCTGAGGATTATATCCGGCGAGTGGTCAAAAACATGGGCAAATCCTTGCCCAAAGAACCATTTTCCTCCATGTCTTACTACCGCGAAAAATTTCTTGAAAACGGCGGATACCTGGCATTTACCGAAGGGGTCTTCAAGTCCTACTATACATCTTATCAGGACACCATCCCCAACCAATATCAACTGGTGCTCTATGAAACTGCTGAAAATCCGCAGGAAGTACAATTCATGAAATCTACTTTTGACAAAAAGGACGACCGCAGAAAGCGCAGGGCTCAGAAAAAAGGTGAGGAAATAGAGGCAGGTGATGAAAGTGGTATAGGCATTATAGAAGGAACCTTTAGTGGGCCTGACGAAATCCTCTCCATGGATCTGAGTAAAAAACTGGAGCCATTTCTGGACAGCACCCAGTTCAAAAAATTTAAATACCGGTTTGACGACCCGGTGATCTATCAGGGCAGGGAACTCCTGGTCATCAGCTTCCAATCCAAAGGAACAGTGGATCACCTCAAAACCAAAGGGCGAATTTATATTGACCTGCAATCAGATGCATTTGCCTCTATTGATTACACTGGCAAGTTTGTCATTCCGTTTGCTGTTGAACCGGTGCTGCTGGCATTTGGGCTCACCGTGAGCAATCCCAACATCACCAAAACGCTCCGCTATCAATACCTCAATGGCGCGTGGTATCCAGAGTACTTCCACATCGATGTGGATCTGGAACTCACTAAAATTCATTTTTTCGAGAAGAATGAAAAGTCTCTTTTTGAAATAGAGCAGGTACTCAAAGTAAGCGACATTCGTGAAAATTCTGAGGAGCAGATCCCGGCAGCCAAACGACTCGACCCTAAGAAGAACCCGGAAGACCAGGTCTTTAATGATGATAACGCTCGCTGGGCTGATTTCAATCGATTAGCCGATGAAGCTTATACCCGGATGTAAGTTTTGGGCCGCCCATATGAAATGAGTCCGTACAAAAAATTAAAGCCCCGCTGATCCGTGCGGGGCTTCTTTATTGATGGGATTTTAAAACCTAACCTAACCTTATTTATCAGTAACCCACCAATGTCTTTATTGCTCATTCAACGCCCAGTCATACTCATATGATCCGAGCTTCATATTCTCTTCTATTGCTGGCTTCCTGTATTGGTTAATAAAGGTCTTTACACTTTCTCCATCCTTCTCAAAGTCTCCCTTATACCATTCAAAAATCTGAGAGACTTGTACCTTACCATTATTAACCCGAACAAACCAATCTAAGTTCAAAACCTCTCTGGTTCTGGTAGTTAACTGCCTGTCGAGCCCTGTTGGTTTATAACTATAACTCGCCAGCGGGGGACAACCCTTAGCCGCACACACCAAAACAAAATGCAGCCGTGGATCTGGAAACTGTTTATATAACGTGCCCTTCTCCAATTCGTCCAGGGTCATCTCCTGCCCCATCACCGTATGCTTAATTCCATTGAAAAATCCCTCCACCTTCAGTGGGCCAGCAATGGGATACCGGTCCACCACCTGCTTGATCACCAGGATATTGTAAGCATTGATATAAAATGATTTCAGGTAATCCGCTGTGACACGCTTATTAGACAAATCCAACTCAGCGATTTCTTTCACCAGCGCATTCAGTGTACGAGGCTCCTTCCTGATCAAGGCATAGTTCACATTCCCTTCGTCCACATATTGTGAGAAAAAAGCATCTGCGCGATCAAAAAAAGTTTGTGCCGAAGCTTCAAAAAAACTCATACAAATAGTCAATATCAGGAAGTATCTCATTGCGAATGTTTTATCTTCAATACGTGATATAGTGGCACTTGTTCAAAGTCAAGTGTCAACAAATTGACATAGGCCGGCTAATAATAGAGAAGATATATCCGGGCATCAACCGAACAGCGTACTTTTAGACCGCAACACACTCAACTATGCAGCATATCGTAATCCTTGGTAACGGCATAGCCGGCATTACAGCAGCCCGGCACATCAGAAAACGGAGCGATGATCGAATCACCGTGATCAGCGGTGAAACGGACCACTTCTTTAGCCGCACAGCCCTTATGTACATCTACATGGGGCATATGAAGTATGAGCACACCAAGCCCTATGAAGATTGGTTTTGGGTGAAAAACCGGATTGATCTTAAAAAAGCCTGGGTATCAAGTATTGATTTTGAGCAGAAAAGCCTTCACTTCGACTCAGCCGAATCCATGACCTACGATAAGCTCATCATCGCTACCGGAAGTGTCTCGAATAAATTCGGCTGGCCGGGTCAGGACCTAAAGGGGGTCCAGGGGCTTTACAGTAAGCAGGATCTGGACCTTATGGAGGAAAACACCAAAGGGATCAAACATGCGGTGATTCTGGGTGGTGGGCTCATCGGGGTAGAAATGGCGGAGATGCTACACTCCCGGCACATTCCAGTCACTTACCTCATCCGGGAAAAGCACTTTTGGGACAACATGCTCCCACAGGAGGAAGCAATGCTCATAGACCATCACCTGGCTGAGCAGGGGATCGACCTGAGACCTGAAACAGAACTGGATGAAATACTGGACGATGGTCAGGGCCAGGTAAAAGGTGTAAAAACTAAATCTGGTGAAATAATAGACTGTCAGTTTGTAGGCCTCACGGTGGGTGTAAGCCCCAACATCAGTCTTTTCAAAGGTGCTGCCATCGATACGGACAGAGGCATTTTGGTGGATGAATTCCTGCAAACCAATATCCCCGACGTGTATGCTATTGGGGATTGTGCACAACTAAAGCATCCGCTCCCCCATCGCCGGGCCATAGAAGCCGTATGGTACGCTGGAAGAATGATGGGTGAAACCGTAGCCCAAACCATTACTGGCACCAAGACCAGCTATCAGCCCGGAGTATGGTTCAACTCGGCCAAGTTTTTCGACATAGAATATCAAAACTACGGGGTGGTACCACCGCAGTGCCCGGCTGATTGTACCGCCTTCTACTGGGAAGCCAGTGATAAAAAGAAATGCATCAAGGTCATTTTCGAAACCGGTACCAAAGCGGTGAAAGGTGTGAATATTTTTGGCATCAGAAACCGACATGAAGTTTGGGACGAGTGGATCAGCAAAGAGAAATCCATTCAGTTTGTAATGGAAAACCTACCCAAAGCCAATTTTGATCCGGAGTTTTTTACCCATTGGGAAGGTGATATCCAGCAAAAGTTTAATGCAGAGTTTCCCAACCTCAGAGTCAGCGTGAGGAAGAAGTCATTTCTAGAAAAAATCCTAAGTTAAAATGAAAGCAATCAGATATACAGGCCTCATTCTATTCCTCTTTTCATTTGGACTTTTTCTCTCGCTCTTTTTTATGTCTTCTTACCGACTCTCAGAGGACACCTTTGCAGAAAAAGTGAAACCGGAGCACCAGGCCTTATTGAAAGCCAGTTTTGAACCGCTCTTCGGCCAAACATACCATTTTAGCATTCCCTTCGTCAATGCCATCAATGGGGCCATTGAAACCGTGAATGATGAAAACCGGGTGCAGCAAAAATGGGATAAAATCATTTACGATGACTATG
Source organism: Marinoscillum luteum (assembly GCF_044005705.1). Lineage (NCBI taxonomy): Bacteria > Pseudomonadati > Bacteroidota > Cytophagia > Cytophagales > Reichenbachiellaceae > Marinoscillum > Marinoscillum luteum. The sequence continues at coordinate 117,096 of NZ_JBIPKE010000017.1, read as the reverse complement.
CCGGGGCGCTCACCAGAGCCTCCACCAGCGGACTCATAACCACTCACACCTCATTGCTGCTCGCCTTAATCTTTGGGATAGGTACACTGGGCGCATTGATGTTTATCCTCCCCCAGGTCACCCTGGCTGGCCCTGCTGGTATCAAAAACAATGGGATCTTCCACCACGCACTGAATAACCGGGGCTGGATGGGCATACTCATAGGGTCCTTGCTCATCCTGTTTTACATCGCGCTGTACTTTTATCCTGCCTATGTTACCAACTGGATCATTCTGGTGGATCCCATACAGAAGCTGATCAATCCGGGTGGAGAGTCGAGCCAGTGGTTTCTTTATGGATTTCTCTACTCTTTCGCAGTGCTAGTCATGGGCATACGCATGATCATCAAATACCGCCACAGCAAGTACCAGATCGTTAGGACCTGTTCGGTTATGTTTTTCCAGCTGGCCATTGCTTTTCTCCTTCCCGAAATTCTGGTGCGTCTCAATCAGCCCTATTTTGATTTCAAAAACATGTGGCCATTGGATTATGACTTCTTCGATGCCTGGCATATCAATACGCTTACGTCAGCAGGCGGATTGGGCATCTTCATGTTTGCCTGGGGGATCACCCTTTTTGTGATCGGCGTCCCGGTTTTTGTATTCTTTTTCGGAAAGCGGTGGTACTGCTCCTGGGTATGCGGCTGTGGGGGTCTGGCCGAAACCGCAGGCGACTCCTTTCGGCAGCTTTCGGACAAATCACTCAAAGCGTGGAAAATAGAACGCTGGCTGGTGCATGGTGTACTTGTCTTTGCAGTCATTATGACCATCGGGGTGTTGTATACGTTCATTACCGGATCCAACACACTCCTGGGGCTGGATACCTATACTTTTCTGAGGAAACCCTATGGATTCGCCATTGGGTCTATCTTTTCCGGAGTGATAGGCACGGGCTTTTACCCGTTGATGGGCAACAGGGTCTGGTGTCGTTTTGGCTGCCCTCTGGCCGCCTATCTGGGTCTGGTGCAGCGATTCAAATCTAAATTCCGAATCACCACCAATGGAGGTCAGTGCATCTCATGCGGCAATTGCTCCACTTACTGTGAAATGGGCATAGACGTACGCTGGTATGCCCAGCGGGGACAAAACATCGTTCGCTCCAGCTGTGTAGGCTGTGGAGTCTGCTCGTCCGTATGTCCAAGAGGAGTGCTCAACCTGGAAAACAGGGACGAAGACGGCCGCTTCAATGAGCCAATTTTGATTGGAAACAACAGTCTTAAAATCAAAAGCTAAAAGCTTTGTACCTTTAAGTATGAAGCTCAGAATGGTCATAGCTGAAGAGAAGAATGATCTCGATCGGGCATTAAAAATCCGGTCAGAGGTTTTCGTGAAAGAGCAGGGCATCCCTCCGCACCTGGACCATGATGCCGATGATGCCACCAGTATACATTTGCTCGCGTATGCCGACAAAGAACTGATAGGTACTGGTCGGTTAACTGAGGTACCCGCCTCGGGCTGGCAGTTGGCACGAATTGCTGTTATAAAATCCTACCGTGGATTAGGGATTGGCCGTATGATCATCGAAAATCTTGAAAACATTGCCCGATCCAAAAATGCCAGGCGCGTCTTTCTGAGACCCCATAAACATTTGCAATCCTTCTATGAACAATTGGGCTACCAACTAATGAATGATGAAGTCATCCGGATTCAAAGTTTTGAATTGGTCATCATGGAAAAGCACCTTAACTAACCTTACTCATGGCATACAGCGAATCTGACCTCAACTTTATTCTTGATCAGCTCTCCGGAATCCCCGAAATCAGTCACAAACGCATGTTTGGAGGCATAGGCTTCTTTCACCAGGACAGAATGTTTGGAATGATCGGAGGGGGCATTTTTAGACTCAAGGTGGATGAAAACAACCTGGCTGACTATAAAACCAGAGGCATGACACCTTTCACGATGGGCAGCAAAAGTAAAGGACTCCCCTATTGGGAGGTACCATTGGATGTGCTGGAAGACAGAACATTACTTACTGAGTGGGCCATGAAATCTATCGCAGTAGCCCACAACTCCAAAAAATAGGGATTTCCTCGAACTTTAAGCAGCTTCTGCCGTTCGGTAATTTTGACATATGAAAGCACTGACGATCATTTTCCTTTTTTTGACGCATCTATCCCTGGCCCAGGACCCCGAGGAATACCTCAATGCGGGATACGACAAGTACCTGGAGGAAGACTATAAGGGTGCTATTTTGGACTTCAACAAAGCTGCAGCTTATAATCCTGATAATGCCGAAATCTATTATCTGCGTGGAGTGTGTAGGTCGTTGCTGGGAGAGAAAAAATCCGCAATCAATGATCTCGATATGGCCACTAGTCTCAATCCTGACTATGCAGACGCCTATTATGAAAAAGGATACATTTTTCTTTCTGATCAAAATGCCCAAAAAGCCATCGAGGAGTTTGATAAAACCCTGGCACTAAAGCCCAACTTTGCAGAAGCCTATGTAAGCCGGGGAACAGCAAAATGTATGTTGGAAAATCGGGAAGGTGCAGCCCGGGACTGGGAAAAAGCCAAAGAACTCGGCATAGGATACACCGAATACATGATCTGTGAATAAAAAAGGGGTGCTCTGGTGAACACCCCTTTTCTCTACTTCATTTATACTATTCTTTCTCACTCACTGGTCTTGGCAGCTGTGTCCACACATCGTCTCCGGCCCTATCCTTGGGCAGTGTCTGAAGCATGTCATACCTGCGCAGATCAATCCAACGGTGCGCCTCGCCAAACAACGAATAACGGCGATTGTAAAGTAGTTCGTTACGAACATCGGTATCCGTAAATCCACCTGTGTACGCACCAAGGCCGTGGGCATCACGAATCACTTCAAGGGCGTCTATAGCCTCAAGGTTATCTGTTCCGATGTTGGCTTCAGCATAGATCAGGATGAGTTCTTCATTGCGTATAATCGGAATAGGCGAAGCATTGGAAGGATAAACAGTCACATCATAATCACCACTCAGTCCATCCAGTACGGCAGTCTCCGTGCGCTCAGTCACCTTAGACATTCTTGTGTCTCCGGCTCTGATATCGGTAACGAAAGATGGATGAGCTATCAATGCTTCACTTTGATCCGGAGCACGGAAGATCGGGTTGATCTCTTCTGTTCCCACTACTGAATAATAGTGTTTCGGGCCTGCATTAAGGTCACCATTCAAATCCATAAAGGAGTCTCCCAAAGCATCCAAAGCTCCAGCCTCATCACCGGCATAAAGGGCCACTCTGGCTCTGATGGCCCGGTTAAACTCGCCGAAAGTGGCAGGGTCATCAAATCCGGCAAATCCACTGGACAATGAAAACATGAATTCACTACCCGCACCATTCAGATCGGTATAAGCCTGATCCAATAATTGGGCAATGGCTCCCAGAGCCGCATCATAACCCACAAAAGCTCCCAGATTCTCTGTATCAGCCACATCGATCCTAATACCTCCCTGATACTGCAGGTTGAGGGCGAGCAAATAAGAGTAGGCCTGACAAGTCTTGGCAAAACCTTTCACTCCGTTTCGTTCCGCTTCTGTCAGTGTCTCACTGGTATTCGCCATAGCTGTCATCAGAATGTTCGCATTTCTGATCACCTTATACCGGCCTGCATAGGGCCTGGTACCGTAAAACCCGGCATCATCCAACACTGCATCTCCTTTACCTAGGAGCTCACCTGTATATCTCGGATCAGAATTGGTGAAGAAGTAGTACTCCCTTCCCAAAATGCCCAGTACGTCATAGTAAAAGCCAATCTCCGAACGCATCAGCTCCTCTGTACCAGTGATCAGCAAAAGGATGTCAGACTTGGTAGCATCTGCTTCTATATCCACCAGACTAGGATTGTTCGGATCTGATATCTCTTCTATTTCACAAGAAAACACACCTGTGAAAAGAAGGCTTAAAAGTATGTATTTGAAATTTTTCATGATTCTCAGAATTTAACAATTAGGTGAAAATTGTACCTTTTGGAAGAGGGGAAAGGAGTGACCTCCACGCCGGAAGACAAACCCTGACCGCCGAAATTAGAAACTTCCGGATCGTAGCTTCGGTACTCAAAGAAGTTGAGCAAATTATTGGCCGAAACTCCAATCTTCACTGACTTGGCATAGTCCTGCAATACCGGCAACTTGTAATACAGCGCCACTTCACGCAGCCTTACGTAGCTGGCATTTTCTATATATGGTGCAGTATTGGCACCAAGCTGACTCAATCGATAATCTCCATTTCCGAGCTCACCTTCAGGGTCCAAATCCACCTTATCAAAGTCCGGACTGGTGCCACTAAGGTCAGAAAGCAAAGCCGTCAGGTTGATGTTTTCACCCCCCTGCTTCCAATGCCAAAGCATGGAGAACTCCAAAGGACCATAATTCACCTGATTCAAAAAAGACATTTGAAAATCAGGTTGCTGATCGCCAAAGACCACCAAACCATCTTCATCCGGATTGGCACCTACACCAATAATCTCCGTAGGACTGTGCCCTTCCTTGATCCTAAACTGACCGAGAAAATCAGCAAAACCACCCACCGTATAGGAAGGAATATCTAATCTGGTCACTTCAGAGGTGTTTCTCCAAAAAGAAGTGGTGCTTGACCATGAGAAATTTTCTCTTCTTATCAGGTTCATATTCAATCCTATTTCCACACCTCGGTTTTCCATAGTGGCAGCATTAACCACCGCAGTGGTCTGACCAGTAGAGGATGGGATTTGTGCCCTCAACAGCAGGTCGTCCACTTTCTTCACATAATAGGTAGCGTCAATGGAGATTTTTCCATCCATCAGACCGAAATCTATTCCCGTTTCAAATTCAGATTGTCGCTCAGGGGCAATTTCTCTGTTGCCTTTCAGATTGCTGATAATCAAACCACCGGAACCGTCAATATTCACAGCATTCAGAGCGGAAAATTTGTCACCGAAAACGGCGAAATTACCCGCTTCTCCATACGCTGCTCTCAGTTTAGTCTGCTGAAGAAAATTCACATTCCAGAAATCGAAATTGTGCAGATTGATGGCGATCGCGCCTTTTGGATAGTAGTAGAGTTTGTTTACATCTCCATTGTTAGAGGATTTATCACCGCGCACTCCGGCCGTGGCAATCACCATATCATTGAAGTTTACTTCCTCCTGAATGAAAAAGCCCCTATCCTGCTGAATGATTCGGTTTTGAGCCACACTTACAGAACCAGACTGATCAAGATTGGTCTGGGTTCCATTCATATTGGAGGCCGTTGCAATGATGTTATTCTGATCAAAATCGATAAACGTCAAACCTACCTGAGAGGTAAATGAAAAACCTGATGAGCCTGGAAAAAAATCGTGGATCAAGAATATCGATGCGTTGGAGTTTTGAGTGACTGTATTTCCCTGTACACTCACTCCATTCAAGCCATTGCCATCTTTCTGAAACTGCAGTGTGTTAGGGAAAATAGCTGTTGTGGAAAGTGTGTATTGATCAATCCCTCCATTCACATTCAGTCGCAGAGACTGATTGTCTTGTGTGATCAATCTGGCCACCACAGTTCCACCCACCAGAAACCTGTTCACCGTTTCATTGTTGGTAATGAGGTCTCTCGTCTGCAAAAAGTTGGAAGCGGCATAAGGATTATTCGGATATAGTCCATTGCTTCCCTTTCCCAATTGCGCCCATGAAGGAGTGGCCACAAAGGCAATCCCCATGGTGTTTCCAGAGTTGTCATTGTTGAAAAACCCTCTGTCAGCTGATGAATGAATGTAATTAGTAGATGCCTTCAGGTCGAGCCAGGATGCGATCTTCTGATCAAGGTTGAGTCTGAAAGAAGTTTTTTCGTAGCCGGTATTCTTCACGATACCTTCGTCATCTTTCCGGGTAATTCCCATAAAGAACTTTGTCTTATCACTACCGCCTGTAGCGGTCACTCTGGAGGTAGATAGAAAACCCTTATTGCCATAAAGCTCATCTTCATAATCATGCAGATTACCTGCGGCCTGGGCGCTTTGAAAGTTGGCCACCTCGTCTGCACCAAAAGCCGCTTCTACCTTGGCCGCATCCCACTCTCGCGTACCCAGCGGGTTAAGAATTTGAGTCACTCCTACGGTTTGTGAAAGTGTGACCTCCGTTTCTCCACGCTCCCCGCGCTTGGTGGTGATGATCACCACACCGCCAGATGCTCGTGATCCATAGATGGCAGCCGCACTGGCACCTTTCAAAATTTCAATAGAGGCTATGTCTTCCGGGTCTATATCGGCAATACGGTTCGAAGGATTGTCCTGATTGGACTGACTACCTCCACCAGCAGCTGCTGATACCACATTTAAACCGGCCGAAATGGATGAATTGTCCAAATAAACCCCATCAATGATGTAAAGTGGTTCATTGGATCCATTGATAGAAGTAAGGCCTCTGAGCTTGATGGATATACCTCCACCAGGAGCTCCTGAATTTGAGACGATGTTGGCGCCTTTAAACTTACCATAGAGTGCTCCATCCATTGTGGACTGATTACTCATTGTTGTCAGCTCTTTAGCAGAAATGGAAGCCACCGAGTTCGCCAAGTTTCCCCGCTTCACGGTAGACGCAAGACCAGATATCACTACCTCATTGAGACGCGTGACATCCTCCTCCAGTGTGAGGGTCACATTAGATGAAGCATCTACTTCGGCAGACTTAAATCCGATTGAAGTCACCAGCAGTCTGGCACCTGCAGGCGCTTTAAGTTTGAATTTCCCATCAAAATCTGTGATGGTTCCGTTGGTAGTTCCCTTTACCATCACGGTGGCACCAGGAAGTGGCTCACCGTTTTCGCCTCCCATTATGGTTCCGCTCACGTCTATTTCCTGAGCCATTGCCACATTCAGGCAGAGTAATGCTAGAAATGTCAAAAGACATCTTGAGTAATGTTGTTTCATAAATGTTCATTTTTGGTTCGGAATAATATACCAATTTTCTATCTCAGAAAATTGTAAATCACCACCAAAAAAGATCAATTAATTACAATATTTGTATTTATGAAGTAAATACAGATTATTATTTTGTGAATATAATAATCATAGCAGCTACCCAAAGCCGGAAGCCAACAACCACTAACCGTTTTCCATCAAAATCCTCCTGGCTGCAGCCAAAAGATCTGGCTCGACAAAATCGGCCATTTGGTCATCATGACCATCCACCTGAATCGTCTTCAGTCCCATCTTGATAGCAGGGATGAGATCTCTCTTTTTGTCTCCCACCATCCACGACTGTGACAGGTCGATATTGAATTTGGCCACAGCTCGCTCAAACATTAAGGTATTGGGCTTTCTCATCAAGGACTCGGAGTAGGTTTCATGGCCGGGAGCATAATAGATTTTATCGATCTGGTGGTTCAGTTCGGCTTGCATATAGTCGTGACACTCCTGCATCTGTGCACGGGTGTAGACTCCTTTGGCAATCCCTGATTGGTTGGTGACTACCACCAGCACATATCCCGCTTCCTTCAGCAAGGTAACAGCCTCCGGCACACCCTTGAGGATGGTAAACCGATCCAGGGAATAAGCATAATCCACATAATCTTTATTGATCACTCCATCGCGATCCAAAAAAACACATTTGTTCATCTTCCGTGATTGTTTCTGGCACAAACTCCCGGCAAATCTATGTGACGAGACGTGCAGGAATCATCTTTTTTTCGTAAAATACAGATATGTTAGATTTTCAAAAGAAAAAGCAGCTCAGTATACTGGTGAAAATAGCCATGGTAGACGAAGATTTTGCAGATGCTGAAAAGGAGGTGATCAGGAAAATCAGTCAGAAATATGGAGCGACTACTGAAGAGCTGACAGAAATATTTGACTCTCCGGCCACCGCAGAAAGCCTGGCACCCATGACCCTCATAGATAAGATGGATTTTATGATGGACTGCATCCTGGTGGTGATCGCTGATGACATGGTCACATCATCCGAAGAATACTTTGCCCGGCAGATGGCTACACGTCTGGGCTTTAATCAGGACGTAGTGGCCTTCCTCATCAAAAACAAGGACGTAAGCCGCGAAGAGATGCGCGAGCTTATGTTGCCTTATCTCGTATCGTAAGAAGGTTGAATTCCAATTATTAAATCTCCCTATTGCTTCACTGCTTCATAATCAGCCCTGATGGCCTCAGCGAGTTGAAACACAGCCATGGCGTATAATTCGCTATGGTTGTACCGGGTGATTACATAGAAATTGTTGAACCCAAACCAATACTCCATTCCATCCTCCTGCTCCAGCTCAATCAAAGCAGCCATGGTAGCAGGCGATAAATTGCCAGATGGCATGTATCCATTGTCACTGTAAAAGCGCAAGGAATTATTGGGTTTTACTCCCGGGGTAAGCTTGGTAGGATTGACCATGTTTTTGATGGGTAAGGCCACCAATTCACCTTCTTTCCATCTATGCTCTTTCAGGTAGTTTGCCACACTGGCAATGGCGTCATCGGCCTGCATCAGATTTCTTGAACCTCCTTCGTCGTAGCTCTTGGCGTATGCCTGATAGCTACTGGGCATAAACTGCGCAAAGCCCATGGCCCCAGCATAGGATCCCTTGATCTCGTACATATTCAGGTTCTCCTCCTTCACCAGCAGTAGGAATTTCTCTAGTTCAGCGGTGAAAAATGACGATCGCTTAGGAAACCCAAAAGCCAGGGTGTAAAGGGCATCCAGCACTCTGTAGTTCCCTTGTCGCTGACCATAGAACGTCTCTACACCAATGATCCCAACAATGATTTCTGGCGCCACACCGGTTTTGGAGCTTACATCATTGATTACTGCTTTATTTTCTTTCCAAAATTCAACACCGGCAGAGATGCGATCTTCCGTCATGAAAATCTTTCGGTAACGCCCCCAGGTCATAGTGCCTTCAGCAGGTTTTTCCATTTTCCGAATAATACTCTCCTGATACCTGGCATTATTCAGAATCACTGTGACCTCTTCCAGACTCATCTCATTGCGATCAGAAAAACTCCTGGCAAACTCCGCCACCTTCACCTGATCGACCTGCCCGAAACCAGATAAACCCATCGACAATCCCAATAGCACCAAACCCATCGTTTTCTTAAATACACCCATTTTCATCACTTTTTTCCACCTCAAAGGTGGTTTGTTTACAAGACAATAAAAAACCCTCAAAAGTTATTGAATAACGTGTGATGGTGTCCATATTTCAGGATTTTAGTAAATTATGTCATGGCTGATCAAACGTGGAGTACTTTCAGGCGCAAAATTTACATCAACGCCCCTTCCGGGAAAATCTATTGGCATTGGGCCACGAGTAAAGGAATGGAAACGTGGTTTCTCAGAAGTTGTGAATACACAGACAACCGCGAGGTGAAGCGTGCCCGAGAAGAGCACGCACAGGCCGGAGACACCTACCTGTGGTATTGGCACAACTGGGCCGACGGTGAATCAGGCATCATCAACGAGGCAGATGGCAGAACCCATCTGGCATTCTCCTTCTCTGGAGCCCAGGTGACTATTGATCTTGAAGAAAGCAAAGGTGTGACCCTGGTGACGCTCACGCAACACCATATCCCCACAGATGATCGGAGTAAGATGAATGTCTACTATGGCTGTGGTACAGGCTGGACTTTTTGGCTGGCCAACCTGAAGGCTTATCTCGAACATGACGTACTCCTTCATCATACAGCACCTGACATGATGGGCCGCAGTGATTTCTCTGATTTTGTAAATCTATGATGCGCACCCTGATCAGTACCATATTGCTCATTTCTCTTTTCTCCTGCAGCGAGAGTCAGGAGATACAGTTCCGGTCCATGGTGATTCATACGCTCCAACCTCAGGTTTTGCATGAATGGTATGCAGAGCACCTTGGGTTTGAGCCCGTCCACAAGCAATCCCTGCTTAGGGATGACTTCACGATCCACTTCAAGAGTCCGGAGGAACTTATGGCAGACGCGCCAGATTACAGGCATGGTTTTTTTAAGATTGGATTTCTCACCGATGAATTTGACGACCTTTTCGAATCGCTTCAGCGGGGCCAGGTGGAGTTCCTGGGCGATATATTCAAAGACAACAACCTCTCCAGGCGCTCCTTTCTAATCAAGGATCCTGATGGTAACCGTATCCAGTTTTTCGAAACCAAGGAACAAAGAGGGCTACAGCCTTATTTTCTGGCTTTGCTCACTCCTTCAATTGGTGAAGCGGAAAAATGGTACCAAATGAGGTTTCCGGTTACCAAAACTCACAATCTCGACCTTAGGGAAAAGAAGATCTACATCCGACTATTGGAAGGTGAGGACTTTGCGATAGAAATTATCGAAAACAATGACCGGGTTTCCCCGCGCACGCTTGGGCCTGGATTTCATCAATTTGAAATCGGGGGCATTGGTACACCTTTCGAAAAAGATAAGGATGGAAACAACATTATCAGTAACCTCTGAACTCAGTACTCCACTTTGCTCAAAGGTTACGGAATAGCGTTGGTGCTTTATTCATCCACTCGGTTCAAAACCGAATCCGGGAAGTAGCGATTGGTCAGTGCTACCATCTCGTCTCCTTTCACAAACATATCTATAGTAATCTCCTCTGTGTGAGAGAGCCCGCAGGCACCCAATAACTCCAGTACTGCATGGATGGTGTTGCGATGAAAATAGTAGACCCTATCGATCTTGTCAGTCACCACCAGTCCTTTGGTGAGCATGGCATTTTGAGTAGCCACACCTGTAGGGCAGTCGTTGGTATTGCAGCGCAGTGCCTGTATACAGCCCAGACTGAACATAAATGCCCGGGCCGAATTGCAGATATCGGCGCCCAGTGCTTTCATTCTCAGTATAGAAAAGGCCGTCAGTACCTTACCACTTGCAATCACTTTCACTTCGTCTCGCAATCCGTACTTCAGCAGGGTGCTGTGTACAAATATGAGTGCGGGCTCCAGTGGTAATCCCACCGAATCAGAAAACTCCAGCGGGGCAGCACCTGTGCCTCCCTCGGCTCCATCTACGGTAATAAAATCCGGCCAGATCTCCAGTGCTTTCATCTTTTGTACCAAAGCGATAAACTCCTCTGTACGACCCACGCACAGCTTAAAGCCAACAGGCTTCCCTTTGGACAATTCTCTCAGGTTCTGAATAAAGTAAAGTAAGTCTTCTGGCCCACGGATATTCTTATGTCCCGGAGGGGAGATGATCATGGTATGAGGCTCCACACCCCTGATCCTGGCAATTTCTTCATTGTTCTTAATGGCCGGAAGTACACCCCCGTGCCCCGGCTTGGCTCCCTGAGAGATTTTCAGCTCTATCATTTTCACCACCGGATTGGCCGCTTTTTCTGCAAAAAGCTCTGGACTAAAATCTCCCTCGGGTGTTCTGCATCCAAAATAACCGGTCCCGATTTGCCATACAAGATCTCCGCCCTCTGCCAGGTGATAGTCTGATACCCCTCCTTCGCCCGTATTGTGGTAAAAGCCTCCCTTTTTCGCACCTCCGTTCAGGGCTCTGATAGCATTCTTACTCAAAGCCCCAAAGCTCATGGCAGAAATATTGAGAATAGAGGCACTGTATGGTTGGCCGCACTTGCTACTGCCTATGGTCACCCGGGGAAATTCCTTTACCGGTGGTGTAGCGTAGATAGAATGTCGCAGAGCTTCGTAGTGGTCATTGTTGATATCCATCTGGGTACCAAACGGATGCGTGTCATTCACATTCTTAGCCCGGCGATAGACCAACGCCCGGTGGTTCCGGCTATAAGGCTTGCCGTCTGTACTTCGCTCTATGAAATACTGCTGTATCTCCGGAGAGATCATCTCAAAGAAGTATCTGAAATACCCCAGCAGTGGAAAGTTCCTTAAAATGGTATGACTTCTCTGTACCCGGTTATAAAAGCCGATAAAAGCCAGTGGGATTAATACCGTATAGCTCCAAAGCCAGTCCGAGCTATAATAATACCCCACCAAACCAACGGCTATCAGTATGAGGGGTGTAAGGAAATAAAAGGTGTGTCTCATATGTTGTCTAAAGATTGACTGAATGTACGAATCTTGTTCGATAGTTCATTCACTTTAGCACCTTCTTCTGCAAGAAAAGTTACACATGAGACAGTCAGGGCATCTTTTATCCGATTGCATCCTTCACCAGCTCTACATTTTTCTTGCTGTTGCCAATGAAGATCTGGTCATCAATGATGAAAACGGGGCGCTTCAAAAAAGTGTATTCTTCTAAGATGTAACGCTTGTAATCCTCCTCCGTGAGGTTCTTCTCTTTTAGGCCCCAGGCTTTGTATTTCATAGCCACTCTGGAGAACAGCACTTCATACGAACCCGCCAAAGCCTGCATCTCCTCTATTTGGGCCTCCGTAATGGGCTCTTTCTTAATGTCCTGGGTAACGAACTCCTCACCAATTCCCAGCTCCTTCATGATCCGCGTGCAAGTAGAACACGTGGATAAGTAGTACACTTTTTTCATAGTCAAAAAATCAATCTGGTAATAATCTTAAAACACCTTTTCCTTCCACACCAAGATACACAAACCCATCAGGACCCTGCCTTACACTTCTCACCCGGCCGATCCCCTCCAGGTACTTTTCTTCCTTCACTATCTTATTTTCCTCTACATCGCACCGGTGGAGGTAGCCAAACTTTAATGACCCAACCAGGAGGTCTCCCTTGAGCTTGCCGTACTTGTCTGAGGTCACAAAATCCATCCCACTAGGGGCAATAGAAGGCACCCAGTAAACTTCCGGCTGCTCCATGCCATCTTTGGCGGTAATCTCTGTGAATTTGGTGCCATTGTAATTGATGCCATAAGAAATCACTGGCCAGCCATAGTTCTTCTTGGGCTTAATGATATTCACTTCGTCTCCGCCTTTAGGCCCATGCTCGTGCTCCCATACCTCACCTGTTTCGGGGTGTACAACCAGCCCTTGAGGGTTTCTATGTCCATAGGAATAGATGGTCTGCATGGCAATGGGGTTTCCCGCAAAAGGATTGTCCCTGGGCACACTGCCATCATCATTCATTCTGTGAATCTTCCCACAATGGTTGTTCAGTTTTTGAGGGTTCTCATCCCTATTGCCACGATCTCCCACAGAAACATACATATAGCCTGCCTGGTCAAAGACAATGCGCGATCCGTAATGATGCCGGGTGTCTGAGGCAGGTTCCGCCCTAAACACTTCAGCGGACTCCACAAATGCGTTGCCCTGCAGCTTGCCGCGTATCACTGCGGTGGTAGCCAGATTGCCACCCATAGGCTTGGAATAAGACAGATAAACCCATCCGTTTTTCCCAAAATCCGGATGCACTTTCACATCCAGGAGGCCACCCTGCCCCGCCGCTACCACCTCCGGAGTTCCGCTGATGGCTTGCAGTTTGGTGCCATTCCATCTATATAGTGTCCCCGATATGTCGGTCACCAGCATATCCCCATTGGGTAGCCAGTCCATCCCCCATGGGATGTTAATATCACTGATCACCACCTCAGTGCCAAATGAAAATTCATTGGCAGGCTGTGACCAACCATGGAGTGTTATTAAAAAGAAAAAGGAGAACATCAAATTCTTCATTCAGAAAATGGGGTTTGGTTTAAGGTTTTAAACCTAATCAGTAATTCATTGTTTCGATAACCAATACGTAATTTTCTATCCATCAGATTGCCCTCAATTGTCAGAGATGGGACACCTCCATGGAGCATACATGCACTAAATTTGAAGCGCAAAACACAAAGGCTTGAAAAACGACATCCGGGTCATCATTCCCGCTTTCAATGAGCAAAACGCCGTAGGATTGGTAGTCGATGAAATTCCAAAAGATTGGGTATCAGAAATCATCGTGGTGGACAATGGGTCTAGCGATGATACATTTGCCCAAGCCGAGCGAAGCGGTGCCACCGCACTGAGGGAGAATCGCCGCGGGTATGGCCAGGCCTGCCTGAAAGGAATGGAGCATATAGCCAACAGCACCACTCAGCCAGACATTGTGGTGTTTTTGGATGGTGACCACTCCGACTACCCTGCACAGCTACCGGAGCTGGTACAGCCAATTCTCTCGGGAGAAGTTGATCTGGTCATTGGGTCACGCGCATTGGGTCAGAAAGAAAAGGGATCAATGACCCCACAACAGGTATTTGGAAACTGGCTGGCGACTACACTCATCAGGTGGTTTTACGGAGTGAGTTATACGGATCTTGGGCCTTTCAGGGCGGTGCGATACAGCAGTCTGATGGCTATAGGTATGACGGACACCAACTATGGTTGGACAGTGGAAATGCAACTGAAGGCGGCCAAACTCAAACTCAGAACCCTGGATGTACCCGTGAACTATCGCCAGCGCATAGGAGTTTCGAAAGTCTCGGGCACGGTAAAGGGCACCATCATGGCTGGTTATAAGATTATATTTACCATTTTTAGACACCTGTAAGCGTATTTGAGTACATGGAGTGGATCGTTATTTTTGGATATTCTTTTGCCCTGCTGATTATTAGTCTTTTCAGCCTGGAACAGCTATACCTGGCCTTTCTCTACCGAAAAGGAAAAAAGAATCATGTCCACAAGCCTCTCCACGAATTCCCGCTCGTGACCGTGCAGTTGCCTATATACAATGAAAAATACGTCATCGAGCGACTCATTGACTGTGTGTGTGCCCTGGACTACCCCAAGGATAAATTGGAGATTCAGGTGCTGGATGACTCCACAGATGAAACCAGTGATTTGGTGGTGGCCAAAATAGCCGAGTGGACTGAAAAAGGCATCAATATTCGTCAGGTGGTTCGCTCAGAGCGCATTGGATTTAAAGCAGGGGCCCTCCAATATGGCCTGCAGGAAGCCAGGGGTGAATACATCGCCATATTTGATGCGGACTTCCTCCCCGATTCCGACTTTCTCCTGAAAACTTTACCCGCATTTGAAGAAGGCATAGGAATGGTGCAGACACGCTGGGGCCATATCAACCAGGAATACAGCATTCTCACTCGGATGCAAGCCTTCGGGCTGAACGCACACTTTACCGTGGAGCAGGGTGCGCGAAACTCCTCTGGTAAATTCATGAACTTTAACGGCACCGCCGGCATCTGGCGAAAGACGTGCATAGAAGAAGCTGGCGGCTGGCAACACGACACACTCACCGAAGATCTGGACCTCAGCTACAGGGCACAGCTCAAGGGGTGGAAGTTTCAATACCTGGAAGATGTGACAAGTCCTGCCGAACTGCCTGTATTGGTCGCGGCCATCAAATCACAGCAGTATCGGTGGAACAAGGGTGCGGCAGAAACGGCCCGAAAGAATTGTGTGAGTATCTTAAAGTCGAGCCAGTCCTTTCAGGTGAAGCTGCATGCACTGCTTCATTTGTTCAACAGCTCAGTCTTCCTCTTCTTACTTCTGGCAGCGGTCTTGTCGATCCCTGTTTTGTTCGTCAAAAGCACTCAGCCAGTTTTCGAAATCATTTTTAACCTGGGCGGAGTGTTTATCGTCGGCTTTGTGGGAATGACTATCTTCTACTGGGTATCAGCACGAGCGGCTACTCCCCATTTTTCACTGAAGTATTACCTGATTCATTTTCCTTTGTTTCTGATCTTTTCCATGGGTATGGCGCTGCACAATGCCATCGCTGTGACAGAAGGTTATCTGGGCATTAAATCACCTTTCATTCGTACGCCAAAGTTTAATATCAGATCCAAAAAAGACAGTTGGAAAGGGAATAGCTACCTGACCAAAGGAATTGCTCCACTCACCATCATGGAAGGCCTGCTGGCACTATATTTTGTTTTTGGGGTGGTGACGGGCATCCAAATACAGAACTTTGGCCTCCTCCTTTTCCACACGATGCTCGCCCTGGGGTTTGGAGCGGTGTTTTTCCTTTCGATCAAGCCTTTCAATGATGCCAAAGCAGGATAAAACGGCTGTCTTTGCGGCAGTTTTTATCTTTTTTGCAGGTATTTCTGCCACCGGCCTTCTCATCCCCCGACATCATGGCTGGATGCTACTGTTTGCGTATTTCTCTGCCTTTTTTGCCTACTTCTGGCTTTGCAAAAGCGAGATCAAACTCCCCCAACTCCTGGCCATAGGGCTGACGGCCCGGCTCATCCTGTTCCTGGGACTTCCCTCACTGTCCGATGATCTCTACCGGTTCATATGGGACGGCACCCTCCTCCGCGAAGGCTTTTCGCCATATGCCCGGTTGCCTGCAGAATACCTCGCACAGGGAATTCAAGGTGTGGATCAGCAATTGTACGATCAGCTGAACTCTCAACCGTACTACTCAGTGTATCCACCTCTCAATCAACTGTTTTTTTGGGTCAGCGCTACCTTGAGTACCTCCTGGCTGGCTCAAGCCAACGTACTGAGGGTGGTACTGTTGATGGCTGACCTGGGCAGCGTTTACTTTTTATTCCAATTACTTCAATTACAGCAAAAAGACCTCTCTGTCATCAGCTGGTTTTTCCTCAATCCTTTGTTGATTCTGGAAGCCACTGGCAACATACACTTTGAAGGATTGGTCGTCTTTTTCCTTTTGCTTGGTCTTTACGCCTTTGAAAAAAACCGGATGATCAGCAGCGGCATTGGGCTAGGGCTGGCAGCCGCTACCAAGCTCCTGCCACTGATCTTCCTGCCTGCCATAGTGATTAGAAAATGGTTCAGGGATGGAGCCACTCTGGGGATAGTAGCTGGCCTGGTGGTCAGCATCGGCCTGATTCCGTTTATCAACTCAGCCATTCTTTCGGGCATGCAGTCCAGCCTGGGTCTTTACTTTCAGAAATTTGAATTCAATGCAAGCGTATATTTCCTTTTGCGAGAGGTCGGTTTTTGGCTGAAAGGGTATAATATCATTGGCATACTTGGCCCTGCCCTTTCGGGCATTACCATACTGGGCATAGTGGGACTGGCCCTGAGGGGTCAAAGAAGAAAATGGCCCGTGCACAAAACCATGCTCTTCTCCCTTTCGCTATATCTCCTGCTGGCTACCACTGTACATCCCTGGTATATTTTGCCACTTATCGCCCTTGGGTTACTTTCCGGGTTTTACTATCCCATTGCCTGGGCATTGATGATTTTCGTTACCTATTTTGGCTATCAGGAGGCCGGATTCGAACTATCTGCCATTTGGGTTGTTTTGGAATATGGTGTGGTGCTAAGCACCTTTGCAATAGAACTCATCAGATCTCATGAGAAAAGCGCGTAACTTTTTTTTCTTTTTGCTCAGTATCCTTTGGCTTCCTGCCTGCGGGCAAAAGACCTTTGACGAAAAGATGGAAAGTTTATACCGCAATACGGTGCCGGTCATACAGGCTGATAAACTGAAAGACAAACTAACAAAAGAAGGAGTATACATACTCGACACGCGGGCACCCGAAGAATTTGGCGTAAGCCATATTGCAGGGGCTCATTTGATAGATTTTGATAACTTTAAAATCTCCATGGTGCGGGAGATTCCCAAAGATGCAGAAGTGGTAGTCTACTGCTCTGTGGGCTACCGCAGCGAGCGGATCGGGGAAGAGCTACTGGCTGCAGGCTACCAGCATGTCAGCAATCTTTACGGAGGCATTTTCAACTGGAAAAACCAGGGAAATACAATAATCAATAAAAACAACCTACCCACTGACAGTGTGCACACGTACAATAAAAACTGGTCTCAGTGGCTCTATAATGGCATAAAAGTATATGAGTGACAACAGCGAAAACCTACTGATCATTTTTGTAAAGAACCTGATCCCCGGAGCGGTAAAAACCCGCCTGGCTAAGGATATAGGGATAGATGGAGCACTGGATGTCTACAAGTACCTTGTAGAACACACCTTTGAAGTGACACAGGATCTGGACTGTGCAAAGGCGGTGTTTTATTCGGAGTATGTGGAAATAGAAGACACCTGGGACACAGAAAAATACAAGCTCTTTGTGCAAAAAGGCCCGGATCTGGGAGATAGGATGATGAACGCCTTCAAGCATGGATTTGATAAGAAATTCAAAAAAGTAGTGATCATAGGGTCTGATTGTTTCGAGCTGAAAGGCACACACATTGAAGAGGCCTTTGATCAATTGGACAAAAACGATATCGTGATAGGACCAGCCACCGATGGAGGGTATTATCTGATCGGGATGAATAAGCTCTACCCGCAGCTTTTTCATGACAAAAAGTACAGCCACGACAAAGTAATGATGGATGTACTCACTGAGATCGGAGAGATGAATGCCAGTTTTCACCTGCTACCTGAACTCAATGACATTGACACCTTTCAGGACCTGAAGGACTCCGACATAGAATTTGAATTTGTAGACCCGGATGATGCAGACCTCTAAACTCCTTTGGATCCTTGTATTTGCCGCTGGTGTATCCAACTCCTGCTCACAGAGTACATCTTCGCCTGCAGACCCATACTTGCAAAAAGACTGGGCTAAGAACGCCCTCTGGGATGACGGAAAGGCTGAAGTGGTAACTTACGATGCAGAGAGAGTAGTTTACGGGAAATCCCGGACATTTGAATATACCTATGTACTCGTCAAGGAAACTTTTAATAAGGAGTATCAGGTAAAAACCGATGCTTATGACCGCAATGACTTATATGAGGTCATGAAAATCAATAAGTTTTGTAGGATTCCTACCATGAAGTACCCGTATCATTATCTCACTTCGGTTTTTCTGAAAAGAGATGATGCCAGTCTGGTACATAAACTGACCAACACCTCACAGGAATGGTGCGGTAATACGGCCAAGTCTTTTGTGGAAGATGGAAACAACTACAAGTATCAATACATGAGCTACTGGGATGGCCAGGGCAACGGCACGGATAAGCTCAGAAAAGGGCCGTGGTTTGAGGATCAGCTAAGCTATACGCTCCGAACATTAAATTTTGAAGAGGGGATTACTTTCGACATCCTCCTCTACCCCATGCAAATCAGCAGCCGGGCAAACCTGCCGGAAGCAGAAACAGCGACCATTTCTGTCACCAAGGCCAACGCAGAAGACCTGAGTGACATTGACCCGGCCTTTGTCTTCAACCCATGGAAAGTGAACTTGAGCAGGGCTGAAGGGCCTGATCTCTCCTTTTGGATCAATGGCGAGTACCCAAACTACCTGCTCCGAATGGAGGCCACCGATGGTCGCAAGCTTTCCATGAAGAGTTTAATAAGAGATGCCTATTGGGAGCACGAGTAAGTAACCTGACTAGCTCAGGCGGGCCATATCCCGAATGAGGATTCTTCTCCGATCAAAGTTGATCACGTTTTCTTCCCGGAGCTCGTTCATCACCGTGGTGACAGTCTGTCTGGAAGTGCCCGTAAGACTGGCAATGTCCTTGTGGGTAAGATGATTCTTAATCATCATTTCAAAACCTACTTTTTGACCTTTTTCCTCCGCCATTTCCTTTAGAAAATCAACGATCCTAGACCTGGCATCCTTGAAGACCAGCGATTCTATCCGGCGCTCCATCTTGCGAAGCCTAAAGCCCAAAATTTTGAAAATCTTAAGACTGAGTTCCTGACTGTCCTTCATCAATTCCTTCAGGTCTTCTATGGTCATCGGGCAGACCCGTGTGTCATCATCCATGGCCTGAGCAAAATCTGACCGTCTGTCCTCTCCCGCCAATGCGAGTTCTCCAAAAACCTCTCCTTTGGTAAGAATGGCTTTTACAATCTCCTTACCTTCCTCAGTGTAGCTCCCTATCTTTATCCGTCCAGAGGCGATCATGTAAATGTTCAGGGAGGGCTGATCAGGGAAATAGATAAATTCATCCTTTTTGAAAACATTGGGGCTGTGCTTTTCCTCCATGCTGGGAGTCTTCGCAGGACACAGTATTTCAAATAAATCTACGTCTTCAAAATACCAGAGCTTAGATTGATCACTCATATGCTAAATTCAAATAGTTAGGAATAGATAAAAGTTTGTTAAGTGTGCCACGGAGTTACATTTTTGTGCAACTTTTGCCGCAACGTAAGTCTAACAACATAAATGCTTAAAATGTCTCATTGATGGACTATTTAAATGTAAAAGCGCTTCATATCATCTTCATTGTCACCTGGTTTGCGGGGCTGTTTTATATTGTGAGGCTTTTCATTTATCAGACTGAGGCGCAGCTTAAACCAGAGCCGGAAAAGACCATTTTGAGTGAACAACTGGCCATTATGGCGCGCAGACTTTGGCTTGGTATTACCTGGCCGTCAGCCATTCTCACCCTGATTTTCGGCTCGTGGCTCCTTATTTTGCAGCCCGCCTGGCTTCAACAATCTTTCATGCACATCAAGCTCACTTTTGTGTTTTTTCTGTTCCTCTATCATTTTAGCTGCCACTACCTCTACAAAAAATTACAAAAAGGAGAAACTAAATTCACCTCCAACCAATTAAGAATCTGGAACGAAGTAGCCACATTATTTCTCGTGGCCATCGTATTTCTGATCGTTGTAAAAAATCAAATTAGCTGGATATGGGGCACCATCGGCATTTTCACTTTTGCCCTTGCACTCATGCTGGCCATCAAACTTTATAAAAGAATAAGAGAACAATCAAGATGAACAAGTTTAACCTGTTATTCCTCCTAGGGCTAACCCTTTATGGCTGTGGAGAAGTGAAGTCCAACTACGAGCTCCCCATTCTCGGCCGATCGGAAATTAATGAATCGGTCGTCAATGGCGAAACAGTGTATGACACCATCTATCACACCATACCCGATTTCCAGTTTGTAGATCAGGACAGCAGCCTCATCACCAATGAAACCTTCTCTGGGCAGGTGTATGTGGCTGATTTCTTTTTCACCTCCTGCCCTACTATATGCCCGGTGATGAAGCAGCAAATGCTGAGGGTATATGAGGCATACAAAGACCATCCCGAAGTGGCGATCCTCTCGCACACCATTGACCCGGAATATGACACAGTGGCACTACTCCATGACTTTGCTGAGCGACTGGGGGTGTCCTCAGACACCTGGCATTTCGTAACGGGAGATAAGGACGAAATCTACGATATAGCTGAGAAAAGCTACATGGTAGTGGCCAATGAAGACGAAACCGCCCCCGGTGGATTCATTCACAGCGGCGCCTTTTTGTTAATTGATCAGCAAAGAAGAATCAGGGGGGTATATGATGGCACTGTGCCAGAGCAGGTGGATATCCTGATCCACGACATTGCCCGACTGACTACCAAAAACACCGATGAAAAACTTTAAATCAACACTCCTCATTCTGGTAATTTTCCTGACCTCTTGTGGTACCTCACCCAAGAAAACCGCAGATGAAAAGCCAGTGGACAGGCGCACGGAAATCCGACTCACTCAATACATGGTGCAGGGGAAGGGGCTCTACCAAACCTACTGCTCCAATTGTCATCAGGCAGATGGCACTGGTCTGGGCAAGTTATACCCACCGCTGGCTGGTTCGGATTATTTGATGGCGGACCTCAAAGAAGTGGCCTGCCTCATTAAGAATGGAAAAACTGGTGAGATCACAGTAAATGGTGTCAGCTATAATCAAATGATGCCTGCCAACACTCACCTTACGCCCATTGAAATTGCTGAGATAGTCACCTATATCAGCAACTCCTGGGGAAATGAAGCGGGCATCTCAGCTACACGAGATGTCACCCAGTGGCTCAAAAACTGTAATCAGGCCGAGAATTAATTCAGGGCCTTCTGGCCCTCTTCCAGAGAGCTGAGCATGAGGCGCTTTACCTCTTCTATCTCTTTCAACTGACCTTCAAGATAAGCCTTCACCTCTTCTTCGGATCCGACAAAATCGGGATCAAAGCCGTGCATCCAGGTCATCATAGATTTATTGGCGGAGCTCACAGCCACCGCCAGTTCGCGATAGCGGGCAGCCGCCGTGGTATCCCCTGCCACAGAGTCAGCCATGACCAGTAGTTGCTTTTCTGTCATTCTTAGCTCACCCATTTTGGGCATTACCGCATCATGGACTTCCATTACCTGATCCTTCAGTCCTTTGGTGTCCTCCTTTTTCGTTTGGCTACATGCCGCCGCTAAGACCAGGCATATCAAGAGTATTTTTTTCATAGGGTTAATTAGGTTGTAGTTTGGCTCCTTCCAGGATGTACATCAGTTGGTCTACATCAGAATCATTTAATTTTAGCTTTCCAGTAATGGTCACCTTCTTAGCTGTATACTTTACAGACTCGTCAAGGTAGATTTCGGCTACAGACTCAGGACCAGCACCCCCGCAAAAAAAACAGGAAGCCACGGGCACAGATGAAATAATCAGATGATCCGGCTCAAACATCCCTTCGAAAGGGATGATATAGCCCGAAAGCTCTATTTCTTTTCCTTCAATACTTTTGATATCCGGACCAAACTTGGGAACATATATTTCGCCGTATTCGTCCTTTGATTTTTCGTATTCGATCTTGCTGAGGGTTTTCCAGTTCTCAGCCGAAGTACCCTGCGCCATCGCACAAGTACCAAAAATGATCATCAAGCCGCTTAGTAATAGACGCATATTTATCCTTTTGCTAATGTTTCTGAAATATCTGTTTTATAGGCCAGTACCGCCGGAATCACAGAGGCCAAAAGGCCAATAAGTAAACAACCAAAGAGCACAATCCATTCCTCATTGATGAAATAAAAAGTGCGCGGATTAATCCCCTCCAATGATGATGCCATAGCATACACCACTCCATGAGCAATGAGCAATCCTGAAATCGCCCCCACAAAAGTAATCATCAATCCCTCAAATAAAATGTGGAGTAAGATCTGGCTACGTGTGGCCCCCATGGATCGCATTATGGCTATATCGTACTTTCGATCCTTCAGGGAGTTGAGCAAGGCAATGAACACACTCACTGCTGATATAGCGATGATCATCACACCCAAAATATTTAATACCTGAATGCCCACCCCTATGATGTTAAACAACCTGGCAGTTTCAAAAGCGGGGGAAGCAGCCTGCATGCTACTCTCTCCATTGATGGCTCGTGGCAGCATCACCGCACCCATAGGAGAACGGTACTTTACCAGAAGTGCCGTGATCTGCTCCTCCTCATACTGCTCCTGAGTGACCGTAAGCCCCCAATGATCGATGGAGACCAGTGAGTCTTCTTCGTGTAATTCATGCACCTCTTCATGGCCATGCACCTGCCAGATGCTCGCCACCCCCGTCAGGATCAGCTTGTCCAGCACAGTGTTGGAGAGCGACATGATCCCCGCCACCACAAATGGCTCACTTTCGTGGGCTTCTCCATCTTCAGACAAACCATGCTGACTCTCAAAAGTGTCACCCAAACGAAGGTTCAGCTTTTCGGCTGCCAGAGCACCTACAACCACCTGCATGGGCTCATGAAACCACTCGCCCATCGTCAGTTCAGCTCCATACAAGGCAGCATACGCATCTGTGGTGCCCACAATCCTGTAGCCAGCGTAGCTGTCGCCCAGAGAAAGGGGAATCACCTCGCCGATGTACCTGCTGTGGCTCACCTCCACAGCTTCCTTGAGGTTGATATTCCCTGTGGGAAAATCCACATGAAAGATATTGGCCAGAATCAGCTGGAGGGGGCTTCCTTTGGCACCAATCACCAGGTCCACTCCTTTGGTGTTTTTAGAAATTTCGTTTTCAAGCTCCTTGGAAACCAGCAGAATCAACAGCACCACTGTCACCCCGAAAGCCAACAGGAGCCAGCTCAGAAAACTGCTGAGTGGCTTGGCCAGGATACTTCGCAGACTCAAGTATGGGATATTCATAATGTCAACTGGTTTGGAAACTCACTTTTTACCCGATGGTCATGCGTGGCGATGATCAGGGTGGCCCCGCAGGCCTCAGCCTGGCTCTTCAGCAACTGAACCACCGCGGTACAGCTCTCGTCATCGAGGCTGGCAGTGGGCTCATCACCAAAAATCACCGCTGGCTGGTTGATGACTGATCGGGCAATGGCCACACGCTGAGCCTGCCCCTGGCTTACTTCATAAACCTTCCGATGCGCAAGATCACGAATCTGCAAGTCCTCCAATACCTGATTGATCTCCTTGTTTCGTTTTGGCTTGTGACCAAAAAATGTGGCCAATCTGATGTTTTCTTCCACCGTAAGCGACCCGATGAGGTGGGGCTTCTGAAACACAAAACCAATGTGCTGCCCTCTGTATCGATCCAGTGCAGATGAGGACAAAGCTTCCAGGTGAGTGCCTTCTATCACCACCGAACCTGAAGTAGGTCGTAGCAATCCGGATAGTAGGTGAAGCAAGGTGGTTTTTCCACAACCCGATGGGCCCAGGATCAACGCATGATCACCCGAAGCAACCTCCCAGTCCGGGAAGTTGAGGGCTGCTGCCTCGTCATAGGCAAACTTTAAGTTTTTAGTGACTAACAATTAATATGACTATTTTAATAATATTTTGTAAAATATTTATTACTTTAACTGAGTATTCTCAAAAGACCAGCTAATATGACCTTACTATTCTTTCCTGTTGTCGTCGTGCTTTTCCTATACTATTCATTCAAAGGCAGACTTAAAAAAAGCATCAAGCCTGTTGATGAAGTAGCCGGTTGATCTGATGCCTATGATGAATCAGGTGTGCATTGAAAAACTTCACCATAGCGGGTAAAGTAATTCGCCCGGCCATTGGATGTTTATAAATGCCCTTATTCAGAAACTCATCAGGGTACTCATCCAGAAACGCCTTCAGGTCATCACTTGTTTGGTCGAATAAGGATTTCATTTCTTCTAAATTCCGCTCATTAGACGGACTGATCACCACTGCAGGCGCTTTTATCTTGATTCTTGAATAAAGGATAATATCATACACTTCCATCCTCACTGAATTGAATAGGGAAGCTCCCGGCATTTGATCTCCCGCGAGTAGCTTTTTCTTACAATAATTAAGGGATCCGCTTTCCGCAAAATGCAGATGATCCAACACCTGCAAAACCGACCACTGATTCCCCGTCGGCTTCCACCGGAGCTGATCTTCACTACAGGGTTGAAGCTGCCGAAAAAGGGATTCCTTCCCCGCCTGAAGCCGATCATAGTGCACTTGAATTTTCCTATTCATAGTCCGCAAATTATACAAAACAGACCAAATCAATACCCCATTGGGGACGGGCCAATCTTGCAATAAATGGCAAAAAAAAGTATCTTCGGCATGACTTTCGTGCTGAATGTCGATAAACCACCCAAAGCCGTTGCTCAGCATTAAATTGTGAGCAGGGTCAATTGTAGCCTGTTGATCCTATGTAATATGACGAATAATAAAATAACTTTGCGGTACCTAACGCCTAAACGATTAATCGGCAACACTTATGCACGTATTTGATATTATTGCCCTTTTCATATTTCTCGCAGGGCTCTTCATATTTGTCAATACCTACTTCCTGAAATTACCGTCTTCCATAGGTCTTATGATCATGGCGATCGTGCTGTCTGTGATCATTTTGATTGTGGGTTTGATTTTTCCCAGCCTTCAGATTGGCGCTGTAGAGCTCGAAGAGTACGATTACGCAGAAGTGCTCTATCATGTGGTACTCTCCTTCATGCTGTTCTCTGGGGCCTTAAACATAGATTTCAAGAAGCTATCCAAACAACGCACCCCCGTACTGATACTGGCTACCACGGGTGTTTTGATTTCCACTTTTGTCATTGGAACCCTAGTCTTCTACATGCTCGAGTTTGTGGGCATCGAACTGCATTATCTCTACTGTCTGGTATTCGGAGCATTAATTTCCCCAACAGACCCCATAGCGGTAACCAAAACTATCAGAAGGTTCAACCTGGATAAAGAGCTTGAAATCAAAATTGCCGGGGAGTCCCTCTTCAATGATGGTATGGCCGTGGTACTGGCGCTTACCCTGCTGGACATAGCCCATGCGGGCGAAGATCATGCCCTCTCGGTATTTGAAACTGTATATATCATTGGTGCCGACATTGGTGGAGGAATCTTCATCGGGCTTTTCTTGGGTTATCTGGGATACAGACTACTGAAATATGTAGACAACGATGCAGTAGAGGTAGAAATTCTTATTACTCTGGCCATCGTCATGGCGGGTTCATTTCTCGCGGATTTTATACACGTGTCGTCCAAGCAAGCGGCAGTGGTCATGGGACTGGTCATTGGTAATGAAGGGCGAGGTGAGCACGTAACCAGTGCGGCAGGAGATTATGTTTTTAAATTCTGGAACCTGATGGAGGAGTCGCTGGCGGCGATGCTCTTTGTACTGATCGGGCTGGAAATGCTGGTGATCCCGCGAAGGCTGGATTATTTCTCAGCGGGGTTCTTTGCTGTCAATATTGTACTACTGGGAAGATGGATCAGTGTTTATATCCCAATCAAGCTGATGTCAGTCAAGCGGTCCTTTTCGCCCAGTACAATCCCGGTGCTCACCTGGGGCGCCCTCAGGGGAGGTCTGCCCATTGCACTCTCGCTTTCATTGTCAGATTTTCATGGCAAGGACATCATCGTCACCATGACCTACATTGTGGTGGCCTGCTCCGTGCTCTACCAGGGCCTTACGGTACCTTTGTTGATGAAAATGAACTTTACCGAAAAGAAAGAGCGCAAAGTCCACGGGCACTAGGCCTGATAACGTCGCCTTTTCAGTATCTAAATACCTTCAGGTTCGTTTGTTCTTGTAGTCCGTCCTGCCTTCCGCATTTATTGGGTAATTATACTAATTTTACCGGCTCATGAAAAAGACCCACACATTCATAGCATTCGCCTTGGCCTTACTCTTAAGCTTGTTTTCCTGTAGCGGAGAAAAGGAAAATGCGGAGGCCAGTCATGGCTCCCCCCGAATCAAAAAGCACAGCAAACTGGTGGCTCCCAAAGTGAACTCCGAATACATCCTGGGTGATGCAGTAAATTTTTCGATAGAATCAAAAGAAACGATCGACTCCATCGTGCTGGACTACGAAGGACAAGCCAAGATCTATCAGGAGCCGACCTTTCAATGGACCGCCGATCAGGCCAAAACCGGCACCCAAAAACTTCGGGTGACTGTGTACGCCAATGGCATCACGGAAACTCACTATCCAAAAATTCGCTTCTTTTCAGATACGCAACCTGAGGCCTACACCTACGAAGTGATCCGCGAACTCCCCCACGACCCGGAAGCCTATGTACAGGGCCTGTTTTTCTTGGATGACACCCTGGTGGAGAGCACAGGGCGAGAAGGACTCTCCAGGCTGAGTAAAACCAACCTACTCACCGCTGAGAAATATCAAACAGTGAACCTCTCCAGTCAATACTTTGGCGAAGGAAGTACCGTTTGGGAAAATCAGATCATTCAGCTCACCTGGACTTCTCAAGTGGGCTTTGTGTACAACCGGGCGCTGGAGCAGACCAACACCTTTCATTATACCCATGAAGGTTGGGGAGTTACCACCCTGAACAATACTCTGGTGGTAAGTGATGGCACCGAGGTCCTTCACCTGCTAGACCCCAGGGACTTCTCAGAAACCGGACGACTTGAGGTGTATACACATGATGAAAAAATAGTGAACCTCAATGAATTGGAAATTATTGATGGTCTTATCTATGCCAACGTATATATGGAAGACCTCATTGTGGTGATTGATCCAAAAACAGGCAAAGTGCTACGAAATATAGATATGACAGGTCTGTCGAGTCAGTTTAATCCCCGGGAGATCGATGCACTGAATGGTATTGCACATCATGCGGCGACAGGGCGTACATATGTGACTGGCAAGCTCTGGCCTAAACTTTTTGAAGTTACCTTTAAACCAAAGAACTAATCTTAACAACACAACATGACCCTATCAGAAGCTACCGAAAAAGTAAAGAAACTGGCCGCCAACAATGGTGGAAAAGTAAAAGCCAAAATTAACTTCAAATTTGACGAGGGTTTGATCCACCTCGATGACACTGTAAGCCCCACCATGGTGTCCAATGAGGAGCTCGACGCTTCCTGCACCATCAAATTATCTCTGGAAAACTTTGATAAAATGATGCACGGAAACCTCAATCCGATGATGGCCTTTATGGGTGGAAAAATGAAAATTGATGGCGATAAAGGTGTGGCCATGAAACTGGCCTCATTGTTTTGATAATCCTCTAAACGAATTACCTCAAAATATAAAGCTTGCCAAAACCGTGCTTAAAAGCCCGGTCGGCATTGGTATTTCTGTGCTCTATCTGCTCTCCGTTCTGGCGAATGAACACCTTGTAGAGGTAGACTCCATTGGCTAGCTGATCACCATACTCATCCCGTCCATCCCAGGCGTATTGGGTGATGTTATTTCCTATTCGTAAGGGGCCTATTTCATCTTGGGTGATTTCACGCACCACCCTGCCTGTCACCGTCATGATTTGAATTTTGATACGGTCGGGCATAGTGCTGCCCGTAAGGGTAAAAACAAACCTGGTCTGGGTAGAAAAGGGATTGGGGTAAGGGTAGAAATGTGTGATGGTAGACTCATTGATCACCTCAAACGAGATCTCATATGGGTACTCACCTGACTGATTGCCACTCTCATCCGTTCCCTGCACCCGAAGGGCATAAACCCCATCCTCCAGTGGACCTGGCGTATAGTTGATTTCGAAATCTTCAGACTCACTGGCCGGGGAATAAGTCACTTTGGGGTTGGCAAAGCTCACCCGCTCGTAATCGCAGGCCTCACATGGAGACTTCAGCTCAATGGTGATCCCGGAGGTATCATCCTTATACAAAAACTCATTGTCGTCCTTGAACCGAATCAGAATACTTGGTGTAGGCGACACGATATCGCCATCCAAAATATACCCCCCATCAAAGGTCACATCGAGCACCGGATTGATCTCATCCTCAGTCACCAGAAGGGCATTCAGCTGATTCACCATATTATTCACAGTGTAGAGCTCCGTTTCAGGGGCTTGCACACTCACAAGGACGTTATTATAACCCGTTCTGCCACGCGTATTTTTTGTCACCTCTATCCTGGTGGTATCTCCAGGTGCCGGTGCCGCCACACGGTAATTTTCAGACTCACGATTTCCACTGGTCACATTGGTCACCGCCACCTGCACATTCAGTGAATCTGTAAACTCAGCATTGGATATATTGGTGAACAAATAATTTCTGCTAAAACCAGCGCCTTCAGCCACCTCTTTAATCTCATAATCCTCAGGTACCAAAATCCCCTCTGCCGGATATTCGTAGTTGACCCCCCAGCTTTTTAGGTTAGGTGGGGTTTGGTCAGCATCATCTGCAAATGCAAAATTAAGCGTCATATAAGGATAAAGATCTGCATCCAATTCGGAGACATCTATCTCTGTGGACCTGCTGCCAGAAAAAATCAAATCCTTCTGACCAGTGGGTGATACGCCCGTCACACTGAACTGCCAACTATCGTTTGGTTCGCCATCTACCTCATAATGAAAGCTCTGCCACCTTTTGGCAGGGCCTATCAGCGTGGAACTGAGGTTTCCTGAAGTAAACTTTCCGGTCACCAGCCCCACCAGCTCTATCGCCTGAGATTTTAACGGCACGGCACTTCCATCAGAAGTCACCACCACGGCACTTCCGACAGGGTCTCCTTTCCTACCCAGAAAGATGACCGGCTGTCCGTCGGTTAATCCTTCAATAGTGGCATTGGCAATACCAATGTTGTTCAGAGAAGATTTTATCTGTGCATCCCATTTGGAAAACGCTACATAGTCAAAAGAAAACAGCAACACCACGTCTCCATTGTCAATCACAGAGACAATGCTGTCAAGGTATCGGGTACTACCCAACACCTGACTTTCATTAAAATTATGAATCATTTGTGGCAGACGTCCGCAGACCAGGTCATCATAAACATCTGTACCAAGGAAACCAAACGGCCTATATGGCTGCGCAGACTCCTTATCAAATACCACCGCATTAATGGCGTTCAGTCTTTTGCAGGTAGGGTCGGCGGCATTGTCTGTGAGGAGCAGATTGATTCCATCCACAATCACCTGATAATCCACGTACTCATTGGGGCTGTCGACACCATGTGTATTGATTTGAATGCCCGTTTTTGTCTCCTGAAAACTTAGTTTCTTACTATTCACATCATAACTAACCCCATGTAATGGATCCTTCTCAAACTGATAGGCTCCCACCTGGGCCCAGCCCTCCGCGGCATCATTCACCAGCGTAAATGACGACTCCACCCACGAGGTGTCTTCATTATCTCGTGCTTCCGAAAACCTCGTGCGCCAGTAGACCGTGGTGCTATCAGGAGCTGAAGTAAGATCCAGCGGATAGCTCATCAACAACCCTCCTTCAAGCGATTCATTTTTCAGAAAAGGGCTATTATAGGTGGCAGTAGTATCCACCATCAATGAATACACACGGTTTTGCTCCAGCTGATTGGCCGACTGCCAAAGCAACCTGATCACAGGCTCGGCGATAATAGAATAGTCGACGGGATATAGTGGAATTGTATTCCCTTTGGGGATAAACAGCTCAAAATTGGACATATTATTCCCTTCATTGAGTTCGGTCACATCATTATCCGGATCCAGCTGAATAAGAAAAGTATTCGTGCCCTCATTGGAGCTCTCCAGATCGTTGTAGAGGGTAAAACTGAGGGTATCCTGCCTCAATACCCTTTCGAAATAGCGACTTACAGTCTCCTGAGAGCCGTCCGGAAAAGTCCTTTGGATCGTGATCTTCAGCGAATCTCTGACAGAACGCCCGTAGTTTCTCACCGGGATATTAATCTGAAAGCTATCGGCATTGGACAGTACTCTCTCCTGGCCAAATGCTGAAGCAAAAGTCTCTAAGGTTTGAATTTCATAGTCTGGCGACTGGGCGCCAAACACTTTCACTGCCGGATCACCCTGCAATACGTTTTGGTACACCTGAGACTGCTCAGTGCCTCCCGTCCCGTAAACCTCCAAAAACCTCTCGGAAACCAGTTTCGTCAGTTCTCCCAGAGATCGTCCAAATGTTTCGTCAGTTGCAAAAGCAAATTGATAGAAAAGATCAGACCATCGTTTGAGGCTGGAAGAAAGTGCAAAATCTGAATTGGCCATCACTGCGAGAGCCCCGGCATTCGGTGTTCTCATCCAATCTTCTCCAAAAGTGAGGCTGGTGGTGAAGATCTCGCCCGCATTGCAACCATTGACCAGGATCACCGGATATTTTCCTTTATTGGTATATCCATCTGCCGGGTTGGAGGCCCTGCCGATCTCTATGTCCGTAACGATGCTACTGGAGTGTCCGAAAAAGGTAATCAAACTTACCCCCTGATTGACTTCCTGAGCCACGTTGATGACTTTCACCGCATCCGTGCTGTTTTTATTAATGTTGGACGCCTTGCCTCCAAGAAAATCTCGCTCGGCAATCGATTTGAAGTTGAGAATATAGTTTTCGAATGATCTCAACTCCCCTGCTGTCTGTCCCCCACTTAGGTGGATCAGATTCTTCCGCCACAACTGATCATATGGAACAGCTTCCATTTCCATTACTTTATCGAGATAGGCCTTCACATCTCCACTATTCAGGGCATTCAAACGCCCGGTGGCCACCTGAGGAGCCAGGTTTCCAGCTTGAGTATCTACACTGAAGAGCAGGTCAGACCCCGGATAGCCAAAAGTGGGCACATAGTGAGTCAGAGTTGTCGTTTGGGGGTTATTGCGATAGTACTTATGGTTGACAGTGGTTCCCTTTCCGATCAGAAAGAGGTACTGTGGGGCTCCAGAATTGAGGGCATATCCCACAAAATTTCTGATCGCTAATGGAGAGGGGTCCCCATAATTAAACTGATCAAAAAGATTGGAGATCTCTACTTTCAGTACATCATAGCCGCCTCCGGCCGAACTTTTACGATAGTTGACATAAGCGGTCACCGGATTCACACCATCCACCAGCTGATCGAGCTTAGGATGTGTGACCAGTAGATAGTTGGCACTGGTAACTCCTAATGGGGTGAGAGTGGCCTTTGAAATGGAAGGCACAGCGGACGGAGCTTCAAACGCATGCAACACCCGATCGATGGTGAGGTCTGGAAAAACAAACTCCAGCCTGTCTGAAAAGGCAGTGGTGGCCAGGGACTTTGGTGCTACAGGGTTGGTAATATCAAACACACGAAGAGAGGACGCCACACTTGTGGGTACTTTCACATACCCCCTTTGAGCACCGGTTGACCCAATGTTGTATGTTTTAGCGCCACTGGTGTGATTGAATTTCTGAGCATAGTCTACTTTGACGTATGACACACTGATGACATCAGTTTGTCCTGACAGCCCTTTGGGAGTAACCTGAACCATCAACTCTCCTGATGCACCCACATCACTCCACTCAAGGGCTCCACTGTAATATTTGTGATACCTGGCATCAAAAGTTACCGTGGCAAGGGTTCTCAAATTATTGGTGTTTCTACCCACACGAATGTCCACTACATGCTCAAAACTACTGACCCCTGTAAGTACCAGTTCGAGCACTGGCTTGGGGCCAGTGGTTTCCACATTGCTCAGAGTATAGTTGAACGTATTAGAAGCATTCTTCGAAATATTACTACCTGTCCATCCTTCTCCGTAATCATACCTGGCTGAGAGGATCTCATTGGTAGAGCCATAGCGCAAGCCCGTGGCGTACGTGCCTACCTGAAGTTTCAACTGGCTATCAGTATGATAGGGCGCAGCAGTTAGACCTGTGGCGTCTTTGATACTTGAGAATTCCATTCGCTTCCCACTTGTATTGGTCAGATGCCAGGTGAGAAAGTAAGTCGCTGTATCTGAAAATAAATTGTAATAGGTATGTGGTTGTGCCTCTGGAGACACATAGAGCTCTGTATCTGCCTTTCCATCGCTTTTCTTACCATAAAACTCAAAGGAATCTAACCTCCCATCGTTGTTGGTGTCCTGAGTGGCTATGGCCACTTCTTCGCCACGGCGAAAGAGCTGATATCTATTCACGGCAATATTGGCAACAGGCACACCTGCAATGGCCAGCTCATCAGCTGTAACCTTATACACCCCGTCCTTGGCTATTTTGATTTTGTAGTAGCTCTGCTCGTAATTGATCCATTCATTGCCAAAGGTCTGTGCGTTTACCGCCAAGCCCAACAAGATGCACCCCCCCAACAAAAAAACTCTAGTCCACCACATTGAAGTCCACTTTGATTGAAAAAACATGTGAATAAAGTCCTGCTGCCTGATCACCGATATCTGTGAATGCGTAATCAATGGCCACTTCCTGTATTTTAAGTCCAATGCCTACGTTCGGTTGAAATGTCCACGACTGGCTACCATCAAAATCTTTGATCTGCTGAAACTGTCCTATCCCACCCCTCAAAAACGCCAGCTGCTCATACCCCAGTTCCACGCCCAGTGACGGATCTACCGAAAAGGACTCCGTTCTGATCAATGTGTTTCTTTTCCCGTCCGTAGTAGTGACCAGATCCAGAGAGGTCATCAATGAAAATTGATCCAGAAAACTAAGTGTTCTGGATGCCCCCAATATCACCCTGGGCAATGTCACCTCCAGCGATCTGCTATAAAGTTCATTTCCGGTCTGGGCATAGACCTCAGCCAATTCCTCATCTGCTATAGACCAACTGTTGAACGTGCCAAAAAGATCACGTCCCATCAATCCAAAATTCCATGATTTCCAGGTTTTCTGTAAGCCCACGTCCATTCCAAACCCCCAGGATCCTGCAAAATCACCAACAATCCGACGAATGACTTTAACACTCCCCCCTACATCCAACCCTCCTAGCACCCTAAGCCGCCGACTGTAAGAGATCAAAAAAGCATAGTCTGCCGCTGAAAAAAACCGGATGTTATCATAGTTCACTGACCCGTTGGCATCAAAAAGAAGTCGGGTATCAGCAATGTCGTCTACAGCAAACCGAATGACCGAAACACTCAGTGCAGAACTATCATCCAGGCGGGTGGCAAAAGCCCCGTAATCGTAGTTGGAAATACCCGCAAAGTAAGCTGAGTGCATGAGCACTAGTTGATGATCAGGTTCCATTTTGGAGAGTCCGGCAGGATTCCAATAACCTGAGGATGCATCAGCGGTGTGTGATACCATGCTCAACCCGAGACCAAAAGCCCGCGCATCCACTCCTATGTTCAAAAACTCATTGCTGTATTTAGGCGTGTTATCCTGAGCAGGTAAAACGATGCTGCAAAGCATAGCAAAAATAAAAACGAAAACGCCTTTTCCCATTGACCGTTATTTGTTCCTCTAATTTAGATGAAGACTTGAGCTTCCTGAAGACAAAGGTGACAATACTCTGAGTTAAACACCCATAATTTCGACGAAATATAATTTTTCCAAGTTGAAATATATTTTTTTGAAGAATATCGCAGGGTTCGGTAATATTTCTTACTAGGTACTCGGCCATGCATAGTACCTTTCCGTATACACTATCAGTCGTGACGCGGGAAACTCATAAACTCATGGAAAATGAACATTGAAAACACACAAGTACAGATGCGAAAGGGGATTCTGGAGTTTTGCATTCTCCATATCATCGCACGAGGTGAGGTATACGCCTCTGATATGCTCGAAGAGCTTACCTCAGCAAAAATCATGGTAGTGGAAGGTACCCTCTATCCGCTACTCACCCGGCTCAGGAAGGCCGGCCTGGTAGACTATAAATGGGTGGAGTCCAACTCCGGACCACCCCGAAAATACTATACCCTCACTGAAGAAGGCACCTCCTTTCTAAGTGGCCTGGATCAGACCTGGGAAGAACTGGTATCATCCACAGGACGAATCATCTCTGTGAACAAGAACTCAAAATAAAAATCATGAAGAAGACTGTAAGCATAAACATCGGTAGCATCATCTTTCACATAGAGGAAGATGGCTATGATAAACTGAAAAATTATCTTGATTCTGTCAATAGGTACTTCTCCACTTTTGAGGACAGTGGTGAAATCATTGCTGATATAGAAAGCCGGATCGCAGAGATCTTTCTTTCCAAACTTGCGGATGGCCGCCAGACGGTCAATCTGGAAGATGTGGAAGAACTGATAGCCACCATGGGTACCACCCGCGACTTTGAAGCCACCATAGAAGCAGAGCCCGAAGAATCAAAATCCTCCTCAGCTCAGGAAGAGCCCAAGGCAGAAGAACCTGCCCCTTCTGGCTCTAAGAGACTCTACCGGGATACAAAAAGAAAAATCCTGGGTGGTGTAGCTGCCGGTATTGCACATTACTTCCGGATCGACCCCCTATGGATCAGACTGCTGATCGTACTGCTGTTCATCAATGTATTCCTTGGCGGACTCAGCGGGGCCACCTTTTTGGCCTATATCATTTTGTGGATTGTATTACCCCCCAATGAAACACTGGAGGAAGATCAGAAAGTAAAAAAACTGTTCAGAAATTCAGATGAACGAGTCTTAGGGGGTGTGGCCAGTGGTATCGCTTCCTACTTTGGCACAGACACCACGGTGATCAGGCTCTTATTCGTGCTTTCTATATTTCTTGGTGGGGCGGGTATAGTCGCATACATCATCTTATGGATCATTTCGCCTGAAGCCAAAACCATCACCGAGAAAATGCAGATGCAGGGAGAACCCGTCACCCTCTCCAATATTGAGGAAAACGTAAAAAAAGGTCTCAATGTAAAAGAGGGTGAAGAAAGCCCATTGGTGAAGGTGCTGTTATTCCCTTTCCGTCTGATTGCCCTGATTATCAGTGGCATTGGTCGGGTATTGGGGCCGGTGCTTCGCTTTCTGGCCGAACTCATCCGCATCGCCTTTGGGGTGTTGTTGGTTATCATCGGGGTTTCTACAATGATCGGATTCATAGTGGCCATCTTCGGGATTCTGGGCATTGGCGGCTGGGAAAACTATGTCCGCATTTCGGACTTTCCCATAGAACTTATTCAAAGATCCCTGGATGGATGGTCCATCGGTTCAGTCTTTATCGTAATGTTCATTCCGGCACTTGCAGTGAGTCTATTGGGATTAGTGATTATTTTGAAAAGAAGGGTTGCTAATGCTTACGTGGGCTGGTCATTGTTCACATTGTGGATTGTAGCACTCATTTTTGCAGCCTTTACTGTACCAAGATTTGTTCAGGAATTTGCGGTGGAAGATGACCTGAGGGTAGACAAAACCTATCCGGTAACCGCTGCCACTCCCACCCTGCGACTGAATGATTTAGGCCTTGATACTTTTGATGCGGTGGATCTGCGCCTGAGAGGGCATGAGGATAGTACCTACCAGCTACTCCTTAACATAGAAAGCCGGGGCAAAAGCAAACGTGATGCCCAGGCCAATGCTCAGACCATTGAATACAAAGTGGAACAAAAAGGAGATGATTTTTATTTTGATTCCAAAATCACCTTCCCGAATGAGACACCGTACAGATTTCAAAATGTTAAGGCTTACTTCTACATTCCTTTTGGGAAAACCTTTAGAATGGAAGAAGACCTGGAAGAAATCCTGATCAACACACTCCACATCAATGGATACCGACCATATCAGATGGAGGGCAATAACTGGGTGTTTGAGCAAGATGGGATTAAATGTCTGACCTGTCCCGACCGATCCTCTAAGAGCTTTGACAAGGAGATGAACAGAAGCGAAAAAAGTGCCTCATACTCCGGATCTGAGAAAATAGACTATCCTTTCGAAGATTTTGATGAAGTGAAAATAGCTTCCTTCTTTGATGTGGATATCAGACAGGGTGACGAATGGCAGGTGACCGTAAAAGGTAATGACGATGACCTGGACGAAGTATATCTCAATCAGGTAGGCGATCGGCTGGAGGTGAAATTCAAAGAGGACAGCTGGGAATGGTGGAAGGATAAACGATCTAATAAAGTGGGCATTTTTATCACCATGCCCAACCTTGAGTACCTCGAAGTTATTGGGGATACCGATGGCGAGGTAAAAGGCTTTGATGATGATGAGATCACCATGGAGCTTACAGGAGCCTGCGATTTGTATGTAAATGTAACTCCCCGAAGACTCGAAGTGCAACTCACAGGAGCCTCCACCATGGAGCTGAGAGGTGAGGCAGCAGAACTTAATGCTGATCTCGTGGGAGCTTCCCGACTAGAAGCCTTTGACTTCTTAGCCCGGCGGGTGGAAGTAAGCGCCATCGGCGCCTCCAAAGCTGAAGTGAATGGCAGTGAAGAAATCGAAATAGATGCAGCGGGAGTGAGTAAGGTCAAATACAGAGGCACCCGCAATGTGAAAATCGACGAAGACGGCATTAGCTCTGTAGATAGAGACTAAGACTAAAAACAAATAGAATCATTACAGTCTTTCGGTTTGTTTTGGCCCCACAGATGTCTAGCTGTGGGGCTTTTCTTTTTTGAAATCACTATTTTTCCTCCAACAAGAAAACCGAGCACATGATTTCCTTCAGACAAGCTACCCAAACAGATTTACCCGTCATCATTCAATTACTGGCCGATGACCCACTGGGCCAGCTAAGAGAACAACCCTCCGATCCTCTGCCACAGTCCTATTATCAGGCCTTTGAGGTCATAGATCAGGATCCCAATCAGGAACTCATGGTGGTGGTAGAAGCAGAAGAAATCATCGGCACTTTCCAGATGACATTTATACAATACCTCAACTATCAGGGCGGTAGTAGATCCATGATCGAGTCCGTGCGGGTGAGAAAAGACAAACGGGGACAAAAAATTGGTGAAAAAATCATCCTCTGGGCCATAGACCGCTCGAAAAGCAAAGGGGTAAAAATGCTCCAGCTCACCTCCGACAAGAAACGCCCGGATGCCATCAGGTTTTATGAGCGCCATGGTTTTGTAGCCAGCCATGAGTGATTCAAATTACTCTTTTAGTAAATTTATAGGCTACCAACCTCGACTCAATGAGACTCACTGTCACCTCAATCTCTGTTATCATTATACTTTTGACGTCCTGCTCCAAGCCTGAAACCTCCAGAGAACCCCTTCGTCAGGGACTCACAGAGCGAGGAAAAAAAGCCAATCACGACAAAGCCATTACCTACAGCCTTATCACAGTGGAGATCGGCACTCCTAAAAGTCAGGTAAATGTGGCGGAAGAACACCTCTATGGAAAATTCTTTGGAGACCGGGCAGAGTTTTATATTGTGGAAAACCCTGAGCTCTATGTCTCAAACTCGCAGGTCAACCGACTCACACTCTACTTCATAGACGGTATGCTTTGCAAAAAGAAATACGATCTGGAAAGCGACATCAGCCAGGAACTCATGAAGTCATATGGCAGTTTCAAATTCAAAGCACTCAATGATTCCACAAGGGACATTTCGAAATCAGAGAAAATTGTATTGAAAACTAATGGCAGCGCGCGAATCAACGAACACCTCAACCGTTTCCAAATGAAATGGGATCAGGAAGAAGTGCTCATCAAGTACCTCATCTTTAAGGATTCGGCACAGGCAGAAATCCAGCTGGTGGAAGAACTCTCAGCTTATAAATACCTACTAGATCAGGCAGAAGCGAATATTTAATAGTAAATCCGGTTTTGGCGGCACCCAATAGGGATTCCTATCCACCGCTGCATTATTCCCACTCTTCAATTTAAACGCAAGTTGACCCGCCGGAATAACCATAAGCATGCGGTTATTGTATTTCTTTGCAGCCCAACCACCTAATAGAATGAAGAGTTTACTTTACGCCATACTTGTGCTGGTGACTGTGCGCCTATCTGCCAGCGATCCCGAAAAACAGACAAGAATGCCCATGATCAAGGTCTACAAAAATGACCTTGAAAAAGTCTACACTGTATTCTTCGCCGATACGCTGGTCAGAACGGTAAAGGTGAGCCTGCAGGACAAACGAGGAGCCACACTCATAGAAGAGTCATTTACCGCCAAAGGCTTTTCAAAACCTTTTGGACTTACAGAACTGAAAAACGGAGAATACGAATTTGTGATTTCATATGATGGCACGTCTGTCTCCGAACCTATTGCGCTGAGAAGTGAAAAGGAAATCATGGATGCCAGCATCACCTTGAAAAGAGACTACCCCACCCTCATGGTGAATGTGTCCTCATACAATATGAACCCAATGAACATCTTCATCTATGACAATTATAATAAGTTACTGAAAATGATGTATTGGGAACCCAATGATCGCATGATGACCAAAAACATAGACATGTCACAGTTTGACGGTTATGAAATCAGGGTACAAATTGTGCAGGATGGTATTGACAAATTAGAGCAATTGGTGCCACTTTACTAGATATTAAGAATCAGTTACAGGCCGCTCCCTTCAACCAGGAGCGGCTTTTTTTTAAGCCGACTTCTTCACCTGACTACCTTCCCATCAGGTTCTCCCCCATTCTCACAGGTTTCCATTTTTTATTTCCATCCGCTGTAACTTTAGGTTCAACAGGGCGTCTCCTTTTTGAATGTCACCAAACCAACTCTTCGAAACGCACATAATTCCGGCTACTGGCAAAATGTTCAGGTACGCTAAGTCCATCTTGAAAGAGACGGAGCTGGCACAGGATGTCGTGCAGGAGTGTTTGGCTAAAATCTGGACCAAAAGGCAAATGCTCGAAGGTGTCCAGAGCCCGGAGGCATGGGCAATGCGCATTACCCGAAACCAGTGTTACGACTGGGTAAAAACGAATCGGTTTACCGTGATTTCGGATCAGGAAATGGACCAACCCAACAATGACAGTGCAGACTATCAGGCTTTGATGACTGATCAAATGCATTGGCTGGAAAAGGTACTCGACACTCTCTCTCCGAAGCAGCGTGAAATTTATCACCTTCGGGAGATAGAGGAGATGCCATATCAGGAAATTGCTGAGGTACTTTCCCTGAATCTCAGTGAGGTGAAGGTTTCCCTACACCGAGCTCGAACGAAAATCAGGTCTTCAATGGAAAAAATAGAGTCATATGGAGTCGCGAATTAAAGGATTACTTGAAAAGTACTGGGCCGGTGAGACTTCCATACAGGAAGAAACGGAGCTCAAGGAGCACTTTCGTGAAAACCCGTCTCTCACTTCTGAGGGTTCCTACTTTCGTGAGCTCAACCGACTGAAAGCAGACCCGGAAGTGAAATTCACACATCCGGGACGCGCCGGAAGGAAAGCCAGATGGTCAGTGGCTGCAGTGGTGACCATCGGGCTGATGGCCGCCGTACTGGTGATACAGGATGCCCGTAAGCAAAGTGAATTTGCCGTGGAGGACCCCAAAGAAGCCTTTGAGATCACCCGAAAAGCACTGCTGATGGTTTCCTCAGGACTCAATGAAGGCAAAACCTATTCGACTGAAATTAACAATCTCAACAAAGCAGAAGAGCTCATTCGTGAGAACTAAGCATATCTGCCATTCAAAAACTTTAATACTCAAATCATGAAAAAAGGACTATTAATAATCATTCTGAGCGTGTTTTCTGTAAGCCTCATGGCTCAAGGCACGGTGGTCAATAAGTATTTTACAGAACTGGCCGATGACGAAGCATTCACCAAAGTCTCAGTGAGTAGTAAAATGTTCTCTCTATTCACAGACCTGGAAACGGGCAGTGCCACGGAGGATGAATTTCTCAAGGCGGTGAGCAAACTCAAAGGCCTCAAGATAATCGTAGCGGATAGCATTGGCAATGCAGCCAAGATGTACAACAAAGTACTGATCGATATTCAAAATGCCGGATACGAAGAGCTCATGTCCGTGAAAGATGCAGAGGAAAACATGAAATTCTCCATCAAAGAGAAAGCCGGAAAAATAGAAGAACTGCTCATGGTAGTGGGAGGCAAAAAACGATTCGTCCTACTCAGCCTCTATGGGGAGATCGATCTGAAAAGCATTTCTAAAATAGCCAAATCGATGAAAGTAGATGGCCTGGAAAACCTTAGCAAAATAGATGAAAAATAAATCAGGGAAGTACTTGATCCTGATGATCCTCATGGGGCTGACTACTCAGCCCCTTTTTGCGCAGGAAAACATTCTGAAAACGCTGGTAGAGGACCGAACCGACCATAAATATGTCTTCTACCCCAGCACACTCCGGATGATCAACCTCACCAAAAATCAGGAATACAACGAGTTGGTGAAGGATGTAAGCAAGCTGTACATCTACATGCTGGACAGTGCCATCCGGGCCGACAAAGGCTATCGCAAAATCGCAGAAGGCTATACCCGGCTAGGGTATGATGAGTATGCCATGGCCTATGGCGGAGATCTTTCCCTGGCTATCCTCGGATCTGAGCAAGCCAGTACCAACACCTTCGTTGGGTACCTGATACAGGATGAACTGGCGGTGGCGTTTTATCTGAGTGGCACCATCGCCTGGCAGAAAATCCCCACGCTGCTCAACACCTTAAGAAAGGAAGACCTTTTTAATTTTTTAGACCCCACAAGCCAAGAACATTGAGCAACACTCTCGAAATAAGCGGACTGACCAAGCTCTTCGGAAAATTTGTGGCCGTTTCTGACCTCAACCTCACCATCGAAGAAGGACAGGTCTATGGCATCCTTGGCCCCAACGGAAGTGGAAAAACCACCACCCTGGGGATGATACTGGATGTGGTAGCCCCTACTTCCGGTCACTACAAATGGTTCGGCGGCATGTCTCCCATTGACGCCAGAAAACAAATTGGAGCCATCCTGGAAACCCCTTGCTTTTATCCTTACCTCACTGCGGTACAAAACCTGCGAATCACTGCCCACATCAAGCAGTGCCCTGACTCAAGGATAGAGCAGGTGCTGGAGCAGGTAGGGCTCTACGAGCGCAAAGATGACCGATTCAAAAACTATAGTCTGGGTATGAAGCAGCGCCTGTCCATTGCTGCAGCCCTCCTGGCAGATCCTCCGGTGCTCATCCTGGATGAGCCTACCAACGGACTCGATCCTCAGGGAATTGCAGAAATCAGGCAACTGATTCATCATATAGCGGCAGAAGGAAAGACCATCATTATGGCCAGCCACCTACTCGACGAAGTACAGAAAGTGTGCACACATTTCTGCGTGCTCCGCAGAGGTCACAAGCTTCATGAGGGGAGTGTGGACGAAATACTGGGTGAAACCAATGAAATAGAAGTGGTAGCCGAAGACCTGGAGAAGCTGGAAGCACTTCTGGCAGGTAACACCCACATCACCAAGGTCACCAGAGCCAATGGTCAGTTGACCCTGACAGTCACAGATCAGATAAAGAGCGCAGATATTAACCAATATTGCTTTGAGCAGGGGATCACACTGAAAAAACTACTCACCAAGACCCGCTCTCTGGAGCAGGAATTTCTAAAAATACTCAAAGAAAAATGATCAGGGCACTCAAACTGGAATGGCTTAAAATAAGGGACTACAAAACCTTCTGGGTTCTTTTAGGAATGTACGTGTTGGCACTATTGGTCATCTGCTTTGGCGGCATGTTTTTGCTGGAGTATTTGAAATCCAAAGGTGCGGATTTTAACGGGATAGACCCAACCATCTTACCCATCTACGACTTTCCGGACATCTGGCAAAACACCACCTATCTGGGATCATTTCTTAAGGTCCTTCTCGCCTTCATTGTGATCATCTCTGTGAATAATGATCAGGCCTACAATACCCTTCGGCAAAATGTGATTGACGGAATCAGCAAAAAAGAATACCTGGCTAGCAAATTACTTTTTATCGCCGCTCTGGCCCTGATCAGTACCCTGTTTCTCTTCCTATCAGGAATGATCAATGGGGCCATCTATTCTCATGTGTGGGGGAGTCAGTACATCCTGGACGAACTGGAATTTCTGGCCGCCTACTTTTTTGATATCGTGGTGTACTGCTCACTTGCCTTTCTACTTTCACTGATCATCAAGAAGTCCGGTTTTGTGATCGTGCTACTCTTTCTATACACCCTGATGTTCGAGCCCATTTTGGCGCTCATTCTGGAAGAATCTCCATGGTTCAAGGGGACTTTTTGGGCTGAGATAGCCCCTTTCCTACCCATCAAAGCACTCAATGGACTTATTCCAGTGCCTTTCCCAAAGTACGTATTCATGGAAATAGTGGATAACGTACCCATAAAGGCACTCCTCATCGCTACGGGTTGGTTGGTCATCTATCTGAGTGGGATTCTCTTTCTACTGAACAGGAGAGACCTCAAGTAGTGATTTCTTTTCTCAATCCTTTTTTATAGATTTGAGATACCAACAACCTAATCGCAACCGTATGAGTACCCAATCGAAAAGACTCATCAGAAACTTGGCAATTCTGATTGTCGTTCTTGTGGCTACTGCTTACTTGGTAAGTGGAGAGCACATGGAACTTATCTCTAAGCTTTAATTTCAATTACTTTCAGCGAGTGAATGAGCTCCCTTGGCAGGGGGAATGGAGGAATTACGTCTGTTTCAGGAGTGACTTTGATCGGCCATGTCGTAGCCCATTTGCTGCATGAGCTTCTGCATATCATTCACGAGGGATCGCACGCTGTGGCTGACATTCGATGAGTGGCTGTTGGCTTCTACTTCCAGCTGTCTGGCAGTGGCCGAAATCTCGTTGGCAGCGATCACCTCACACCTGGCTGCAATATGATGAGCGATGAAGCCTACTTCCGCAAAGTCTCCATGCTGGGAAGCCAGGGCTAGAAATCTCAATTTTTCGGGCATCTCCCTAACAAAAGCATTAAGTATGCCTTTAAAATAATCCCTACCCTCATCAATATCTGTTCGAAAATTATCACCTGTATTTGACATCCGCTGATTCAATTAGCACCTAATCAAATCTATCTTTCTGCTATCTGAAAACAGAATGTTATTAGCCGACCATGGTCCACACATCGATGAATAATAAAAAACGGTCTACGGATCTATCCTGAGGAGTCGCGAACCATACCAGCTATAAGGTTCTCCATCCACGAGTTCAATGCTCGAAGTGGGAAAAACGGCCTGAAGAGCCTCCCGATCGCCCTCCTGAAATGGATAGGGTTCGGAGCTTAGAAGTATGTGATCTGGTGACAGCTCGGCCATATCATTTTCGCTCAGCT
This sequence comes from Marinoscillum luteum, assembly GCF_044005705.1. Taxonomy (NCBI): domain Bacteria; kingdom Pseudomonadati; phylum Bacteroidota; class Cytophagia; order Cytophagales; family Reichenbachiellaceae; genus Marinoscillum; species Marinoscillum luteum. The sequence continues at coordinate 73,345 of NZ_JBIPKE010000017.1, read as the reverse complement.
CAGGATACCTGGCAGCCTGCACCACATTGCGATACCCCAGGTGCTCAAGAAAATGGTGAACATACGTCTCCCTACCTGCCACCATCAGGGCTTTTTCCAGATCATGTACATTACACTTCCTGATCTTGAATTTTGCAACGCCTCCAATTTGACTGCCAATTGGTACCGGATGAGATCCCCCTCCGGCTCCCTGTCCGTCACTTTAGCAAGCAGTCTGATCATTTCCAGAGCTTCATTGAGCTGAGTGATGTCGCTCATCCAGACAGGGTAGTGCTCAGAAAGCCTTGTGACCCCTGCCTTGTAGTTTTCTTCCTTATTCCCTACTATCAGGTCCGGCTTCAAATCATCAATGACCTCAAAGCGAAAATTCTTGGTGCCCCCTACGATAGGAATAGATGTTGCTTTGTCCTCCGGGTGGATACAAAACTTAGTTCTCCCTACCACATCCACCCCCATATCGATGAGTAATTCGGTAATAGAAGGAACCAGTGAGATGACCCTACGGGGAGGAAAGTTGATTTCTACACTCCTCCCCATTTGATCGTGAACTATGAGCTTTTGGGTGCCCAATGTTATTTCATGTATCGAAAATCCTGACCATCCTTTACCTGAATGACAGTTTCGTAAATCAGCTGAATGGTATTTTCGAGATCATCCTTGGCACAAGTTTCCACCGTAGTGTGCATATACTTCAGCGGAATTGAAATCAAAGCTGAGGCCACACCTTCGTTGCTGTAGGCAAATGCATCTGTATCCGTACCCGTGGAGCGTGAGGCTGCTCTTCTCTGAAAGGGAATCTGCTCCTTTTCAGCAATACCAATGATCATGTCCAGCACGTTGTTTTGCACCGCAGGACCATAACAAACCGCCGGACCGTCACCACAGCTGATGTCTCCACTCGTGATTTTATCATACATAGGAGAATTGGTGTCGTGTGTCACGTCGGTAATGATGGCCAGGTTGGGCTTGATCCTGTGAGCGATCATTTCTGCACCCCTAAGTCCTATTTCCTCCTGCACAGCGTTGACTACATAAAGGCCAAAAGGAAGCTCTATCCCATTTTCCTTAATCCGGCGTGCTACTTCCGCAATCATAAAACCACCGATGCGATTGTCCAAAGCACGACCCACCAGGTATTTATCGTTGAGTTCCATCAGCTCATCATCAAAAGTGATCACCGATCCGACATGAATGCCCATATCCTCCACCTCTTTCTTGGAGCTGGCTCCCACATCTATGAAAATATTCTTCAAGGTCGGAGAATCTTCTTTGTCCTTTCTCACATGAATAGCCGGCCAGCCGAAAATCCCTTTCACCACCCCATTCTTCGTATGAATATTGACACGTTTGGAAGGGGCAATTTGATGATCGGAGCCACCATTGCGCACCACGTAGATATAGCCCTGATCAGTGATGTAGTTAACAAACCAGCTGATCTCATCGGCATGTGCCTCTATGACTACTTTGTACTTCGCTTCGGGATTGATGATGGCTGCCACAGACCCATAAGTATCCGTGAAGTAGTCATCGATATACGGCCTGATATAGTCCAGCCAAATCTCCTGGCCGCTGGTCTCAAAACCCGTAGGTGATGCATTATTTAAATATTTGAATAAAAAATCTTTACTCTTGCTATCCATATGTTAGTTTGAAAAAATATATCTCTCGTCCTCTGTTTAGTTAGTAAGCGACGAAAGGTTAATATGTTTTTGAAAACAGTCCGCTCTTACAAGGGAATATTACCGTGTTTTCTTTTGGGCATATTGTCTACCTTGTTTTCGAGCATGCTAAACGCCCTTATCAACTTCGAACGGGTATTGTGTGGCAAAATCACCTCATCAATAAATCCTCTCTCAGCCGCCTTATAGGGGTTGGCAAACTTCTCAGTGTATTCATCGATTTTCTCCTGCAGCTTCTGATGCGGATCCTCAGCCTTGTCTATTTCCCTCTTGAAAATAATCTCCGAAGCACCCTGAGCGCCCATCACAGCAATCTCAGCGGTAGGCCAGGCAAAATTCATATCAGACCCAATGTGCTTTGAGTTCATTACGTCATAAGCACCACCGTAGGCCTTTCTGGTGATCACGGAAATCCTTGGGACAGTGGCTTCACTGAAAGCATAAAGAAGCTTGGCGCCATTCATGATGATCCCATTCCACTCCTGATCAGTCCCTGGTAAGAATCCCGGCACATCCACCAGCACCAGCAGCGGGATATTAAACGCATCACAGAAGCGCACGAATCTTGCAGCTTTTTTACTACAGTCATTATCCAGCACACCCGCCATACTCATTGGCTGATTGGCTACTATCCCAATACTGCGTCCGGCCAAATGTGCGAACCCGACAACAATATTATCCGCAAACTTTTCATGCACCTCAAAGAATGACCCCTTATCCACCACACCTTTGATCACATCCTTGATATCGTAAGGTTGGTTGGGGTTATCAGGCAGGATATCATCCAGTGCCGGAATAACCTCATCTCCATTCATCTCATAAGGTAGCCTTGGTGGCTCCTCTTCACAGTTTGAAGGGATATAGGTGAGAAGTCTCTTAATATCTAAAATGCACGCGGCCTCATTTTTGGAAGAGAAGTGGGTGACTCCACTCTTCACACTGTGTGCACTGGCACCACCTAATTCCTCGGAGGTAACATCCTCCTGGGTTACCGTCTTCACCACATTGGGGCCTGTCACAAACATGTAGCTGGTCTGCTCCACCATGAAGATAAAATCCGTAATGGCGGGTGAATAGACCGCTCCTCCGGCGCAGGGTCCCATGATGGCAGAAATTTGGGGTACAACACCCGAGGCTCGCGTATTTCTGTAAAAAATATCCGCATATCCACCCAAAGAAACAACACCTTCCTGGATTCTGGCCCCGCCAGAGTCATTCAGTCCAATCACCGGCGCACCGTTCTTCATGGCCATGTCCATGATCTTCACAATCTTTTCGGCAAAGGTCTCCGACAGAGATCCACCAAAAACCGTGAAATCCTGACTGAAAACGTAGATCAGGCGCCCATTGACAGTACCATATCCGGTCACAACACCATCTCCAAGAAATTTCTGTTTGTCAATACCAAAATCTCTCCCTCTATGCACCACAAACTTTCCTATCTCCTGAAAAGAGCCCGGATCAAGTAATAGATCTATTCGCTCTCTGGCAGTGAGTTTGCCTTTTTCATGCTGCTTATCTATTCGGGACTGGCCTCCACCGAGCATTGCCTGCTCATTCATTTGCTCCAGTTCCTCGATTTTCTGGTGAGTTGATTTGACGAAAGATGCCGTTTTTGGCTTTTCTGAACTCATATTTTGGGGTTTAATGCAGTTTAAGTTTTCACGGGCAAGTTAATCAATGCAGGGGTTCAAATAAAACCTGATTTATCTCAGGATTATGTAGGTGATTAATTTGTTACCAAAGATATCCGCAAGTGAGTATTTGGAGATTATAGTATCTTGCGCCCTGAAATTCTGATGGAAAATGAGAATCGCCGTAATAGACATGGGTACCAATACCTTCCACCTGATCTTGGTGGAAGTGGCAAATGATGATTTCCGAATCGTATTCCGAGAAAAAGTAGCCGTAAAAATCGGTGAGAAGGGAATCAATCATGGAATGATCACTGATGATGCTATAGACAGGGCGCTAAAAACACTGGGGCATTTCAAGGAGATCATAGAAAAGGAAAAAGCAGATCAGGTATTTGCTACAGCCACCAGCGCCATCCGAAATGCCCGAAATGGCAATGACCTGGTGCAAAAGATCAAGGACCAAACAGGCATCGAAACTCGCATCATCTCAGGATTACAAGAAGCTGAATACATCTATTATGGCGTAAAAAGAGCACTCCCCATCGGCAAGATGCCAGCTCTGATTATGGACATTGGAGGTGGAAGTATTGAGTTCATTATTGGTACAGATAGCGAAATACTCTGGAAGCAAAGCTTTGAGATTGGCGGTCAGCGGATGGTCGAGAAATTTCAGAAAAGCGATCCCATCACAAATGAACAAATCGCTTCTCTAAAAGGCTATCTGGAAGAAAACCTTGAAGAATTATTCGAGGCCTGTACGACTTTCCATCCTAAAACGCTGATAGGTTCATCGGGTACCTTTGATACACTCAGTGATATCTACAGACTGACCAACGGAATAGAAAAAGCAGAGGAAGAAACAGAGTATCCCCTGACCTTAGAAGCCTTTGAACTCATCTACAGTGACCTGCTCATTAAAACCAGAGCACAACGCCTGGAAATCCCTGGCATGATTCCCCTGCGTGTAGACATGATCGTGGTGGCTTGTGTGCTGATAGACTTTATCATTAGCCAACTTAGTTTAGAGAACATTCGTGTCTCCGCCTATGCCCTCAAAGAGGGAGTGCTGCTCAGCACACTCCACTCCCTGAAAAAAGAATCGGCATCATAGACCGGACACCCGTTTATCCTTGGGGTATTTCACTTCATACCCAAACTTCATGCTTTTTTCCATGGTGGGCTCCAGCGTAAAACTCCAGGTGAGTAAGCCAGTCTTTTCGTTTCGCTGAGCTCCACCCAACGCAATCTCACCAATCTCTATATCCGTATTTTTGCTCAATGGAAGCTGATCGAATACCTCTATGTCGATGGATTTGGATCTGTTGTTTTTCACTTTTATTTCATATTGGTAGCTGATACGTCTCTTGTTCCCTATCAGTTGATCATTGGTAAGGTCCCGCACAGGCTTGCGGCTGATCTGCACACCCTGGTCCACCCCTAAAGAAATATTCAATCCCTCCAGCTCTCCTTCAGGATTCAGATAGGTCTTATTGACAAAACCTCCTTCATAGAAAACACTCATCTCCCCTGGCAGTAAGTCTAAACGCTGCCAATTCTTGGTCTTCGCCACCAGGTACACCCGCTCCGACAATTTCGGGGTAGATTGGTAAAGAAATTCCACCTCAACCCGTTCTTCCCTGATCGCCACCGTAACTTCTTTTCCTCCTGACAGAACAGTCACAGGAAGTGCTATCTCATAGTTGACAGAGGTAAGCCCTTCGCTCATTTGTGTATAATCTGCTACCGACTCCATCAGAACCTCTTCCTCCATAGGCATAGGCTCAAAGGCCTCAGACCTGGCTGCCGGCATAGCCAATTTATTTTGATACAGTGCAGCACTAAAAAAATCGAGGTACCAAGGTCGTACTGTGGGCAACCACCCCCCAATAGAAGGATTGGAAGTGCTCAGCGTCAACTTCACATTCTCCCAGTTCTCCCCGCTGTTTTGATACACATTTGCCTTATACAGCAGGTCAATTTTTTGAGCAGACGAAGTGGCCCGAAGATCATAGGTAGGGTTCCAGTATGCACCCGATACTACATAAGAGAGATCCAAATGAACCATTTGCGTCTTGGATGTATTGATATCTACCACCACTTCCCCAGAGACCATTTGCTCCCTGGCATGCTGTTCCTCCAGCTGATTTTTGACTTTTTTCAGCGCTTTATCCAATTCTCTTCTTTCCAGCTGCAACTCATAATCCTTGTCCTTTATGGCCTGAATTCGGATGCGGTAGTATTCCGTCATGGCTTTTAACTCATTCACCCCAAGGTTCTGATTAGCTCCTTTAATGACCTGATTGGCTTTGAGCATTTCTTCTTCAGACTTCAGCGCCCATTGCTGATTGTCCACATTGGCAATTTCACCCTCCAGCAGTTCGATTTTGTCCTTGAGTGATTTCACAGCGTCAGGAAGATTCTCCTCTGTGAGATAATTTTGCCTGAACGTGGTTCCCATAATTATAAAATCACCCTGCCCCTTCACCTGCACAGAATTGGGGTCGAGCATGGAGGATAAACCCGTAAAAACCAGCTGTTTCGTTTCTGGTCCAATGGCAATATTGGATGACCTGGAAACCTGCGCCTGATTGAGAAAAATAGTGACACTTTCTACTTTTGAATCAATGCCCTTTGCAGAGACCGACCATAGGCCGAAACTCAAAAAACACACGATAATAAATTTCATAAAGTTGGGATTAACGATTAAGATTTTACTTTTTCAACAGCTAAATTGAAGCTTGCTTTATGCTTAATTTATTCTGTAGTAATTTGCCGACCAATTATCTTGCCAAGGATATAATGTTTTACTTAATGATAACTGAATGGTAGTAGCGCACGACTCATTATTTCAATTTACAAAATCTATATTGGAAGCCGCTGGATGTCCCGAAAAGGATGCCCGATTGGGCGCGCAGGTGTTACTGAGTGCGGATCTCCGAGGGGTAGACTCACATGGGGTTGCCCGCTTGGTTGGTTATGTGCGTTTGATTGATAAAAACAGAGTAAATACCCGGCCTGATGTGAAAATTGTTCATGAAACGCCTAGTACGGGTGTTATTGACGGTGATGCAGGACTCGGCCTTGTAGTGGGCCCTGAAGCCATGAACCTGGCCATTGACAAAGCCAAACAGGTGGGTTCGGGATGGGTAGCTGTAAGAAACTCCAACCACTATGGCATAGCGGGGTATCATGCTATGCTGGCACTGAAAGATGACTGCATAGGCATTGCCATGACCAATGCAAGCCCCCTGGTCGCGCCCACCTTCAGCAAAGAACGACTGCTGGGCACCAACCCCATTGCCGTAGCCATACCGGCGGATAAGGAACCCCCTTTCGTACTCGACATGGCTACCACCACTGCTGCCAACGGTAAATTGGAAATACTGCAACGCAAGAATAAACAAGCACCAACCGGATGGATACAGGATGCCTCCGGCCAAAGCACTACTGACCCTAACGGGGTGAAAGACGGTGGCGCATTGTTGCCTTTGGGCGGCGATCGTGAACACGGTTCGCATAAAGGGTACGGGCTTTCGTCAGTTGTAGATATACTGTCTGCGGTACTCTCAGGTGCCAACTACGGTCCCTGGGTCCCACCTTTTGTGGCTTTCATGGAACCAGCTGCGGATCCCGTAGGTAAAGGCATAGGTCATTTTTTTGGCGCGATGCGCATTGATGGATTTAGACCATCTGGAGAATTTAAATCCCACATGGACAACTGGATCGGTCGATTCCGAAATGCTGAACCAATCATGAAAGGTCATGACGTGCTGATCCCGGGTGATCCGGAGCGAAAGCTGGAACATGAACGCAGAAAAGATGGGATACCGCTATTAGATGCTGTTGTAAATGACCTAAAGGGGCTCTCCGACAGGTTTGGGGTGGAGTTCCCAGGTGAAATATAAATTCCGTGAATCAGGAAACCGCTCTTGCCATATTAAAAACAGGACAGAACGTGTACCTCACAGGTTCTGCAGGAACCGGTAAGACCTACCTGATCAATCAATACATCGAATACCTAAGGGTACGGGAAGTACCCCTGGCCATCACAGCTTCTACGGGCATCGCAGCCACACACATCGGGGGACAGACCATCCATTCCTGGTCCGGGATTGGGATTCGCGAAGAAATTACCCCAAAAGACCTGGATCAAATTGCCAAAAACAGACAAACAGTCACCAGAATCAAGGCTGTGCACGTGCTCATCATTGATGAAATCTCGATGCTCTCTGGTAAAGTACTTACGGGCATCAGTGACATCCTCAAACATTTTCGCAAAAGTAAAGCTCCTTTCGGAGGGGTACAGGTAATCCTCTCGGGTGACTTCTTTCAGCTTCCTCCGGTGAGCAGAACACCCATGACCAACCGGGAAAAGTTTGCCTTTATGGCTCCGGTGTGGGTAGAAGCAAAATTAAAAATCTGCTACCTGAAGCAACAATTTCGTCAAGGTCAGGATACCCTTTCCTTTCTCCTTTCAGAAATCAGAAGTCAGGACGTTTCGGATGATTCGTTGGAAAAGCTGCGTGAAAAACTGGAAGACACTCAGACCATTCCCGATGCCCTGCGGCTCTACACCCACAATGCAGATGTAGATGCCATGAATGCCAAACGGTTGGAAGAAAATCCAAACCCTATTCAGGTATTTTATGCCGAGACTAAAGGCAAATCAAAAATCCTGGAGGGACTGAAGCAATCTGTGCTGGCTGCCCCGGCACTGGAGCTTAAGGAAGATGCCCGGGTGATGTTTGTCAAGAATAATCCAGAAAAAGGGTATTTCAACGGCAGCACCGGAACAGTGATGGGCTTTGACCGTGAAGAGGGCTATCCAATTGTGAATATGGACTCGGGCAGAACTGTGGTAGCCAAACCCGAAGAATGGACCGTGAGTGATGAAAAAGAGACCATCCTTGCTTCCTACAAGCAAATACCCCTGCGTCTGGCCTGGGCCATTACTGTGCACAAAAGCCAGGGAATGACCCTGGATAATGCTGAAATGGATCTATCTAAAACTTTTGAAGCCGGGCAAGGCTATGTAGCACTCTCTCGTCTGAAAAGCTGGAAAGGTCTGGTTCTTGGGGGTATTAACCGCATTTCGATGGAACTGGACCCTCTGGCTGTTAAAGCTGACAACAGGTTTCAGGAACTCTCAGAAGAGAGCGAAGACTGGCTAAACCACATTCCGGAAGATGAGTTAAATATTGCTTTTCTGGACTTTATTAGCCGCTCCAACGGAACCAATGATGAGGAGACCATCCAAGCCAACCTGAAAAGAGAAAAGAAGTACCACACGAAGGAAAAGAAAGAAAGCACCTATCAAAAAACACTCAAGCTCATCGGAGAAGGTAAAACACTTGAGGAAATTGCCTTTGAACGAGAACTCTCTCTCGGCACCATTGTAGGGCACCTGGAACGAATAGCTGAAGAGGAAAAAGAGATTGACATGAGCAAGTTTAAGCCTGACGACAAGACAGTCGCCAAAGTGGAAAAGATCATCCAAAAACTGAAAGATCAAAATCAGGAAGAGTTTTACGACAAGGATGGCAGAGTGAAACTTGGCTTCATCTTCAAAGCCATGAATGGGCAAATGGACTACGAGACCATCCGCCTCACCAGGTTATTTGTGGATTAAAATAACCCTGCCACGATCCCTACCCTAAACTGCAAAGGACTATTATAGGGTGAGTTTGAACCATCCTGATAGAGTAGGTTATAAAGCGCAGTAATATTAAAAGCCATATTTCGCCCGAGGGGCTCAGTATACCCTATTCCCACAAACCAACTATTGAAATGGTAACGTTCCGGCTCAGAGGCCCCAGGTATAAGAAGTCCAAAATTCAGGTACTCATACTGTGTATACCCAAAAAATTTAGGGGAAAAGTTATACCTCAAGAAAGGTCCACCTCCGTAATTGGATGCCGTGGCCGGACCGAATTTGGTGTACTGGTAAGTAATCTGAAGGCCGGCAGAAAACTGCTCAGTGAATTTGTAACCAACCAGGGGTGAAACACTCAAATTGAGGTATTGCGTACCCCCACTGAAACCACCTCCGCCACCAAAATAAATTTTATCAGATAATCCGCCACTACGGCTCGACTGCCGATACTGGGCGTGTGATAGGGTAATCCCTAATAGTAAGAAAAAACCCAGGTAAAATTTAATCTTCATTCTTCCTCTACAATGATGTATAGATCCTCAGACTCTTTTTTCATCAGATACTTTTCGCGGGCCAGCTTTTCAAGCAGCTCCTTGTTATTGAGGAGTGCCTCACGATCATTTTTCACTTCCACGATTTTGTGCTCATAAAACTCCTTTGCATTCTCTAACTCGGCTTGCTTATGCCCTAGTTTGATTTGAGTAATAATGTCGTTGGAATCAAAAAAAAGCATCCAGATGAGGAAGAATAACGCAGATAAGAAATAGAAGTTCTTGAATATCCGGGGTACTTTTTCGTAGAAGCGCTTCATAGTTGGACTTAAAGATAAAAAAAAGAGCTGAATTCCATCCTTCATAAAGAACGGCAGTTCAACTCTTTTAGTTTTTGAATGTCAGAAAGGGGCTCAAAGGCCCACTCATCTATGTTTATTTAGCTGTTGGGTACTTGGCCATCTCGCCCAGTTCCTCTTCTATTCTCAACAACTGATTGTACTTAGCCATTCTGTCAGACCTTGACATAGATCCTGTTTTGATCTGGCCAGTGTTCAATGCCACGGAAATGTCAGCGATGGTGTTGTCTTCTGTCTCTCCTGATCTGTGAGAAACCACTGCAGTCCATCCGGCTTTATGAGCCATTTCAATTGCTGCGAAAGTTTCTGACAAAGTTCCAATCTGATTTACTTTAATCAGGATAGAATTGGCAGCCTTCTCCTTGATTCCTTTTTCAAGAAATTTCACATTGGTAACCAATAGATCATCACCTACCAACTGGCACTTGCTACCAATTTTCTCAGTGAGGAGTTTCCAGCCTTCCCAGTCGTTTTCATCACATCCATCCTCGATACTGTCGATTGGATACTTCTCTACCAAAGAGGCCAGGTAGTCTACCTGCTCAGCGCTGGTACGCACTTTACCGCTCTCTCCTTCAAACTTGGCGTAGTTGTATTTTCCACCTTCAAAAAACTCTGAAGAAGCACAGTCCATCGCAATAGTGATGTCTTTACCAGCCTTGTAACCAGCTTTATCAATCGCCTTCAATACAGCATCCAATGCTTCCTCTGTACCACCTGAGAAATTAGGTGCAAATCCACCCTCATCACCCACAGCAGTACTCAATCCTTTATCCTTAATGATGCTTTTCAGGTTGTGGAATACCTCAGCACCCATTCGCAAAGCTTCGCTGAAAGAAGGAGCTCCTACAGGTCGGATCATAAATTCCTGAAATGCAATCGGTGCATCCGAGTGCGATCCACCATTGATGATGTTCATCATAGGTACAGGAAGAACGTGTGCATTCACCCCTCCCAAATAACGATAAAGTGACTGCCCAGACTCCTCAGCTGCCGCTTTGGCTACAGCCAAAGAAACACCAAGGATAGCATTAGCTCCCAGCTTACTCTTGTTATGCGTGCCATCCAGCTCAATCATCACATCATCTATCAGCTTCTGCTCAAATACCGAGATGCCTACAATCTCAGGGGCAATGTGCTCATTCACATTTTCCACTGCCTTCAAAACACCTTTTCCCAAATACTTGGACTTATCCCCATCGCGTAACTCGACAGCCTCATGCTCGCCCGTAGATGCTCCAGAAGGAACAGCTGCACGGCCCATAAAACCATTTTCCGTATAGACGTCTACTTCCACCGTAGGATTACCTCTGGAGTCTAGAATCTGTCTTGCATGTACACTTTCAATAATACTCATGATTTCTGATCTTTAATTAGTTGTATAAAATCGTCAAATAGATAGGCAGAATCATGGGGTCCTGGGGATGATTCTGGATGATACTGCACGGAGAAAGCTGGCTTATTGACCAACCTTAGTCCTTCTACAGTATTATCATTTAGATCGAGATGGGTAAGTTCTGCTGTTGTTGAGTTTTTTAAAGAGTCCATGTTCACCGAAAAACCGTGATTCTGTGAAGTCACTTCGCTCTTTCCTGTTTGCAAATTTTTCACGGGATGGTTAAGTCCTCTGTGGCCATGGTGCATTTTAAAGGTATCTATATCCACCGCCCTGGCCAGAAGCTGATTGCCCAGACATATACCAAAAATGGGGTAATCTTTCGCCAATATGCCTTTCACAGTCTCCACGGCGTAGTCCATAGCCGCAGGATCTCCAGGGCCATTAGACAGAAAGTAACCGTCAGGGTTCCACGCTTCCATTTCAGAGAGGGTAGCATTCGCAGGAAATACCTTGCAATGACAATCACGCTCTACAAAATTCTTCAGAATGGATCTTTTGATCCCGAAATCCATGACGGCAATTCGCAAGCCTGTATTTTCCTGACCGACTTCATAAGGCGCTTTGGTGGTTACCACGCTGGAAAGCTCCAACGATTCCATGCTAGGCACCTCACTCAGCTTCGTTTTCAACGCATCCAGATCAAAAATCTCTGAGGTGATCACTGCATTCATGGCGCCCTTGGTGCGAATATGTCTTACCAACATTCTTGTATCCACATCTGTGATACCAACAGTGTTGTGCTTTTCCAGATATTCATGGAGACCTTCAGAAGCTGTCTTGCGGCTATATTGATGGGTGAAGTCATTCACCACCAATCCCTTGATCATCGGGTGCGCAGACTCATCTTCATCTACATGAACTCCATAGTTTCCTATGTGTGGTGTGGTATTCACAATGATCTGACCGTAGTAGGAAGGATCTGTGTAGATCTCCTGATAACCGGTCATTCCTGTGTTAAAACATATTTCGCCTCCGGAAGTACCGGTTTTCCCTATCGAATATCCTTCAAAGAGAGAACCGTCCTCTAATAGCAGGAGGGCTTTTTTTCTTTCTGGTTGCTTCATGGCTTGCAAAAATAAGAAATTATCGTTCACAAATCAGACATAAAAAAAGGGATTAGGTCAACACCCAATCCCTTTTATATCTCTTAACTTAAGTTATTCACTTTTCTCTTTTTCTTCTGTGTCATCAGAAGCCTCGTTAGAAGGCTCTTCTTGAGTAGACTCAGCAGCAGCTTCCTCGATCACCTCTTCTGCTACCGCAGCTTCGGCCACCGGCTCCTCTACCACTACTGCTTCTTCTACAGCCGCAGCTTCAACAGACTCTCCACCTTTCTTACCTCCTCTTCTTGATCTTCTGGTCTTAGCTTTTGCAGCATCAGAGTCCTGAAGCAACAACTCGTTGAAGTCTACCAGCTCCATCATGCACATCTCTGCATTATCACCCAGTCTGATACCGGTTTTGATGATTCTGGTGTATCCACCCGGTCTTGAAGAAATCTTCTCTGCAATAGGGCCGAAAAGCTCCTGTACAGATACTTTATCCTGTAGGTATGAAAAAGCAATCCTTCTGGAGTGAGTAGTATCGGTCTTTGCTTTTGTGATCAAAGGCTCCACATACTTTCTCAAAGCTTTTGCTTTCGCTACAGTGGTGTTGATTCGCTTATGCAGAATCAAGGAAGAAGCCATATTCGACAACATCGCCTTTCTGTGAGATGCTGTTCTTCCAAGATGATTAAATTTCTTTCCGTGTCTCATTATTCTTCTTCCAATTTATATTTCGAAAGATCCATACCAAAAGTTAGTCCTTTGTCAGCCACAAGCTGCTCTAGTTCCGCCAGGGATTTCTTTCCGAAATTCCTAAACTTCATCATATCAGATATTTCAAGATTCACCAAATCTCCTAATGTTCTCACATCTGCAGCTTTCAAGCAATTGTATGCTCTTACTGACAGATCAAGGTCATTAAGTGATGTTTTCAACAACTTCCTCATGTGAAGCAGCTCTTCATCGACCTGCTCAGGCTCTCCCTGCTCCTGAGATTCCAGGATCATGTTCTGATCAGAGAAAAGCATGAAGTGCTTAATAAGAATATTAGCGGCACCTTTCAAAGCATTCTCTGGATGTATAGAACCATCGGTCTCAATATCAAGAATCAACTGCTCATAGTCAGTTTTCTGCTCTACCCTTGTGTTCTCTACACTATACTTTACATTCTTAATAGGCGTAAAGATAGAGTCGATCGCAATGTATCCGAAGTTCTGATCAGCAGGTTTGTTATCATCAGCAGCCACATAGCCTCTTCCCTTTTCTACGCTGATTTCAATTTCGAACTGAGCTTTTTCGTCAAGATTACAAATCACCAAATCCGGGTTAAGGATTTCGAATGAAGTGGTACCCTTAGCAATGTCTCCAGCAGTGAACTGTCTTGTATTAGAAACAGATACAGTGATTGTAGTATCAGCTACATCTGAGATTTTCTTAAATCTTACCATTTTAAGATTCAGGATGATTTCGCTGACATCTTCCACTACCCCTTCGATAGTAGAAAACTCATGCAAAACTCCAGGTATCTTAATGGCGGTGATCGCGTAACCCTCCAAAGATGAGAGAAGTATTCTTCTCAAGGCATTACCTACTGTAACGCCGTAGCCCTTTTCGAGAGGTTTGAAGGTGAACAAGCCGTGAAAATCATCGGCCTTCTCCATCACCACTTTCTCCGGCATTTGAAATGCTAGAATTGACATATTCTTTTCTTTATTTATTGAAAAATCTTACTTAGAGTACAATTCAACGATCAACTGCTCCTTGATGTTCTCTGGTATCTCTTCTCTGGTTGGAGAATTCAAAAACTTCCCTACCATGCCAGAGGCATCCCACTCCAGCCAAGAGTATCTTTTGGCATTGCCAGAAAGACTATCAGATATGGCTTCAAGTGATTTTGACTTCTCTCTTACTCCGATAAGATCACCTTCTTTCAGTGTGAATGAAGGAATGTTTACGATATCACCATTCACGGTAATATGCTTATGACCTACTAGCTGACGAGCTGCTCTTCTTGTAGGAGCAATGCCCAATCTGAATACTGTGTTATCCAAACGCGCCTCAAGGAGTTGCAAAAGGATCTCACCAGTAATTCCACTTTTACGTGAAGCTTTTTCGAAAATATTAGAGAATTGCTTCTCCAACACTCCGTAGGTATATTTTGCCTTCTGCTTTTCAGCAAGCTGAATTGCGTATTCAGACTGCTTTCTTCTTCTACCTCTACCGTGCTGTCCAGGAGGATAGTTCTTCTTCTGCAAAGCCTTGCTGGCTCCGAAGATAGGTTCTCCGAACTTCCTAGATATTTTTGTTTTAGGCCCTGTATATCTTGCCATTTTATCCCAGTATTTTTAGCTATTAAACTCTTCTTCTTTTCGGTGGACGACATCCGTTGTGAGGCATCGGCGTAACATCCTTAATGATAGTTACTTCAATACCACTGTTCTGGATGGTTCTGATTGCGGACTCTCTACCTGCACCTGGTCCCTTTACAAAGACCTCAACCTTCCTAAGTCCCTGCTCGTAAGCTTTAGCTGAACAGTCCTGGGCTGCAACCTGCGCTGCATATGGAGTGTTCTTCTTAGAACCTTTAAAACCCATTTTACCGGCCGAAGCCCAAGAGATCACTTGTCCCTGACCGTTGGTCAAAGAAATAATGATGTTGTTAAAAGTAGCCTGGATGTGGGCCTGACCCAATGCATCTACTGCTACTACTCTCTTTTTTGCCTTATCTTTTCTTTTCTGAGCCATGTCTATTGATTACTTAACAGCCTTCTTCTTGTTAGCTACAGTTTTACGTTTACCTTTTCTTGTTCGGGCATTGTTTTTAGTCTTTTGACCCCTCACAGGAAGACCTTTTCTATGCCTAAGTCCACGGTAGCATCCAATATCCAACAAGCGCTTAATGTTAAGCTGCACTTCTGATTTCAATACACCCTCCACTTTGAAATTTTCAGCAATGATCGTTCTGATGGCACCTGACTCATCATCGTTCCAATCCTGAACTTTCTTGTTTGGATCTACACCAGCCTCGGCCAAAATACCTTGTGCCGAACTCTTTCCGATTCCAAAAATATAGGTAAGAGCAATCTCACCTCTTTTATTGTCGGGTATATCAACTCCTGCAATTCTAGCCATTTCTTATCCTTGTCTTTGTTTAAACTTAGGGTTCTTCTTATTGATCACATAAAGCTTTCCTTTTCTTCGGATCACTTTGCAATCAACGCTACGCTTCTTTATGGATGCTTTAACTTTCATAATTTCTATTTATAGCGATATACTATTCTTCCTTTAGTCAAATCGTATGGTGACATCTCAAGCTTCACCTTGTCTCCAGGTAAAATCTTGATATAGTTCATTCTCATTTTACCTGAAATATGTGCGATCAATTGATGGCCATTTTCAAGCTCTACTCTAAACATTGCATTTGATAATGCCTCAACAATAGTACCGTCCTGCTCTATGGATGATTGCTTTGCCATTATGCTACTGCCGTATTTTGAGTTCGTCCTTTCACTCTACCTGACTTCATCATTCCTTCGTAATGTCTCATCAAGAGATAGCTCTCTATTTGCTGCAAAGTATCAAGGATCACCCCTACCATAATCAACAGGGAGGTACCTCCATAAAACTGAGCAAAAGTAGTGCTCACACCTGCCATCATGGCAAAAGCCGGCAAGATAGCGATCACTGCAAGGAATACTGAACCCGGCAAAGTGATACGGGTCAATACATTATCTATAAAGTCTGAAGTCTGTTTACCTGGCTTAATACCAGGAACAAAGCCTCCGTTCCTCTTCATGTCATCGGCTATCTGATTAGGATTAATCGTAATAGCTGTGTAGAAGAATGTAAACAATATGATCAAAGTGGCAAACAACAGGTTGTATTGCCAGGATTGAATATCTGAGAAAGTAGTACCAATGTACTGTGCAATGTCGCTATCCTGACTCCATATACCTGCCAAAAGAGCTGGCAAAAACATCAGCGACTGAGCGAAAATGATTGGCATAACTCCTGATGAGTTCACCTTCAAAGGAATATACTGACGCTGTCCGCCGTATACCTTGTTCCCCACCACTTGCTTGGCATACTGAACAGGAATCCTTCTGGTTGCCTGCACAAGTGCCACTGTAGCCATTACTACCAGGAATAACGCAACCAATTCTAAGATAGAAAGCAGTGCTCCTGGCAATCCTTTTACTTCTACCACCTCATACCATAGAGATGCAGGAAGTCTTGATATAATACCTATCATGATCAGCATGGAAATACCATTACCGATACCTTTGTCGGTGATTTTTTCACCCAACCACATACAAAATATTGTACCGGCTGTCAGAATCACCATTGAAGAGATTTGAAACAAAAACTGATTCTCTAAAACAATCGCTTCAGAAGGAATAGTTGCTGTTAAATATCCGATAGATTGTGCCAGACAGATAAATATGGTAAGAACTCTGGTAATTTGGCTGATCTTCTTACGTCCACTATCTCCCTCTTTTTGAAGCTTCTGAAAATAAGGAACAGCCACAGTCATCAGCTGCAACACGATGGATGCAGAAATGTATGGCATAATACCCAATCCGAAAACTGAAGCTCTACTAAAAGCTCCTCCAAGGAAGGTGTTTAAGAGTCCAAAAATACCACCTGCATCACCAGTAAGTTGAGCAGGGTCCACACCAGGAAGAACCACAAAAGATCCTAATCGGAAAATAATCAAGAATCCAATAGTATTCAGAATTCTAATCCGCAGTTCCTCAATGGAAAAAATGTTCTTTATCGTCTGTATAAACTTCTTCATCTATTATTTTTCTACAGATGCAGTACCACCGGCCTTCTCAATAGCTTCTTGAGCTGTTTTGGAAAACTTATGGGCCTTAACCGTCAATTTAGCTTTCAACTCACCTCTTCCCAACACTTTAATTTTATCGCTCTTTTGAGCCAGTCCGTTCTCTCTAAGTATTTCAGGAGTGATCTCGGTCAACTTCTTTGCTTCACTAAGTGCCTGCAAATCATCCAGATTGAGCGGCTTCATTACGATCTTGTTGTTATTCTTGAAGCCAAACTTAGGCACTCGTCTTTGAAGTGGCATCTGACCACCTTCAAAACCGATTTTTCGAGAATAACCAGAACGTGACTGAGCTCCTTTGTGACCTCTGGTGGCAGTACCACCTTTTCCGGAACCCTGACCCCTTGCAATCTTCTTTCTATTTTTAGTAGCCCCACTAGCAGGCTTAAGTGATTCTAATTTCATCTTAAAGCTCTTTTACTTCGATTAAATGCTGAACCTTATTTATCATACCAGAAATCTGTGGAGTCAATTCCTTCTCTACACTTCTGTTGATTTTGCCTAAACCCAAAGCCTGGATAGTCCTCTTCTGACGTTGTGGACGCTTCACAATACTTCTGGTCTGTGTAATTATTACTTTAGCCATTTTCTTAACCGTTAAAGACTTTATCTAACGTAACTCCTCTTTGTTTTGCTACTGCATAAGGATCTCTCATCCTGTTCAAGGCATCAAATGTAGCCTTTACCACGTTGTGTGGGTTAGATGACCCTTTGGACTTAGCCAATACATCATGGATCCCAGCACTCTCCAAAACAGCACGCATCGCACCACCAGCAATTACTCCTGTACCAGGAGCTGCAGGCTTAAGTAATACCAAACCGCCACCGAATTTACCAATAGCTTCGTGAGGTACTGTGGTTTTGAACAAAGGAACCCTTACGAGATTTTTCTTTGCATCGTCCACTCCTTTTGTAATGGCGTCAGTCACCTCGTTTGCTTTACCAAGACCGTATCCCACTACACCACTACCATCACCTACAACTACGATTGCTGAAAAGCTGAATCTTCGACCACCTTTTACAACCTTAGCTACTCGCTTGATAGCAACCACCTTCTCTTTAAGGTCGATTTCGCTGGCTTTTACTGCTTTTATATTACTTTGTGACATAATCTTATTTAAAATTTAAGCCCACCTTCACGTGCTCCTTCGGCAAACGCCTTCACTTTACCATGGTATGGGTAACCGTTTCTGTCGAAGATTACACTCTGAATGCCAGCAGCACTTGCCTTCTCAGCGAGCTTCTTTCCAACCTCTTTGGATACCTCTACGTTAATTTGCTCTTTGCCCAGTTCAAGAGATGATGCGTAGGCCAATGTAACCCCTTTCACATCGTCAATGATCTGACCATAAATAGCCTTGTTGCTTCTGAAGACAGACACCCTTGGTCTGGTGCCAGTACCGCTGATTTTCCTACGGATACCGAGCTTAATTCTCTTTCTTCTCTCTAGTTTAGTTACGGCCATCTTATTTATTATTTAGAAGCGGTTTTACCAGCTTTTCTTCTTACTATTTCACCAACAAACCTGATACCTTTTCCTTTGTAAGGCTCTACCTTTCTTAAGGATTTGATCTTTGCAGCTACCTGACCAACCAATTGCTTATCGATACCCTCTACCGTTACCTTAGGGTTTTGACCCTTAGCAGTTTCAGCTCCTACGTTGATTTCACCTGGTACGGCAAGGAAAATATTATGTGAATAACCAAGGTTCAATTCAAGAATATTATCTTGTACTGCGGCTTTATACCCTACACCCACAAGCTCCAACTCTCTTTTATAACCTTCAGATACACCCACCACCATGTTGTTGATTAGTGATCTGTAAAGTCCGTGCATAGCTTTATGACGCTTCTGCTCAGTAGGTCTTTCTACAGTTAATGTATCTCCTTCAATATTCACCTTCATATCCGGGTGAATTTCTTGCTTCAACTCTCCCTTAGGACCTTTCACTGTTACCACGGTTTTGTCCACGGTAATGCTGATTCCTGCAGGTATTGAAATGGGTGCTTTGCCTATCCTTGACATTTTAAATCAATTTTTTAATATACGTAACACAGCACTTCGCCTCCGACATGCTCTTTTCTGGCTTCTTTATCTGAAAGCACACCTTTTGAAGTAGACAAAATGGCTATTCCCAGGCCATTTAGTACTCTTGGAAGGTTTTCTGCATCAGCATATTTTCTTAAACCAGGCTTACTTATCCTTTCCAGGCTAGTAATTGCAGACTGTTTAGTCTGAGGGTTATACTTCAAAGCGATCTTGATGATCCCTTGCTTATCATCATCCTCAAACTTGTAGTTCTGGATGAACCCTTTCTCGTGCAAAACCTTTGTTACTTCCTTCTTCAAATTAGAAGCAGGTATCACTAAAATGCGATGGTTTGCTTTTATCGCATTTCTGATCCTTGTTAAGTAATCTGCAATCGGATCTGTTACCATTATCTTTATACAATTAAATACCCCGAAAACGGGGTGCAAAATTAAATGAATATTTTTAAAAATCTAAGCTAAGACGAAATAAAGATTACCAGCTAGCTTTTGTCACTCCAGGGATCTTGCCATCATTGGCCATTTCTCTGAAGGTAACCCTGGAAATACCAAACTTCCTCATGTAACCTTTAGGTCTTCCGGTAAGCTTACATCTGTTGTGTAATCTTACTTTAGACGAGTTTCTTGGAAGTTTATCCAATGCTTCATAATCACCAGCTTCTTTCAAAGCTGCACGCTTATTTGCATATCGAGCTACTAGCTTCTCTCTTTTTCTTTCTCTTGCTTTTATCGATTCTTTAGCCATGTCTTTTATTTTTTACCCGCTACAAACGGCATTCCGAATGCTTTGAGTAGTGCTAAACTTTCTTCATCAGTCTCTGCGGTGGTCACAAACGTGATGTCCATACCGGTGATTCTGTTAATCTTATCAATACTGATCTCAGGGAAGATGATCTGCTCTTCGATACCAAGGCTATAGTTACCGTGGCCATCAAATCCCTTTTGCTTAATGCCTTTGAAGTCACGAACACGTGGCAGGGCCACTGTCATGAGTCTGTCAAGAAACTCATACATTTTGTCTCCTCTTAGGGTGACACGAGCTCCGATAGGCATACCTTCTCTCAACTTAAAGTTCGAGATAGAAAGTTTAGCAACAGTAGGTACCGCTTTCTGTCCTGTGATGGTGGTTAGTTCTTCAACCCCCACATCCACAAGCTTTTTATCAGCAACAGCGGCTCCAATTCCTTTATTCACAGAGATTTTAACAAGCTTAGGTACTTGCATCACTGACTTGTATTGAAACTTTTCTTTCAATGCAGGTGCAATCTCTTGGATATACTTTTCTTTTAATCTAGGTCTAGCCATTAGTGATAAATTCTCCTGTTTTTTTAGAATATCTCTGCAATTTTCCACTCTCGTTGAGCTTCCTGCCAGATCGAGTAGCCTCTCCGGTAGCAGGATCTACTACCATAAGATTACTCATGTGCACTGGAGCCTCAGTTTGCTCTCTTCCACCCTCAGGAGAAGTAGCAGAAGGCTTCTTGTGCTTGGTCACGATGTTGACACCTTCAACAATCGCTCTGTATTTTTCTGATATGACCTCCAGGACCTTACCAGTTTTATCCTTATCGTTTCCAGCCAATACCTTTACGGTATCGCCTTTTCTGATGTGAAACTTATTTGCTTTGTGGTTATTCATCATTAAAGTACTTCAGGTGCTAATGACACAATTCTCATGTACTGACGCTCTCTCAACTCTCTAGCCACAGGACCGAAGATACGGGTACCTCTAGGCTCATTGTTGGCATTGAGAAGAACTGCAGCATTATCTTCAAAACGGATGTAAGATCCGTCTTTTCTTCTTACCTCTTTTTTGGTTCGAACGATCACAGCTTTAGAAACTGTCCCTTTCTTTAAACTACTGGAAGAGATCGCTGATTTTACAGTCACAACAATAGTATCTCCCACTGAGGCGTAACGTTTCCCCGTGCCTCCTAAAACTCTGATACAAAGTACTTCCTTTGCACCACTGTTATCTGCTACATTTAGCCTTGATTCCTGCTGTATCATTTTACTTAGCTCGTTCGAGTATTTCTACTAATCTCCACCTTTTGTTCTTGCTCAGCGGACGAGTTTCCATGATGCGTACGGTATCACCGATATTGCAATCATTGTTCTCATCATGCGCAGAAAATTTTGTCGTTTTTCGGATAAACTTACCGTAGATAGGATGTTTTACCTTTCTATCTACTTTGATGGTAATGGTCTTCTGCATTTTATTGCTCACCACTTGTCCGACACGCTCTTTTCGCAAATTTCTTTCCATCGATGCGTTATTTACTTATTTCTTTGGCTGTTATTTCTGTTTGAATCCTCGCCACCAGCTTTCTGCTTTCTCTGATCTTCATAGGATTCTCGATCGGCGTGATGCTGTGGGCAAATTTCAATTTGCCATAATTATCTTTCTCAGCAACGAGCTTATTTTTAAGCTCATCCAGGCTCAAACCTCTTAGTTCTGAATTTTTCATTCTCCAGTATAGTCTCTTCTTACAACAAATTTAGTTTTGATCGGAAGCTTCTGCTGTGCCAATCTCAACGCTTCTTTCGCCAGCTCAGTAGATATACCTGATGCTTCGAATATGATGGTACCTGGCTTAACTACAGCTACCCAATATTCCGGTGCTCCTTTACCTTTACCCATCCTCACCTCTGCAGGCTTCTTGGTGATCGGCTTGTCTGGGAAAATCCTGATCCAAACCTGACCTTCTCTCTTCATCGCTCTAGTAACCGCGATACGTGAGGCCTCAATCTGTCTGGAGGTAATCCATCCGGCTTCCATTGATTTTATTCCGAAGTTTCCGAAAGACAATCTATGACCTCTCTGAGCTATACCTTTAACCCGGCCCTTCTGCTTTTTTCTAAATTTGGTTCTCTTTGGCTGTAACATTTCTACTTAGCGTTTATGAGATTATTTGCGATCACGTCTCCTCTTAGGGCCTTCATTGGCTCCACCTCTTCTTCTTCTTGGTCCTCCTGGCTGTCCTGGTGCGTTGCTATTGCCACCACCTGTACTTGCCTGGCCCACATTCGGAGAAAGGTCTCTCTTACCGAATACTTCTCCTTTGAAGATCCATACTTTTATACCGATTTTACCGTATACAGTAGCTGCTTCAGAGATCGCATAGTCTATATCAGCTCTAAGTGTATGCAAAGGAATTCTACCTTCTTTATACTGCTCAGAACGTGCCATCTCAGCTCCTCCAAGACGACCAGACACCTTTACCTTAATTCCCTGAGCTCCTACTCGCATTGCAGAGGCTATAGCCTGCTTCATCGCTCTTCTGTAAGAGATTCTCGCCTGTAACTGCTGAGCAATTGACTCACCCACCAACTTGGCATCCAACTCAGGTCTTTTGATTTCAAAAATATTGATCTGAAGGTCTTTCCCAGTCAGCTTCTTGAGCTCTTCTTTGATTTTGTCCACTTCAGATCCACCTTTACCAATCACCACGCCCGGACGAGCAGTGTGTACAGTAAGAGTAATTCTTTTAAGCGTACGCTCAATAATGACTTTAGAAATACCACCCTTAGGAATACGGGCACTGATGTACTCTCTGATTTTGTGGTCTTCAACGATTTTATCGGAAAAATCTTTGCCGCCAAACCACGCAGAATCCCATCCTTTAACGATTCCTAATCTGAATCCAACTGGATTTACCTTCTGTCCCATTTATTTAGTTTCTTTTTCTTCAGACTGATTACTCTCATTTACATCACTCACGATAATGGTGATATGATTAGATCTTTTTCTAATCCTGTGCGCCCGTCCCTGAGGAGCTGGTCGCAATCTCTTTAGCATCCGGCCTCCGTCTACAAACACTTCCTTCACCACTAGCTCGGCGTCTTCAATATTCACATCCCCATTACTGGCTTGCCAATCAGCGATAGCTGTCATGAGCAATTTCTCCATCGTAAGGGAAGCATGCTTATTGTCAAATTTCAAAAGGTTGAGGGCCACATTAACTTTCTGGCCTCTGATCATGTCCGCGATCAACCTCATCTTACGAGGTGATGTTGGTACATTTTTCAAAGAAGATTTTACAGCGCCTAACTTGCCAGCGTTTTCTTCTTTGTGCTTCTTGATCGCTTCCTTTTGAAGACGAATCCTGACTGATTTCTTAACTTTCTTTTCTGCAGTTTCCATCTTTATTATCTTCTACCTTTATCTTTTTTAGCAATATGGCCTCTAAAGTTTCTGGTAGGAGCAAACTCACCAAGCTTGTGTCCCACCATGTTTTCAGTGACGAAAACAGGGATAAACTTATTACCATTATGTACTGCGAATGTCTGACCAACAAAATCCGGCGAGATCATCGATCTCCGAGACCATGTTTTGATGACTGATTTTTTTCCAGACTCATTCATGGCGTCTACCTTCTTCTCAAGTCTGAAGTCTATATAAGGTCCTTTTTTTAGTGATCTTGCCATTATTTTCTCTTAGTTATAATCAGCTTATCAGAATATTTATTCGGCTTTCTTGTTTTCTTTCCTTTGGTATAGAGTCCGTTTCTGGATCTCGGGTGACCACCAGATGATCTACCTTCACCACCACCCATCGGGTGATCTACAGGGTTCATTACCACCCCTCTTACTCTAGGTCTTCTACCTTTCCATCTGTTTCTACCAGCCTTACCCAAGCGCACATTCATGTGATCATTGTTTGAAACAATCCCGATAGTCGCATAGCAAGTGATCAAAACCATTCTCATCTCCCCGGAAGGAAGCTTCAACGTGGCGTATTTACCTTCTCTGGCTACTAGCTGCGCATAAGTACCTGCACTCCTTGTAATAGCTCCACCCTTACCAGGCTTCAGCTCTATATTATGTACGATAGTACCAAGTGGAATATCAGATAGTGGCAATGCATTACCTACTTCAGGAGGTACGCCAGGTCCTGAGATAATCTCAGTGCCAACCTCAAGATTTGCAGGAGCAATGATGTATCTCTTCTCCCCGTCAGCGTAGAAAAGCAAGGCTATTCTAGCAGTTCTTCCCGGATCGTATTCAATTGCCTTAACTGTAGCAGGAATCCCCTCTTTATCTCTCTTGAAATCAATGGTTCTAAGCTTCTGCTTATGTCCTCCTCCTACGTTTCTTATCGTCATCCGACCCTGATTGTTTCTACCTCCCTTTTTTCCTTTGGAGGTTAGAAGAGACTTCTCAGGAGTAGTTTTGGTAATCTTATCGAAAACCGGTGCTACTCTAAATCTCTGTCCGGGTGTAACGGGTCTAAGTTTCTTAACAGCCATCTATCTGTTTATTTTATATTCCGCTATAAAAATCAATGATATCACCATCAGCTACCTTCACAATAGCTCTCTTCTGAGATGGTGTCTTTCCTTCAATCACTCCAGACTTTGAATACCTGGATTTTGATTTTCCGGGGTGAACCATAGTGTTTACACTTTCTACTGTAACACCGTAGGTTTTTTCCACCTCTTTCTTAATTTGAACCTTGTTGGCCTTTTTGTCCACCACAAAGCCGTATTTTCCGTGCTCGTTGAGGGCTGAAGCCTTCTCAGTTACCAAAGGTTTTATTAATACTCCCATCTCAGTTTAATGTATTTTGAATTACCTCTACTGAACTCTCCAACAGCACTACCAACTCAGCGTTCACCAAGTCATAAGTGCTTATCTCGTTGGCTGTAGATACCTTAGTATTCTTCAGGTTGCGAGATGATAAGAACACGTTCTTATTTGCTTCACTCAGTATGAGCAATGATTTCTTATTGTTCAACTCCAGGTTAGCAAGAATGCCAGCAAATTCCTGAGTCTTTGGATTCTCAAATGAGAAATCTTCCAATATTTTGATTTGCTTGTCTTTCGCTTTTGAAGAGAAAGCAGACTTCTTAGCCAAGTGCTTTACTTTCTTATTCAACTTAAAGCTATAGTCTCTTGGCTCAGGACCAAACATGGTACCACCACCTCTGAAAACAGGTGACTTGATACTACCCGCTCTGGCCGTTCCTGTACCCTTCTGCTTCTTTATCTTTCTAGTAGATCCGGAGATCTCATTTCTAGTCTTTACTTTGTGAGTACCTTGCCTCTGGTTCGCCAAATACTGCTTCACCTCAAGGTAGACAGCATGTTGATTTGGTTCGATACCAAACACATCCTTGCTCAGGGTTACTTCCCTTCCGGTATCTTCTCCTTTGATATTGAAAACTGACAGTTTCATCTTTATTTCTCTAGTATTAGATAAGAATTCTTAGCACCAGGTACTGGTCCACTGACAAGCACAAGGTTTTTCTCAGGATAAATCTTCACCACCTTAAGGTTCATTACTTTCACCCTGTCTCCACCTGTTCTACCAGCCATTTTAAGACCTTTAAACACTCTGGATGGGAACGAGCATGCTCCGATAGACCCAGGCGCTCTAAGTCTGTTATGCTGACCGTGAGTGGCTTGTCCTACCCCACCGAAACCGTGTCTCTTAACAACACCCTGGAAGCCCTTACCTTTAGATGTACCAACAACATCCACAAAGTCCTGCTCTACGAACACGTCTTCGATCTTGATGGTATTTCCAAGCTTCACCTTATCGTCAAACTCAGCTCTGAAATCTCTGAATTCAAACAACTTACTTTTAGGAGTCGTCTTGGCCTTTGCAAAATGTCCTTTCAATGCTTTAGGTGTATTCTTTTCCTTGCGCTCACCATAAGCCAATTGAACTGCACGATATCCGTCAGACTCTTTATCTTTTACTTGTGTCACTACACAAGGACCAGCTTCAATGAGCGTACAGGCAAGATTCTTACCCTCCTCATTGTAAACGCTAGTCATCCCGATTTTTCTACCAATTATTCCAGGCATTTTGCTTAATATTTATTCTTTTACCGTTTCCGGATAAACTTTTCGTAAAAAGGACTGCAAAGATAGCAATTCCATGATCCGAACAAAAGATTTAATTCAATTTTTGAGACAAAAAAAGAACCAATAACACCACAGCTATTGGTTCTTCTTCTTTTACTATAAAAGTAACTATACCTTAATCTCTACGTCAACTCCACTAGGAAGCTCAAGCTTCATTAATGCATCCACAGTCTTAGCACTGTTAGAGTAAATATCTACCAGTCTTTTGTAGGTACAAAGCTGAAACTGCTCACGAGCCTTCTTGTTCACGTGGGGCGATCTCAAAACTGTAAACTTCTCTTTCACAGTTGGCAAGGGAATCGGTCCGCTTACCACAGCTCCTGTAGTCTTTACAGCGCGCACTATCTTTTCAGAGGACTTATCCACCAAATTGTGATCGTACGATTTCAGTTTTATTCTAATTTTTTGGTTCATGATCTGTGTTAATTAAACCGCTTCTCCTTTTGTCTTTTTGATAACTGCATCTGCAATACCAGCAGGCACCTGAGCATAATGAGCAAAGGTGAGTGACGCTGTGGCCCTACCCGAACTCATCGTTCTAAGGTCAGTAACATATCCAAAGAGTTCTGACAGAGGTACATCCGCCTTCACAACCTGTGAAGTACCTTTTGTATCCATTCCTTTCATCATTCCTCTTCTTCTATTCAAATCGCCTGTGATGGATCCTGTGTACTCATCTGGCGTCACTGCATCTACAGCCATGATAGGCTCAAGAAGAGCAGGCTTAGCCTTGCTCGCTGCGGCTCTGAAACCGGCTCTTGCAGCCAATTCAAAAGATAGTGCATCGGAATCCACATCGTGGAAAGAACCATGGAAAAGTCTTACCTTCATAGAATCCAGAGGGAAACCGGCCAAAGGACCGTTTTTCATAGCTTCCTTAAATCCTTTTTCAATCGCCGGGATGAATTCTCTAGGAATCACACCACCTACAATGTCATTCTGAAACTGTAGACCTTCACCAGTGAAGTCTTCATCCACAGGCCCTAGTTCGAATACGATATCTGCAAACTTACCTCGACCACCAGTTTGTTTCTTATAAACCTCCTTGTGCTCAACAGTAGTATTGATCGCCTCCTTGTAAGCCACCTGAGGAGCTCCCTGATTGATCTCTACTTTAAACTCTCTCTTAAGTCTATCGATGATGATATCAAGGTGAAGCTCACCCATTCCTCTCAGGATGGTCTGACCAGTCTCCTGATCCGTCTCCACCTGCAAGGTAGGATCCTCTTCTACCAACTTAGAGATCGCCATTCCCAACTTATCTACATCCGCCTGTTGTTTAGGCTCAATAGCATAACCAATAACTGGTTCTGGGAATACCATTGACTCCAATATGATTTGATGCTTCTCATCACAAAGGGTGTCACCGGTCTTAATATCTTTAAACCCAACTACCGCTCCAATATCTCCACAATGCAAGGCATCAATTTGATTCTGCTTATTAGCATGCATCTGGAAAATACGGGAGATACGCTCCTTCTTATCCGTACGCATGTTGTGAACATATGAACCTGAATTAAGCAATCCTGAATAGGATCTGATAAAACACAATCTGCCCACAAATGGATCGGTAGCAATTTTGAAAGCTAGCGCAGCAAATGGCTCGCTCTCAGAAGGCTTTCTTGAAATCTTCTCTTCTGTGTCCGGATCTGTTCCGGTAATGTTGTCTCTATCAAGCGGTGAAGGAAGTAATTCCATCACATAGTTGAGCATCGTTTGTACTCCTTTGTTCTTGAAAGCAGAACCACAAAGCATTGGCACAAAGGCCAGGTCAATAGTAGCGGCACGAAGTGCAGCTATAATTTCGTCTTCAGTAATGGACTCTGGATCTTCGAAATACTTCTCAAGAAGGGTCTCATCATAGTCTGCAACTGCCTCCAGAAGCGCTTGTCTGTACTCAGCCACCTCATCCAACATGTCTTCAGGAATCGGCACCTCACTCCAAGTCATTCCAAAGTCTTCTTCGTTCCAAACCATCCCTGTGTTTGAAACCAAATCAACAACACCCTGGAATTTATCCTCTGATCCGATTGGCAATTGCAACGGAACTGCTTTGGTTCCAAGCATCTCCTTCACCTGTCGACAAACATTCAAAAAGTCTGCACCCTGTCGGTCCATCTTATTGACGAATCCAATTCGAGCTACTTTGTAATTGTCAGCAAGTCTCCAGTTAGTCTCCGACTGTGGCTCTACACCATCTACCGCACTAAAAAGGAATACCAAACCATCCAATACTCTCAAAGACCTGTTCACCTCAACGGTGAAATCCACGTGACCCGGAGTATCAATAATATTAATATGGTAATCGTCGTTCTTATATTTCCAGAATACAGTGGTAGCTGCAGAGGTAATAGTAATACCTCGCTCTTGCTCCTGCTCCATCCAGTCCATGGTAGCCGCTCCATCATGAACCTCACCAATCTTGTGAGTTACCCCAGTATAAAACAGGATACGTTCAGTTGTAGTGGTCTTACCCGCATCAATGTGCGCAGCGATACCTATATTCCTTGTGTATTTTAAATCTCTAGCCATTAGTGATTTTGATTTTTAGAATCTGAAATGTGAGAACGCCTTGTTAGCCTCGGCCATTCTGTGAGTATCGTCCTTCTTTTTGATAGAAGCACCCTCACCTTTCGATGCAGCAATAATTTCACCTGCCAAACGCTCCATCATCGTCTTCTCTCCTCTAAGTCTGGCGTATTTGATCATCCATTTGATACCCAAAGAAAGTTTCCTTTCGGGACGAACCTCAATCGGCACCTGGAAAGTAGCCCCACCCACTCGTCGGCTTTTTACTTCCACACCTGGGCAAACATTATTCAATGCAGTTTTCCAAGTCTCAATTCCATTCTCTTTGGTTTTGGATTCAACTAATTTGATGGCATCGTAGAAAATAGAATAGGCTATACTCTTCTTCCCACTCAACATGAGGTTATTAACAAATTTAGTCACCAAGGTATCCTGATAAATAGGATCAGGAAGGATGTACCTCTTCTTTGGCTTAGCTTTTCTCATTTCTCAGATTTTACTTTTTATCCTTAGGCCTTTTAGCTCCGTATTTAGATCTTCTTTGTGTTCGCCCATTCACTCCGGCAGTATCCAAAGCTCCACGAATAATGTGATATCTCACACCAGGTAAATCCTTCACCCTTCCACCTCGTATAAGCACGATAGAGTGTTCCTGCAAGTTATGACCCTCGCCAGGGATATAGGCATTTACTTCTTTTCCGTTAGTTAGTCTAACTCTGGCTACTTTTCTCATGGCAGAGTTAGGCTTCTTAGGCGTGGTAGTATACACTCTTGTGCACACCCCCCTTCGCTGTGGACATGAATCCAGAGCAGGAGACTTTGATTTAGAAGTTAACTTCTTTCTGCCTTTTCTTACTAATTGCTGAATAGTTGGCATTATGCTTTATTTCTTATTATCCAAATTTTTTGGGAACGCAAAGATAGAAATAGTTGGTATTATATCACAATCCAAATGCGAATTATCGTAGAGAATTTTATGCTTCTCCCATAGTTCCTCCGAAATTCATTGGAAACTTTGGTGTTTCTTCCACACTTTTGATGTCTCCATATGAGCTTTCGAACTTATTGATATTGTCTTCCAGGGCCTTTAAGAGGCGTTTTGCATGTTCGGGAGTAATCACAATTCGTGACTTCACCTTTGCCTTTGGCACACCCGGCATGAGCCGAATAAAATCGATGACAAACTCACTACTAGAGTGAGCTATCATCGCCAAATTTGCATAAACGCCCTCGGCTGTTTCCTCGGACAATTCAATATTGATTTGATTGGACGGCTTATTGCCTCCCTTTTTTTCATCTTTAGGATCCATACTTAAGACTCCAGTTCTTTTGAATTCGCAAACTGTTCTTTAGCTGCTACCAGATTTTCATAATCCTCGTTAGAGGTTACTATGTGGTTCAGGAAGTTTCTGTTTCCGGTTCCTGCTGGAATCAGATGTCCTACAATCACATTCTCCTTAAGTCCGCTCAAGTAATCTGCTTTACCTCTAATAGAGGCCTCACTAAGTACCTTGGTTGTCTCCTGGAATGAAGCCGCAGAGATGAAACTTTCGGTTCCAAGCGAAGCTTGGGTAATCCCCTGAAGAATAGGCTTAGAAACGGCTGCCTCGGCATTTCGTACCTCAACAATCTTCATGTCCCTTCTTTTCAGGTTAGAATTCTCATCACGCAGCTTTCTGCTGGTAATGATCATCCCTGCTTTCAAGGTTTCTGAATCTCCTGGATCCATAACCACCTTCTTGTCAAGGATATTATCATTTTCCTCCATGAAAGCGAATCTATCAACCGATTGATTGGTCAAGAAGCTAGTGTCACCGGCATCGATGATAATAACCTTTTGCATCATCTGTCTCACGATTACCTCAATGTGCTTATCGTTGATTTTCACACCCTGGAGTCTGTATACTTCCTGAATTTCATTCACGAGGTATTCCTGAACTGCTGTAGGTCCGCTAATCGATAAGATATCGGCTGGTGTAATCGCTCCGTCTGAGAGTGCATCACCTGCACGGATAAAGTCATTATCCTGTACAAGGATGTGCTTAGACAAAGGCACGAGATATCTCTTCTTCACGCCATCTTTTGACTCGATGAAGATCTCACGATTACCACGCTTGATCCCTCCATAAGTCACCACTCCATCGATTTCACTTACTACTGCCGGATTAGATGGGTTTCGTGCTTCGAAAAGCTCTGTAACCCTAGGAAGACCCCCGGTGATGTCTCTCGACTTACCTGTTTTTCTAGGAATCTTAGCCAATACCTGACCCGCTTTGATCTTATCACCAATATCCACAGCAAGGTGAGCGCCCACTGGTATGTTATACCCTTTGGACTCATCCTTACCCGCGACCACAACAGCCGGGTTCTTGGTTTTATCTTTAGTATCTATAATTACTTTCTCTCTGTGTCCTGTCTGCTCGTCAGACTCCTCTTTGTAGGTCACGCCCTCAATGATGGAATCAAACTCTGCCTTACCATCAAACTCCGCCATGATCACGGCATTGTATGGATCCCAGTTACAGATTTCGTCACCCTTGGCAATCTTATCTCCATCACTTACTTTCAGGATGGCACCATAAGGCACATGGTTTGTAATCAATACTCTTTCCTTCTTATTGTCAAGGATCTTGATCTCTCCAGAACGGCCCATCACCTTCTTCACCTTGTTGCCTTCTTCATCTTCAGAATCCACAGTTCGCAGCTCATCATACTCGATAAATCCATCAAACTTAGCTTTGATGTTGGCATCCACCGCAATGTTCGAGGCAGTACCCCCAACGTGGAAAGTTCTCAAGGTAAGCTGAGTACCAGGCTCTCCAATAGACTGTGCAGCAATAACACCCACAGACTCACCCATATTGGCCATACGACCACTTGCCAGGTTACGTCCATAACATTTTGCACACACACCTTGCTTAGTCTCACAAGTCAATACAGACCTGATTTCAACTTCTTCGATGCTTGTTTCGTCAATTTTTACAGCCACTTCCTCAGTGATCTCCGCTCCAGACTCAACGATGAGTTCTTCGGTAATCGGATCATAGATATCGTGTACTGAAACCCTACCAAGGATTCTTTCGAAAAGTGATTCGACTATCTCCTCATTGTCTTTCAATGCCTGTACTGACAAGCCTCTCAAAGTACCGCAATCTTCTTCGTTCACAACCATGTCCTGTGCCACATCCACCAATCGTCTGGTGAGGTAACCAGCATCCGCTGTTTTCAAAGCCGTATCCGCAAGACCTTTTCTCGCACCGTGAGTAGAGATGAAGTACTCAATTACATCCAGTCCTTCTTTGAAGTTAGAAAGAATAGGGTTTTCGATGATCTCACCTACAGAACCCTGAAGATTCTTTTGAGGCTTGGCCATCAGTCCTCTCATTCCCCCCAACTGACGAATCTGCTCTCTTGAACCTCGGGCTCCAGAGTGCATCATCATGTAGATAGAGTTGAATCCCTGATCATCTTCTTCCAACTGCTGCATCAGCGTGTTAGTCAGCAATGTGTTCGTTCTCGTCCAGATATCAATTACCTGATTGTAACGCTCATTGTCTGTGATCAGACCCATCAAATAGTTATTCCATACAGCTTCCACTTCCTCTTTGGCCTGCGCCACGAGTGCTTCTTTTTCTGCTGGAATCTGAATGTTATCAAGACCCATTGACAGTCCACCTTTGTAGGCTGTCTGGAATCCTAATTCCTTAATATCATCAAGGAAATGAGCTGTCTTAGCCATTCCTGTGATTTTGAATACAGTAGATATAATCTTCTGTAGTTTTTTCTTAGTAAGAAGTTCATCCACGAAACCAACCTCTTCTGGTACGTGCAAATTGAACAATACTCGTCCTGCCACCGTCTCAATGACCTTGGTCTCAAGCTCGCCATTCTCATTTCTCACTTTTGTTCTTACTTTCACGTAAGCATGCTGAGAAACTTTGCCTTCATTGATGGCAATGATCACTTCCTCTGCACTGTAGAAAGAAAGTCCTTCACCAATTACCGGCTTTTCAGGAGTGCTTCTTCGTCCCTTGGTGATATAATAGAGTCCCAATACCATGTCCTGTGAAGGCACCGCAATAGGAGCTCCATTGGCAGGGTTTAGAATATTGTGGGAAGAAAGCATCAACAATGACGCTTCCAAAACCGCCTCGTGTCCAAGTGGAACGTGAACAGCCATCTGGTCACCGTCAAAATCGGCGTTGAATGCTGTACAAACCAGAGGGTGTAGCTGAATCGCTTTTCCTTCAATCAACTTAGGCTGGAAAGCCTGAATACCCAACCTGTGAAGTGTAGGAGCCCGGTTAAGAAGAACAGGGTGCCCTTTCAATACATTCTCCAGGATATCCCAAACTACCGGATCCTTTCTGTCAACTATCTTCTTAGCGGACTTCACGGTCTTTACAATACCTCTCTCGATCAGCTTTCTGATCACAAAAGGCTTGAAAAGCTCAGCGGCCATATCCTTAGGAAGACCACACTCGTGCATTTTCAGCTCCGGTCCAACCACAATTACCGAACGCCCAGAGTAGTCAACCCTTTTACCCAACAGGTTTTGACGGAATCGACCTTGCTTTCCTTTGAGCATATCACTCAAAGACTTCAGCGCTCTGTTTCCATCAGACCTTACAGCATTCACCTTTCTAGAGTTATCAAACAGTGAATCCACAGCTTCCTGAAGCATCCTCTTCTCATTTCTAAGGATTACTTCTGGTGCTTTGATGTCGATCAATCTCTTCAGACGATTGTTACGGATAATTACCCTTCTGTAAAGGTCGTTCAAATCCGAGGTAGCAAATCTTCCACCATCAAGAGGTACCAAAGGACGTAGCTCTGGTGGTATCACCGGAACCATTTTAATGATCATCCATTCTGGCTTATTCTCAATTCTGGTTTTGGCATCTCTGAAGGCTTCAACCACCCTTAGTCTCTTAAGTGCCTCAGCTTTTCTTTGCTGTGAGGTATCAGTAGCTGCCTGATGACGAAGCTGATAAGAAAGCTCGTCAAGTTCAATTCTCGACAAAAGCATTTCCAAAGCCTCAGCACCCATTTTTGCAATGAACTTCTGAGGATCATCATCATCCAGCAGTTGATTTTCTCGTGGAAGTTTATCCAGAATATCGAGATACTCCTCTTCTGTAAGGAAATCCATCTCATTGATTCCATCTTCCTCTTTGATACCTGACTGGATCACTACATATCGCTCGTAGTATATGATTTGATCCAGCTTCTTCGTAGGAAGACCCAGGAGATAACCTATTTTGTTAGGAAGTGATCGGAAATACCAGATATGTGCAACAGGTACCACCAATTCGATATGACCCATTCGCTCTCTACGGACCTTCTTCTCCGTCACCTCTACTCCACAACGGTCGCAAATAATTCCTTTGTATCGGATTCGCTTATATTTTCCACAATGACATTCCCAGTCTTTAACGGGACCAAAGATTCGCTCGCAGAACAATCCACCCATTTCAGGCTTGTAGGTTCTGTAGTTAATCGTTTCAGGCTGAGTAACTTCACCATGCGAGCTTTCTAAAATCGACTCTGGTGATGCCAGACTAATCGTTACTTTAGAAAAATCGTTAGACAGTTTTTTATTTTTTCTGAACGCCATAATTAAATGATCTATGTATAGCCCCGCAGAGCGGGGCTGTTATCCAATTTATTAGTCTAAGGTAATTTCAAGTGCCAATCCACGAAGCTCGTGAACCAATACGTTGAACGATTCAGGGATGTTTGGCTTCTGCATATTCTCACCTTTCACAATTGCCTCGTAGGCTTTTGCTCTACCAATCACGTCATCCGACTTAATGGTAAGGATCTCTTGCAAAACATGGGCGGCACCAAATGCCTCAAGTGCCCATACCTCCATCTCTCCAAATCTCTGACCACCAAACTGCGCTTTACCACCAAGTGGTTGCTGAGTGATGAGTGAGTATGGTCCGATGCTTCTTGCGTGCATCTTATCATCTACCAGGTGACCAAGTTTCAGCATATATGCCACACCTACTGTAACAGGCTGATCAAAGCGAACTCCACTCAAACCATCGTATAGATAAGTACGACCAAATGAGGGCAACCCTGCTTCTTTCAGTTCATTCTGAACTTCATCCTCAGTAGCACCGTCAAAAATTGGAGTGGCATATTTCTTACCCAACCTTAGTCCAGCCCATCCAAGAACTGTTTCATAAATCTGACCGATGTTCATACGAGAAGGTACACCAAGCGGGTTCAATACAATATCCACCGGAGTTCCGTCTTCCATGAAAGGCATGTCTTCATCACGAACAATTTTGGCTACAACACCCTTGTTACCATGACGACCAGCCATCTTATCACCAACTTTCAGTTTACGCTTTTTAGCCACGTAGACTTTGGCCAACTGAACAATGCCTGCAGGAAGCTCATCCCCAACCTCAAGCGTAAAACGCTCTCTTTTGAAGATTCCCGACACTTCGTTTCTAGCATTGATATAATTCTTCACCATTTTGAAGATCAGATCATTGGTATGCTGATCGGTTGCCCAATCTTCGATGATCAAATCTGAAATCAAATTGGCTTCTTCAGGTACATTGTAGTTACTCTCATCCCTATAAGCATTCTTAGGTGGGAAAAGATTTGCCTCGATGTTCTTTCTGTTGAACTTAGTCCCCTTAGACATGACCTCTTCACCAAACTTATGTTTGATTCCCTGGCATGTTTTCCCTTCGAGAAGCTTTGCCAACTTATCGATCATTTGATTTCTGATCTCAGTAAGCTCTCCGCTGTAGCGGTTTTTCAGCATCTCTACTTCTTTCTTCGTTCTTGATCTAAGATCTTTATCTTTCTTAGGTCTTGAGAAGAGTTTAGTGTCAATCACCACACCTCTCAATGAAGGAGAAGCTTTCAATGAAGCATCTTTTACGTCACCGGCTTTGTCTCCAAAGATGGCGCGCAATAGTTTTTCTTCCGGAGTAGGATCAGTCTCACCTTTTGGTGTGATTTTACCAATCAGGATATCACCTTCTTTGATTTCAGCACCGATTCGGATAATACCATTTTCATCAAGGTTCTTAACGGCTTCCTCACTCACGTTTGGAATCTCCGAGGTAAGTTCCTCTTCACCTCTTTTGGTATCCCTTACTTCGAGATCGTATTCATCAATGTGGATAGAGGTGAATATATCCTCTCTTACCACTTTTTCAGAAATTACAATTGCATCCTCAAAGTTGTATCCTTGCCATGGCATGTATGCCACCATCAGATTTCTTCCAAGGGCCAGCTCGCCGTTCTCAGTAGCAAAACCTTCACACAGAGGTTGGCCTTTGGTTACCTTATCTCCCTTAGTCACAATTGGCTTCAGGTTGATACAAGTATCCTGGTTAGTTCTTCTGAACTTAATCAGTTCATAAGTAACACTTGGACTATTGAAAGAGATGAGCAAATCTTCTTCTGTACGCTCATATCTGACAACTATTTTCTTAGCGTCTACATATTCAATCTCACCATCACCTTCAGCAATCACCAACGCTCGTGAGTCAATGGCTACACGCTTCTCCAAACCAGTTCCAACGATTGGAGCCTGTGGCTTCAACAATGGAACTGCCTGGCGCTGCATGTTAGAGCCCATCAATGCACGGTTGGCATCATCATGCTCAAGGAACGGAATCATAGAGGCCGCTACCGATACAATCTGATTCGGAGCCACATCCATGTATTTCAAATCTTTGGGGTCCACTACCGGGAAATCCCCTTCGAAACGCGCCTTTACTTTATCGTTGAGGAAGTTACCTTTATCATCCAAAGGCGCATTGGCCTGAGCAATATTATAAGTATCTTCTTCCTCTGCAGTGAGGTAGTTTACACTACCTGTCATATCCACAGTGCCTTCTACCACATCCCTATAAGGTGTTTCGATGAAACCCATCTGGTTCACTTTGGCGTGTACGCAAAGTGAAGAGATCAAACCAATGTTTGGTCCCTCAGGAGTTTCAATCGTACAAAGTCTACCGTAGTGAGTGTAGTGAACGTCACGTACTTCGAAACCTGCTCTTTCTCTCGAAAGACCACCTGGTCCGAGTGCAGACATTCTTCTCTTATGCGTAATCTCAGCCAGTGGATTGGTTTGATCCATGAACTGAGACAGCTGGTTAGTACCAAAGAATGAGTTGATCACAGAAGACAATGTACGAGCGTTGATCAGATCAACTGGCTTGAAGTCCTCATTGTCACGAACATTCATTCGTTCGCGGATCGTTCTGGCCATTCTGGCAAGGCCCACACCAAATTGAGCGTACAATTGTTCGCCCACAGTTCTTACCCTTCTATTACTCAAGTGGTCAATATCATCGACAACAGCCTTGCTATTGATCAACCCGATCAGGTACTTCACAATAAGGATAATATCCTCTGTAGTAAGGGTTCTCTTATCGTACCCTATATCCAAACCAAGCTTCTTGTTGATTCTGTATCGACCTACCTCTCCCAGATCGTAACGTTTGTCACTGAAGAAGAGGTTTTGAATAATATCCCGTGCAGTCTGCTCATCCGGAGCATCTGTGTTTCTCAGTTGACGATAGATCTGCTCAACAGCCTCCTTCTCGGAGTTTGAGTTATCCTTCTGAAGGGTGTTATATATAATAGAGTAATCCGTGATGTTAACATCCTTTCTGTGAAGGACAATTGACTTACTGCCCGATTCCAGAATTGTCTCTATATCATCTTCAGAAATAATACCATCTCTTTCGAGAATCACTTCATTTCTGTCAATAGATACAACCTCTCCGGTATCTTCATCCACAAAATCCTCAGTCCAGGTACGCAGTACTCTGGCAGCCAGTCTACGGCCAATTACTTTCTTAAGCTCCTTTTCAGTAGCGTCGATCTCTTCGGACAGGCCGAAAAGGTCCAATATTTTTTTATCAGATCCATATCCTATTGATCGCAGAAGTGTGGTAATAGGAAACTTCTTTTTTCGATCGATATAGGCATACATCACATTGTTAACGTCCGTAGCAAATTCGATCCAGGATCCTTTGAAAGGAATAATCCTTGCAGAATACAGGTGGGTACCATTTGTATGCTTGCTTTGAGCAAAGAACACACCTGGTGACCTGTGCAACTGCGAAACGATCACTCGTTCGGCTCCATTGATTACGAAAGACCCCTTAGCGGTCATATATGGGATATTCCCCAAAAAGACTTCCTGCTCAATGGTCTCAAAATCTTCATTCTCCTCATCATTGCAAAGCAAACGAAGCTTAGCTTTGAGGGGAACAGAGTGCGTCAAACCTCTCTCGATGCTCTCATCAACTGAGTACTTTGGAGGGTCAACAGTATAATCGACAAATTCCAGCACGAAATTTTCTCTGGAATCACTGATAGGAAAGTTCTCCATGAACACTTTATACAGTCCTTCGGAATTTCTTTTTTCAGAAGGAGTGTCCAGCTGGAAAAAGTCAACGAATGACTTTAGCTGTACGTCAAGGAAATCAGGATAATCGATTACAGATTTTATAGAAGAGAAATTAACTCTCTCAGATGTATTTTTAGCCAAAGCTTTATCTGTTTAGTTCAAAATAAGGATCAAGAACAATATGTGGTAGATACAAACAGGAAAAGACCTGATCCTTATCCCGATGGATATCGGGATGGGAGCCAGGCCTAAACCTTAGTTGATGAAAATCAAATTATTTTAGCTCAACCTCGGCACCAGCTTCTTCAAGCTGCTTTTTCAGCGCCTCAGCTTCATCTTTAGCTACGCCTTCTTTTACGTTACTTGGAGCACCGTCCACTAATTCCTTAGCTTCTTTCAGTCCAAGACCTGTAAGTTCTTTTACTAGTTTCACAACTGCAAGCTTAGCGGCACCAGCTGACTTAAGTACAACATCAAAAGATGATTTTTCTTCAGCAGCACTTCCACCATCACCACCACCAGCTACCATTACAGGAGCTGCTGCGGCTGCAGGCTCAATACCATACTCATCTTTAAGGATTGTAGCTAGTTCACTTACCTCTTTTACTGAAAGGTTTACTAGTTGCTCAGCGAATTCTTTTAAATCTGCCATTTTAATTGTCAATTAATTTTGTTAAAAATCTTATTCTCTTTCTGAAAGTGTTTTTACCAGTCCGGCTATTGTATGCTGACCACTCTGTAGAGCGGAAATAACATTCTTAGCAGGCGACTGAAGTAATGAAATAACCTCACCAATAAGTTCCTGTTTAGACTTGAGCTTACTCAAAATCTCTAACTGGTCTTCACCGATGAAAATATCTGAATCTATGGAAGCAGCCTTAAACTTAGGTCTCTGATCTTTATCTTCCTTCTTGAAGTCTTTAATGACTCTGGCAGGTATGTTTGCGTTTTCATTCACAAACATGATCCCTGAGAATCCTTTAAGTGTACTATCCAATGATGAATAGTCATTGTCAAGATTTTCAAGAGCTTTCTTGATCAAAGTATTTTTCACAACCTTATACTCCACGCCTTTCTTGAAGCACATCTCTCTGAACTTGTTGATTTGCTCAACAGTAAGTCCTGATGTGTCAGTGATGTAGAAGTGGTCTGTTTGCTGAAATTTTTCTGTTAAACCAGCAATCACTTGTGCTTTTTCTTCTCTAGTCATAACGTCTTATAGTCCAGCTATGCTATTTTTATCAACAGCTATTCCCTTACTCATCGTACTGGATAGTGTGATTGATTTAAAATATGTACCCTTGGCTGAAGAAGGTTTCAACTTCGCCACAGTTTGAATCATCTCTACTGCATTTTGCATGATCTTCTCTGGATCAAAGGAGATCTTACCAATGCTTGTATGAATAATTCCTGTTTTATCAACTTTGAAGTCGATCTTACCTGCCTTTACCTCGGTTACCGCCTGAGCAATATCCATGGTTACAGTACCTGACTTAGGGTTAGGCATCAATCCTCTTGGTCCGAGTACTCTACCTAACTTACCCACTTTAGCCATTACTGTTGGCATTGTGATGATCACATCGATCGCTGTCCATCCACCTTCTATTTTGGTGATGAAGTCGTCAAGACCTACATAGTCCGCTCCAGCTGCCTTAGCCTCTTCCTCCTTATCTGGAGTACAAAGCACTAGCACCTTCACTTCCTTGCCAATCCCGTTAGGCAGAGCCACCACTCCACGAACCATCTGGTCCGCTTTACGTGGGTCTACACCCAGTCTAATATCAATATCAACAGACGCATCGAATTTGGAAAAGGTAATATCCTTTACCAATTGAGCAGCCTCTTCGATAGAGTATTCCTTATTTACGTCAACAAGCTCTGCAGCTTTTTTCTGATTTTTCGTAATCTTTCCCATTGTACTATTTAGTTAGCCCAAGGCGCTTTACCAGAAACTCTTACTCCCATACTTCTTGCTGTACCAGCTACCTGACGCATCGCTGCTTCAATTTGAAAAGCATTCAAATCCTGCATTTTCAATTCGGCAATTTCCTTCACCTGATCCCAGCTGATAGAACCTACTTTCGCACGGTTTGGCTCAGCAGAACCTTTTTTCAACTTAGCAGCTTCCATAATCAATATTGGAGCTGGAGGTGTTTTAATTACAAAATCGAAAGACTTGTCAGTATAGATCGCAACAACTACCGGGAGCAATTGACCCTGCTTATCTTGAGTTCTTGCATTGAACTGTTTACAAAACTCCATGATATTTAGTCCCTTAGAACCAAGTGCTGGTCCTACTGGAGGAGAAGGATTTGCCGCCCCTCCCCTAACCTGGAGTTTCAAATAACCTGTTATCTCTTTAGCCATTAGATTATTCTTGTTTTTCTACCTGTATGTAATTCAACTCTACAGGAGTGTTTCTTCCAAAAATTTTAACTGTAACATTTAACTTCTTTCGATCCTCAAATACCTCTTCTACAGTACCGGTAAAGCCACTGAATGGACCATCCATAACTTTTACCGACTCACCCACTATAAAAGGTGTATCAAGTTTCTCTTCGTACTCCTCGGCTTCATCGACTCTACCTAAAATTCTGTTCACCTCATTTTGACGAAGTGGAACAGGATCCTTGGAAGCGCTGGTAGAACCTTCACCAAGAAAACCAATAACATCTGGTGTATTGGTAATAATATGCTGAGTCTCGCCATTGCTCAAATCAGCTTGTATGAGGATATATCCTGGAAAAAAGTTGCGCTCACGTACACGCTTCTTTCCATTTCTCATTTCGTATACTTTCTCAGACGGAATCAGCACCTGGGTTACCAGCTGCTCAATGCCATTTCTAGCGATCTCTTGTTCCAGGTAACCCTTTACCTTCTTCTCACGGCCACTAATAGCCCGTACTACGTACCATTTGAACTCAGACATCCCTTAAAATTCGTTATAAAACCATTTCATGGCATTTTCGAATCCAAAGTCGAAAAGCCCTATCATCAGAGCGAAAATCAAAGAAGCGACCAAAACGAGGATGCTACTGTTTTGCAGATCAGCGTATTTAGGCCAGGTTACTTTGTGAAGCAACTCATCGTAAGCCTCTTTAAAAAAAGATATTACCTTATCCATCGTTATGTTTAAAGATTGCACGGGAGGAGGGACTCGAACCCCCAACCAATGGTTTTGGAGACCACTACTCTACCAATTGAGCTACACCCGTAAAAAAACCATGCAGCCCAAAAGGACTGCAAAGTTAGATGAATCAATATTTATAAACAAATGCCATCTGAAATTAATTTCCAGATGGCAATGTTTTGAAATTCAATTAGTCAAGGATCTCAGTAACCTGACCAGAACCAACAGTTCTACCACCTTCTCTGATCGCAAATCGCAGACCTTTTTCAAGAGCGATAGGGTTGATCAAATTTACTTCGATAGTTACGTTATCGCCTGGCATTACCATTTCCACATTCGCAGGAAGCATGATCTCACCAGTTACGTCTGTTGTTCTTACGTAGAACTGAGGACGGTATTTGTTGAAGAAAGGAGTGTGACGACCACCTTCTTCTTTAGAAAGAACGTATACCTCAGCATTAAATTTAGCGTGAGGAGTCACAGAACCAGGCTTACAAATAATCATACCTCTTCTGATTTCGCTCTTCTCAATACCTCTCAAAAGCAAACCAACGTTATCGCCAGCTTCACCTCTGTCCAATATCTTTCTGAACATCTCCACACCAGTGATGGTAGACTTAAGACCTTCAGCACCCATACCGATGATGTCAACTGGATCTCCAGAGTTGATTACACCTCTTTCGATTCTACCAGTAGCTACAGTACCACGACCAGTGATTGAGAATACATCCTCTACAGGCATCAAGAATTCTTTATCAACTGCTCTAGGAGGAAGTGGAATAAACTCATCCACTGCATTCATCAGTTCTTCTACTTTTTCTACCCACTTAGGCTCACCGTTAAGTGCACCAAGAGCAGAACCCTGGATAACTGGAATGTCATCACCTGGGAAATCATAATCAGAAAGAAGCTCTCTGATTTCCATTTCCACAAGCTCAAGAAGCTCAGGATCATCAACCAAATCCACTTTGTTCATGAAAACAACCAAAGCAGGAACACCTACCTGACGAGAAAGAAGGATGTGCTCTCTTGTCTGTGGCATAGGACCGTCAGTCGCTGCTACCACAATGATAGCTCCGTCCATCTGGGCCGCACCAGTAACCATGTTCTTAACATAGTCAGCGTGACCAGGACAATCCACGTGCGCGTAGTGTCTTTTTTCTGTCTGATACTCAATGTGTGAAGTATTAATAGTAATACCTCTTTCTTTTTCTTCAGGTGCATTGTCAATTGAAGAAAAGTCTTTCATTTCTGCAAGGCCTTTTGAGGCAAGTACAGAAGAAATAGCAGCAGTTAATGTGGTTTTACCATGGTCAACGTGACCAATAGTACCGATATTAACGTGCGGTTTTGAACGATCAAAGGTTGCTTTAGCCATGTCTGATAATCCTCGGTTTAAATATTAAATAAATAAGTCAAAATAAAATATTCCAAATATCACCAACCAAATGGTGTTCCCCTTGAGGATACAAGAGCCAATGACGGGATTTGAACCCGTGACCTCTTCCTTACCAAGGAAGCACTCTACCCCTGAGCTACATCGGCTTTGGGAATTTCAAAAGGTTGATAATTCGAGCGGGTGACCAGGTTCGAACCGGCGACCTACAGCTTGGAAGGCTGTCGCTCTACCAACTGAGCTACACCCGCTTTTTAACATTTTGTGGGGGGAGAAGGATTCGAACCTTCGAAGACATAAGTCAACGGATTTACAGTCCGTCCCAGTTGGCCGCTTTGGTATCCCCCCAACTAACATTTATACTCTATCAAAGTACTCCCCTTTTTCGGTTCTCCTTGAAAAAGGGAATGCAAAATTATACGCTTTTTTATTTTAATCAAATTTTTACCGTTAAATCTGGAATCATTTTTTCAAAGCATGTTTTTAACCTTCCGAGGCCCTTTTTCGCAGCCCAGGTTCATTGATTTTCATTATTATAGTGGCCTGGAAAATGATATGACCGATATGAAACTAAAAGTAGAAGTAAATGGGCGCAATGAGTTTCAAATTGCGGAACGTGAAGGGGGGGCATTCATCAATGGCGAAGAAACATCTTATAGCCTACACAAGAAGTCTTCTAATGAATTTCTCCTTTACCAAAATCAACACGTCTATCAGATCTCGGTAGTGGAGTCACATGACAGCACCTTGACCTTAAATATTAATGGAGAGGAATTCAGCGTAAGCACCAAAGATCACATTGCCCAAATCCTGGAAGACCTGGGAATGGACGTGATCACCAACGAGGTAATCAATGAAATCAATGCTCCAATGCCAGGCACCATCATCGATATAGCGGTATCTGAGGGTCAGGAGATTCAGGAAGGAGATACCATTCTAATCCTGGAAGCCATGAAAATGGAGAACATCATTAAATCTCCTGTGAATGCCACGATTCAGAAAATACACATTGGAAAAGGTCAAAACGTGGAAAAAAATCAAGTTCTGGTATCTTTTTAAGGATCATGGGCGCTTGATATGGTAATCTTTATACTTTTGTGAAATTTTAATCAACAAACAATTATATAGCCCTGCATGAAATATAAAAGGATACTCCTCAAACTTAGCGGCGAAGCCCTCATGGGAGAAAATCAACATGGCATAGACCCCAACAGACTGGAACAATATGCTATGGAAATCAAACGAGTCCATGAAAAAGGCCTTGAACTGGCCATAGTGATTGGAGGAGGAAACATCTTCAGAGGAGTGGATGGAGAGAAGTCAGGAATAGACAGGGTACAGGGAGACTACATGGGTATGCTGGCCACTGTCATCAACGCCATGGCGCTGCAAAGTACGCTGGAAAAGCACGGAATGTACACCCGACTGATGTCAGGACTGAAAATGGAACAGGTATGTGAGCCTTTCATCCGACGAAGAGCGATTCGACATTTGGAGAAAAACAGGATTGTCATCTTTGGCGCTGGTATAGGTAACCCCTACTTCACCACTGACTCTACTGCCAGTCTTCGGGCCATCGAAACTGAAGCTGACGTGGTACTAAAGGGCACACGCGTTGATGGAGTCTACACGGCTGACCCTGAGAAAGATCCTACCGCGACCAAATACACTCACGTGTCTTTTCAGGAGGCCTACGAAAAAGGACTGAGCATCATGGACATGACGGCTTTTACCCTTTGCATGGAAAACAATCTCCCAATTATCGTATTTGACATGAATAAGCCTGGAAATCTATTTGATATCATAGATGGAAAAGAGGTGGGTACTTTAATCAATTAACACAATGGAGGAAATCGACTTTTATTTAGATCACTCACAAGAAATGATGGACAAAGCAGTGAGCCACTGCAACTCCGAACTGGCCAAAATAAGAGCTGGTAAGGCCATGCCTAACATGCTGGATGGAATCACTGTGGAATATTACGGAGCAAGCACTCCGCTACAGCAAGTAGCCTCAGTGACCACACCGGATGCCAGAACTTTGAGTATTAAGCCCTGGGAAAAGAAGATGATCCCTGAAATAGAAAAAGCCATCATCAATTCTAACCTTGGTTTCAACCCTCAGAATGACGGTGAATTAAT
This sequence comes from Marinoscillum luteum, assembly GCF_044005705.1. NCBI lineage: Bacteria > Pseudomonadati > Bacteroidota > Cytophagia > Cytophagales > Reichenbachiellaceae > Marinoscillum > Marinoscillum luteum. Next base: position 28,720 of record NZ_JBIPKE010000017.1, on the reverse strand, counting down.
CAGGATCAACATACCGCCCCTTACCGAAGAGCGCAGAATCTCATTGGTGAAGCAAGCCAAATCAGAGACTGAAAACGGCAAAATCAGTGTGCGAAATGTGCGCAAAGAGGTAATGGATTCGCTCAAGAAGCTCTTAAAAGACGGAGCCTCTGAAGATGCCATAAAAGGAGCTGAAGAGGAAGTGCAGAAGATCACAGATCTCCACACCAAAAAGCTGGATGACCTACTGGAGCTGAAGGAGAAGGATATAATGACCCTCTAAATTGACGGTCAAATAAACAGTTTACGTGCCTGAATTATTTCTTCCACACGTGCTGGTACCAAATATTTGATAGATCGGTTTGCTCTTATCATTTTCCTGATAAGGGTAGCCGATATGTCCATCTCCGGCGCTTCTATCAACCGCACATTTGCATGCTCCGTCAAATCTGATTTCTGAGCATTGGGCCTGGGGTAAACAATCAGCCCATAGTGATCTAAAATTACTTGATGATTCTTCCACTTGGTGAACGAGCCCAGGTTATCCTCCCCGATGATCAGAGTAAAGCTATGATCGGGATGCTTTTCAGTCAATACGGCCAGGGTGTCCACTGTGTAGCTGGGCCTGGGCATCTGAAACTCCACATCATTCACCCTGAAATGGTAGTCATCCTCAATGGCGGCTTGTACCAAATCATATCGATCAAACTCGTGTAAGAGGTTCTTATTTTTTTTGAATGGATTTTGAGGTGATACGATAAACCACACCTGATCCAGCTCCGTGGACTGATGAGCCACATTGGCAATAATCAAATGCCCAACATGGATAGGATTGAAAGATCCGAAAAAGAGTCCAACTTTCATTTGAGGAAATCATTTACAACCTGCTCAGCTTCCCTGAAAGCGGTCTTCAAATCTCTATTGATCAGCTCATAATCGAATTTCTCAGCGTATTGCATTTCAGCCTCTGCTTTGCCGACCCTACGCTCCAACGATTCTTTGGTTTCTGTTTGTCTCTTCTCCAAACGCTCGCGAAGCACATCCACACTTTCAGCATTTACGAAAACAGATAGTGCCCTGTCTCCAAGTGCTTCCTTCAGATTGACCCCTCCAATGACATCCACATCAAAAATTACATGATGACCTTCTGCCCAAAGACGCTCTACCTCAGCTTTGAGCGTACCGTAGAATACCCCGGGGTACACCTCCTGCCACTCATACAGCTCTCCTGCCTCAAGCTTCTTGCGAAAGTCTGCCTGCGAAAGGAAATAATAATCTTTTCCGTCTTCTTCCACACCAGCCCTTTTGGCACGTGTAGTCGCGGAAATCGAAAATTTCAAATTGGGAATGGTCTCGATGAGATGCTTTACAATGGTGGTCTTACCGGCACCTGATGGTGCGCAGAAAATTACTGCCTTGCCTCGGCTCATATGATCAGGCTGATTGAAAAACTTTATTTCTTATAGCTTGCGCCAGGTCAGCCGGTACTTTTTGATTGGTAAGTTTACTTCGCAATAGTTCTCTGATTTGTTTCTCTACTTCGTACTGCTCGAAGCAAACCATGCACTTATGAATATGGTTTTTCAGATAAATCTCCTGCTCCTCAGTGGCTTCATTGTCCAACATTAGATGGAGATACTGGAGGCATTTCGCAAACTCATTACAATCATTCGATCCTTTCTTCTCAGAGTTGTCTGACATGGTGATGCAATTATTTCACAAACTAAATAAATAAATATTATTTGTAGCCCATTGTTAAGGCATATGACTTCAGTTTCTCCTTCAGAAGGTTTCTGGCCCTGTGCAATCTGGACCTCACAGTACCTATCGGAATGTCCAGAATCTTCGCCATTTCCTCATAAGTAAACCCCTCCAGATCGCAGAGAATAATTACCGTCCGGAAATCAACGGCCAATGCATTGAGCGCATTGGACACCTCATCCCCGATCATATCCTTCACCGCATCTATCCTCAGGTCTACTGTTCTGCTTTCATCAACATCTTCCGAATTGTAGAAGTTCTCTACTTCCTGATAATCTACTTTGGCAGGTTGTTTACTCCGCTTTCTGAAATCATTGATGAAGCTATTTTTGAGAATTCTATACAGCCACGCCTTGGCATTGGTGCCTTGCTGAAAAGAGTTGATAAACCGATATGCCTTCATGAAAGTATCCTGAACCAGGTCTTTTGCATCGTCCTGGTCGAAGGTGAGCCTGTAGGCGAAATTGTACATAGCATCTAAATGAGGCAGAAACTCATTGTCGAAAATGTTTTTTCGTTCTTTATCGGAATACTTACGCCTGATTACTTGTTCCTCGCTCATTTCTTTAGTCTCCTCTGTTTGCCTAATAATAAAATCGAACTCTACACCAATTTGTTTAAGGTCATTTCAATGTACCTACACCTTTTTACGATTACACTCTTCAAATAGTTTATACTTATTCTAAATAAGAATGAACTTATTTACCCAACAAAACGGAGTTACCTCGGTACTCATTAATTTGCGTTCTCTGTATTTACGACCCGACGTACCCTCTGGATTTCTGAAAGGAATAAAATGAAGCTCTCCACCATCATCATTACCTACAACGAAGCCCCAAACATCGAGCGTTGCATTCGGAGTTTGCAGCAAGTATCTGATGAAGTGGTGATCCTTGATTCGTTCTCTACGGATCGTACACCAGACATTTGCAGAAGCCTCGGTGTACGTTTTGAGCAAAAAGCTTACTTAAACCAAATTGATCAGAAAAATCATGTCCTCGCCCTGGCGCAATACGATCATGTGCTTTCACTGGATGGTGACGAAGCCCTCAGTGAGGAACTGGCAGGCAGTATACTTCATGAAAAAGATCTGGGGTTCCCGGACCAGGCCTATTTACTCAACAGGCTATCGTTCTATTGTGGGAAGTGGATAAGACATGGTGACTGGTACCCCGATTGGAAAGTGCGGTTATGGAATAAGCATGAGGCGCACTGGGGTGGGAGCAATCCGCATGACAGGGTTTTTCCAAGGAAAGGGATTAAACCTAAAAAACTTAAAGGGGACCTGCTTCATTTCACTTTTTCAACGCTCCAGGAGCATCAAAGGCAGGTCAAAAAGTATGCAGAGATCAGTGCCACCACATACTTTGGCAGCAATAGAAAATTTGCACTTGCCCGCATGATCCTGAGCCCCATCACTTCCTTTGTGAAAAGTTATCTTTTTAAGGCTGGTTTTTTAGACGGCCGACACGGCTGGCAAATCATCAGACTGGCTATGATGGAGAAATATTTAAAATACAAGAAGCTTCATCAACTTCAAAAAATAAAGCATTAGCCAATAAGCTCCGTAAAGTACGCTTCATACTCTGTGACTGTTCTTTCTACTAAAAACTTTTCAATGGCATCTTTATAGGCCCTATTCACAAATTGCTCTCGCAAAGCCTCATCCTCCGCCAGCCGCTGAATTTTCACAGCCAAATCCTGAGAGTCCCCATTGTTAAAAAGGAAACCATTCACTCCATCTTGTATAAGATCGGGAATCCCACCGAATCTGGAACCAATCACCGGAACCCTGCTGAGCATGGCCTCTACCAGTGCCAGGCCGAACCCATCCATATGAGAGGGCAACACCTTCACATCGGCCAACTGCAGGTAATGAAGTGCCTCCTCATGGCTCACCACGCCTGTAAATAGGATGCGTTGTTTAGGGCTTTCCCTGGCTAGCCATTCGGCAAAATCGCCCTCATTAATTCCTACAAACAAAATACTGTAATCCTCCGGAAGGTATTTCAGTGCGCTAATGATTTCTCCTTGCAGTTTTTTCCTACTGATACAACAAATGACCTTACCGGTCAGGCCATGTACCCTCCTGAGCTCCTCCACGTTTTCCTTCTTTACATTCAGCAAAAGATCCTCTGGAACGCCGTTGAATATTACTTTCAGGTGAGCTTCACTATAGCCTTTCGCCAAAAAAATATCTCTCAATCCTTTGCTTACCATCACAATACCTGAAGTCCCGGCCGTATGAAACCATCGTTTGATCCACGGCTCATTTCGTGGCCTTTGCCTTCTGGTGAAAACAATTTTCACATCCAATGCGAATGCCCACTTAGCAAGGATGGTGAGGTTGCGGTCTTTCCCGCCCTGTGCATTGATGAGGTCGATCTGATGCTTTCTGACGATGCGACCAACTGCCCGGACTGAGCCCAAATCCATATAGGACGCAAAAGGCACATCATGACATTCAACACTTCCCAGTCTCTGGACCAAATCCCAAAGTAAAGAGCCCCTCCTACAGGCCAGATGAACCTCATGCCCTTTTTGGACAAGGCCTCTAACGAGATAATAAATAGAATGGGTAGATCCGGCTACTCCGCCCTGGCATGTGGTGAAGAGTATTTTCATGGCATAAAAAAGGCGGCCTTCCACTAAGAAAAGCCGCCTTCTAAGGTATTTAAAGTTGAGCGATTAATATCGGTAAGTATCCGGTTTAAATGGCCCGGCCACTGTCACTCCAATGTACTCTGCCTGCTCCTGAGATAGGGTTTCAAGCTCCACTCCTATTTTGGCAAGGTGAAGCGCTGCTACTTTCTCGTCCAAATGCTTAGGAAGCGTATAAACGGCATTTTCATAATTCTTCACGTTGGTCCACAGCTCTATCTGAGCCAGTGTCTGGTTGGTGAATGAATTACTCATCACAAAAGAAGGGTGTCCGGTAGCGCATCCGAGATTCACCAGTCTGCCTTCTGCCAGAAGAATGATTTCCTTACCATCAATATTATACAAATCTACCTGAGGCTTAATCTCCACCTTGGTACTTCCGTAGTTTCCATTCAACCAGGCTACATCAATCTCATTGTCAAAATGGCCGATGTTGCAAACGATCGTTTTGTCATGCATGAGTTTAAAATGCTCTCCGCGGATGATGTCTTTGTTACCAGTGGCAGTAACAATAATATCTGCTCTAGGCACAGCATCCACCATTCTCTTTACTTCATAGCCGTCCATCGCTGCCTGCAGCGCACAGATTGGGTCTATTTCAGTCACGATCACTCTCACTCCAGCACCACGCAACGAAGCTGCTGAGCCTTTCCCTACATCGCCATACCCGGCAACCACGGCTACTTTACCCGCCAGCATGATGTCTGTAGCTCTTCTGATCGCATCTACCAAAGACTCCTTACAGCCATATTTGTTATCAAACTTCGACTTGGTAACCGAATCGTTTACGTTGATAGCAGGCATTGGTAGTGTCCCTTTTCTCATGCGCTCATAAAGCCTATGGACACCAGTGGTAGTCTCTTCAGAAAGGCCATTGATCCCTTCTACCAACTCAGGGTATCTATCCAAAACCATATTGGTAAGGTCTCCACCATCATCCAAAATCATGTTCAGAGGCTTACCACCCTCAAACGCGAATAGTGTTTGCTCTATGCACCAGTCAAATTCCTCCTCATTGAGGCCTTTCCATGCAAATACCGGCACACCAGCCTTAGCAATCGCCGCAGCGGCGTGATCTTGTGTTGAAAATATATTACATGAAGACCAGGATACTTCAGCTCCCAACTCCACGAGGGTTTCTATCAAAACGGCCGTTTGTATGGTCATATGCAAACAACCTGCTATGCGGGCTCCCTTCAGTATTTTTGAAGGTCCGTATTCTTCTCGTAAGGCCATCAGACCAGGCATTTCAGCCTCTGCCAACCTTATTTCGTTCCGGCCATATTCGGCCAGGTTAATGTCTTTTACTTTGTAGTTCAGCTTTTCTTCAATCATGACTCAATTTTTACAAGCGCAAAATTAATAAATTAAAAGTATTGGGTTGTTAATAGAGGAATGCTATTTCCTTCACATCGAAACGCCTGACGATATTGTTTGTTTTGACTGTAAGCCTGCCAGTATCGTCAATGCCAATAATTTCGCCATCAAATGTCCCTTCTTTATCCCGGAAAGAGTGGATTTCTCCACGCCACCTCATCAGCTTGTAATAGGCCCCAAGAAGGCCTCTGGTATCTCCTGATTTCAATTTCAGGTAATACTTTTCCAACTGCTGAATGATCTGCTCCAGTAACTCCTCTAGTTCGCAAGTCACACCACTTTCCATCAGAATGGAAGTGGCGGTTGCAAGAGGAAAGTGGGATTGATTGACATTTACGCCTATTCCTACTACCGCATCTGCTATCACACCACCTTCAATCATGGTCTCTACCAAAATGCCCGAGATTTTTTTATCACCCACATAGACATCATTTGGCCACTTCAATTCAACTTTGTCACTTACCCTTGGGGCTAAGGCATCTACCACCGCCAATCCTGAGATGATATTTAATAGATATGCCTGTTTGGGCAAGAGTACTTTTGGTGTCAGATAAATGGAAAAAAGAAGGTTTTTACCGGGTTCGCTCAGCCAGGCGTTGCCTCGTTGTCCTTTTCCAGCTATTTGGTGTCCGGTGTGTAATACATAGCCCTCATTAAGGGTTTCGAGACGGATTCTTAGCAGCAGCTCCTCATTGGTACTGTGACATTCTGGCAGGAATTCGAGCATTTTGCCTAGAAATAGCGGTTTGGCAAAGTATTTATGCAAAGTATATTAGTATTTTTGAAGATAAAGTAAGACTAAAAAATGATTGAATGCAGGTAAAAACAAAAGAAGCAATTAATTCCAGTAAATTAAGTGAACTGGTGGCGCAGGGTATGGTGGAGAAGAAGGCTTCTGATGTAGTGGTGATGGATCTTCGGGAAGTGAAAAACGCTGTAGCGGATTACTTTATCATCTGTTCTGGAAATTCTGACACTCAAATAGATGCAATTGCCGATTCTATAGAGGATGAGGTCTTTAAGCATTCTACTCAAAATCCCTGGAAAAGAGAAGGAAAAGAAAGCAGAGAGTGGATCATCATTGATTATGTAGATGTAGTCGCTCATGTTTTCAATAAAGAAAAGAGGAAATTTTACGGTCTGGAGGAGCTATGGGGCGATGCTAAAGTCACCCAAATAGACAAAGAGAACTAAATCACCTTCTGAGCGTTGTACGAATTAAACTTTTACAAATAGATAATGGCGGATAAACCGAGACAGAAAAACCCACTAATGGGTGGAAAGCCAAATAAACCCAACTATCAACTACTGATCATAGTAGGCTTGATTACTGTGGTTTTTGGATTTACATATTTCAGCCGTAGCAACACCACAGTTTCAATCTCTGATAAGCGATTTGAGCAGATGGTCTTAGCTAACGATGTGAAAAAGGTCGTTCTCATCAAAAATCAGGATGAGGTGGAGGTCACACTGAAACCAGAGGCCCTGCAGAACACCAAATACAAAATAGAGTTAGAGGAACAATCCCCGTTTTCTACCAATAGCGGACCTCATTATAAATTCAAAATTGTAGACCCAACAATCTTCAATCAGAAGTTTAATGAGTTGATGGATAAACTGCCCAAGGATCAGCAGATCGGGTATGAAGTAGACGAACGACAGGACTTTACCACTTTTATCTTCAACTGGGGATTCCTATTCCTGATCATCTTCGGGTTCTGGTTTCTGATGAGAAGAATGACAGGTGGTGGTGGCCCCGGTGGTCAGATTTTCAATATCGGGAAATCAAAAGCGGCACTTTTCGATGCTGAAAATAAAGTCAAAATCACATTCAATGATGCCGCCGGTCTTGAAGAGGCCAAGGAGGAAATCAAAGAGATTGTTGACTTCCTTCAAAACCCAGGGAAATTCACCACGCTGGGTGGTAAAATTCCGAAAGGAGCCTTACTTGTAGGCCCTCCCGGAACAGGTAAAACCTTACTTGCCAAAGCGGTGGCTGGTGAAGCCGGCGTGCCTTTCTTCACACTTTCAGGATCTGATTTCGTGGAAATGTTTGTGGGTGTGGGTGCTGCCAGGGTAAGGGACCTCTTTAAGCAAGCCAAAGAAAAAGCACCTTGTATTGTCTTTATTGATGAAATAGATGCCATCGGCAGATCCCGTGGAAAGGGGCAAATGCCAGGCTCCAACGATGAGCGAGAAAACACCCTCAACTCCCTGTTGGTGGAGATGGACGGCTTTTCCACAGACTCGGGAGTAATCATACTGGCGGCAACTAACCGTCCTGATGTACTGGATTCTGCCCTGCTGAGACCTGGTAGATTTGACAGACAAATCAGTATTGACAAACCAGATATTATCGGCAGAGAAGCTATTTTCAAAGTACACCTGAAGCCAATCAAGCAGCACGAAAATGTGGATGCTAAAAAACTGGCAGCACAGACCCCCGGGTTTGCAGGAGCTGAAATCGCCAATGTATGTAACGAAGCAGCACTCATCGCTGCCCGACGTGACAAAAAGGCCGTTGATATGGCCGATTTTCAGGATGCTATTGACAGAGTCATTGGTGGACTGGAGAAAAAGAATAAAATCATCTCTCCTGAAGAGAAAAAAATCGTGGCATATCACGAAGCAGGTCACGCGGTGGCGGGTTGGTTTCTGGAGCATGCAGACCCCTTGGTGAAAGTGAGTATCGTGCCACGTGGTGTAGCCGCGCTGGGATATGCGCAGTATCTACCCAAAGAGCAGTTTCTCTATCAGACTGAGCAGCTCATGGATGAGATGTGTATGGCACTGGGTGGCAGAGTGGCAGAGGATTTGGTTTTCGGAAAAATCTCTACTGGCGCGCTCAGCGATCTCGAAAGGATCACCAAACTGGCCTACAGCATCGTCACTGTGTACGGTATGAATGATAAGATCGGGAACGTCTCGTTTTACGACAGTAAACAATCAGAATATAATTTCACCAAACCATATTCTGATGCCACGGCTGAGCTGATAGATAAGGAAGTGAAGAGCCTCATAGATCAGGCCTACGCCCGCACCAAGGAGCTGCTTAAAGAAAAAGGCAAGGAACTGGAGATCATAGCGAAGGAGCTGCTTGAAAAAGAGATTATTTTTCAGGGTGATCTTGACAGGCTGATTGGTAAGCGTCCTTTTGAGAATCAAACTACCTATGAGCGGTTTACTAATAATAAAAATGTAAACGACGAAAGGGATGAACAAGAGGCACTTGAAAAGCTAGAGGCTGAAAAAGCGAAGCAAGAAGAGCTGGCTAAGCTGAAAAGCAACGTAATCCAGGAGGTACAAAAAGAAGATGGTGCGGTAGACACCGAAACAGAGGAAGAACTGGAGGACAAAAAGCAGTCCTAAAAACATAAATACATTGCTTAAATTGGGAGCCCTAAAAGGCTCCCTTTTTTTATGGACTTACAGTTTTCTGATTTAGACCCTCAAAAAAAAATATACTTCGCCAGTGATTTTCACCTGGGAGCTCCAGATAGGATATCCAGCATGGAGCGGGAGAAGAAAATCGTGCGATGGCTCACTGAAGTGAGCTCACACGCTGCTGGTATCTTCCTGGCCGGAGACCTGTTTGACTTCTGGTTTGAGTACAAGCATGTAGTCCCCAAAGGGTATTTGAGGTTTCTGGGTAAACTCGCCGAAATCAAAGACAAGGGTATCCCGATCATCATTTTCACCGGTAATCATGACCTGTGGATGGCGGACTACCTTACCCGGGAGCTGAACATTCCCATCATTCACCAACCTCAGTCTTTCCAGATCGGCCCTCATATCGTGCATATTGGCCATGGAGACGGTCTGGGTCCCGGAGATGAGAAATTCAAATTTTTCAAGAAAATATTCACCAATGGCCTGGCCCAATGGGCCTTTAGATGGCTCCACCCTGACCTGGGCATCTGGCTTGCCAACAAATGGTCTGACCACAGCAGAGATACCTGCTCCGATCCCCCTTTTAAGGGAGACGAGGAATGGCTCATCCAATATTGCAAGGAAGTAGAAGCCAAGACTCATCATGATTTTTACATTTTTGGACACAGACACCTGGCCATAGAAGCACCCATCAGCACCCATTCTACTTATTTCAACCTAGGAGAATGGATCAACGGAAGCACCTACCTTGAAATGACCCGGGACAACGCAATCTTAAAAACCTTTGAAAACTAAACTCCTGATCTGCACTCTATTATTACAAGCGAGCATATGCTGTCTCGCTCAGGAGTGGACGCATGTCAAAACCATAAAGCTCAAAAATGAAATCACTGCACAGTCTGTAGATACGGACGGGAAGATATACCTCGGTACGATGGCCGGAGATATGCTTCGCTATGATCAGGATGGAAACGAGACTGAGCTCTACTCTGCTGTTGGTAATTTCCCTGTGACACTGATCAGCGCCTGGAACCGATTTAAGGTATTTCTTTTTTTAAAAAGTCCTCAACAATTCATTTTCTTGGACCGCTTCAGCACTTCTCCCATCACCTATTCGCTTGCAGACTATCAGCGTCCCCTGGTAACCCTTTGTGCTCCCGGCATTGACAATAGCGTATGGGCACTGTCAGCAGACTACAATGAACTGAGAAAATACAACATTCAAAACTCCAATGTACTCCTGAGTAATCCCTTACAAATAAACCTGAGTAACGCTAGTTACATGCAAGCCTATCAAAATCTGGTGCTCATCAGTGATACGCAGCAGGGCATTCATTTTTTCGATCAGTATGGGAATTTACAGTTCAGCCATCCCGAAAAAGGTGTCTCCTATTTTCAAGTGGTCAATGACCAATTGGTCTTTTTGGCCGGAGCATGGATTACTACAATTGATGTTTTTCGCCCAGGAAACATCACCAAAATAAAAGCCCCACCAGGGGGCTTTAATAATGTGCTGAAATGGGGGGATCGATATTACTTTATCGGAAAAGATCAGGTATTGATCTACCAACTTAGGTTATGACCCTCTGTACAATTCCAAAATTTTCTTTCTAAAAACGATGCTGTACTTGGAGTTGATGAGCTCCAGTTCGGCCCTATTCTTATTATTCAGGCTTTCCAAATAAGTATAAAAATCAGTATTCCCCGTCTCAAACCGCTTTTTCATAAACTCGAAGGTCTGTGTGGTAGCCGCCAGGTTTTCCTTAGCAGAAATGTAGGTGTTCTGGGCCGAAACCAAATCCAGGTAAGCAGTTTGTACCAGGTTGGTGATCGTGTTCATAGCCTGCGATACCCCCAATTCAGCATTGGCCATTCGCACTTTGGCAATCTGAATATTATTGCTGGTTTGGTATCTGGAAAAGATGGGGATATTTAGTGAAAAATTCACATACTCAAATTCGTTAAACTCCATTTGTCTGGAAAAACTGGCGTCAGGTTCAAAGTCACCATTGGTGGGGTTTCGGGCTCCGTTAGATGAATAGTTAGATCCTATTCTTCCGAAAGCCGTAATCGTAGGGTACAATTGGGCTTTGGCAGACTTAAACTGATACCTCGACGCTTCGTAGGAAGAGCTTGCCGCTTTCAGTGCCGGGCTACTGCTCAGCGTTTCTTCCAACACTACCTCAAACGGATCTGCCTCGAGCAGAAGCTCTTCCTCCTGCACATCATAAGCCTGCACTTCCACCTCTCCATCATTGGGGTTGAGCTGCATGGACTGAAACAGAGTAAGCAAATCTCTTCTCAGGGTATTTTCCAGATTGTTGAGCGTCAGTTTTTGATTGGCCAGCTGCCCTTGAAAATTATATACTGACTCCAGATTACCCACCCCCACAGATTCTCTTTTCTTCTCTCTTTCCAGTTGTGCTTCCAATAACTCCACACGTTCTCTGGCTATTTTAATGTTCTCTTTGTCCAGGATCACACTGAGGTAGTAAGCCAGAATATTACTTTCTACATTGATCTCTGTATTCTTAATGGTCTCTGATGCAGCAACCAACTCATGTTTACGCTGACTCAATTGAAAATGGTTTGAAAAACCATTGAACAAGACCATATTGGAAGAAATATTGGGAGCCGAACTGCTTGTGGTCTCAGATACCTGGCGAGCCGCATTGGGATCAAAGAAGTTACCGAAGAAATAGTCATAATTCACCCCTGCTGATAGCGAAGGGAAAAAATTCATGATGGATTGTAGCCGATTAGATTCAGCCATGAGCTGACTATTGCGCGCCTGCTTCAACTGAATGTTTCTCTCCAGTGCGGTCTGGATGCAGTCATCCAGCGTGAGGACGGTCACCTCTTCTGTATCCTGTGCATGGGCCAGTACAGACATAGTAATCATCATGAAAATCAAAGTCTTCCTCATTTTCAGTTTATTTAGATCAAAAAAAGGCCGTCCAAAGAGGATCGGCCTTGAGTATACAAAAAGTGAATTAAACTAAAGCGTTGTCTTTGGCATTCATGTTTTCAGAAACGATCTGTCCGTCAAACAAGTGAATAACCCTGTGTGCGTACTCAGCATCCAACGGAGAGTGTGTCACCATTACTACGGTGGTCCCGTTTTCATTCAGTTCGGTCAGTAGGTTCATTACCTCCTGTCCGTTGGCAGAATCCAGATTACCTGTTGGCTCATCCGCCAGAATCAGTTTAGGCTTGGCCACCACAGCTCGCGAAATGGCCACACGCTGCTGCTGACCACCAGATAACTGCTGTGGGAAGTGATTTCTACGGTGCATGATCTTCATCTGCTCCATCACTTCTTCCACCCGCTTCTTGCGCTCAGAAGATGAGTATTTCAGGTAAATAAGCGGCAGCTCAATGTTTTCATAAACCGTCAATTCATCAATCAAATTGAAGCTCTGGAACACAAAGCCGATATTGGCTTTTCTAAGCTCCGCTCTTTTACGCTCAGAGTAGGTTGAGATTTCCTGATCTGTAAAATGAAACTCCCCTTCAGATGGGTTGTCCAATAAGCCCACAATGTTGAGCAAAGTGGATTTACCACAACCAGACGGGCCCATTATGGCCACAAATTCACCTTTTTTGACCTCCAGGTTCACACCAGCCAGGGCTGTTGTTTCTATTTCGTCTGTATAGTAGAACTTCTTCAGTCCCACAGTTTTGATTAACGCTTCAGAGTTTTCCATTGTCTAAAATTTTATTTTGTATGTCGATTAGGTTTATTATTTAAATACTAGTTTGTCTTTGTCGTCGTAGCCTTCGTAAGAAGAGACTACTACTTTCTCCCCAGGTTGCAAGCCTTCTATGACTTCATAATATCTTGGGTTCTGTCTGCCCAGCCTGATTTGTCTTCTTACGGCCTCTGATTCATCAGCGGTCAGCACGAAAATCCAATTGCCTCCGGTGGTTTGATAGAAGCTTCCTCTTGGTATCTGTACTGCGGTAATATTTTCACTCAACTGCAACCTGATCTGCAGGGTCTGGCCTCTTCTGATACCCTGAGGGATGGTGTCAGTAAATACCATATCCACAGAAAACAGACCATTAGCCACTTCAGGGTATACTTTCGAAATCTGCAGCGTATAAGAACCTCCCGCGAAATCAAAAGTACCTGAAAGACCCTGATAAATTCTGGCAATGTAGTGTTCGTCTATCGCTGCCCTTACTTTGAAGCCATTCAGGTCGTCGATCTGCCCAATGTTCTGTCCAGGAGAGATGGATTCGCCCACTTCCGCATTCACAGTACTCAGGCTCCCTGATATAGGTGCTTTGAAGTACAGGTTATCCAGATTCTTCTTGATCATTTCCAGATTATCTCTGGTCCGATTGAGGGTAGATTCGGCCTGTGCTATCTGCAGTCGGGCATTCAGTGAATCAAACTTGGCTGACTCTATCTGAATAACCTTACTGTCAATCAGTCGATCATAAGCCCGCTTCAAATTCAGATACTCTTGTTCAGAAATGATCTTTTCGTCATAGAGCTCCTGTCCTCTGACATACGCATCTTTAGCTTCATCGATCTGGTAATCAAGCTCTATAAGGTTGCGTTTCAGTTCAAACTGGTTCCTCTTCAGGCTCAACTTGGTGTTTTCCAGGCTGTTCATCAGGATAAATGCCTGAGTCTCTTCCCGCACGAAGTTTTGCAAGAGGTCATTGTTTGAAAGCTTCAGAATAGTGTCACCTTTGTCCACCAATATCCCACCTTCGTAATATTTCTTCTCTACCACGCCACCTTCTATCGCATCCAGGCGAATCGTTTTGATGGGCATCACCGAGCCATCCACAGGAATAAACTCTCTGAATTCACCCTCCATCACAGTGGCAATGTTCACTTTCTCACGTTCCACATTCAGGCGGGAGCCTCCATCGGCAAAAATGAAACTGTATAAAATGAAGATGACGAACACACTGGCTCCACCCCAGGTAGCGATACGCTTTAACGTCCACTTTTTCTTTTGAATCTTTCGGTCCATATTCTTTGTCTAGTCTGTCCCCCCTATGCCAATTAAAGTGCCAATGATTGTAAATTGCTGAAATATAACGAGTTAGGGGATTATGGGATTATGAAGCATCTGTGCGCTTGTACAAAATGGAACAGGAAACTGTCCGCAAGCGGGCATAAAAAAAGGTTCAATCCGCTCCCGGACTGAACCTAAAGGTCAAAAACTCAAAATAAAAGAACTAATAGATATCAAAAATAACCTTTTTTATGACAATTCAAAGTTTTAAACAAAGTGTCATAGGAAAAGTTGATAGTATTACTATTATATTTATAAGTAAAAAAACTTAGTATGGTGGTATTACAATTGGTACTCAATAAAAATCTCTATTCAAAAGATCCCCAGTCTTCAGAATTGGGGCAACGGATTACCGAGCACAGTATAGAAATGATCCACCAACTGGGATTCGAAGGGTTCACCTTTAAAAAGCTTTCTGACAGGATAGATTGCACCGAAGCTTCCGTGTACAGATACTTTGAAAATAAGCACCGACTTTTAGTTTATCTCATCACCTGGTATTGGGCGTGGTTGGACTATCGGATCGAATATGAAACGCATAATCTGGAAGATCCAAAGACAAAACTCAGCCGTGCGCTACGGATCATTACCGAGAAAAAGATGAAAGATCCAGCCTTTCCTGATATCAATGAGGAAGCGCTGCATAAAATTGTGATTGCCGAGTCGCACAAAATATATCTTGCCAAGCAGGTGGATGAGGATAATAAAGACGGTTTTTTCAGAGGATACAAGTCTCTATGTAAAAAGATCGCTGAGTTTATCACAGAAATAAATCCGTCTTACCCGTACCCCAGTACCATTGTAAGCACGGCAATGATGGTGGCCAATCAGCAAATATTCTTTGCGGAACACCTGCCTTCACTCACTGAGCTTAGTAAAGAGGACGATCCATATATGGCCAATTACGAATTTCTGAAATCAATGATCTTTCAAACTATTGAAGCATGAATAATCATCAGATCATCAAAGTAATCCAGGAGTGTGCAGGTTACTTAAATCTAGAAGTGTCAAGTGATGTTGTTCAATCTCTGGAGAGGAACTTCAGGGAGTATGATAACCTCGATCTCATTGAGTTCATTCGGGATACGGTGGAGTCGGGAAATGATTGCGGCATTATTTTCCTGGAGAAGCACCTCAAAGAATCCCTTTTTCTGAAATCCATGAGTAGCCACAGTGCTCCGGTCATGGTATTTGCCAAAGACGATGAGCTGGCTCCGGTCCTCATCACTCGAAAAGGAAAAAAATACCTCTTCACAAAAATACGGGAAGAGGGAGTGGAAAAGTGGGAAGGGGATGATCTGACAGCACTGGACATGGCCTGTACAGAAAAACTTGAAGTCATTTTTCTGGCCATTTTTGATCATCAAAGTTTGGTGAGCTCAGACAAGGATTATCTGGATAAGACCCCGGTCTCTGCTGTCTACCGACTCTACAAGCTACTCGCCGCTGAACGTCAGGATATCCTGTATGTCTACATCTATGCCGCTCTCATAGGACTACTGGGATTAAGTCTGCCTCTTGGTATACAAGCCGCAATAGAACTGATCAGTGGGGGCGTGCTCTTTAGTTCAGTCTATGTGCTCATAGCATTCATCATCCTGGGTGTCATTGCCACGGGGGTGCTGCAGGTATTTCAAATCACCATTGTGGAATACCTGCAAAGAAGGGTATTTACCAAAGCAGCTTTTGAGTTTGCATTCAGAGTGCCTCGAATACAGATGGAGTCTGTGCTAAATCTCCACATGCCTGAATTGATGAACAGGTTCTTTGATGTGATCACTCTTCAAAAAGGTCTACCAAAGCTGCTAATCGATCTATCCACTGGTATCATTCAAATCATATTCGGACTGATCTTGCTGTCATTTTACCATCCCTTTTTTGTGTTTTTTGGTCTGGGGCTTTTGGGCACTCTATTCAGTATCTTCTATCTCACAGGTCCGCAGGGACTGAAATCAAGCATTGTAGAGTCTAAGTATAAATACAAAGTCGTCTATTGGCTGGAAGAAATGGCTCGCACCTTATATTCTTTCAAGCTGTCAGGTAACACTAACCTTCCGATCAAAAACACCGATTTGAATGTAAACAGCTACCTCAAACATCGGAGTGCTCACTTCAAAGTACTGATCAAACAATACTCCTTCATTCTACTCTTTAAGGTGGTAGTGACAGGTGGGCTCCTGATTATTGGAACTATCCTCGTCATCAATCGGGAGATCACTTTGGGCCAATTTGTGGCTTCAGAGGTGATCATTATCCTGATTATCAATTCGGTGGAGAAAATCATCATGTACATGGATGTGGTCTATGACATGCTCACGGCTGTTGATAAAATTGCCCAGGTAACAGACTTACCTCTGGAGCCTTCAGGGGGAATTGACATTCCCGCGAGCCAACTCAATGAAAAAGGGCTTTCGGTAGAAATAAAAAACCTTCAATATACCTACCCAGACAGAGATCATCCTTCGATCTCAGACATCAATCTCAGTATAGCTCCAGGCGAAAAAATTTGTATCTCGGGAGGGGGCAACTCTGGCAAAACCACCCTCACCAATGTGATCGCCGGCATACACACCAAATACGAAGGAGTGATCACCTACAACCGTTATAATCTGAAGGATCTTGACAGAACCCATCTGAGAGATCAGATTGGTAAAAATGTATCTCAGGAAGACATCTTTGAAGGAACCATACTTGATAATATCCTGGTAGGTAAGCCCTTTTCTAATATGAGTATGGCCATGGAAGCTATGGACAAAGTTGGGCTCATGGACCAAATCCATGAATGGCCGGAAGGATTCAACACCCCTATTCGAAGTGCCGGGAAAGGGTTTAGTAGTTCTTTTATCAACAAACTGATACTGGCCCGCTGTCTGGCCAAGCAGCCCTCCCTTCTCATCCTCAACGACTTCTTCAATAGCGCACAAAAACATGAACGACTCAAACTAATAGAAATACTCACCAATCCGGAAATAAAGCGAACACTCATAGTGGTATCAAACGATCCCCTCATTATGGCCGCAATGGACAGGGTGATCTATATGGACGCAGGTAAAATCATCGCTGATGACACTTTTGAAAACGTCTTGAAAAACGAAAATATTCTTAAAAATATCTACTGAGATGCTGAATATAACTGACGATAAAATAGACGATATGTTGGAGGAAGGGGATTTTTACTCCCTCCATACCCTAAAAACACCAGGTATGGGGCGTCTTCTGGCGAAGGTCAGCCTGACCTTAGTGGTATCCGCCTGTCTTTTCCTGTTTTTACCTTGGCAGCAAAACATTCGGGGCTCAGGCAAAGTGACCGCACTCAACCCTCAAAATCGGCCTCAAACCATTGAAAGCGCAATCTCAGGAAGAATAAAAGTCTGGAAAATAAGTGAAGGTCAGCATGTAACCCAAGGGGACACCATCCTTACCCTATCGGAGGTAAAGGATAAGTACTTTGACCCAAATCTACTGACACGGCTTAGCCAGCAGCTGGAAGCCAAGGAACAGGGACTTGCCGCCAAAATGTCCAAAAAAGAAGCTCTGGAAAGGCAAATCATCGCCCTGCAAGAGACTCGCGCTATCAAGCTGCGCCAGGCCAGAAACTATTTCCAGCAAAGCATTCTTAAGTTGGAAATTGACAGTATCGCTTTTGAATCTGAAAAAATTCAATTCGCCAACTCCGAGAATACTTTCGATCGAAACCAAAAACGCTACCAGGCAGGCAACATCACGCTCACAAAATTTCAGGAAATAGAATCCAAGTTTCAGGCCAGCAGAGCCAAATTGATCTCAGCAGAAAATAAATGGCTTCAAAGCAAAACCGAACTTATCAACTACCGCATCAGCATAGCAGGTACCGAAGCAGAATACCTGGATAAGATCAGCAAGGCTCAGTCCACAGTAAGTGAAACGCTAGCGGATATACATGCCACAGAGGGAGAGATCGCCAAAATCAAAAACGAATTTTCCAATATGGAAATTCGAAATCAGCAGTATCAAATTATTGCGCCCCAAACGGGCTACATTGTACGGGCCCTCAAAGCTGGAATTGGAGAAACCATCAAAGAGGGTGAAGCTGTGGCGACCATCATTCCTGATAGCGACGACCTGGCAGCCGAAATGCATGTAAGAGCGATGGATCTGCCATTCATCAGCACCGGGCGTAAGGTGAGGATCGAGTTTGACGGCTGGCCATCACTACAGTTTTCTGGTTGGCCCAATGCATCGGTGGGGACTTTTGGAGGAATAGTAAGTGTCATCGATCGGGTAGACAGCAAACCGGGATCCTTTAGAATACTTGTAGCCCCAGACCCTGAGGATGAAGCCTGGCCCGAGCAAATTCGGATGGGATCCGGAATAAAGGGCTGGGTCATGCTCAACGACGTACCCATCTGGTTTGAGCTATGGAGGCAACTCAATGGCTTCCCTCCCAGCATCTATGAAAATCAGCAAACCACGACAAATACTTCCAAAAAATGAGGGTTAAATGGATCATTCTCTTCCTGCTGCCAGCTTTCACAGGGTTTTCTCAGGTGCCTGATTCGGTGGCACTCAGCCTGGGCGATATTTTCGCGCTAGCCAAGGCCAACCACCCCATCATCAGGCAAGCGAAATTGCAAGATGACATGGCCGTAGCTGAACTCCTGTATACGAAAGGACAATTTGACCCGAAGGTTCAATCCAATTACAATGTCAAAAACCTTAACGGAACGGAGTACTACCAAAAGTTTAATAACGCACTGAAAATACCCACCTGGTTTCCACTTGATCCGAAAATAGAAGTTTACAGAAATCAGGGAGCATATCTGAACCCGGAGAGCTATGTGAGCAGCAGCCAGGACTACTGGCAAGTCGCCGCTGGTGTAAGCTTACCCATTGGAAAAGGACTCTTTATAGATGAAAGAAGAATGCTGGTGACTCAGGCCCGACTCTACTCCGGGCTGGCTCAAGCCGAAAAGATAAAGCTTATCAACAAGACCCTACTTACCATATCCAAGTCCTACTGGGACTGGTATTTGGCTTACAAAAAATATGAGCTCACTTCATCTGCCATTGAAATAGCCCGCGAGGTGTTGGCGAGGACTCAACTGGATTATGGGTTTGGAGAGGCGGCAGTAGTGGACACCATTCAGGCCAAAATAACTTATCAAGGTCGTCAAACCGATTTTGAAAAGGCCAAGTTAGAGCTCTTACAGTCGCAGTTGGCACTTTCGATTCACCTCTGGAGTGAAGAGGGGATTCCACTGGAGCTTTCAAGCGGCTCCTTCCCGGTCTCAGAAGATTCGGATTTCATGGTGCCATCAGATTCAGGCTTTCAAACACTGGTAGAATGGGCACTCAATAACCACCCGGACCTGCAAAAGCTCAGTACCAAAAGAGACCAACTCGAAGTAGAGCAAAGGTGGAACAAAGAAAGTCTGAAGCCAGAGCTGAATTTGAGCTATTCGCTAATCGATGCCCCGTTCAATGCCGACGGATTCGAGTCCCCAGACTGGGAGAACAACTATAAACTTGGTGTGGATTTTAGCATCCCCATCTTGCTCAGAAAAGAACGTGGGAAAATACAAAAAAACAGAGTGTACCAGGAGCAAATTGAATTTGAAATGTCTCAAACCAGACTGACCCTCAGCAACCAGCTCCAAAGCACTTATGCTGAACTCAAGACGAACCAGACCCTTGCTCAACAATTTTCAAATATGTCCCAAGGGTATCGGCAGCTATTTGAAGCGGAGATCTTTAATCTGGAAAGCGGAGAAAGCGATCTCTTCAAATTGAACATCCAGCAGGAAAAATACATCGGTGCCCAGATCAAAGCCCTTGAAGCTTTGGTGAAGTTTGAAAAAATGAGGTACCAGCTGCCTTACGAGGTAGGGCTACCCTATCTTTCCTATCAAGCACTGTACGAATAAGGACACCTCATGAAATAAGTGTACATTTACGGACAAGCAAAAACTCCGAAAATAGCCTTGCAACCAAAGCTGATCACTTTTTCTTAGTTGGCATAGTTTCTGGCTTTCATTCGGTGTAATTTTCAAATCAATACACAAAACACTGCTACCCGTGGATAAAGAACTAGGTAAAATTTTAATAATCGATGATGATGAGGATGTGCTGTTGGCAGCCAAAATGCTTCTGAAGAAACATGCCAAAGAAGTCCTGATAGAAAAGAACCCAAAGAAAATCCCTTTTCTGCTCAACAACGACACTTATGACCTGATTTTGCTGGATATGAACTTCAGCAAGGACATCACTAGTGGAAAGGAAGGTTTTTACTGGTTGGAGCAGATTTTGGATAAAGACCCACAGGCCGTAGTGGTGCTCATTACAGCTTTTGGCGATGTGGAAATGGCTGTGAGGGCCCTGAAGGCTGGTGCCACTGATTTTGTGCTCAAGCCATGGCAAAATGAAAAATTGATCGCCACACTCAATAGTGCCGCCAAACTAAAGGAGTCTTATAAGGAGGTTTCACAACTCAAGCAAACCAGCAAGCAGCTGCAGGAAGACAGCAACTTGGCTTTCAAGAACATCATAGGTGAGAGCAACGAAATCAAAGAAGTCTTCAAAATCATCGATAAGGTAGCTGGAACGGATGCTAACATTTTGATCCTGGGTGAGAACGGTACCGGTAAGGAGCTTATCGCCAGAGCTATTCACCAAAAATCTTTGAGAAAAGACAATGTATTCATTGGGGTAGACATGGGTGCCATCACCGAAAGTTTATTCGAAAGCGAGTTGTTCGGTCATAAAAAAGGGGCCTATACAGATGCCAAAGAGGATCGTGCAGGGCGGTTTGAGATCGCCAACAATGGCACCCTTTTTCTGGACGAGATTGGCAACCTGAATATGCCGCTCCAGTCCAAACTACTCACCGCTCTGCAGAAGCGTGAAGTCACACGGATCGGCAGCAACCAGTCGCTGCCCATAGACATCCGACTCATCTGTGCCACCAACATGCCCATCTATGAAATGGTGGGAGAAAGCACCTTCAGACAGGATTTACTTTATCGTATCAATACCGTAGAGATCCATTTGCCCCCATTGAGAGATCGGTTGGATGACATCCCTTTGCTGGCTAATCATTTTCTGGAAACCTACAATCAGAAGTATCGAAAGAACATTTCCAAGATTGCTCCAAATACGATCAAAAAACTCCAAAAATACAGCTGGCCCGGTAACATCAGGGAACTCCAGCATGCCATTGAGCGAGCGATCATCATGAGTGACACGGAAGTCCTAAGCCCGGATGATTTCTTCTTTTTGGCCCAAAAGCCAGAAAATAATAACACCGTAGAAGCTGATAATTTCAATCTGGATGAGGTAGAAAAAAATGTGATTCAGCGGGCTGTGAACAAGCACAATGGGAACATCTCGAAAGCAGCAAAAGAACTGGGTCTGACCAGAGCCTCACTCTACAGAAGGCTGGAGAAATATGGGTTATAACAAATTTCGATATCAACTAATCGGCCGGGTAATCCTGCTCGGCCTCACCATCTTTCTGTTTGCCAATCTCTTTTATACCGAGAGTTATACATTCAGTAAAATTCTCATATTCCTGCTCATTTGTGTGCAGGGGTATTACCTCTTTTATTCTCTGGAAAAGTCCAATAGGGAAATCATTGGTTTTTTACAAAGCATCAAATGGGACGACTTCTCGCACACTTATCCGGAGCGAAAGGAGGGGTCGAGCATTGATGAACTTTACAATGAGTTCAACGCTGTAATCAAAAAATTCAGAGAAATAAGAGCCGAAAAGGAGGCCAGCTATCAGTACCTCAAAACCATCGTTCAGCATGTGGGGATAGGCATTGTTACATTTGATGCTCAGGGCGAAGTGCAGATCATCAACACCACGGCGCGCACCCTTTTGGGTGTAAAACACCTCAAAAATATCAAACAGCTAAAGGTTATCAACGAGGAACTGGTAACAACGCTTCGGGAGCTTCGCACCGGAGGAAGGGATCTGGTGAAAATCTCCAAAACGGATGAGGACGAAATACAGCTGGCCATCTATGCGATTGAATTGTCCCTGCGAGGTAAAGAATTCAAGCTGATCTCCCTCCAAAACATCCAAAGTGAGCTGGAAGAAAAGGAAATGGAAGCCTGGCAAAATCTGATCAGGGTACTCACCCATGAAATTATGAATTCTGTCACTCCGATCTCCTCACTGGCACGCACCATAGAATCGGAGATGGAGGAGTGGCTCGATAATGGGCAGGACATCAATCAGATCAACAATGAGCAGATTAGTGACTTCCACACTGCCCTACACACCATCCACAGGAGAAGTGAGAGTCTGATCAAATTTGTGGGTGATTTTAGAAATATGACCCATATCACGCTCCCCAACCTGTCTCAGGTATGTATCAAAGAGCTGATAGGGCATGTGGTTTCGCTACTCAAACACGATTTTCAGCAAACCGGGGTGCAGTTGGTGCAGGACGTACCTGATTCGCTTTGCATTCAGATAGACGAACAGCAAATAGAGCAGGTAGTCATCAATATTGTGAAAAATGCCATTCAGGCACTTGGAGAAGTAGACGATGAAGGCATCCAAAAAACCCTGTGGATCAAAGCTTCTGAGCGGCCCGAGGGCGGCGCACTCATTTCCATCAGAGACAATGGGCCTGGCATCGAAGAGGAAGCACTCAAAAAGATTTTCATCCCATTCTACACCACCAAGAAAAGTGGATCCGGAATTGGGCTAAGTCTTTCCAAACAGATCATGAGAAATCACCGTGGGTCCATAGCTGTACGCTCTGTGATCAATGACGGTACAGAGTTTACCCTGAAATTTTCTCAGTAAATCACTATCTTAATTTCTCAATCCGAAACCAATTGAAATACATCTTCATCATACAAGGCGAAGGCAGAGGTCACATGACCCAGGCACTTTCACTCGCTAAAATACTCAGGCATCATGGCCATGAAATTACCAGGGTAATTGTGGGCAAAAGTGAGCGCAGATCCATTCCACAGTTCTTCACTGACAAAATTGGCACCGAGGTGGTGCCACTGGAAAGCCCAAACTTTGTCACAGACAAGCAGCAGAAGTCCGTAAAACCCTTTCGGACGATAGTCTATTCCCTGCTCAAAGCTCCCATTTACAAGAAATCAATGGATCGGATGGATGAGATCGTGCGTGAAGATCAGCCTGATGTAATTGTCAATTTTTACGATTTCCTGGGTGGGCTTTATAATTTTTCGCGGCGACCTAAGGCGTTGTTTATCTGTATTGCGCACCAGTACCTCATTAGTCATCCGAAATTTGATTTTCCTCCAAAGAGAAAGCTGGATAAACTCTCTCTACAAATGGGAAATAAAATCACCAGCCTGGGTGCCAACAAGATATTGGCGCTCTCCTTTCAGCTGTTTCAGGATGTACCAAAGAAAAAGCTGTATGTAGTGCCCCCATTGCTCAGGGATGAGGTAAAAGAGGCGCAGGTAACCAGCGGAGATCATTTTTTGGTCTATATGGTTAACCCCGGGTACTCAGCCGAGGTAGAAAACTTTCATCAAACTTACCCAGAGCAGGCCCTGCATTGCTTTTGGGACAAAAAAGAAATGCCCGAAGAGCACCAAATAGATGCCACCCTTACCTATCACCAGCTCAATGATGAGAAATTCATCTCTAAAATGGCCAGCGCAAAAGGATACGTCACCACCGCGGGCTTCGAATCAGTATGTGAGGCTATGTATATGGGTAAGCCTGTACTGATGGTGCCTGTGCAAGGCCACTATGAGCAGGCCTGCAATGCCGTGGATGCCATGAAGGCCGGGGCAGGTACTTTCAGTGAATCTTTTAATATTGAAAAGCTGTATCAATATCTACCCAATCATGTCGATATTAGTCGGCCATTCCAGCAATGGGCAGACCAGGCAACCGAAATGTTTCCCAAACACCTGAAGTAATGGCCATCATCAGCAAGAAAAAAATTCCCTATAAGATCAGCACTAGGCTGAGGGCATATCTGAATAAGTATGACCGGGAAATTGCCTTGCCCATCGCATATGACTCACTCCTGAGGTATGACAATTCCATACCCTTGTATGACAGAAATGGTAACGATACCCTGTGGGAGACCGTGCTATATCCGCAAGATGATATGGCGGATATTTATTTTGCGCTGAAAAAGATTTACTCGATCATGAAAGCAGATGGTGACGTGGGAGTCATGGACCACCTTTTCATTGACCGGGTGGATCTGTGCGTCTACGGCAATACACAACCCTTTAGAGTGAGGATTGTCAATCGCATCAACGACAACTTTGACTATTTCTATATCAAAAATGCTGATGCTTCCCGTCTCTACGGGCTGGAGCTGGAGCACTTGCTCTCCCCCAATAAAATCAGTTATGTGGTCTATAAAGACACACTGATAGAAGAACACATTGTGGGCATCCCAGCTGAACAGTTTATCAAAAATCACCTCAAAGACCCTAACCTGAATGAGACCAGGCTGGCCAAAGAATTTGTGAAGTTCAACGAACGGTGCTTTGTAAGGCTCCTTGGAGACATGCACTCCAGCAATTTTGTGATTGATATCACCCCTGATTTTGAAGAGGTAGACTACCGCCTGAGGGCCATAGATTTTGATCAACAGTCCTATGAAGGGCGTCGAGCGATCTATTTACCGCAGTATTTTAAGCAAAATAACCCCATCATTAAAATTGGACTGAAGTCTCTGACACCCGAAACCGTGCGTCAGTACCAGCGGGAGGAGCGTTCGCTGATCGCCAATAGGGTGAAAGTAGAGAAGATCAGAGTGGACGACCTGCTTAGCGCTATGACCCATGACCGGATATCTAAACCCGGGAACGTGGCTCGGCTTGGGGAAGAGTTAGCAGAATTTTATGAAGAAACGGAATTCATTCACTGCAAGAACATGGGTGAATTGGTGGAAATGAGTCTGGAAATGCTCATCAAAAAGCCCGAACTCTATAAAGATTACTAAAGGGCATAGGTCTTTTAATACAGGAACACGCCTACTGGATCTTCCAGCTTCACATCCACGTGTTCGTCTATGGTAGTGGATAGCTCATATCCTTTGTAGTTGGCAGAAAGGGGAAACTGTTTGTGGCTTCTATTGACCAACACTGCAATCTGAAGCTTCTTGACTTCCACTTCCAGCAATGCGCTCATACTATGCGCCATGGTTTTGCCGGTATTGAGCACATCATCTACCAGGATGATCACTTTCCCTTTCAGGTTTTTGGAGGGCACATCCAGTGTGACCTCCGAAGAAAGTGGCTTCTCTTTATTTATCTCAAGCTTGATCAAGCTGATCTTTACGCCTTCCGCTATCGCCGAGAGCTCACGCACAATCCTTTCAGCAAGTAAATAGCCTTTGTCATAAATGCCCACAACCACGATGTTCTTTTCATCAAAGTTGTTTTCATAAATCTCAAAGGCTATCCGCCTGATGATTTGATTGACTTGTACTTCAGATAAAATAAGATTTTGTGTAGCTATCATGACAATGGCACAGGCATCACTTTGCTGTCCTTGAAAGTAGAAAGAATCACCATAGACTGCAAGCTGTCTACCACATCGATCTCACTTACTTTTTCCAGCATGAGGCGCTGATAGGAGGTAATATCTTTAGAAATAACCTTTAAAATAAAATCTCCAGAGCCCGTGATGTGATGGCACTCGATCACTTCAGGAATCTGATTGATCTCAGCCAAAAAGATATCGATGTTCTTTTTGTTATGGCCCTTCAAAGTAACCTGTACAAAAGTGTGAACACCAAGGCCTATGCGCTCTGTATCCAGTTTGGCATGGTAACTCTTGATAATACCTGAATTTTCCAACTTTTTCACTCTTTCCAGCGTTGGGGCTGGGGACAGGCCTATATCTTTTGATAATTGGGCGTTGGTGATCTTAGCGTTTGATTGTAAAATCTCTAAAATCTTCCTGTCTATTTCGTCTAGCTTTAAGTGCAGTGAATTTAACTTCATTCCAAATTTTATTTGCTGCAAAGGTAATAATAATTATAAATATTTGGATTCTTTCGACTAATTCTCTTCGAATAAACAATCGATTTGCCGTTTCCCCTAAAAGCAGCGATTATTGCTTGATTACACGTGCCCGATGGGTTCCACCATTATATTTGATCGAAATAAAATAGGTGCCAGACTGTAAGGTCTGAAGGTTTATGGTGAAGGTAGTTAGCCCTGAAGGGCGGTTATAGAGGGTTTTCTGTTGTTTCACCTGTCCGGAAAGATCGAGTATGGTCAGTTCTACATCACCATCCAAAGGCAAAATCATCCGGATATGTGTACGCTCTGTTGCCGGGTTTGGAAACGCAGGCTCAAAAATCGTTCGGGCTTCCAGGTTAATACACCCTTCGTTATTCTCTGGTATTTGATCCGGCACATTATACGGAGCCACCAGGCTCACACACAGGTACCCTAGTTTGGACACTGATGGAAGGCTGACACTTAAACCAATGATCGCATCTTTCCCTTTATTGATCCGTTTGGTTACATTTTCCGAAAGGGTAAATTCATTTTCAAGGGTAATTTGCACCTCAAACAGCTCAACAGGCAGGTTACTTTTATTGCTCACATCCAGCAGGATTTTCTGGAGGCCTCCGTCTTCTATGAGCTGTATTTCATTTACCACCAAATCTACAACAGGCAAAATAGATTCAATCTGAGTGCTCACACTGTCCCTACAGCCATTCTCATTTGTGGCTACTAATTTCACCGTTTGCAAGCCTTCTGTCCCAAAGCTCAGCGATGGGGTCATCTCTTCAGAGGTGAGCTCTCCATTCACATACCATTTGTAGGTCTGTCCATTCACCGTTTCGTTTTCAAAAACCAAAGAAAATGGCGGCACCCCAAAGTCATTGGCAGGAGTGAAAGCCACCTCAGGTTTGGCGTAAACCTCCAAAGTCTCCGTGTGGGAAACCATACAGCCAAATGCGGTCTCCACTTCTAATGTCACATCATGCAGACCACTGACATCTGCAGGTATTTCGATTTTACGTCCATTGCCCACAAACCCTCCGTTCAAAAGCCATCTCCTCGAGATAATCGCATCGTTTATTGCTACAGACTGGTCAGATACCGTAATGACCTCATTCTCACACACTCCATCGATGAGGAAATCCAGCTCTGGCAATGCCAGTATCTCTAGAGTTTTGACTTGTTCTGCTGTGCAAAGGCTCCTGTTATTCACCATCAGGCTCACTTCATAGAGGCCCGGCTCCACAAAAGCATAGGTCAAAGTGTCATCGTCAGAGGCTTGAGTCACTCCATTGATCTGCCAGGTTCGGCTGATAATCTGATCAGGGTTCTTGGTTTGATCTACAAACGAAGAGAAGTCTCCCTGGCAGGCCTTTGTTATGGAAAAATCGACTTGAGGCTGACCCAGTACTTCGATAGACTCGCTATAAGTAGCAGAGCAACCATTGGAGGAAAAAACTGTCATCGTCACGGTTTGTGAACCCTCCCGGTCAAAGTACACGCCCGGATTTTTATCTTGCGAAACCGGTATATCTTCAATGTACCACTCCCACTCCACAATGTCGGCACCATTGACGATAGACACGTCGGACAATATGGTCTCATCACCCTGGCAAGCTATATCATATTCGAACTCTGGCTCAGGAATGGCTCCCACTATTACCTGTTTGGTAAGGAAATTTTCGCATCCATTCTCGTCAACATTGGAGACAGTCACATCATATAAGCCAGGTTCGGTATAAAAATGCTCTGGGTTTTCGGCTTTACTGATAAATCCATCCCCAAACGTCCATGCAAATGAAGTCCCTTCTGAAAAATTGGTAAACTCAGTAAACTCTCCATGGCAGGCGGTATCCGCCTGAAAGGCGATCTCTGGTAAAGGAAGGATAGTTACGGTTTTGGTAATAATCTCCGAGTCACACCCGGGAATAGATGAATACAGTGATATGGTCTTCTCCCCTGGCTGATCAAAGTTGAACACCGGAGATGTGGAGACCGTATCCCCGAGCTCTGTAGACCAGTAGTAACTTACTCCGTCCCCGTAATCCGAATCATCTGCCAGATTGGTAATAAAAACCCCGTCTCCCACACAGTAGGTGGTTTGGTCTGTGGAGAAGTCAGGCTCAGGTGGTCCTGGATAAATTGTAATAGTTTTCTTCGCTGTATTGCCACAAGAGGAACTATCTCCGATGGTAAGTATGACCCTATACTCACCCGCAATTATATACTGATAAGTAGGATTAGGCTCGCTACTGTCCTCTATGCCATCCCCATTAAAATCCCAGCTATAGCTCACTATGTCCTCTGGAGTACTACTCACTGAGGTAAAGGTATTCGCATTCGCTATACAGCGGTTTTCATCTACTGTGAAGCTGATGTCCGGAGCTACATCTCCGGTCACCGTAACTGTATCTACATCATATGATACATTTCCTGACTCATCTATGGCAGCCAAACTCACATAATAAGTCCCTGAAGATCCGTAACTCACCTCGATTGGCTCATACGAGGTGCTCTCTTTTATCGTAGAACTACATCCATTATCGAAA